>CAVSIM010000006.1:0-288974 GCA_963728055.1 uncultured delta proteobacterium | reverse complement strand
TAATCGATCGCTTGTCTGTAATCTGCAAGTGCCTGTAAATTAGCATCATCTTTGACAGGGGAATTTGTTGCATGCGGATTGATTCGTGCTTATTCTTGAAAAGAATAGATTGATTCCCAACCACTACACAACCATGAAAAACTACCGTAATTCGAACTTTCGTTGACACGGCGGTTAAAATTAAACAAACAGGGTTCTCGGAATCATTCGGAAGGAGTTTCTCGGGTGTAAGTGCATCTCACAAGCAAAACTGCACCGCTGGAAACCACCAAACGGAAAAAGGCAAGTCAGGATTCGGCTTGCCTTTTTTCTTTTTAAATAGGGTTTGGTTATGGTCCGGATTTAGGGGTTAATGAACGGTGTGTTTAATAGCAGAAATTTTAACGAAAGGCTCAGTGGCGCATTTTTTTGCGTCCACTAAACGTCAGATTCGACGTTATTTATATACCTTTATGGATCCCTTTCTGCTCCCGCTTACAAGAGATAACTTTATTTGAGCTTTTTCATTTTTCCTTATGGAATATTTTCCGATATTTTTCAAAACGATTTGTACTTGAACGAAATCGCCAATCACCTTCATCGAACTGGTAATACTCAGAATCGCCAATTGATACAATTTTTGCAGGTTTTTCATTGAAAACTGCCAAAACTTTTCCACTATTAGTAACTATTTTTCCGTCCGCATATATTTTTACACCCTTCTCACCTCTTTTGTATTTAGCGATTAGTTCATTCATTGAACCCATTGTATCTTGAGCAAAACCAATCTCTCCGTCAAAGCTCACATCTGTTGATTCAATCCAGGAAATCTCTGCAGATTCTTTTGGGGGACTTTTCTTGTTAACAATAGAAGTGCTGGAAGGTGAAGCAGCGAATTCATTCTCGGAAATTGGCTTGGCGTCATAGTTACCACCGATTACTTTATGGAGAGTTATTGTAGTTTTCGATCTCTTTGTGGTTGTTTCAGTTACATTGAACTTCTCACCTTTTGAATATTGGTAATTGTCAGAAGTACCATAACGAACCAGTATATAATAGCTGCCCGGCAGAGCGGTGACTGAAAGTTTGGAATTGATTGGCACAATAACTTCTTTCATGGTTGGTCCGATTAGTTTGACCAAGGCTATTTGTCCAGATTGGTTTTCAAATTCTACTTGATTATCCTGAGTAAAACCTGCCAAAGGACAGGCCAAGATGGCAATAAAAAAAATCACAAATAGAAAACACGATCTGGAATTGCACATTATATTACCTCCTTTTATGGTGCCGAACATTATATATTATGCGGTTTGCCGTTTTTGACACCAAAATCGCTAAATACCTTGATACCTTCAACTCACTGAAATTTCATATACTTTCTGGCTATCATAATCTCTACCTTTATGATGCTCTAATCAAATTGTCAACGAGCAGCAACCTGTCCCCTTGTCCACAACCGATTTCCCTCTCCAAACCGAAAATCCAACCATCCCGTCACCTGACCCCAAAATTCCAAATTCCATTTCGCATTGTCCCTGAAATCGGTTCTGCAGTTCCGTCTCAATCCACCAATCCGACCTCCCCGCTGTCAAAATCAACCCCGAATTGCCTTCTAGGCGCTTCCTTCCGCAATTCCCTCTCATCGAACAGGACCTGGCACTCGCAATCCAGCTTCCTTCCGAGGTTCTCCTCAAGGATTTCCCTTACAGCGAAATCATTGACTCCGCGTTTTCGACACAGCCGCTCAAGGTGATACCAGGGTTTCCAGTTCCAATTCCTGGGATCGTGTTCCTGACCGCAAGTCCAATATTCCCCGCCGCCTTCGATTCTGACATTTTGAAATTGGGACGTTAGAATCTGACGGTAATCCCGCATGAAGGTTTCCAGAGTGCCTGGTTCTGTGAAATACAGGTATGTCCCGTATGCTGTTAGTTGTTTGGGTGGTGGAAGTGGCATTTTTATTGTTTTGTTCTCGGAAATTTTAGGGTTTGGGCATTATTTAATATTGTATGACAATTTAATATAAAATCAATGACATATAAGACTGTTCTTGAAACTTTTGGGCCAGATCAGATAAAAATATTTTTACCAACAAATAATTTCTTAAATTATATTGACAAATATAATGAAATTATGAAAAAATCAAAAAAAGCTTTCATAACCCATTGTTTCATTGATCTATCAGGAAAGATGGCGCGTTATGATAATAAGGCGTCTTATATTCTCATTTCGAGGCCCCCGGAAATCATTAGATAGTCTGGGGGCTTTTTTTATTTAACGATTCTTATTCCGCAGTATGATTCAGTAGGTGCACATCGTCTTTTTACATCTATAACAATTTGACCATAAAAGGTTTTGAGAACAAAAATCTTTATTATTCACTTCTACAACAAACAGTACTAACCTCATTGTTTTTCGTTACTTTTTAATCAATTGTTTTTTTTCACGAATTACAAGAAGCGGTTCCCAAAAATAATTTTATATTTAAAAAAAGGAAGAGGTAGATGAAAAAACTATCAAGGCGGACAGACTTATTGTCAAAGCATACTTTTTTTAACCACATTTTTATATTATTATTTATGCTTATTTCTTTAATAAACTGCGGAGGTGGTGGTGGCGATGGTGGAGGAACTCCTAGCCCCACTAACCAACCACAGACATTTTCGCCGACTTTAGGAGCTTGGTCAGGAGACAACATTTCTTTCACACTAAGACAGGGGTCTATTATAGTCGATTCATTATCTTGGAAATATTCCGGAACGGCAGACGGAACCGTATGCAATGTCAATTACGATGGTAATCCAACCATCAATGCTAATATTGAGGTAGTAGACAATGCTTTCGCTTGGGAAGGCACTATATCTTCATTAGATTTTTTAATTAGTTGTACATTCACAAGCGCAACCACTAGTACTTGTAATATTTCTTGGTCCGGGTATAATTCCAATTGTAATGCCATGATGGAAGGCTCTTCGGTATATTCCGCGACTTACGGTGCTCCACCTCTTGTTTCTTCTTATTCTATAGAAGACGCTTATTTACAATATCGCAATTACCCGGATCCATCAAGAAATCTTTATACTGCATGGGTTGAAGTCACTAAGGATGGAGCACCGATTGTTAATGCAGACGGGATTCTTTTCCGGATAAAAGATTCCTCTGGTAGCGTACTCACCCCCACCCGTTCTACTTTCTACCCTCCGACTGATGCCCTTTTTTACGATTGCAGTACTACATCATGCAAACCTCCGCAGCAATTTCCAGATGGTGGCTTCGTGGCAGATTTCGATAATATCCCTGCAGGAAACTACCGGCTTGAAATAGTTACTGGGAGTGAACAAATTGGGAACATGGAAACTGAAGATGATTGCATTAAAATTTCTGTTGATAGCACTCAACAACTGAATCGTCTTCCTGATGAATTTAATTCTTCTGAAACCCCTAAAGCTGGAAATGTTTTTTTTGTAGCTGAATTGAATATAGTGGAGATAAAATGTGGCTTTATATTCAATAAATCTTTAGAGGGTATTATTTTTTTGACTGACAATGATTCTAATACATATCCTCTTTTTGATGCTCGTATTGAAGGCATACAGTTTGAAAATCCAAACAGTTTATCTAGTAATACGGCCCTCGTCGAAGGATCGAAAATTAAAGTTGTTTTTGAAATACCATTGCAGTCTAACCTTTCTTCTATTGAGTACACTTACGACTATGGTTCATCTTGGGCTGATTACAACTCTAGTAGTCAAGCCACGATTAACATTAATTTAAAAAATGCTTCTGACAATTCAAATGACATATTTTCAAAAATAGAGGCAACTATAGATCTTTCATATCCGGGGAAATTAGTATTGCCATTTGTAGATGCTAATACGATGGACAGCTTATATTCAAATGATGGTGATCTCGTAATTAGTTGGACCAATCCAAAGGGTGAGGAAAACTGGGATAAGGTTAACCAATTGCGAGTTGTTCTCATGGCCAACGATTATACTTCGCTTGTTTACATTTCGACAAATCCAAATTCAGAGACTTTAACTATTCCTAACTCTCTGATAAATCAGGCAGAAAACCTTGGCTACGGTAACGTGAGTTGGTGGGCGATCCAAACCCGTGCCTACGATAACAATAACATTAACTATGCTAGGGGGTATTCTTTTTAAATCTTTTTTAATTAGGGATACAAATAATAAGATTTTGTTCAATTCGAAATAAAAAAATAGACCCGACAAAAGATTTTAGCGTAAACGGATTACGCCGATAGAGATTTAGCAGGAAATATCGTAGCAATCGAATACTTATCAGATTTTCCAAAGGAAAGTGCTTCTAAAAGCTTCATTTATAAACTCGATAATATCTATTATCAATAATAATTAAGGGGGTCACATGGCAAGTTACATCAAAATTTCAGTAACTTCTTTAATTTTTTTATTTGTTATTTCATGCGCAGGTTCAAACTTTGTAAAGCCAGAGAACGAATCATTATCAATAAAACAAACAACCAAACAAGATATAACAGACAAATTTGGCAAGCCCTATCAAAAAGGAACCAAATTAACTAATGAAAAAACGGTTGATTTTATTACCTACGCTTATGCATCTGTTGGCAGTACCCCTGTATATGAAGGGATTACTCCTGCAAGAGCCATGACATTTTATTTTTTAGATGATTTATTGGTCGGATACGATTTTACGAGCACTTTCAAAGAAGATCATTCAGACTTTGACGATTCAAAGCTAAACAACATTAAAAAAGGAGAAACATCACTTGATGGTGTCATCGCTGCTTTAGGAGAACCAAAAGGTAAATACATATTTCCTCTAATTAAGGATACTGAAAGTGAAGCAGTTGTCTATAAATATGAGCAGTTTAAGAGTTATAAAATTTATAACAAATCTCTCATCATTACCACACATCATGGTATAGTTAAAGATATTGAATACATAACGTCTGGTGAGAAATAGAATGGGGATATACAGGGCGGGACCCAAGAACCGGTGAAATGCTCCAGATTGCACCGAAGAAGCTGCCAGTTTTCAAGGTGGGCAAGGACTTGAAGGACCTGGGTGGATGGATGAGGTCAGGAAATGTGCTTTTACAGACCTGTCATAGATGAATGATGGTATCTGTAATTGGTGGTGGTGTGGATACTCAATGTATCTGTAGAAACAACTTCTCGTATTTGACCGTTATTAAATAATATTTTGCACAGTTTACAATCGACTGAAAACAGTTGTTAGAAATAATTATACTATCTACAATTTAACCCAGATCTTGCATTTAAGTTTTGAAATTCGGATAAAAGACGATTTTTTTTTCAACAAGTGTTTACGATTGTTTCAGCCTAAGTTTATTTATCGCGGATCAGAGAAAAAAGATCATCCATCAATATAAATCTTGTTGTATCGCTGATTTTGTTGAATCCGTCTTTTCAGAAGTTTTGACAGGCGACAGTGAATTGCGCTGTTGCCCAATTATTGCGCTCCAGTATATTTACCACTGAGACATATTGCGATTCCTAATTTTCTAGATAGAAAAAGGGAGCCCTACATGAGGAACTCAATTTAAATGGCAATCATATTGGCGCCGGGTCTTTCACTGTTCACTATAACGGGCTGTGTGTCGAGCGAGAAAAAAGTAAAGTCAAAAAGCCTTGATGAAATAAAAATCAGGGCGTTTGTAGAACCTTCGAAGGTGCTTGGAATGCAGCCGATAAGGATAGTTTCCTTTTAATGTGCCATGATGACAAATAAATAATGAAAGGTAGAGAGCGGAAAGTTATATCAAAATCGGAATAAGCTGAATTGTTGCCTCAAAGAATGTTTGAAAACCCTCTTACATTTTCCAGTCTTAAAATAAAAGTTGATGTTGATAGAGCCCGTGCAAAATTATTTTTAAAATCAAAAGGCCACAATTTGTAGTATATCCTCAATTTGATATGTAAAAATGGCAAATGGTCCGCAATCAATAATTCTTTATGTGAGAAAGGAGACGACATGGAAAAGAAATTTAATATTGGTTATCGATATTTTATTGTAGAAATATTAGCTCTTTTATTGTTATCAACAGCAGTAAATGCTCAACTTACTATAAAGTCTGCAGCCATGTACGCAATTGATAATTATACATTGGGAGAAAAAACTCAATTTGAAAAAACAGATGGAGAAGGTAATTATAACTCGCCCAGTTTAAACCATATCAAGATTATCAGATCAAACAATAAAATTACGATTGAAAAAGGTTGCTACTTTACCGTTGAAAAAGGTGATTTTGTTATTAAAGAAAATGATGTTATACATAATAACACTGAAGGTGAAATCCATATTAGTGGTGTAACAATTCCGAACTCTAAAGTAGCATACATAATAGATAAACAAGTCGTAATTAAAGACGAGTAAACGATGCACAGCACCCCACTCAAAGAAATTAGTCTCTTTC
Source organism: uncultured delta proteobacterium (assembly GCA_963728055.1). Taxonomy (GTDB): domain Bacteria; phylum Desulfobacterota; class Desulfobacteria; order Desulfobacterales; family SG8-13; genus JARFQH01. The sequence continues at coordinate 282,553 of CAVSIM010000006.1, read as the reverse complement.
TAAGCCCAAAAGAACTTTCATTGCCAGAGGCGTTGGCTTCTTTCGGAGACATTTAACCAAATGTGTTTTTCATTGTTATATTTATTTCGGCCAACTTGACCAATTTTTTGAACCGTGACGAATCTTGTTGCGAACAGCTCCTTTTTGGCTGCCTTTATTTTTCATGCTTTGTCGGAAATATAAAAATTTCATAAGTATTTTTTGCCGGGATGGCACCACGGTTTAAAAAAATGTTTTGAAAAATTCTTATACCGCTACTTGTAAATACTAAATCGATTTTATGCTTGGGGTGAACGTTTAAGCTTGCACTTAAGGGTTTCATAGTTTAATCTACCTTATAATCTAATGAGTGAATTAATATGTTATTCAAATTTACTTTTTCATTTTAATCGAGAGGTAAATATGAAAAATATATTGCTTTTATTTATGGTTTTGTCGATCTGCTTTAGCTGCGCAACTAATGTAAAATCACCAGATGCGAACTTCCAATCATCAGATCAGGAAGCTTTGGTTTTTGGACGAGTGCAAGTATTTAAAGATGGGCAAGAAATTATTATAGGGCAACCTTTAAAAGGGAATAATCAAAAAATTATTATAAGCAAATATTATTCGTCATATAAGGAACCTTGCTGTGAACAAAGTGTTAATGAACAAATTGCTTCAGAACTAATAATGAAAAATGGCTATTTCTACGTTCCTCTTAAACCTGGTAAATACTGCATATTCGGCTTTATTACTCTCGACAACGCGGAACTTGTAATTAAAGGTCTAGACTCAGATTTGGATCAAACTGAACGATTTACAAAATTATTTCCAGATCACAGCTACAGCACTACCTATTATGGTAAACCTGCACTCTCAAAAAATAATCTTTTAATCTACTTTGATGTAATTCCTAATCAGGCTACCTACATTGGTACAATCCAAGTACTATTTAACATGCTGTGTACTATAGGAGATATACAGGACAAAAATTGGGTCTATCCGGATTTCCCAAACAATTTAGTGCATGGAAAAGCACTGGATAAACAATTGAGATCTTTGAAATCTGGTTGAGCGATCTTAGCCGATACGGGTCTGTAAGGCAAAGGGCGCAGCCCTGCGTTACAGACCCGCATCGGAAAACAAAATGAGACAGGTTTGACGTCATAGGTTCCATCCTTAAATAAAGACTTGGCATAAGTTTTTTAAATAAGGGGAGGAACCTATGACTGTGAACAGATTTATCAGAAATCTTTTAAATTTGAAAGAATTGGCTGTAACCCACTTTGAATTGGATGATCGCAGACCGAACTTTAAACCTGTGGGTTAAGCCGTATAAAAATGGTTGTCGCTGCCCTGGATGCGATCGGCGCTGTCGGATCGTCAATGAAACCGGCACTTACCGAATATGGCACGATCTGCCGGTTTATGGGTGTCGGTCTTACTTTGGTATTGCCCCAAAGAAATCTTGTGCCGTCACCATGGCCGGGTACAAGAAAACATTCCATGGGCTGACGCTTACTGTAGGGTCACCTATCGTTTTGAATACGCCATGCTGGTTTATTGCCAGATGATGACGCAAAAGGCAGCGGCAGCGATTCTGAAAATCCCGACATCCACGCTCTCTGACATGCTGCATCGTACGATTACCCGCATTCGTGAAGGCCATCGAATCAGGGGCCTGAAGACCCTTGGCATCGACGAAATCGCCTACTGCAAGGGGCGAAATACGCCACGATTGTCTATGATATTGATCGTTCCTGTGTGGTTTGGGTCGGCAAGGGCAAGGGCCGTGAAACCATCGATGTCTTTTTCAACGAAATGTTAAGTGATTACCAAAAAGGTAAAATCCAATGGGCCACATGCGACATGAGCCAGGCATATATCGGTGCCATTGAAGCGCATTGTCCGAATGCCAAACTGGTTTTAGACCGTTTTCACATCGTTAAAAAGCTCAATGAGGCCGTTGATGAGGTTCGCAAAGAGCAATGGCGAGAAGCCTCTGTCGATGAGCTTAAAAGGCCTAAGATGGCTCCTGTACAGGCATTCTTCGACACGATCCAAACGACAGACCCGCATCCTTAATCAATTGCGCAAAGGCAATAGAAGAATTCACCGGGCATGGATTTTAAAAGATGAATTCGAACAGTTTTGGGATTACAAGGCCCCATGGGCGGCAGAGCGCTTTCTGAAACGCTGGACGACCACGGCTTTGAAAAGCCGTCTTGGACCCATTCGGAATTTTGTCAAAACCGTTCGAGAACAGTGGCATCGAATCATTCCTTTTATCGAAAGTCGGCTAACCAATGCCGTCGCCGAAGGGTTAAACAGAATCATCAAAATTGTAAAAAATCGTGCCAGTGGTTTTCGAACGTTGCAAGCATTTACGGATATGATTTTCCTCGCAGTTGGTGACGTTGATCTTCCCGCACAGATTTCTGAAGATTTTCGTACACTGTAATAATGGTACCAGGCTCTGAATACGATGGGTTATAGTGTTTTCTCTAATTGGGAATCTCGGATATAGCCCAAAAATTATATGGGCTTACTGAGATGGGACGCAGTAAGGACCGATCCATTTTCTTTTTAAAGCCTTATTTTAAAGCTAATAATTGGAATATTTTAACGAAAGTAACGAAGCGTATTTAAATTTTAAAAATATGTATCCCAATCATAAAGAACCGGTAACAAATTGGTAACGTTCAAAAGTGTTGGCACGGACCAGTTTCAGCGTGAACGAGCCGGATGCTGAAGTTGCCTTCGATGCCGAGTTTCTGTTTCCAATATTGTTGCCATTTCTCTTTCGAATATTTTTTTAAAACGATCATTTTCGATAATTTCGTTACTGCGGCATCTGACCAGCCATAGGCGATGCGCTTAACGCGGCGGCCGATTTCGCGAAAAATCCGTTCCAAAAGCGAGGTCGTTTTAGGGGCGATGACACCGGTTTTAAGCCACAATTCAACGTTGGTAAAGATGCGCCGGGAAAGGTTCTCCAGATAGGCGGCACCCTTGTAGTAGCCATTGTCTGTGAAAAAGTTAATCAACTGGAGAATCTCAAGCTTGCTGGATCGATATTTTTCTTCGACGCCCTGTTTGTCTTGGTCTTTTAAAAGCTCATAATCGCCTTGCGGCAGCTCGATTCCGATCAGATGCTTTAGTTTGTCCGTATATGGCTGGCTGTCCTTTTTCTTGACCCCATCCTCCCACAGCGAGTGGTATAACCCGCGGGGGCCGTGCCAGGCGCAACGCTGTGCTTCGGCGATATCGGCCAGGAAATTATCCAGGCCTGGCTCTCCGTCGTAAACAAAGGGAATGCCGGCGGCTTTGGTCTTTTTAAATCGATCTTTGACGATGGACTCGATCTCGTTCCAGGCGGTATTGGCAAAAGTGCCCAATGGTTCCACCTCACCGCTTATGGTAATGCCAATGACCGCGCGCAGTTCGCCTTTTTCACCTTTTTGGCGTTTGTAACCGGTGCCGTCCGCCATAACGGCCGATAAATCCTCAAGGTCTATGGAGGGCTCTTCGAGCCGATCGACATCGCTGCCAACCACGATATTGTGAATGCCGCCAAGGGAAATATCAATGGATCGGCCCTCGATCAGACGCCGATAGTTGGTGTCGATAACCGCTTCGATGACCTCATGTTCAAAGTTGCTCTCTTTACGGCTATAGGGCATCAACTTCAGTGCATCGAGCAGCGGTGAATACCGCGCCCCGCACGTACGGCATTCAGCCATCCGGATGGGCAGCTTAAGTTTGCCGAAAACAGTGGATATGATTCGCGGCCACTGACGATAGCCGCGTTTGCGGATGCGCCGGCCGTGGCAGAATCGGCCCTTGGGATCATTTTTACGAACATGGCGCCCGAGGCCCTTGCGCATTTTGCTCGGTGGAATAACCCCGCCGTGGTGGCTGAGGCGCTCTGCAATCAGATCGTCGTAGCCGATCAGAATCTCCTTTAAGATACACAGCATCAATTGGTCTTTTAGCTGATCCAAACAGTATACGATCTCGTTTAAATTGGCTTTTCCTGTTGCAAGATCAAAGTGAAGTGTAATATGAATTTGTCGTTCCATCACGGTCTCCTTTCGGCAGGTTCGTATTTGGCGATATAAACCTTATGAAGGAGACCGTGAATTTTTTGCAACCCCAAAATGCAAACGGTCTTATCGGTGCATTATTTAGTCAATCTATGATCATACCTGTTGGCTATGATTACATTGAAAACCAGGCACTCGACTGGTCCGTGCCAACACTTTTGAACGTTACCAAAATATTAAGAACGTCGCATAGCCCTTCAGTCCGGAAAATAATATTAGGTTAAGCAATACATTTAGTATGTACAAGGATTATACCTACAATATATAGTATGTCAACTTTGTTATTCTGATTAATATTTAAGTTATTTTAAGCATATCCTACGGGAAAGTGTACATTCTGGCTATCATAGTCCAATCAGACCTATGAAATCAGAGAACGTGGATTGACGTTAAAAGTCTACTTCCGAACGCGCCGCTAAAAATACGAAGTCCGACTTCGTTTTTTTCTTTCAACGCGAAAAATTTGTCCAGTCCGGATCTATGGTCAATATTCCAAATCCAAAACGGATAATGAGTTGAAAACGGATCTGCAGTTCTTTCAAAACCATATCCGAGGGCGCTTTTCCCACTTCAGCAAACCAGCAGCTCCACCTTAATTGATCTTGATACTGGCCACAGATAATCCTTTCCCCAATGGCCAGTATCAAGACCCCTTTACCAAATTTTACTCAACCAAGAAATCCTCCACCACCTCGACGGTATACCAGCTCTCCCCACACCCGCCATCCTCTTCCAGATGAGCGATTTTCCGTCTCTTGCCACGAATCCCTTTAAAATCCACCTGCGAATAATTTTGAAGTGCCTTGGTCACGACCACCTTCCGGCACTTTGGACAATATTTCATTCCCATGATTGTTTCTCCTTACCTTTCTTATTTAATTGACCATCCCGTATCGACCCGGTGACAGTATCTCACTTAACTCTTTGCTCAAATTGATGCTTTCTGCACCGTTAGAACCTTTTGCCTGCTCGCTTTTTCTGAAATCATCGACCATTTTTAAGACCTCGGAGTGCGATTTTTCGCTTAACACCTTAACAGCTGGTTTATCATTCGAAGTCTCGCTGTCATCATCAAAGATTATAGTCCTGGTCGCTGACTGTTTCCTCATCCTGATGATATACCTGCTCACCTACTTCACCATCCAGATGCAGATCATATGCTATATACAGCTCTCCCTCTTTATCCCATCTGGTTTCCCCGGTTAATTCAAAGACAGTTGGCAGAAAGTCGCCCTCCAGCAACCTTTAAATATGCCCTGTCCGGATCTCTTCGCCTTTTCAAGATCAGCAACATCCATAAATCCATGACCCTTTTCATCGCACCAACTCAAAATGCCTTTTTCAATCAGTGGTTTCAACCATTGGGATATCGCTGCAGTCGAAACTCCTGTTTTCTCAGACAATGCTCGGGGCGTTATCCGACCTTCCTTCTCAATCAACCGGATCCTGTCATCCGTATAGCGCTGACCCTCTCCAAGTAGATTCCCTGAAAGAATCCCCTATCAATTGTTGCGCCAGGGCATAATCCGAATATTCCGCGATGACATTTCCCATATCGTCCCTGCGGCGTTGTCTCTGGTGAATCAATGCTATGGTCTTAATCGTTGTGAGAACTCTCTTAAAAGCGCGCCTTGACGAGATTGGGAGCGACCCCTTGCGTGTTATGAAATCCGCGATGTCCTTTGCATAAGGAATGACCACCGGGACCGATTCCAGTGATTGGTAAAACAGCTTCCAGGCATCAAGTGTCTTTTGATCAACCCCATCCCCATTTCCGGATGCCATCTCAGCTGTCCTTGAAATGATGTCCCTTGTCTGCTCTGCTGTTGTGTTCGGATGGATGGTGATCATGCGGTCCTCGAGTTGCCCCTCCAATTGTCCGTGAATGGTTGTGGTCAGAAGGGATGTGGGACCTTTTAATTCCTGCTTGATGGTCACTTTCTTTTTATCGATGAATCCCGTGTATTGATATTTAAGGTGCCCTTCCGAGACCAGAGTCCTTATGCAGTATGCGAGTTCATTATCCCCTTGACGGCCGGATTGAAGTTGCAGGGCCTCTGTCAGAATGAGCGCCTTGTGCTTGAGACCGTCATTCAGATTATACAGACTCTTGTCGCTCCCGCTTGTTATCAGATAATAGGCGCTCTTTGGATAGAGTTTAAGTGTCGTAAACAAGGGATGCGATTTACCGGATCCCTGAGGACCTGAATTTTTGGCAGCAAGCGCCTCCGAACCAGATGTTCCCATTGGAAGAAGCGAACTGTCGATCACAACCATGTATGTTCCGATGTTTCTCCTTTCTCCGATCACGCCCATTTTGTTGACCATCTCGATACGGTTTTTGAATAACTGAGGGTCGCTGGCAATCTGCTCCGCCATCTCTTTAATTTCAGGGTCGATGATACGAGTCTCTTCCACAGAATCTTCACAACTTTTGGATAATACAATGTCATTGATCTCCTTGATCGCTTCATCAATTAACAAAGATACCGACTTTATCGATGCCGCATTTGTTCGTTTCTTAATGACCTTGATATAGTGGTCTCTGATTCCAGCGCTGCAATCCACAAGATGCGGAGCGATTTCAAACTTGATCATTTCTTGTGCGGCGGGAAACTGTTCCGGAAGCAGGTCTATCAAATCATCTATATTCGTATTGTCGCTTTGAATGTTTTCAGTCATTGTTTTTTACCGTCCTTTTCCATTAAAAATTTTTTACAACCACATTACTGAATCGGGTAGGAGGAGGGCTCGCGCCCTCCGTCCTCCCCTACCACCGTACATACGGTTCCGTATACGGCGGTTCCTGTCACTTTCCGCTTTTGTGACATCAATGCCCGTAACCTTTTAAGCACCCAGCATTACCTCTCGGATTCCGTCCGATACTTCCCGCTTTAGGTTCTCTTTCGAGACATCTGCTCAAGGCCCGCGGAAAATCCGTCTCGCATTAAATGACAGGTTTGGCCCTTCACCGGTTGGTCATTCCGGCTATTATGGCCGCTGCTGACTTCTGCCAACCCATCCCGGCACCTTACGATGCCGGTAGCACAAGGCAGGCTGACAGACCTCCCAGGGTAAGACGTGCGACCTTCCCACTTATGCCCGCCGCATTTACGACCGTACTTTCCGTGCAAGTACCGGGCTTTGAAGATATTAGCCTCCTTACCCAATACGGCCGCCTCGTATGCGATTTCTGTTCGTCGGGCCAGTGTTTTGCCTGCGGCTTCCTTCGGATCCCTCCTCGCGGTGGGCACCCTTGCCGTCCGGCTAACCGTTCCCCTTGCCGGGCCGGTAGAGGACTTTCACCTCCAAGTCATTCACTGCCACCACAGCAGTTGAAACAGCGCTGAATAAACGCTACACGCCATGCCTGGCGCACTAAAACAAATGGGGCCCATAATATGGACCCCAGTAAACTCTGATACACGACGAATTATATAACCAATTCGCGATACATTCCGAGATTCGGACGTCCAGGTTGCCGATGATACCGACAAGCTGGTGAAATGTGTCCTTGAGGGGTGTCATTTCTATGCTTGAAAGCGTTGCGTCTTCCCATTTCCTCATAGGCCCTTTCCACCGGATCCTCAATTTCCTCGAATAGAATCTCTTCTGTAATGTTAAGCATTTTCATCAGCCGTTGTTCCGTATCGCGGTTATCCTCCAAGCTCCCGTCCTCAAGGATGTGCTTGATTTCAGTATCTTTTCCTCTAAGGTGTCTGCAGACCAGGATCATTCGATGGCATTCGGCGGGCTCTTTTTCCGCACACATCAGCGCCAAGTTATAATTCGTGGTATCTTTTTTAATTCGGGATAATCCATCTCTGAAAGATCTGGTTTGAGCGATCATGTTGTACTGTACTATTCCGTCAACACAACAGTTGGGATCCTTGCTGAAAGGTCCAAGCTCTTTGCCCAAATAAACGTATTTAATGCCAGCGCTTTCAAGGGATTGCTCACAGCCTAAGATCTTGTAAACATTGGGGTTTATAATATAAATAACTGGTTAACTTTTTTATATAAGTTAACCAGATTTTACCGACAGATCTCGCTCGGTTTCAATCGTGGGAATATGCGTATCGTAAGATTTTAATTCCGCTTGTTTCTTGTCACGAGGTCGTCACGAATTCGGCCGCTTTTTTGAGGGCTCAGATATCAAGGATCCTGCCGCAATGGATCCCAGGACGCGAATCGCTTCCTTTGTCCTGCGGCTGAAGGGGGCTGAGCAGCCAATTTGGATGAAGTTGTCGAATTGTTTAGAATTTGAGCAGACCGCCCCTGGAATTATGGCGATGTTCCGTTCGAAGGCGGCCTGATAAACGGCCAGGCCGTCAATGCCCGAGGGCAGCTCAACCCAGAGCAGTGTGCCCCCCCGGGGAACAGCCAGCCGCGTCTTTGCCGGAAAATGATTTTGGATCTCGATGGCGATTCTGAACAGCTGCTTTTTCAATGCGTTTCGGAGTGCCCGCAGATGTCGCTCGTAGGCGCCGCTGGCCAGAAAACGCGAGGCCACGTATTGGCCCAGGGTGGAGGTGGATATCGTGATGCCGGCCTTCAGGCGCTGAATCCTGGAGTTGAATCGTTTACCCGGGATAACCCATCCAAGGCGCAGCCCGGGCGCCAGGGTTTTTGAAAATGACGAGCAGGTCAGAATGAGATCTTCGCGGTCGTAGGCCTTGAGCGGCAGCGGGTGCTGATCGCCGAAATAGAGCTGTCTGCTGATGTCGTCTTCGATTATGGGGATCCCGTAGCCCGTCACCAGCTTTACCAGGGCCCGCTTTTTGTCCTCAGGCATCAACGCGCCGAGCGGATTTTGAAAGTTCGGCATGAACAGGCAGGCCCGGATCGTATTGGTGCGCAGGCTCTTCTCGAGTTCCTCCAGGTCGACCCCTTCATGGGGATCGGTGGCGATCTCCCATACCAGCAAGCCGAGTTCCCTCAGCAACTGCAAAAAGCTGAAATTTGTCGGCGCTTCTATGGCGACGGTGTCTCCCGGCCGGGTGACGGCTAAAAGCGAGAGCGCGAGTGCCTCCATGCAGCCGTTGGTGATTATGATGTTTTCCGGTTCGATGTTTTCCAGCACCCCCAGGGTGCGCAACGCCAGTTGCCGTCTGAGCTCCGGAAAGCCCTCCGAGGGCGAATAAGAGAGCAGCGTTTTCATTTCATTTTGGCTCAAGGACTTTAGGATGCGCGTTAAAGCCTTGACGGGCAACAATTCGGGGTCCATGGCGGTGTTGCCGAAGGGGACGAAGCGGGGGTTGCTGATGGCAGCGATAACCGAGTTGATCACCGGAGCCAGATTGACCCGTCGGGGCGTGGATTTTTTTTTGCGCAGGGCCGGAGCCTCCAGTTTTTTGAAGGAAACCGGCCGCACATAATAGCCGGATCTGGGCCGCGCTTCGACGAATCCCGTATTCTCCAATTCCACGAACGCCTGGTACACCGTCGAGATGCTCAGGTTCGTCTGCTGGTGGAGCCTGCGGATGGAGGGCAGCTTCTCGCCGGCTTGATAGGTCCCCTCAAGGATTTTTTTCTCGATCTCGCCGGCCAGCTGCCGATAACGGAAAGCCTGTCGGCTGGACGCAACCGGCGACGGTTTGCGTTTTTCCATGTTACCGCGCATAAGAATCCCCACACTGAAGACAGTCCCAATCTGTTATGGTCTTTTTTTTAAAAAACTGTATCTGTTATTTGGTTATCACACCCGGTAAAAAAGAACAAATTGGATGTCAGGCATTACGGGGAGGACAAAATGAGTGATTCGCAGCAAAGAAAACCGGACAGATCCGCCAGCTTCACCGTGAAAAGCGGCCTGGCGCAAATGCTGAAGGGGGGCGTCATAATGGATGTGGTATCGCCCGAGCACGCCGTTATCGCGGAGGAGGCTGGAGCGGTCGCCGTGATGGCGCTGGAGCGCGTCCCGGCCGATATCCGCGCCCAAGGGGGTGTCGCGCGGATGTCCGATCCGGGTTTGATCCGCGAGATCATGGCGGCTGTCAGTATCCCGGTCATGGCAAAATGCCGCATTGGTCACTTCGTCGAAGCACAGATCCTCGAGGCCATCGGTGTGGATTACGTCGACGAGAGCGAGGTGCTCACCCCGGCGGATGAGGCCCATCACATCGACAAACAGGCCTTCGGAGTACCGTTTGTGTGCGGATGCCGGAATCTTGGGGAGGCGTTGCGGCGCATCGGGGAAGGAGCGGCCATGATCCGCACAAAGGGTGAAGCCGGGACCGGGGACGTGGTGGAGGCCGTGCGCCACGCACGCACGGTTTTAGGAGAGATACGGGTGCTGCAGACCATGCCGGACGAGGAGTTGATGGCCTACGCCAAGGACCTCGGTGCCCCTTTTGAGCTGGTAAAACAGACCAAAAACCTGGGGCGTCTGCCGGTGGTCAACTTCGCCGCCGGCGGACTTGCCACTCCGGCGGATGCGGCCTTGATGATGCAACTCGGCGTGGACGGCGTCTTCGTGGGCTCGGGGATATTCAAGAGCGGCGAACCGGCCCTGCGTGCCAAAGCCATCGTTCAGGCGACCACCCACTACCGGAATGCCGCCGTTCTGGCCGAGTTGAGTGCCGGCCTCGGACATCCCATGGTCGGTATCAATGTGTCCGATCTCGATGAAAAGGACCGGTTGGCCGGCCGTGGCTGGTAATCCGGAAAGATGCTGTCATGAAAATAGGTGTTTTGGCGCTGCAAGGTGCATTCATCGAGCACATCCGCATCCTGAGAGAACTCGGTCTGGATGCTCCGGAAGTGCGTCTGCCGCAGGAGATCCTCGGATTGAACGGGTTGATCATCCCGGGCGGCGAGAGCACTGCCATTGGAAAGCTCATAGCGAGCTACGACTTATGGGATCCGGTGCGCCATTTTGCGGAGGATCACGCAGTCTGGGGGACCTGCGCCGGAATGATCCTGATGGCCAAGGATACCGGTCGGAATCAGGCCGGCCTGGGGGTAATGGACATCATTGTCGAACGCAACGCATTCGGCCGCCAGATCGACAGCTTCGAAGAAAACCTGACCGTCGATGTATTGAGAGATGGACGAGAGCGTCCGTTTCCAGGCATCTTCATTCGTGCTCCGCGGCTGGTCGCAGCTCGTGGGTCTGCACGCGTCATCGCTTCCCTGGCAAATGGCACCGCCGTTGCCGCCTGTCAAGGCAGGTGGCTCGCCACCGCATTTCACCCGGAGCTTTCCAACGATCTCCGTTTTCACCAATACTTCCTCGACATGGTTCGTTCTTGAATAATGCCCCGCGCGTCATTTAAAACCGTCGTTAGCGTTTAAGGGCATTGCATCAGCTTTGTTGTCGGGCACGCGACGTACAAAAGCTCGTCTGCATATCCGACGTCTTGCATCTGCGGCACCCAGTAAACGAATAAAATTAGGTGGCTTGAAGCCCATCGGACGTTGCATCCCCTACCAGGCCGAGGTGAAGTCGAAGCCCTTGACGCGTTGAAATGTTGCCAAGGACGGCAATCTTACCGGCAAGAGTGGCAACAATATAGGGTCGTTCTCGATCTTTTATTTGGTTGTTGCAAGAGTCACAATGAAATATATTTTAACATTTATTCAGGATTACCAAACCGGCCAGCCGCCAAAGGTTGCGGCTTTTTTGATCCGGTTGCAGTCCCCAGCTATTAAGCAGCCGTCGGCGGTCTTTATCGTTAAGGCCCACTGAAGAGCACAGAACGCCGAAAGGGCCTCGGAATTTCCGAAGCCCTTTTGGCGTTTGAATATTGACGGATGGTCACCGGCGCTGCGAGTGCCGGGCGGCCATCCGGGCGGTCTTCTATTTTCCGTAGACGACCATGTAATTGCTGCGGGTTTCGATGGAGGAACCCGATCCGTAGTTGCCGCCCAAATCCACGCACTGGCCGGCATCGAATTTTTTACGGTAAACCTTCATGTACGGCTGTGAACTCAGCGACGTCAAAATCTTGTAGGACGTCAGCTCCCAGCCCTTCAACCAGCTCGGGGCGGTCGCCGACCGGCTGTCGAAGAGAACGTAGACCCACCAGTCATGCGTGTTGGTAAACCGCACGTACCCGCTCGATGCGGAATTCGACCTTTCATCGTTGACGGTTCGAATCAGGGTGCGCCCGATCATCCAATCCGGCACGCCGCCCTTGATGGTGTAATTGCGGTCGGTGTAGCAAAGGGCCCCCGTCTTCATCGACGTTTCTTTGAATTTGGAACTCAGCGCACAGCCGGTTGGTACCGTGCTGCCCGATGAACTCGAAGAAGAACTTGAAGACGACGAGGATGAGGCCGCCACGAATTGGACGCCATCGACGCTGGTTGATTTGGAACTGGACGTCGAAACGACCACGACCTTAGCTGTTCCGGAAAAAGTGAACGTTCCGAGCAAATTCCACTGGCCGCCGTTTTGGAGTTGATTGACGTAAACCGTCTTCAGCAGGGTCGAATTGTTGTAAATTTTGACCGGCACGCTGGTGCTGCGGCTGGCATAATAGGTCCAGCGCAGATAAACGGCCTGGGATCCGGAAATGGATTTCGTAAAGGTGTAAGAGGCGTTGGTCGATTTGCTGTAAACCGAGGATGACCCATAAGAACCGGAGCCGCCGGAAACAGCCCACGATCCGGAAGTCGAGGTGCCCGCGCCGCCGTTGTCGATGTAAATGGTGCCGGAAGATCCGCCGGTAGCCGGGGGCGGGGTCGTCGAACCCGATGACGACGAGGGAACGGTGTAGGACAGTTCACTCGAATAGTTGCTTTCGGTGTTGCTGGTGTTGTAGGCTGTTGCGGCAAAATAGTACTTGCGGCCCTCCTGCAGCCCCGACAGGCTGGCGCTCGTCGACTTGCCCACGTTGACGTTGTAGGCGTAATTGCGGCTTGAAGTGCCGTAATAAACCTTGTAGCCGCCAATGTTCGTTCCGGTACTCGCATTCCAGGCCACGTTCACGGTGGCCGCGAAAGCCGACTGCGACAGGATGATGCACAGTGCGAAAAAAAGCGAGAATAAGATGATTTTTTTTAAAATGGGTTTTACATACGAATCCTTCCTCCGAGAATTTGGCATTCCAACCTCACAGTGATAGAGTTTAAAGATAAAAACTGGCATCGAAGCGCGTGCAATTATTATATTGAGGTTGGACTTAGCAAGTTCGATACCATTTTCTTAAGTATTTAATTTTATTTAAAATACATGTGTCAGAACGACCGAAAATTAAAATATTTGACTGATAATTCCTACACCGATCCGTACAATCGACGGCCTTTAACCTCAACTTGCTGTAATCATATACTTTCTTATGCAGGGGTTTTCATACATTGTTGGCGGGCCAACCGGTTGAACCCCCTGACGCCGACCGGCCAAATGGTGGCTGAACGGTAAACCTTTTCTCTTTGCCGTCGGCGGGCAGGGCCGGGGCCGGAGCGAATGCGCCCGGGAGGGAGTTTTCGGATAGACACGGATAGGGAATGAATAAACGGCGGGAATTTGCAGGGCTTTAAAATAAGCAAGGCTTCACGATAAGGATTTCGGCTGCCGGTGTCGGCCGGCGGCGCATGACGATCCAGCCTTTTTCCTCACCAGAATCAAGAACTTGAAGCCATCGGGGGACTCAGTAAAGCTGTTTGCGCCTGCTTGCGTCTGAGATAGCCTTACAAGGCCGCACCGCGGTTTTCGGCGTCCAGATATCTGTCCTGACAGTCCTGGCAAATCGCGGAGACCGCGTACTCGAAAGCCGAAACCGCATCCCGGAAGCCATCGGCGGCCCGGGCACAGATTTTACAGGTGCGGGTCGCCTTGGCTTGGGCGTAGCGGGCGCTCATGGCCGGTCCGGACAAGATTCGGATCAGTTCATCGGTCCTTTCCATTCGTGCGCTCCATTTTACCGGTTTACCGGCATCCGGGGTTTCGGCTCCGGAGGCCGGCCGTTCGGTGATTTTGCGTCTGCCCCAGGCACACCGGAAACGACAGCGGGACAATTTGTGTCAATCGTCGCCCCGGTCCGCTGAACCGGCAGCTATCAGAGGCTTCAGGTTTTCATAAAACCGCTTGTTCAGAAAATATTCCACCCGGTGCGCATTCAGGGGGGTGCCGCCGGCCTCCAACTCGCGAACCAGCCGTTCCTTGTTGGCACTCAGGTAAATCGCCTTGAGAATCGCCAGCCGCGAGCAGCAGCGGAGATTCTGCGAGCGCGAATTCCACAGATCCCCCTTGCGGTCGCTGCAGGTGATCTTCTTGTCGATGCAGTTGGCATAAAACGTGGCCCGGTGCTGCGCACCGTCCGTGTCCCCCGCCACTGCCGCTGCGCCGCAAACGACCCACCCGATTAAAACGACCGACATAATGAGTTTCTTCATACCCGTCCTCCTTTCTGTGTTGTGTGTTTCCCAACCGGTTCCGACGATGCCTGTCTTAAGAGCAGCATCGGTGCCAGATTGTATCGGAAACCGCGGGAACCGGGTGCCGCCATTCGTATCTATCCGTTATTAATTAAATTTTTAATGTTCATGAGAGTTTTGCAACGGGAGGAACACCGGCAGCACGTCCTGAAATCGTAAAGTTCGTTGACAAGCACAGGGGCTTATCCATATAGATAGTTTACGACCTTGACACCCCGCCGCCGACCGCTGCGCCCGGGGGCGGTGACCCGGACATTTTTGCAAAGGCGTGTTCAGCAAGGAGACCGCCGATGGCCTCGCCCCCCCGCCAACCCGTGGCCTTGACCGCCTATGACCTCGATCTGCTCTACGAGCTGTCCAGGTCGATTCACTCCATCGACAACCTGCACGTGATGCTCCGTGGGATTTTAAGCAAGGTGACGGAAGTCTTCGGCATCGAAGGCGCCTCGATCGCCCTGCACGATGCGAGGAAAAGGGAGTTTTATTTCATTCGAACGGCCGAAGGGCAAGGAAGTGAAACCGGCGAAGGGCTGGAGAAGATGAGATTTGCGGACGATTACGGCGTGGCGGGCTGGGTGTTGCGCACGCAACAACCGGTGATGATCGACGATGTGTCGAAAGACGACAGGTTTTCCCCCGACCTGGATATTCAGAAGAACTTCGTCACGCAGTCGATGATATGCGTACCGCTTAAAACGCGCAAAGACGTGCTCGGCGTGCTGTATGCCCTGAACAAACTGGCCGGCAAATTCACCGATAAGGACTTGTTCTTACTGGAAATATTATCCAGCACCCTGTCTGTCGCCATCGAGAATGCGATTCTCTACGGTGAGATAAGACAATATGCCAACTCACTGGAACTGGAAAAAATCCGTCTTCTGTCCGAACTGCAGGACCGCTTCAGCGTTCAGGGAATTATCGGTTCCAGCAAGGCGATGCGCCAGGTCTTCGCGCTGCTGGACAAGGTTATCGCGAGCACGACCACCGTCTGTATTCAGGGCGAGACCGGCACCGGCAAGGAACTCCTCGCAAAGGCCATTCACTACAACAGCCCCTTGAAAGGCCAGCCCTTCGTTGCCGAAAATTGCGGCGCGCTGAGCGAAAACCTGCTGGAGAGCGAGCTTTTCGGTCACGTGCGCGGCGCCTTCACCGGCGCCATTTCCGACAAGAAGGGGCTGTTCGAAATGGCCGACGGCGGCACCATTTTTCTGGACGAGATCGCCGACATGCCGCACTCGATGCAAACCAAGCTGTTGCGCGTCCTCCAGGACGGGCACGTCCGACCCGTGGGCGGCAGCCATTTCCGGCAGGTGAATTTCAGGCTCGTGGTCTCATCGAACCGCGACTTGCTGCAGGAAGTTAAAAACGGCCGTTTTCGTGACGATCTTTACTACCGCATCCATGTTTTTCCCATTGTGCTGCCGCCGCTGCGTGAAAGAAAAGATGACATCGCGCTTCTGGCGGCCCACTTTCTGGACCGGTTCGCCGCCCGGTTTAAGAAGCCGGCGGCGCGCCTGACGCCGCAAGCCCTGGCCTGTCTCATGCAATACGACTGGCCGGGCAACATCCGGGAACTTGAAAATGAGGTCGAACGGGCGCTGATGCTGGCGGGCGGCGACAGGCAAATTAAAGCCGCGTACCTGTCGGAAAGAATCACCGGTATCCCTGAAGCGGGTTTTGCCGTTGCTTCCGGGAAACGAACCCTGCCAACCGCCATCGAACACATGGAGCGCCAAATGATTGTGCACGCCCTCAAAGCGGCCAAACATAACCGCTCGCAAGCGGCCCGCGAGCTGGGGCTGACACGCCAGGGACTGCTGAACAAGATCAAGCGCTACAAGATTTGAATAAATAATCAACAGCTGAGTTTCTGGAGCGGAAAACACCTTGACAGGCGGCCCTAAGCATTATACTAATAATAGTTATCAATTAAAATTTTGTATCAATTGGCAACGAGCCGGTGCCTGATGACGAATCCCGACCAGAGATTTCATTCCATCCTGCAAAAACTGCGGGACAACAATCACAAGCTGACCCCGCAGCGCATCGCCATCGTGAAGGTCCTGGCTCACAGCGACGGCCATCCCAACGTCGAGAAAATCTACGAACTGCTGCAGGATGATTTTCCGACGATGAGCCTGGCGACGGTTTATCGCAACGTCATTCTGCTCAAGTCCCTGGGAGAAGTACTGGAACTCGGCTTTCCGGACGGCAGCAACCGCTATGACGGCAACCGGCCCTACCCTCACCCGCACGTGATTTGCGTCAAATGCAAGAAGGTGATCGATCCCGACCTCTCCACCCTGCAGGACATGGCCCGGGAAGTCGCCGATGAGACGGGATTCAGGATATTGACCCACCGCCTGGATTTTTTCGGGATCTGCCGAAATTGCAGCATGTGATCGATGACGCTGTCCATCAGCGTCACCTCCGGAAGCGATCTCATTCGGTCGCCAATGCAGATCGGCCGACTTGCCGTTAATACTAACAGACGGGCTGCCACGCGGCCCCTCTCGATCGACCAACTCAAATGGGAGGTGATCTGATGCCGGACAAAACGTTTAAGCAGACGTGTGAATGCAAGAACTGCGGGAACGAAGCCGAAATGGTCGTCACCTGCTCGCTGCAAGAACATGGCGGGAGTCAGGCCGCGGCCGAGCCCCATATCGTCCCCGAAAGCGAAGGGAAAACCAAGGGTCACGCCGTTTGCAGCCACTGCGGCGGGGAAGCCGACATCTGGCTGGACCAATAAAACCGGTCCGTATCATGCTGGGCGGCTGTTTTCGGAGCTGTTACCCGTTGTTGACCGGCGCATTGCCGGCCGGACCGCCATGTTGATGAGGCCCGGCCATCTCGGCCACCGGTCGAACGACCGGTGGCAACTGAAAATTTTGTGTCGAAGCGGATTCAAAGGCCGGGTACCGGAAGGGGGTCGCGCAACTGTTTTGCGGGCGGCCCCTTTTCAATTTCTCCCGGCCGGTCGAATCGCTGACATGGCGGTCGGTAAATTCCCTCTTGCACTGGCGGGCCGGGACGTGTATGAGGCTGAACGTTTTTTTACTTGAAAACCCCCCATAAATACCTATCCATGAAGCAGGCACCGCGCCGATCGGTTGTGGCGCGGGGGCCACTTTGTCGAGGATTCGAGATATGACCTACGAAGAAAAGGTAAAACTCTATCGCGCCCGACGTTACCTGATGCCGGTGGCGCCGATCGGAACCAAGAACTGGACCATGCGGGATTACATCCGGTTTATCGACCAGCATGGCCGGTGGTGCCCCGGCAGCCACGCGACGGCTTGCGAACTCGACTCCACGGGCAGCGGCCGATCATAGGGGAACCTGCATTATCGCCGGGTTCCCACCCACCGTTGCGACCGTTCGCGGAGACCGGTGTTTTCGGAGTGGGGGGCCACGAAAAATGACGTTAACCGCACAAAAGAAACTGCCGACCGTTGCGCAGGTCGAAGCGATCATCGATAACTGGGGCTCTTATTCGATAGCGGAGTTCGCCCTCCGGTTTCAACTGGATATCGATGTCGTCGAATCCACCGTCGCGTGTCTGCGCCGATTGCAGCGAATCAGCGATCAGGACGGCATTCCCGCCGTCGCCTGTTATCGCGACGACACGCTGGAGTCGATCGTCAGGTGCGCCGGCGCAAAACGCGGTTTCGTATGACAAGATTCCGGCGAACCTCCGAGGGTCCCGGACCGCGCCCCGCTGCCATCGCCATGCCGGTGGTGCGGCCGCGCCCGGCGGCGCTGTCGTGACGGCGTCCGCCAAGGGCAAAACCACCTTTCGAATCACCGCGGTGTTGTTTGTGGTCTCGGCCCTGACGGAGATGGTGCCGCCGACCGGCGCGGTCCCGCTTTTCGGGGCCCTGCGCGGCGGGCCGACGGCCCTTTTCTATCACCTGGTTTACGCCGGCCTCTATCTCGGCCTGGGTGTCGGTCTGTGGCGGGCCAGGCCCTGGGGCGGCACCCTGGTGTTCTTTACGACCGGCCTCTACACCCTGGACCGCTTTCAACTGCTCATTTTCCGAAAAGAGGTCCTGGCCGACCTTAAAACCAAACCGGGGCCGCTGGGCGAGATCCTGGCCGCCGGCGACGCCGGCCTGCTGCTGACGGTCTTTACGGCGGCGGTGCTGTCGATCCTTTTTTGCTGGTGGGTCTTTGCGGCCTACACCTATGTGCGGCGTGACTATTTCAAGTCCGCCACCAGGATTTGAGAAAAAGCGAACACCCCACCAGTTATGAATCGGCCGCTCGGATGCATTTGGATGCGATCGCGGATGGGACCCTAACCGGGCCCTGGTCTTTGGCGCCGGAAGCTGTCATTACGGGGTCGTGGTGTGTCCCGATCATCCTTTTTTTGTAACCTGTTTTTCACAATTGCCGCCTCCGCCATCGCCTTGTTTCAGCCAACCCCCTAAAAAAACAAATAATTTTTCAAGCACACCGTCAGGCACACAAGTTGCTGTAGTGCTGGTGACACGCCGATGCCGGTAAAATGACGCGAGCCGGGCGCAAATTGCCTTCACCAGCCGAAAGGATCCGATGATGACCGTGCCGAAAACCGCCGCCGCCGCTGCGGAAAAACGCAGAAACCGGCGCCTTCTCTATTCGCGCTACATCTTCTTCGCCACCCGCCGACAGTTCTTCGAAGGTGAACTCAAGGACTACAGTAAATACGGGCTTTTCATAAAATCCCCGGTCCTGCTGCCCGTGGGAGAGACGATCACCGTGGCCCTGCCATACTCGGAAACCGAAAAGGAAAAGCGGCGGGGCATGATCGTCTGGCGCAATGTCGAAGGATTCGGCGTGGAACTCTTCCGGGACCGCGAGCTGCGACTGGTGCGCAAAGACTTCCTGACTGGATGACCCATGCCCCTTCCCTTCGGCCATGCGGCCATCGGCCTGGCAACCTATGAAGCGAGCACCGGCGCCTCGGCCTTTGGCCGCTGGAAGAACTTCGTGTTTATCGGCCTGCTTGCCAATCTGCCCGACATCGACGTTCTGATCGGCCTGCTCCTGACGGTAAACGGCAGCGCCTATCATCGCGGCCCGACGCACAGCCTGGCGTTTGCCCTCTGCGGCGGCCTTCTGGCTTCTCACGCCGCACGGCGCTGGCTGAAAATCGAACCGTTCGGCTACCTGCGCTCGGTGCTGCTGATCCTCTCGCACGTCCTCGCCGATGCCGTTTTCACCCGTTCCCCGGTATCTTTTTTCTGGCCTTTCGAAGTCAACTGGTCTACAGGACACCGGGATTGGGCGGACGTGGTCCACTCGATCTTTTTCGAAGGTTTCAGGGACGGATGGATCGTTCTGGGCTGCGCCCTGGCCATCGTCCTGCTTCGAGTGGTCCGCCGCTGCACGCAAACACCGCAGGCTTTGCCGCAAATCATAAAAAAATAAAGGCCGCCTCCGGCCCTGGCAAAACCTCTCCGCGCAACTCAAGCTCGGCGGCGATGGCAACCCCTGCGGCTACCGCGGTATCGGACGCGACGTGACCGGGCGACTGCAGGCCGAGAAGGAGCGCAAACGGCTCGCCGATCACCTGCAGCAGTCCCAGCGGCTGGAAGCCCTGGGAAGGCTGGCCGGCGGCATCGCGCACGACTTCAACAACCTGCTTATGGGCATTCAGGGCAATGCCAGCCTGATGCTGACCACGCTCGATGCCGCCGAACCGCATTACGAAAACATCCGCAGCATCGAGCGCTGCGTTCAAAGCGGGGCCAACCTGACCCGCCAGCTGCTGGGATATGCCCGCGGCGGAAAATACTTGGTCAAAGCGACCAATCCGAACGAAATCGTCCTGAAAACCGCCGACCTGTTCGAACGCACCAAAAAAGAAATTCGAACCCTGCAGGATTGCCAGTCGTATGTCTGGACCGTGAAAGTGGATCGGAATCAGATCGCACAGGTACTGGTGAATCTGTATCTAATGCGTGGCAGGCGATGAAGCCGGGCGGCACGCTGAACCTGAAAACCGAGAATGTCGATCTCGATGACGGGTTCGCCCGGCCCTTCAACGTCAAACCCGGCCGCTACGTGAAGATCATGGTCAGGGACACCGGTTCGGGCATGACGCCCGATGTCCAGGACCGCGCTTTCGAGCCCTTTTTCACCACCAAGCCCATGGGCGGCGGAACCGGCCTGGGGCTGGCCTCTGCATTCGGGATCGTCAAGAATCACGGCGGCATCATCGATTTCACCAGTCAGCCGGGGAAAGGCACGACGTTTTTCATCTATCTGCCGGCCGCAGACCAGGCTATCGTGCCGGAAGAAGAACCGTCCGCGGACCTGCGCCAGGGAAGTGAAACACCCTGCTGGTGGTCGATGACGAAGAGTACATCCTCAAGGCCTGCCGGGCCATGCTGTCCAACATGGGCTACACGGTCCTGACGGCCCGCGGCGGCGAGGAGGCCCTGGCGGTCCTGCGTGAACCCGGCGACCGGATCGCCCTGGTCATCCTGGACATGATCATGCCCGGGATGGACGGTCGCGAGACGTTCAGGCGATTGAAACAGATCGATCCGGATATAAGAGTCCTGATCGCCAGCGGCTACAGCATCGACGAAATCACCGCGGACATGCTCCTGCTGGGATGCGACGACTTTATCCAGAAACCTTTCGACACCTTTCAGGTCTCGAAAATGATCAGAAAGGTCCTGGACGGGCCATCGGGCATGGGGCCCGGAAACCGGACCGCCTGAAGGGCCGCGCCTGCCGGGCGGCCGCGGCCGACGATCCGCCGCTCACACCACCACCAGGACCGTCACTTGCCGCGGCCCGTGGGCACCGGTGACCGGTATGCTCTCGATGTCGCGGGTGGTGCTCGGACCCGAAATCAGGCTCATGTAATTCGTCAGCCGCGGCGCGGACGCCGGGTTCTCACCGTACAACAGGGCGTAGAGTTCTTCGAGATCGGCGATCAGGCGATCGAGCGGCACCGCGGCGATGGTCACCGGCGGCACCACCGCGATTGACCGGTCACAACCGGGCCGGGTGCGCGAGGCCAGGGTGGCCGTGTCGGCCAGGCACCATTCGGCCGAAACGATGCCGACGGCCGCCGCGGCCGCTTGCCGTCGCACCCGCCGGCGCAGGTTCCCGGCCGACCCGGTGTCACGACCGGCGTGCCGCGGATCGGCCGGCGGCATGAGCGCCGTCAGTGCCGGTTCGCGCATCAGGCGGTCTATCAGTGGGTGCCGCCAGGCCACCGCCCGCGCCGCTTCGTCCCTGCCGCCGGACGCCCGCCGGACGAGCGCCGCCGCGGTGCGGGCGGCCGCCGTCACGCCCCGGCAGGGCGTCACGGTCATGCCGATGCCGGCGGCCCGTTCGATCAGGCGGTCGAGCAATCCCAACCGCTCCTGCCGCGTGCGTCGTGCAACCCGTGCGCACACGGCCGCCGCCCGTTGCCGGTTTCCGGAAGACGGCCGCCGCCTCGGCCCTTCGCGGCAATCCCGGCCCGGCGCCAGCGCTCTTCGAACCCGCTCGAGGAAGACCTCTCTGGACGTGTTCATATCCTCTATGTGTACCCGTTAAAAACCACGTTTCCCCGACGATACAGTGGCTTTAAGATAAAGTTTTCGGCAGTTCAAGGGCTTTTAAACCGGGACGCCGAACCACTCAACCGGGGTTCCGTATTGACCGCCCGGCCGGCATGACCGGGCCTGCAGCAGCACGGACAAAGCGGCCGGCACCCGCCGACGCCAGGGATAAAGAAGACCTTTTACACGAAAACAGAATTTAGTGCGACACAGAACCGCAGGGGCGCGGCACGCCGTGCCCCTATGCGGTGTGAGGGACCGGGCCGGAAACTTGTGCGGCCGGCGTGCGGCGGTTCAGCATGCGGCGCATGACGGCCAGCAGGCTTTCCAACGGGTAAGGTTTTCCAACGAAATGGCCCCCGGCAGCGGCCAGCATCTCGTGCAGGCTCTCGTCGGGGGGGTGCCCGCTGGTGACGATGATCTTTAATTCCGGTTTTTGACGCGCCAATTCGAACAGGCATTTTTCGCCGCCCATGCCGGGCATGGTGACGTCCAGAACGACCAGGTCGATGCCCTCGCCCGACGCGCAGAGCCTCAGGGCCGCCTCGCCGCTTTCGGCCGTCAGCGCGCGATACCCGTGCAGCTCCAGGACATTTTTATTCAGGGTCAAAAGGGCCGGGTCGTCATCGACGATCAGAACGGTTTCGCCGCCGCCCCAAAGGTCGTCTTGATCATCCCTTGGCCGCGCGGCGGGCCGGCGTACGGCCGTCGAAACCGGAAAATAGATGCTGAACCGGGTCCCGCCGTCGGCCTCGCTGGTGCATTCGATGCCGGCGCCGTGGTTCTTGAGAATTCCGTGTACCATAGACAGCCCCAGGCCGGAGCCTTCACCGACATCGCGGGTCGTGTAAAACGGTTCGAAGATATGCTGCCGGGTGTCGTCGTCCATCCCGCTGCCCGTATCGATCACCGACAGGCGGACATATTCGCCCGCGGCAAGAACACAGCCCGCCGCACCGTCGGCATCATCGACCCGGACGCGGCGGGTGGCGAATGTCAGTGTCCCCCCGCCGGGCATCGCCTGCCGGGCGTTGAGCGCCAGGTTCATGAGCACCTGTTCGATCTGGGCATCGTCGAGCGACACCTCCGGCAAGTTGTCGTCCAGCGTCAGGTGGATGCGGATCATCTGCGGCAGGGTGCGCTCGAGAATCCCCTTGACCAATCCGATCAGGGTGTTGAGGTCGGCCGGCTGCAGACGGCTTTCCGTCCTGCGGCTGAAAGCCAGGAGTTGCTGGGTCAGCGCAGTGGCCCGTGCGGTGGCCTTGTCGATAGCCACGAGCATGTCCGTGTCCGGGTCGCCGGCCGGCTTGTTGATCATGAGCAGCTGGGTGTAGCCGGAAATGGCCTGCAGGAGGTTGTTGAAGTCGTGCGCGACGCCGCCGGCCAGGGTGCCGATCGCTTCCAACTTCTGGTCCCGCAGCAGCCGATCGCTCCGTCGCCGCCCGGCGTCGGCCGTCTTTTTGCGGGCGCCGATATCGGTAAAGTGCTCGATGCGGCCCCCGGCGAGACCGCCGGCCCGAATCGCCTGGCTGCGGTGCTCCAACCAGCGTTCGCGGCGCGCCGCATCCGGCAGCACATGGCAGTCGCCGGGCTCGCTTTCCCCGTCCCCGGCGCAAGAATCAAAGAGGCCGCGCCGCAATGGGCCGCAATCCTCGAAGATATCCTCGAACCGCCGGTCGATGACCTGCCGGTAGTCCTGTCCGATCAGAGAATTTGCGGGCAGGCCGACATACCGCGCGAAGGCCCCGTTCATCCACACGACCCGGCCCTTGGCATTTAAAATGAGCAAACCGACCGCCGACTGATCCAGGACCTCACCGATCACGGCGCTGTCGGCGGGCCCCGGCGCCGCCGGCCGCGGAGGAACCGCGCAGCGGACGGCGGCCGTTTCGGCGCCCTTCGGCGGCTGAAAGAAATCGACCGCTTTTTGCTCCCGGCAGCCGGTCGCCGCCTCCGCGGTCGCGATGGGGCGTCGACCGGTCACGGGGTTGCACATAAGCTCGCGCACGGACAATGGTTTGCGATTCATTCGACGTTTCCGTATTAATGGTGCTGAGAAGGTACCGTCCTACCGGTTGCGGACACGGTATCGGGAAGCAAATTGAGTGCCAGGCCACTGCTTTTCTTTAATCCTCGCAATTTCGGCAGGTTAGTAAAAAACAAGACCGCCGCAGGTCCTGCAAGGCCGGTAAAAGCGTCAATTTATTGAATGTCGCCGGACGAATCGGTGCCTGTTGTTCGGCATTTCTTTTTAAGATATAATGACCCCTTGGAATGATTTCCGGTCACATACCCTCTCATCGCGCGGCGCAGTGACCCGCCGCCTTCCCGCTGCGGATATCTGATACGCTGATGGAAAAAACCGCTGCCGACATGCCGGACCTGGAGCAGCTCCTGCAACAGGAGAAGCGCAAATCGATGCGGCTGGAAAAAGAGCTGCACCAGGCCCAAAAAATGGAAGCGCTCGGCATGCTGATGGCCGGGGTCGCGCACGAGATCAACAATCCGATCAATCTGATCCTGTACAATACGCCGCTGCTCCAGAAGGTTTGGCGCGATCTGCTGCCGGCACTGATGGCCGGGGCGGGTGCGGCGCCGCACCAAAAATTCGGCGGCCTGTCCATCGACTTCCTGGACCGCCATCTCCTGCAGCTTGTCGATGACATCGAATCGGCGGCCGGCCGGGTGGCAAAGATCGTCTCCGATCTAAAAAATTTCGCGCGCCTGTCGGAAGCGGTCGACAAGCAGCCGGTCTCGGTGAACGAGGCCGTCGACAATGCCCTGCGGCTGGTCCACACCACCTTGCGCAGCGCCGGGGTGACGATAGAGAACCGGCTGACCGAGGATCTGCCGCTCATCGACGGCAATCTGCAAAACATCGAACAGGTCATCGTCAACATCCTGATCAACGCCGTCCAGGCCATCGATCATCCGCAGGGGCGGATACGGATCGACACCGGTCCGAGCCCTGTTCCCGGGCGCCTGCGCATTTCGGTCGCCGACAACGGCAAAGGGGTCGATCCGGCGCTGGCCGAGCGGCTGTTCGATCCGTTCGTGACCGACAAGCAGGCCGCGGGGGGCACCGGTCTCGGCCTGTCGGTCTCCTCGAGCCTGGTCAAGGCGCACGGCGGCGACATTTCTTTCGAGCGCCTGGCGACCAAGGGGACCATTTTTCACATCGACTTGCCGGCGCTGGCCGCCGACAGCACGCCCGTAAGGATCCTGGTGGTGGACGACGACCCCGCCATCCGGCGCCTGCTGACCCGGGTCCTGACAGACCGGGGCGCCTATCGGGTGGCCGCGGCCGCCAACGGCATCGATGCCTGCCTGAAGCTCGGGACCTACCGCCCCGCCCTTCTGATCCTCGACATCTTCATGCCCGATATGGACGGCATCGAGGTCTGCCGCGCCCTGAAGAAGGACCCGGCGCTGGCCGCCGTGAAGGTGATCATCACCACCGGCCATCCGCAACACCCGAAGCTGGACGAAGCCCGGCGGCTGGGCTTTGCAAACATCCGGCCCAAGCCGTTCGATGTGACCGAACTTATTGAATTCATCGACAATATCTTGACCGCCTGAAGAAAATCTTTTAAAATAGACCCTTATAGACCCTTGATGAGATCTTTGAACGCACCCCAAACAGAAATTTTTATGGAATCGATACCCGACTCATCCACCCCTTTCCTGGTTGTCGACGACGACCAGGGGCTATTGCTGAGCATCAGGTCCACGCTGCTCAGCGCCGGACTGCCGGAGCCGGCCCTGGTTTCCGACAGCCGCCGGGCCTTCGATCTCGTCCAGGCCCACGCCTTCAAGGTCATCCTTCTCGACCTGGTCATGCCGCACGTCGGCGGTCTCGAACTGCTGCGGAAAATCAACGAAACCCACCCTAATATCGAGTGCATCGTGGTCACGGCGATCGATCAGGCGACCGCGGCCGTCCAGGCCATGAACCTCGGCGCCTTCGACTACCTCGTCAAGCCGATCAACGGCGCAAAGCTGACCGGTGTGATCCACCAGGCCCTGGAACGCTTCAATCTCAAATACGAATTGTCGCTGCTGTCGCCCACGCAGTCCTTCTCGCAGCTCAAGAACCCCGACGCTTTCGGCGAGATCATCGCCGAGGACGAGGCCATGGCGCTCGTGTTCCGTCAGGTCGAAACGGTCGCGCCGACCGACTACAGCGTCATTATCAACGGCGAATCGGGCACCGGCAAGGAAATGCTGGCACGGGTCATCCACCGGCTGAGCCGCCGCGCCCACATGCCGTTTTTAGCCGTGAACATGGCGGCCGTAAGCAAAACCATCTTCGAAGACGAATTTTTCGGCCACGCCAAGGGCGCTTTCACCGATGCGCTCTGCGACAAAAGGGGGTTTTTCGAAGCCGCCGGCGGGGGCACCCTTTTTCTGGATGAAGTCACCGAACTGGAGCCTTCACTGCAGGGCAAGCTGCTGCGGGTCATCGAAGAGCGCGAGTTCTACCGGCTCGGCAGCACCGAGGTGCGCAATGTGGACGTGCGGATCGTGGCCGCCACCAACCGCGACATCACGGCGGAAATCGAAAGCAACCGCTTCCGTGCCGATCTTTTCTACCGGTTGAACATGTACACCATCAAAGTGCCGCCTTTGAGGGACAGAAAAAAGGATATTCTGCCCCTGGCGCGCCATTTCACCCGGCTGCATGCCGAGGCCAACCGCAAATCCATCACCACCATCGACCCGCAGCTCGCCCGATCACTGGCCGCCGGCTCTTTTCCCGGCAACGTGCGCGAGCTGGAGCACGTCATCGCCGGCGCGGTTTTACGGGAACAGGGACCGGTGCTGACCCTTTCCTCGGCCCCCGACCTGGCGACACTCGACGGCGCCGCCAAGACGGGCGGCGGTTTTCTGACGCTGGAGGAACTCGAAAAGAAGCACATCCACGACGTGCTGGACGCCACCGGGGGCAACCGCGCCCGGGCGGCTGAAATCCTGGGCATCAATACGTCCACGGTTTACCGCAAGATAGAAAAATACGGTCTGGAGGAGCAGCCGGAAAAAGAAGTGTCGTAGAAGAGCGCCGATGAAAGCGGCAGGTGCGAAACCGGTGCCGGCGCTCATCCGGAGTAAAAAAAAGGAAGCCGTGGATAATCTTATGGACTATGATCGGGTTACCGCCGGCAACATCAGGAAAGTCCTCGAGTCGCTTATAAAATCAAGGATCCTGATCAAGCTGCGCCTTGCCGGCGCCGATTACGAACAGCTGACGGTGTTGACCGGCTTCCGCCGCAAGGTGAACCGCAGCTATTTTCTGCTCGGCTACCCGGAAGGGTTCAAGGAAGCGGCCGCAAAAAGTGACGACTGGGAAATCGACTTCGAGTTCACCGGTCCCGACAAGATTCCGTACTCATTTTCCACAATCGGCGGCGAATTCTATCAGAATCAGCTCTGCCTGCCCTTCCCCGACGCCATCAATCGCAATCAACGGCGTAAATTCTTCCGGCTCGAAGCCCCCGACGGCTCCATGGTCACATTTGTCTACCAACAGTCCGAATGCCGCCAACGCGTCGTGGACATCAGCATGGGCGGGGCCCTGGTCGCAATGGTCTGCTGCGAAGACGACAAACGAAACGATCCGCCGTTTCAGCTCGGAGATGCCCTGGAAGACGTCGAAATCTTCTTTCCATCGGGAGCGGGCGAAACCCGGGTGAAGATCAAAAAGGCGATCGTGGTGCGTTTCGACAACGGCGCGTCGAATACCGCCCCGTGTTACGGCCTGGAGTTCGTGGAGGTCGATCAGGGCCAGATCAACGCCTTGACGGAATTCATTTACACCTATCAGCGTAAACTCCTGCGCAGCCGCCTGCGGCCCGATCTATAGGCTTCGAGATTGAGGGTTTGGCTTTGTTATCGGTCGTCGGCGTATGACCTATACAGCCTCCTCCCTCTAGCCGCGCCAAAACCTCAATCTCGAAGCCTATAGCCGTTGATTGAGGGTTTGGCTTTGTTATCGGTCGTCGGCGTATGACCTATACAGCCTCCTCCCTCTAGCCGCGCCAAAACCTCAATCTCGAAGCCTATAGCCGTTGATTGAGGGTTTGGCTTTGTTATCGGTCGTCGGCGTATGACCTATACAGCCTCCTCCCTCTAGCCGCGCCAAAACCTCAATCTCGAAGCCTATAGCCGTTGATTGAGGGTTTGGCTTTGTTATCGGTCGTCGGCGTATGACCTATACAGCCTCCTCCCTCTAGCCGCGCCAAAACCTCAATCTCGAAGCCTATAGCCGTTGATTGAGGGTTTGGCTTTGTTATCGGTCGTCGGCGTATGACCTATACAGCCTCCTCCCTCTAGCCGCGCCAAAACCTCAATCTCGAAGCCTATAGCCGTTGATTGAGGGTTTGGCTTTGTTATCGGTCGTCGGCATATGACAACAGATGGGTTTAGGGTCGGGGTCACGGTTCAAGGTTGAGGGTTCGGGGTCACGGTTTTCGAGTAGACAGGAGACTTCTGTGACTGCAGGGCAATATTTGTTTTCTCTGTTGCCGCCTGCTTTCGCGGCGGTGCCACAATATTTTGTCCATATCACAGTTGAACTCCTGTCCCTCACAGAACCGGACAAGCGGCTTTCCCATACATCCGGCTCCTCGGTCCATCATTCAGTGCGCCTCCGCCCTACGACACGGGTTCAGGTCTTTGCGGATTCGCAGCCGGGGCCACTTCACCCAGATCAATGCCCGGGTGAAGCTCTCCCAGGTGTATGCCTTGCGCTGGCTCTTGCGGTTGAGCCATTTAAACAAGATATGTTTGACGCGATAGACATAATAGCTGCACCTTTCTGCGTTATCCGTTATGGCGTAATAGTTCAGATACCCGATCACCCGGGCTCTGGCCTGCCGGAGCATCTGCCCTTTTCTGAGCACCCGTCGGGCCTTTTTCGCCCAGTCGCTGAAGTTGCGCAGACTTATGCCCAGCTTCTTGCGACTGGTGCGGCGCTTGACCTTGAAGTATCCCCGCTTGGTCTTGCCGCAATAATGCGTAAAACCCAGAAAGGTAAACTCCTGTGGCTTCTCGCCGCGCTTGTATGCATTTTCTCGTGCATAGCGGCCAAACTCGATGCAGCGCGTTTTCTCCTGCGCCAGCTCCAGACCAAAGCCTTCCAGCCGGTCCTTCAGGCGCCGGTAAAAATCCTCTGCCTCGCTCTTGTGCTCAAAGCAGGCCAGAAAGTCATCGGCGAACCGAAAATAATGCGCCTCACCGCGACACTGCCTGCTCACCCGTTTGCCGAACCACAGGTCCAGCACGTAATGAAGGTAGATGTTCGAGAGCAGCGGCGATACAATGGACCCCTGGGGCGTGCCTTTTTCCGTGGCCCGCACCAGGCCCTCTTCCATGATACCGCTTTTAAGCATCCGGATGATCAGTCTGATGACCCGCTCATCTGCGATGCGGTGCCGCAGAAACTTGATCATCCACTCGTGGTTGACCCGGTCGAAAAAACTCCTGACATCGGCCTCCACCACGTGGCTGATCCGCTTCTGCTGGATCGTGCGTCCGAGAGCCTCCAGGCAGTCGTGCTGGCTGCGGCCCGGACGGTATCCATAGCTGCTGTCCTCAAATACGGCCTCGTAGATCGGCTCAAGGGTGCGTTTGACCGCCAGCTCAACAATCTTATCCTCAAAATCGCTGATGCCAAGCGGCCGGCCCTTGTCACTGCCCGGCTTCGGGACATAGCTGCGCCGTTTCGGCCCCGGCTTGTATCCCATCCGCTTCAGGCTCTCCGAGAGTTGCCCAAGGTTCTCTTCGAGGTTTTTCCCGTACTCCTGCTTGGTTACCCCATCCACTCCGGTCGCCTTGCCGGCGTCCAGTGTGTCGTAGCAGGCCCGCAAGTTGTCCACATCGCAGATGTGGTGATACAGACTGGTAAACACCAGATCCGGCTCCTTGCGCGCCTTTTCACCTATCCGTGTCAGATCCGTTGCCACTGCAAATCCACTCCTTGCATAGTGTCAGTGTTGCTCCTTTCACGGTCGATGCACCGTGGGGACCTTCGCTCAGCGGTCATTACGCGCTTCATCGCTAGGCCATTGCGGCTCTCCGGTCCCCATCACTTGCGACGCGGCCATCCCGCGGCCTCTTTTTACATTGGCCGCGGTACTCGGGTACTTGCCGGTGTGGCTGATTCCCCAAGAGCACCTTGTTCGTCGCTCGCCTGGTTACTTGCCTGTCGTTGGGCAGCTCGATGCTGTCTTAGACCCCGGGGTGTCGGCTTTGCACTCGTCTTTAACGCGCTCGCCGCATGGCCTGCGCCTACCTTGAGGGGATCGGCACGTTCCCAAAATTACCTTTTCTCGGGGCTATGTGTCAGATTCAGGGCTACACCCTTCACCTCGCTGCTCTCGCTTATTATGTCCTTGGCCGTTTCCACTGCCGGACCTTTACACTACCGAGCGGCTGACTAAGCCTTACTCGGGAGGGCCTGGTGCGCATCGGCACGCTTTCCCTCTCAACAGGCAACCATTGCCAGGTTACCCAAGGTTGAAGGATGAGGGCGATTGGAGTTCAGAGATTCAATTGCCAACGTCGGATGGGTTTCGAATTCCTCTTTGCGAGTTTCGAGTATCAAACATCAAGTTTCCAAATTGTTTCCCGGTTCAGCGACGCCGCTGGCTGCTGGCATTCAGCTTGATCGAACAAGAAATTTTAATGCTTCAGTTAAAAATTCCAAAATTCAAATGACAAATAACAAATAAATCACAATGACCAAAAAATTCAAAATCACAAACTCGTGAAATGACTCTATTTGGATTGACACACCGCTTTGATGATTGAGTGCAAGGTCGTATAAAAACCCTAAAGACCAAACAGGCCATCCCGCTTCACCGTGACCAACGAGCTAACCGGCCCAACCGGCTCAACGGGCCAACCGGCTCAACCGGCTAAACGGGCCAACGGGCCAACCGACCTCAGACGTAATCGCCGCGGTTGAAGCGCGTGATTTCGACGGAAGCCGTCACCAGCGCGTGCTTCAGGATGTCATGGAGGGAATCGGCCCGATCCGCCGGGTTCAGCTCCGGTGCCAGTTTTCGGGCCGTCGCGGCGATATCGTTCACCAGCGGCTCGATGGATCTCAGTGAAGCCTGCGGATCGGCGAGTTTCTGCCGAAAGCACTCCAATTGATCCACCAGTCGATCCAGCCGGTCGGTCAGCGGCAGCGCCGTGTCGGCCGCCGGCATGATCAGAGGCTGGACGGACGCCGGGCCGAAAGACCGGGAAACCTCATCCGCCGGCTGCGGACCGCCCAATTTCTCCACCGTCTGCCGTAAAATCGCCTGAAAATCGGAGGCGGCCGTCGTCGTTTCGCGGTGAGTCTTCGCTATCGGCGGGTCGGGCCGAAGCGGGGGGGTGGCGCTGATTTTCATCTGCATCTCCTTATACCTTAAGCAATCTCCATGCTAAACCGTGGCTTGTTCATCAACTATCCGATATTTCTTCGTTCTTTTTCGGCCGCACGGCGCCCCGGCAGACTGGACCGGACAACCGGCGGCAAATTTTGCCCGTTTGGGCGGACCCGGGAGCCACCGGGTCGAGGAGGCGGGATCAGGCCGGCGGCCCGCCGCCCGGTTTTCTCCGCCGCTTGACGCTGTAAAGGCGGCAGGCCGCACCGTCCGCACATCGGCGCACCAGCGCGGCCGGGAACAACCGGCTTTTAAACCCCATGGCGCGGCACCCGTGGGGCCGCCGTGCGTCCCAGGTCACGAAGTAATATCGACATCTATGACAGTCAGTCTCGGCCATCGCACCGTTGCCCCAGGGCGTCGTCATGACAGGCGCCGTCAGCGGCCACCGCGCTTGTCGACCAGAATGCCCATCGATTTCAGCATGTCCCAGGCCTCCCGGCACTCCTGCGGATTTTCTTCGCGCAGAACAGTCAAAATAGCCACGATGACGGCATCGCTCAGGCCGGCTTCCTTGAGTCGGATGAGGTCCTGAATGGAAGTAAAGCGGATCGGATGCAGCAGCCGGCCGTAGATGACCGGCTGACGGTCCTTGAGAAACGACTGCTCGGCAATCAGCATCCGCAGGGTGGCATCCGTCACCCCGGCTTTTTTCAGCGCCAGGACCTCATCGATGGTGAAGGCACCGGTCTCGATCGATTTTTCCCGAATCAGGACCCGCAGGGTTTCATCCGCGATGCCGGCCTGCTTCAGCCGTAAAATATCCCCGCTCTCGAAACCGTGCCCGCCCGGCGCTGCGAGGAGTAAAAACGTGGTGGTCAGCAGGGTTGCCAGAAGACGTTTTGCCATGTAACTTCCGCGAGCCTTTACAATCGCATTTATCGCGTCCATCGACGTTTTATTTGCACTTCCGAGTTTCCGACTCATACCTGTGGAGTTGTTCACCGGCAAAGGCCGCTGCGCCACTCCCCCTATGTGTAGTTCTGGAAATCAGCATCGTCTTGTGTCTGATCGAAAACTCCCCTCCCCTGGTGGGAGGGGCTGGGGGAGGGGAATATAACCGGTTAAATTTCTTCACCCCCACCCCGGCCCTCCCCCGTCAAGGGGGAGGAGAAAAAGGTGGTTCCGCTCAGCCACTATCCTTTGACCCCTGAACCGATTTGGAAATTTGATAGTTTATACTCGAAACTCGCAAAGAGGAATTCGAAACCCATCCGACATGGGCAATTGAATCTCTGAACCTCCAATCGCCCTCATCCTTCAACCCTCGTATGAAACTACGCCATAATGGCACAGTTTTTTTAACGATCAAACTGGCCTCTTCAAGGCCAGCGGCGGGGCTGAACCTTGAACCCTTCTTTTATTATCCGCCAACGACCGACACCAGCAGCCAAAACCTCAATCACCGGCTATAGGCTTCGAGATTAAGGTTTTGGCGCGGCTAGAGCGAGGAGGCTGTATAGGTCATACGCCGACGACCGATAACAAAGCCAAAACCTTAATCTCGAAGCCTATAGAAAATCGATCAGGCTCGGCTGCAGAACCCTGGCCGCCGTGGCCAGGGTCGTCTGGTAGTCGGTCTCGAATTTCTGCAGCGCGACGATAGCCGTCGCCATGTCGACTTTTTCGGTCTTCTCCAGCATGTCTTCGACATTCAGCTTCAAGCCGGCATATCGGTCTTCGGTCAGTTCGAGATGTTTGAATGTCACGGCCCCTTCGGCCCGCGCCCGCTCGAGGCGATCCGACGCGAGGCCGAGAGAATCGGTGGCGGCGGCGGCCGCGGCCGTGCCCGCCGCCGGATCGGGATCCTGCAGCGCCTGTTGCAGCTGGGCCAGCCGTTCGAACATGTCCCCGAAGGTCTCACCGCCGTCGGCATTGATGACGATGTTGGTCCGGTCACCGAGTATCAGCCGGATATCGCCGCTGTCGCCGGTGTAAGTCTCGTAGGCCACGACCGGCGCGCCGGCGGAGCCGGCCGTCACCGTAAAACTGTAGTCACCGTCGGAACCGTTCCAGGCAATGCTGTTGGTACCGGCGGATCCCCCGCTGCCGGGGGTCGCCCCGTCACCTTGCGTGAGGGTCTGCACGAGCGCCCCCGCGGCATCGTGGATCTCGATGCTGACATCGGTGGCAGCGGCCGCCAGACCGAAGGTGACGGCTGCCGGCGCCCCGCCCTCGATCTTGAAATGGTTCGAATAGGGTGCGGTGTCGGTCTGGTGGCCGGCGTACAGGTAGGCGTCCCCTGTTTTGCTGTTGGCCAGCTGAACCAGCTGCAGCCGCAGGTTCCGGACCTCCTGGGCGAGGATCGGACGGGTGTCCAGCGGGCCGGTGGACGCTTCGGCCGCGATGTTGACCGCGCTGTTGAGCAAACCGGAAGCATCGTCCAGGACAGTCTCGTTCAGTTCGAGACGCATTTTGCCCCGGGTCACATTTTCCTGATACTGTTCGATATTGGCCAGGCTGCGACGATAGGCCAGCACATGGCCCAGTCCGGCCGGATCGTCCGAGGGTCGCTGGATGCGCTTTCCGGTGGCCACGGTCTTCTGGGACTTCAGGAGCTGTTCGGCTTGACGGTAGAGGTTCTCGGCAATGCCGCCTGTCATCATGTTGCTGCTAACGCGCATAAAGCCTCCAGAATCGGTTTGACGGTTGGCCGGTTAACCGGTTGTAAACAATACCCTGGTACTTTTTTTTGAAGTAAAACAGCTTTCATCATGTCCGGGGAGGTCTTTGCAACGTCCGCCGAAGAGCCCGGCACGCTTTCCTGCCGTGGAAATAAGCTAGCGGGTCATGTCCATTATCGTCTGCATCATTTCATCCACGGTGGTGACCAGCTTGGCGGCCGCATCGAAAGCATGCTGAAACTTGATCAGGTTGAGCATCTCTTCGTCCAGCGACACACCCGAAACCGACTCGCGGTACGTGTCGAGACTGGTCAGCATCGCCGACTGGTGTTCGCTGAAATCGGCCGCGGAGCGCACCTGACTGCCGACGTCGGAGACGATCGAGCGGTAGAAGTCATCGAAGCCGGTCGTGCCGCCCTCCATGGTGGAGGCGTGCTGCAGATCGGCCATGGCCACCGCCACCGCATTGTCTCCGGGGACCCCGGCCGCCGTTGCGGCGGCGGCGATCCGGTTGGGATCCGCCGCCACGAGGGAATCGACACCGATGTCGGCCGCGGTGGAACCGCTGAAAAAAATCTGGCCGGCGGCGGCGTACAGGTCGAAGCCGGCGGCATGCACGGTGTTGACCGCAGTCGCCAATTCGTTGGCCAAGTCATCCAGGCGCCCCCGGTAATCGGGAATGACGGCGTCGCGGACATCGAGCCAGCCCATGAGCCGACCGCCTTGAATACTGGCCGAAATGTCGTTGGCCGTATTGTTCGCATCGATCCAGGTCACGCTCAGGTGGCCGTCGGCGTTGGGAGTGGTCCCGAGGCGCCACGCCTGGCTGTTGTCGACCAGCGGCCGGCCGTTGCCGACCGAAATATTGAGGCGTCCCTGCCCGTTTTCGAAGGTGTTGATGTCGATGAGTTCCGCAAGCCGGCCCACCAGGGTATCCCGGCGGTCGCGCAAGTCGTTGGCGTTTTGAATACCGGTTTCGACTTCACCGATTTTCTGGTTGAGATCGGCAATTTCGCTCGCCAGACGATTGACGTCTTCGATGCCGCCCTTGACGGCGGCATCCAGATCGACCTGCTGCTGCTCGAGATCGGCGGCGCTCTTGTTGAAGGCCCCCGCCAAAAATCGGGCCTGTGACACCAGCGAAACGCGTTCGGTGTGACCCGCGGGGCTGTTGGACAAATCCTGCCAGGCGTTCCAGAAGGCCGTCATGGAACCGCTCAACCCGTAGCCGTCGGCCTCGTCGAAAGCGATCTCGACCCTCTCCAATGCATTTTTCTGAGCCTCCCAACGGCCGAACGACTGTTTTTCGGTGGTAATCCGGCCGTCGATATACCGGTCGTAAACCCGCTGGATGTCGACGGCCACGACCCCGTCGCCCATTTGTCCCGGCGCCGAATTCAGCGGCGTGTTGGCCGCCAGGTTCACCCGCTGCCGGGTGTAACCGGGAGTGTTCACGTTGGCAATGTTGTGCCCCGTGACGTTGAGCGACTGCTGGTGGGTCAGCAGCGCGCTTTTGCCGATGTCGAGCAGACCGCCGATGTTGGCCATGATACGCTTCGCTTTCTCCTGCGTCTCGATTGAAAGGTCAGAAAAGGTTCCGGGTTCCGGGTTCACGGTTCAAAGGTTTAATTGCCGGTATCGGTTCGGTTCCAAATTCCTATTTGCGAGTTTCCATGCTTGTTTTCATACGATTAACGGATGCGAGCATCTTGAAGTCCGCCCCCGTCCTCCGCCGCCTGTCATCCGTCGTCTGTCGTCCACCATCTGCCATCAGCCTTTCACCTTCCGCCGTCTGCCCTCTGCCATCTGTCGTCTGTCTATCGCCCTCTGCCATCAGCCTTTCGCCTTCCGCCGTCTGCCCTCTGCCATCTGTCATCCGTCGTCCGCCCCCTGCCCTCTGTCACCTGCGGCAGTCTTCAGTAATCCTTAGCCAGAAGGGTGCCGCCGCTGGGCGCCCGGTGCATCCGGCCGGTGCAACGGTACACCGTGGCCGGGCGCCGCAGGCCCTGCAGCACCGTGAGCGACTGGCGGGTGAATTCCGAAAATGCCTCACACAGGGCGCGGTTGGTCCGGTTGAATTTTCCGGTGTGGGTCAGGCTCTTGCCAAGCCTTGCGGCACGGTTTTTCAGCCGCTTGGCGTCCGCCGCCGGCAACTGTTGAATCAGATGGCCGAGGGTGAATTTTGCGGCCGGCAAACCGATGTCGGCCGCCAGAAGATCGGCCAACCGACGGTATTGCCCGCCAAGTTCTTCGAGGCGTTTCAAAAACGACGCCTTGCGGTCCCTGGCCGCCAGAAATCCGGCCAGATCGGCCGCGGTCAACGCCGCCCGCTCTTTTTCCAATGCGTCGTGCAGCGTGCGATGGAGGTGTTCCAGCTTGTCGAGCACCGCCAGCAATTCGTTCAAGGTGTCGCGCATGGTCTCATTTCCGCCGCCGCCCGCATTTCAGGCGTTAAAAGGTGTGGTTCAAAAGGTGTTCGGCCATCAATTTGCGGGCGATCAACCGATTGTCGAACAGATACCCGTTTTTCAGAACCCGTTCTTTCAGGGATTCTATCGCCTCACTGCCGCTGGCAGCCACCGACCGGCTGTGCCACAGGGCTATTTGAGCTTGCCGGGCCGTGTCCGACAGCACGACTTTATCCCCTTTTGACTCCTCGGGCACCGGCGGTGTGTGAATCGGATCCTTCCGGCGGCTGTTTCCAAGACGGTCTGCCGCGGTGATCCGGCCGCCGACCGACTGTTTGCGTGTTATTTTCACGAGGCTTTCCCTTGTAAACCGTAAGGGCTGTCATCTTGCCGCTTTTGCCGAACCGTTTCGACCGGCCTGCACAGCCCGCGCGCCCTGCGCTGCACCGCCGCCATGAACGCACGGCGTGCCAAGGGCGCTTTAGACCGTTTATCGGCGGCGGGTGCTCATAACTTTAGCGGCGCCGCCGACTGACGGTCGCCCGCCGGTGTCTCCCCGGCGGTCGGCCCGGCCGGCTCGGCGCCGGCTGAATTCAGCTGCCGGTACAGAATGGCGGCCAGGCCGATGCCGCCCTTGGCGGCCAGGTCCCGGGCAATTTCGGCGTCCATCATGCTTGTATACACCTCTTCCGCCTGCCCGCCGTCCATAAGGCCCGACTTTTCGACCGTCGCCCGCAGTTCGTTGAGCAACTGGTTGATGAAAAGGGCCTCGAACTCGCCGCAGGCCTTTTTCAGGTGCCCGCCGTTTTCGGTGTTGCCGCGCCGGCCGGCGGTTGCAGCCGGCGAAATTGTCCCCGCCGGCCGCAGGGACCCCGGTAACAGATGGGTATCGCTCATCAGATGATCTCCAGTTTTGCCTGCAGGGCCCCGGCCGCTTTGAGGGCCTGAAAAATGGCAATCAGGTCCCGCGGGGAAACGCCGAGGGCGTTGAGGGCCCGCACGACATCGCCGATGCTCACGCCCTGCTTCATCAGATAAATCGGATTGCGTCCCTCCTGCACCGCCACGTCCGTCTGGGGGGTCGCGACCGTGCGGCCGTTGGCGAAGGGCAGCGGCTGGGAGACAGTCGCGGACTCGTTGATCTGGATGCTCAGGTTGCCGTGAGCGACCGCAACCGTGGATATCCGCACGTTTTCGCCCATGATGACGGTCCCGGTGCGTTCGTTGATCACGACCTTCGATTCGACATCCGGCGTGACCTCCAGACTTTCGATCATGGCAACGAAGGCGACGACGTTGCCCAGGTATGTCTCGGGTACCAGGACATCGACGGTGCCCGCGTCGGGCGTCGAGGCCGCCCCGCCGACAACATTGGCGTTGATGGCCGCGGCCACCCGCGCGGCGGTGGTGAAATCCGGCGCCCGCAGCGCCAGACACAACCGCTCTTTTTCGTTGAACGCCACCGACACTTCGCGTTCGATCAGCGCGCCGTCCGCCACCCGCCCGACGGTGGGAAAGTTCTTGGCGACCCCGGCCGCGGCACCCTTGACCACGAAGCCGCCGGTGCTGACCGGACCCTGGGCGACGGCGTACACTTGTCCATTGGCGGCCCGCAGCGGCGTGAGGAGCAGGGTCCCGCCCTGCAGGCTTTGAGCCCCGCCGATGGAACTCACGAGCACATCGATCC
This sequence comes from uncultured delta proteobacterium, assembly GCA_963728055.1. Classification (GTDB taxonomy): domain Bacteria; phylum Desulfobacterota; class Desulfobacteria; order Desulfobacterales; family SG8-13; genus JARFQH01. Next base: position 244,379 of record CAVSIM010000006.1, on the reverse strand, counting down.
GGCTGCCGGCCCTGGCAAAAGGCGGCAGGTCGGCCGTCACCATGACGGCGGCCACACTGTCCCCCTTTAATTGTTCCGGGTTGACCGTGACCCCCATCTTGTCCAGCATCGCCGCCAGCGACTGGGAGGTGAAGACGGACTTTTTGCCGTCCCCGGTGCCGGCCAGCCCGACCACCAGGCCGTACCCGACGAGCTGGTTCTGGCGGGCCCCTTTGATGTCGACCATATCCTTGATGCGCGCGCCCTGGGCCAGCGACGCCCAGGCCAGCACCAGGCACAGGACCCGGAAAAAGGCCGGGGCACCGCCGCGGTGAACATGATTCTTCGAAATTCGTGAGGCGAATTCACCGCCCGCTTCGCTCGCAGCGCAGGGGTCTCGAAGAAGAGTTTTCTTTCTTCTCTGCGTCCCTCGCGCCTCCGCGGTGAATCGGTGTGCCGGACGCGTTGTCGCGGAGCTTTTCATAGGGATCCCCAAGTGTTGACCGCCCCTGCCGATCAGAACGGCCAGACCGTGTTCAGAAAGTTCGCCATCCACCCCGGCCGCTGGCGTTCGTCGACGACCCCCGATCCGGCGTAGGTGATCCGGGCGCCGGAGATGTAGGTCGATAAAATAATGTTGTCGGCCGCGACATCACGCGGCCGGATAACCCCCGCCAGGGTGATGAACTGCTTCTCGTTGTTGACTTCTATCTCGCGCGAGCCCTCGATCATGAGGTTGCCGTTCGGCAGCACCTGGGTCACCCGGGCCGTAATGTAGGCCGTCAAGTCACCGCTGCGGCTGGTGGTGCCCGTCCCGTCGAACTTGGAGGCCATGCCGCCCTTGATTTCCCCGAACGGGTTGAAGTTGCGCCCCGCCCTGTAACCCGGATTGTCGGCATCCAGGTATTTCTTCTCCAATCCCAGGAAGGCATCGATCCGGGCCGTCAGGCTCGAGTCGCGCTCGGTAAGTGTGTTGGCCTGATTGGTGGCCGTCGAGGATTCGACGATTTTAATCGTCACGATATCGCCGACCCGGCGCGCCTTGGGCAGGTCGTACAGACCGCTGAACGCTCCGCCATCCTGCCACAGCGAGCCGTTCTCTTCGTCCGGCAGGCTGACCGCCGCGGTTTCCGGCGGCGGCAATGCGGGCAAGCGATGGTCCTCCTGCGGGTCGCCGCCCCTGGCCAGAGGCCTGATTCCGGTCGCGCAGCCGGTCGCCCCGACGATGAGAAACGTCCCCAACACCGTCACGGCCAGAATGTTCATAACCGGGGTCTTCGTGTTACGCCACATCTCCGTGCTCCCTTTATTGCCGTCAAAAATCGACCATGACGGTTTTCTTGTCCACGACCCTGGCCGAAAACCGTTTGTTGGAATCCAGGTTGACCACCTTGACGCGCTCGCCGCGCAGGCCGTCGCTTTTGACCTCGCCCGTGGCCGTGACCTTGATGCCGTCGGTTTCGGCCACGATCATGACCATGTCGCCGCGTTTGACCAGCGGCGGCATCTCCATCAAATCTGGCCGCAAAATATCCCCGGCGTCGATATTTCGCCGCGCCCGCATGCCGACGATCTCGTCTTCATCGGTCAGGACGCCGACGGGCAGTTCGGCCAGGTTCTTTTTTTCCATTCTGAGATCGTCGCTTTCGATCGGCCTCAGACGGCCGATCGGCCGCGCGGCCACCACCACCGGGGCCAGCGCCTCGATCCGCGCGGTCGCCCGGATCGTTTTTTCGAAACGGCCCTCGACGTCGAAGACGACCGACAGCGGCACCGTGACCAGCGTGCGCATGTGCCGCGGCGGCAGCACCCGGTAGGTGGCCCGGCCTGCTGGCAGCGTCCGGTCGCCGCTGATGTTGAGTTCGGCGACCCGCACCTCGGCCGCACCCCAAATGCCGCTGGCCTTGATGAAATCGGTAACGATCTGCCGGATCTGCTCTTCGCTGATCTCGACCCCCGGCTGGCTGACCTGGACCCGGTCGGCCCCGGTAAGCCGCAGCGGAGCCGCCTGGCTGTCGAACTGCCGCAGGCGCAGCCTCACGTAATCGGCCGTGACGTGGCGGGACTGCCCGGGCAGCGGCGCTTTGCCGATGACCAGTCGGTCGAGCCGGTCCCTCAGCTCCGGGTCCGTGCACGCGATCTCGGCGATGTCTCCCAGAAGAATGTCGGCGCCGCGGACTTCGGCCGCCGGTCGCAGATCGATCGAGATTCCGGTCGCGGCGCTCAGCGGGACCGCCGCCACCAGCCAGAACATCAGCGGCAGCCACACGAGGGCCCCCCCGCACCGGGCCGGAAAATGCCGGCCGGCGAAAACAATGTGCCCGATTGCCCGACTCATGCCGTTCATTCTATCGCCTGACATTGTTGGCCATTTGCAGCATCTCGTCGGAGGCCTGGATCACCTTGCTGTTGGTCTCATACGCCCGCTGGGCAACGATCATGCTCACCATTTCCTCGACCACGCTGACGTTGGAGCCCTCCTGATACCCCTGGGCGATCGTTCCGAAACCGTCTTCGCCGGCCGTTCCGACGATCACGTCACCGGATGCCGCGGTCGGGGTGTACAGATTGCGGCCGATGCTGTGCAGCCCGGCGGGGTTCATGAAGCGCGCCAGTTCGACGGTGCCGATTTCACTTGGCTCCGCCTGACCGGCCTGCAGCACGGAAACCGTCCCGTCGATCGCGATCGATATGGCAATGGTGTTGTTGGGCACCGAGATCTCGGGTTCGAGCAAAAAACCGTCGGCATTGACGATGCGCCCCTCGTTGTCGAGCTTGAAAGCGCCGTCGCGGGTGTAGGCCACATCACCGTTGGACTGCAGGATCTGAAAAAACCCGCCCCCTTCTATCGCCAGGTCGAGCTCGTTTTTGGTCTGCTGAAAATCGCCCTGGATGAAGATGCGGTTGACGGCCGATGGCCGGGTGCCGTGGCCCACCTGGATACCGGTCGGCACCTCGGTGGTGTCCGAGGACGCCACCCCGGCCGGCCGCAGGGTTTCGTAAAGCAAATCCTGAAATTCGGCGCGGCTCTTCTTGAACCCCGCCGTGCTGACGTTGGCCAGGTTGTTGGAAATCACGTCGATGTTGAGGGTCTGGGCCTGCATGCCCGTTGCCGCCGTCCATAGACTTCTGATCATACGTCCTCCCGCTGCCACTCTGTTATGGTTGCCACCCGCCGTTCAATCCGGAACGGTGAACCCGGAATCTCCAACCTCAAATCGCATTCATCCTTCAACCCAGAACCGTGAACCCTGAACCGATTTGGAAACTTGATACTTGATACTCGAAACTCGCAAAGAGGAATTCGAAACCCATCCGACATGGGCAATTGAATCTCTGAACCTCCAATCGCCCTCATCCTTCAACCCTGAACCGTGAACCGTGAACCTTGAACCCATCTGTTATCACACGCCGCCCACCGCTACCGCTTCCAGAACCGTTATCGCTCCTTCAGACAGGCTTTAAGATATCGGTTTTGGCAAGACCCGAGGGAGGTGGCTGTATAGGTCATACGCCGCCGACCGATAACGCCGCCAAAACCGATATCACCCCCTCAGACAGGCTTTAAGATATCGGTTTTGGCAAGGCCCGAGGGAGGTGGCTGTATTAGGTCATACGCCGCCGACCGATAACGCCGCCTAAACCGATATCACCCCCTCAGACAGGCTTTAAGATATCGGTTTTGGCAAGGCCCGAGGGAGGTGGCTGTATAGGTCATACGCCGCCGACCGATAACGCCGCCAAAACCGATATCTTAAAGCCTGTCAGGCGAGGCGGCCGACGTCGTTGATGGCCTTGGCCTCGGTTTCGTCGATTTGGCGAATCGCTTTCTGATAGGCCTCGAATCCCCTGAGCACATCGATCATTTCGGTCATTGTCCGCACGGCCTCGACATTCGACAACTCCAGGTGGCCCTGAATGACCCGGGCGCTTTCGGAGGGCGTTTCCTGGATGTCGACATCCTCGCGCGCGGCGAAGAGCGAGCCGCCGCGCCGCTGCAGCATCAGCGGCTGATCCAGCTCGACGAGGCGCAGCCTGGCGACCTGGGCCCCGTCGACCGACACGTTGCCGGCCTCGTCGATGGTGATGCGCCGCCCGTCGTCGATTTGAATCGCACCGCTTTCACCGAGAACGGCAAACCCGTCGTGGGTCGTCAATTCGCCCTGTGCGCTGCGCGTGAAGCTGCCGTTGCGGGTATAGCCGACACCATCCGGGGTCTGAACGCAGAAGAAGGCCTCGCCGTCGATCGCCACATCGAGCGGGCTGCCGGTCGCCCGCAGGCCGCCCTGTGAAAAGACCGTGCGACTTTCGAGTTCCTGCCACAGCGGGGCCGTCGGTTCGGTGGTGCCCGGCACCGTGTCCTGCAGACTTTCCCTGACTTCGGGCGGCACCTCGGTGACCCGAATGTAGGCCAACTCTTCCTTGAAGCCGGTCGTGTTGACATTGGCCAGATTGTTGGACAGGATTTCCAGGCGCTGTTGGTTGCACAGCGCGCCGGAAGTCGCCATGTAGATCGAGTCACTCATGAGTTTTTCTCCGTTATCACCCGCACAAGACCATCTTTGAAACCGTTGTCACATCACAGTTTGCAAGACCCATACCATCTTCCCAAAAGTTCTTCCCCAACCGCCCAGACACCAAAAAATCCTATTGCTTCACTACCGCACGAGCCTCCCACACCCCGTCGCCCGTCTTCTCCTCTCCGCCCTCTGTCCTCCGCCTTTCACTTTGCGCCTTCCATCCTCTGCCCTTCGCCTTCAGCCATTTGCCTTCCGCCCATTACTTTCCGCCCCCTGTCTTCTGTCGTCCGTCCCCCTCCCTCTGCCGTCCGCCCTCAGCCATCTGCCGTCCTTCTTTCGCCTTCCGCCCATTACTTTCCGCCCTCTGTCTTCTGTCGTCCGCACTCTGTCATCTGTCTTCTGTCGTCCGCACTCCGTCATCTGTCTTCTGTCGTCCGCACTCCGTCATCTGTCTTCTGTCGTCCGCACTCCGTCATCTGTCTTCTGTCGTCCGCACTCCGTCATCTGTCTTCTGTCGTCCGTCCTCCGCCTTCCGCCTTTAGCCTTTTGCCTTTTGCCTTCTTCCTTTCGCCTTTCACCTTTCGCCTGTCACCTTTCGCCTTTCCCTTTTCTCCCTCAAACCACCCGGCGCATCGGCACCAGGCGGAAATTCTTGCCCGGGGCGGCAAATTTTTCCGGTTTTTCCTCGGCCGCACGGGCGGACCGGCGCCGCGCCAGTGCGAGGTAAAACTCGACTTCGGCCAGCGGCCGGTCGATGGCGGCCGCAATTTCACGCGGGGTGCGACCGGCCTCGGCCAGTTGCGGAATCCTGGCATAGCGATCGGGCCGACAGGCATCGCGGACGGCCGCGTGGTTGTCCGCTGGCGGCGCTTCCGGCTGCGCCCGGCCGGCATCGGGCTCACCGGCGCTCCGGTCTTCGGCCCGCACCACGCTCCCCTCGACCCACTGCTGCAGCCGCTCCCTTTCATCGACGATGGTCCTGACGACGGCCGCCAGCGACTTTTCCGTCTGTTGACCGACCATGCGGGCCATGACCTGGGCCGAAAATCCGGGCCCTGCCTCGGGCGCCAGCCGGCGGTCGAGGACATACTGACGGTATCTGATACGGTTGCAGGCCAGGTACACCAGCATCAGCAGGCAGGCCGCGACGACAAATCCCTCCCGATAGGAGTCGATAAAAACAGTGATAAAATGCGGCATCATCTCCACCTCGCCACAGGCTTTAAGACAACGTTTCTAAAATCAGCGTCATATAACCCTTGAACCCTAGTTGGAAATTTGAAACTTGAAACTGGAAACTCGCAAAGAGGAGTTCGAAACCCATCCGACATGGGCAATTGAATCTCTGAACCTCCAATCGCCCTCATCCTTCAACCCTGAACCGTGAACCCTGAACCTTGAACCCATCAATTACCTTACGCCGGCGACCGATACCAGCGGCCAAAATCTTTATCCTGAAGTATAAAGTCGTTAACTCCACGCCTCACGCACGCACGTCGATGCGCCGGCCCCTTTCGTTTCGGCGGGCGCCGGCCGGCGTTTCATCGGCCGCCTCGGGGCTGTCGGCCGCAACGGGGCCGGCGGCCTTCGGCGGCTCTTCGGATTCTTCGCGCCCCTTGCCCGAATAGCGGTCTTGCAGGTCCCGCCGAAAATCGCGCCGCCGGTTTTTGGACCGCCGCTGCTCGGCCTTGTGGACCCCGGCCGGGGAAAGCACCCAGGCCCACTTCCCGCCGGTGTTGATTTTCTCGACCATGACCGGACACCTCGAATACGGCGGATCGCGTGCGACCGGGTCTTCTTCGGGGTGAGCGGGACCGTTGCCGGGACGTCTCAGTCTTGCAGCAGGTGTCTCTTTCTCAGCTTCGAGCGCAGCCGGATGACGGCCTGAGAATGAAGCTGCGAGACCCTCGATTCGGTCACTCCGATGACTTCACCGGTTTCTTTCATGGTCAGCTCGTCCGCATAGTAGAGCGAGAGGACCAGTTTCTCCTTTGCGGGCAACTCCTCGATGGCCTCCGCCAGGGCCATCTGCAGTTCCCTCAGGCCGGCCTGTGAAAAAACGTCTTCGTCTTCCCTGATAAGGCAGTCGGCCAGTTTGTTCTTGTCGCGCGCCGAAGAATACCCCAGTTCTTCGTAACTGATAAACGATATATTGGACATCTGTTTGATGCGGTAGAGTTCCTCCAGATCGATCTCCATGGCCTTGGCCACCTCGGTGTCGTCGACCTCGCGGCCGAACTTCTGCTCCAGCGCCAGGTAGACCTTTTCGAGTTCGCGGGTCTTGCGGCGACTCGATCGCGACAGGTAATCCCGCGCGCGCAGCTCGCTGAGCACGGCCCCGCGGATACGGAAGGCCGCATAGGTGGTAAACTTGTTGTCCCGGCTGGGATCGAAACGGTCGATGGCCTGTATCAGTCCGATGACGCCGACATTCACCAGATCTTCCGTGTCGACGCTGGGCGGCAAGTGGATGGCGATCCGGTTGACGATCCGTTTGACATAGGGCAGATATTTAGTGATCAACTGCTCGCGCGACGGCAGCGGTTTGTTCGCTCGTCACCGGCAGACGCATTTCTGCGTATCCCATAAAATGCTACTCCACATCCAGGCGCACGATCCTGGCCGGCCGATCGAGCGGCCGCGCCTCACGCCAGTTTGTTTGTGTACAGGTGGTCCCAGAAAAAATTCGAATCGCCGACCGGCAGCTTGGACGCCGGCAGGCTGGCGATACGCTTGGCCAGGGCGCTGAAACAGCGGCTGGCCCTGCATCCCGGGAAAAGGTCGGCAACGATTTTCTGCCGCCTCACGCCCCGCGGGATCTTTTCGTCATACAGCACACACCCGATGTACTCGATGGATATGTCCAGGAATTTCTTGACCACCGTGTCGAGCTGGCGGTAGATTTCAAGGGCTTCCTGCACGTCGGCGGCCTGGTTGACCAGCAGTTTGCAATTCTTCTCGGCGTACTTCACCGACAGGACCTTCATCAGCGCATAGGCGTCGGTCAGGGAAGTCGGCTCCGGGGACACCACCACCATGATCTCCTGCGCCGTGACATTGAAGTCCATGACGTTGGTCGAAATTCCGGCGGCGGTGTCGATCAGCAGGATATCGACCGAATCGACCAGCAGGTCGAGCTGGGTGAGGACCCTGACTTTCTGCTCGAAGGTCAGGCTGGTCAACTCCTGAATGCCGGAGGAGGCCGGCAGGATTTTCATGCCGCCGGGTCCGGTCACGATCACCTCGGGAACGCTCTTTTCACCGGCGATCACGTGCGACAGGTTGTAGCGCGGCGCCAGACCGAGCAGGACATCCAGGTTTCCCAAACCCCAGTCGGCATCCAGGATGAGCACTTTCTTGCCCTGGTTTGCCAGTGAAAAACCGAGATTGGCCACGATGTTGGTCTTACCGACCCCGCCCTTGCCGCTGGTGATGGCAATGACCCGCGTCGTCGACCGCGAGCGATGTTGGTTTTCTCTGCCGGCCATCTGATTGCGCTCGCCGATTTTCCTGGCGATCTGAATGACGTTTGTCGAGGATTTATTGGAATCCATATGGTGGTGAAACCTCTTGTCCTTCCGGTTCATCTCAAACCGGAGGACGGCTCGATTCGTTGATCAATGGCGCCTTGCCAACGGCCCGGCACCGGACAAATTCGGCGGTGCCGCGGTATTCACCGGCACCCCACCGAGAGGCAGCGGCCGGCCGGCGGCGGCGATTCGCTCCGCAGTCCGACCAGTGCTTCCCGACAGCAGGTCCGGCAGGGTTTGTACTGGTGATCGCGGGCCTCCCTCACGCTCGCGAAACCGATCATGTTCTCATTCTTGATGGCGGTCGCCCATTTGCAGTCCGCGGTGTGAAACACGTTCGAATTCCGGTTGGCCACATACGCGCAGGCATCGGCCGCGGGTGCGACAGGCGCCCGCTCCGGCGGTGCGGTATCGGCCGGCGGGACGGCGGCAGCCTGCGCCGGCCCGCGGTTGTCGTCGGCCAGCAGCGCGGCGAGCGTCTCGAGATCGGCTTCCCTGACGCCCTCCACGCCCGGCGCCTTGTCGAAGAGGCAGGCCGCCGGCAGTCGCAGGTGCAGCAGGAAATTCAACAGGCTGCCGCAGCTGCTGGTTTCATCGAGCTTGGAAAACAGCAGCCGCTCGATCCGAAATCCGGTTAATTTGGCGCACAGATCGATGCCATCGCTCAGGCGCGCCGTCGCGCTCAGCACCAGCAGGACCTCGAGCGCCGCGATCCCCTCGAACAGCCCCGTCAAGGTTCGGATAAGCGCGGTGTCGCGCGCAGTGACGCCCGGCGTGTCGATCAAGACCAGATCGCAGTCGCTGTAGGTTTCCAGGGCCTCGTCCAACCCGGCCCGGTCGGCGACGACCGCGGCCGGAATGCCGATGATATCGGCATATGCCTTCAGTTCTTCCGCGGCGGCGACCCGGTAGGTGTCCAGCGAAAGCAGGGCCACTTTCAGACCCGGGTCGAGCGCGTGCGCGGCCGCGAGCTTGGCCGCGGCCGCGGTCTTTCCGACCCCCGAGGAGCCGACCAGCGCGATGCGCCGCCGCCGGCCGCGCTCGACGGCCAGCGGTTTGACACTGGCGCCCATCTGCGCGATGACGCCCGCCAGCCGGGAGCGGTGAAGGGCGGGATCGTCGCCCGGCCCTTTTTCGTGTTTCAGAAAATCAGAGGTCAACCGCCGGGCATACCTTTCTTCGACACCGCGCGACAGCAGCCGCCGATAGAGCCAATGGCCGCCGATGCGGGCCATCACCTGGTCTGCGCGCCCGGTCGCGGGCATCTTTGCGGGATCCGTCGCCGGCGGGCCGGCCACTCCCGGAAAGCGGTTCGGCCGCGGCAGACGGCGGCCGGCCGTCAAAATGGGCCCACGCCGGATGTCACCGGTGCGGCCATTCTCCGCCAAGCCGCCCGGCTGAAGCGGTGGCAGCGCGCCGGCGCCCGCGGCGGTGACTTCCACCCCGGGTTTCCTGAAGCAGCTGAACACGCCGGAGCCGCGCCGGCTGCAGGCGGAAAGGATCACGGCTTCGGATCCCAACTCGTTCTTGACGAGCTTCAGGGCCTCGGTCATGGTACGGGCTTCGAATCGTTTAATCTGCATCGGTCAGTTCCACCATCCCCAGCGACCTGAGTTTGCAGTTCGGCAGCAGTTCGTCGTATGACAGGACCGTCAGGTCGGGAAAATACCGATCGATGAGCCGCTTGAAATAGGGCCGCACGTGCGCGGAACACAAGACGATCGGTCTGACGTTGAGGGACGCGAATTTTTCCACCTGGCCGGCCAGCGACCGGACGGTTTTTTCCACCCGGTCGGGGCTCAACGCCAGGTAATTCCCGTGATCGGACTTCTGCAGGCTCTCGGCCAGCCGGGTTTCCAGGCGCTGGCCGAGGTTCACCACGGCCAGCTCGCCGGCCTCGGGCAGGTGCTGGCGCGTGATCGTACGCGAAAGAGACTGGCGCGCGTATTCGGTCAACACGTCGGCGTCCTTGACCATTGGCGCCCAATCGGCCAGGGATTCCAGGATCGCCAGCAGGTCGCGGATGGGGACCTGCTCCCGGAGCAGGTTCTGCAGGACCTTGACCACCGCGCCCAGCGGCAGAAGATGGGGCACCAGTTCCTCGATGACCTTGGGATGGGTGTCCTTCAGGTTGTCGAGCAGTTCCTGAACTTCCTGGCGTCCCAACAGTTCGTGGGCGTGACGCCGGACGACATCCGAGAGATGCGTGGTCATCACGGTGGCGGCATTCACCACCGTGTAGCCGTTGGCAATGGCGCGTTCCTTGACGTTTTCCTTTATCCAGAGCGCCGGCAGTCCGTAGGTCGGTTCGTGGGTCGCCACACCCTCCACCTTTTGCTCGACCGTGCCGGGATCCATGGCCAGCAGGTAGTTGGCCATCAGCTCGCTGCGCGCCACCTCGTTGCCCTTCAGCAAAATGGCGTATTCACCGGGTTTGAGCCGGATGTTGTCTTGAATGTGGATCGGCGCGACGATGATGCCGAGTTCCTGGGCGAATTGCTTCCGGATGGTCTTGATGCGCCCGAGAAGCTCGCCGTTTTGTTCGGTGTCCACCAGGGGAATCAGCCCGTAACCGACTTCCATCGCCAGCGTGTCGAGCGGCGGCAGGTTTTCCAGCCCGGCCGCGGCCGGCAATTCCGCGTCGGAGCGCGCCGTGGCGGCCTCGGCCGCCGCATCGGCCGCGGCCTGTTTCCCGGCCTGGCGGATGGCCAGGGCCAGCCCGGCGGCCGACAGGGAAAGGATGACGAAGGGCACGGTCGGCAGCCCGGGAACGAGCGCAAAGCCGAAGATAACCCCCGCGGCAATTCCGATCGCCCGCGGCTGTACGAGAATCTGGCTGGTGATTTCCCGGCCGAGACTCGACTCGGAGCCGGCGCGGCTGACAATGATGCCGGCGGCCGTGGAAATGATCAGGGCCGGTATCTGGGTCACCAGTCCGTCGCCGACGGTCAGCAGGGTATAGTTCTGAGCGGCGTTGGAGAAGCTCATGTTGTTCTGAATGACGCCGATCGCCAGTCCGCCCAGGATGTTGATCAGCGTGATGACGATGCCGGCGATGGCATCCCCGCGCACGAACTTGTTGGCGCCGTCCATGGCCCCGTAGTATTCGGCTTCGCGCGCGATCAGCTCCCTTCTGCTCTTGGCCTCCTGCTCGTTGATGATGCCGGCGTTCAGGTCGGCATCGATGCTCATCTGCTTGCCGGGCATCGCGTCCAGGGTGAAACGGGCGGCCACCTCGGCGATCCGGCCGGCACCCTTGGTGATCACCATGAAATTGATCAGGACCAGGATCAGAAAAACGATGATGCCGACCACGTAATTGCCGCCAACGACGAACCCGCCGAAGGCCTTGATGACCTTGCCGGCGGCCGCGACGCCCTCGTGTCCGTGAAGCAGGATGATCCGGGTGGAGGCGATGTTGAGCGACAGCCTGAACAGCGTGGCGATCAGCAGAATCGACGGGAAGGAAGACATCTCGAGCGGCTTCAAAATGTACATGCCGGAAAGCAGGATGACCAGGGCGCCGGTGATGTTGAATGCCAGCAGCAGGTCGAGCATCATCGTCGGCAGCGGAATGACCATAAACACCAGTATGCCCACCACGGCGACCGCCATGAAGACATCGCTGTTGCGGGTTATGAGCGGAAGTGGTCCCGCGGTATTCGATTCGCTGACAAGCTCCAACCGGGGTCGATTCCTTTCTGTTTGCCGTTCGTCAGGGCGCCTGGCGCCGATCCATCAGGCCATGTTGCATGTTTCATGCCGGGAGTCGAAACAGGACGGTTTGGCGCCTTGGGGATCACCCGCCCGCGACACCGGGGATCATGCGGCAGCCGGCCGACCCAATGACCGCCGACGGGTCCCGGCGGCGGTGCTGGAACCTTGACGCCTTCCTGCGGAAACCTTGACGCATGGGGTGGCGGTGGGCCGGTGGCCGGTTGGCCCGTTAAGCCGGTTTGGCCGGTTGAGCCGGTTGAGCCGGTTTGCCCGTGGGCCGGTGGCCCGTTTAGCCCGTTGGGCCGGTTGGGCGGTTATGGGAGCTGGAGGGGATGCGGAGGGGGGGCGGCGCGGATTTTATCGGGGGGTCGGCCGCAGGCCGCGCAGGCGGTAGACATAGGCCAGCACTTCGGCCACCGCCTTGTAGAGATCGGCCGGGATCGTGTGGCCGACCTCCACGATTTTGTAGAGCGTGCGGGCCAGCGGCTTGTCCTCGACCAGCGGCACGTCGTTTTCGGCGGCGATGTGCCTGATCCGTTCGGCCACGTAGCCGGCGCCCTTGGCCACCACCTGCGGGGCGATCATCCGCGCGGCGTCGAAGCGCAGCGCCACGGCCAGGTGGGTCGGGTTGGTGATGACCACATCGGCCTCCGGCACGGCCGCCATCATCCGCTGCCGGGCCGCCTCCATCTGGATGCTGCGGATGCGGGCCTTGACCTTGGGATCGCCTTCGGTCTGCTTGTTCTCGTCTTTGACCTCCTGCTTGGTCATTTTGAGGCTCTTCTCGTGCTCCCAGCGCTGGTAGGCATAATCGAGAATGGTCAACAGCACCAGGGCCAGACAGACGTTGAGGCAGATCTTGAACGCCACGCGCGCGGCAAAGACGAAAATATCGCCCACGCCCTGCCGCATGAGGGTCGGCAGCAGGTCGATTTCCCGCTTTACCATCAGGTAAGCGACGGTGGCCACAAAGAGGATCTTGACCATCGACTTGAGCAGTTCGACCAGCGACCGCAGGGAAAAAAGGCGTTTCAACCCGCTGGCCGGGTTCAATTTCGACCACTTCGGCGCCAGGGCTTCGGTGCTGATGAGGAAACCGGACTGCAGGACATTGCCGGCCAACCCGGCCACAAAAACCACCAGCAGCAGCGGCAGCAAAACCTTGAAAACGATGCGGGCGGTCTGGATCGCAAACTCCGCGGCCGCGGGGATATCGGCGATGTGAACCTGGGCCGAGGAGCGCAGCGCATCGCCCATGTAAGCGGCAAGGTTCCAGAACATCCAGCTGCCGCCGAAGAAGAAAACCCCCAGTGACATCATGAGGATCATCACCGACGACACTTCCCGGCTCTGGGCCACCTGGCCCTTTTTGCGGGCATCCTGGCGCCGCTTGGGAGTCGCTCTTTCGGTCCGGTCCTGCAGGCTGTTTTCGGCCATGGTGGCGCGCCCTATCCGCCGCTATAAAGCAGTTGCATGATGTTTTCACCCAGCCCGGCAAACAGCTGTTGCAGATACGCCGAGAGGAACGGCAGGCTGAAGAAGACAAACAAAAGCCCGACCGCTATTTTAAGCGGCATCGCAACGACGAACACGTTCATCTGCGGCACCGCGCGGGCGATCAGGCCGAACGAAACGCTGGTCAACAGAAGGACCACGATAACCGGTGCGCCGACTTTGACACCGATGGTGAAGACATCGCCGCCCAGTCGCACCAACTGCCCGGTCAGCGAGCTGCCGAGGTGAAAGCCGAAGGGCGGGATGAGCCGGAAGCTCTCCAGCATGGCGCCCAGGCACCAGTAGTGGGCGTTGACCGTCACGAAGATCAGGATCGCATACACCTGGTAGAACTGGGAGATCAGGGGAATCTGATCGTTGGAATCCGGATCGATCACGTTGGCGATGGCCAGCCCCATCTGATAGCCGGCCAGCTCGCCGGCCAGCTGGACGCCGGCGAAGATCATTTGGGCCATCAGCCCGATCGCCACCCCTAACATCACCTCGCCCGCCAACCCGACGGTAAAGGAGATCCCGTCCTCGAGAAACGGGTTCGGTCCGATGGAGACCTGCGGAAAGACCAGGACGCTGATCGCCAGGATCAGGCCGGCCTTGAGCAGCACCGGTATGTTGCGGCCGCCGAAAACCGGAATGCTGGCGACGATGGCCGCCACCCGCGCAAACACGATAAGAAAAAGCTGCAGCTGTTCCAGGGAAACGGTGAGCGTGGTCATCGCAGCCGGACCGATCTGAAGTTTCCCGCCGCGAGGTTCACCGGATTACGGCCGGCAGGCTGTTCATCAGGTTCTGGGTGTACTCGACCATCACCTGCAGCATCCAGGGAAAGAAGATCAGCAGTGCGACCGCCACCGCCAGCATCTTGGGGATGAAGGTCAGAGTCATCTCGTTGATGGAGGTGGCGGCCTGAAAAATACTGACCAGGATGCCGACGGCCAGGCCGGCCAGCAGAACCGGTGCGGAGAGAAGTATCGCCAGCTTGATGGCTTCCAGAAAAAAGCCGGTCACGTATTCGGGCGTCATACCGTATTGAGTCCTTTATTTATCCGAAACTCTTCACCAGTGAGCCGACGATCAGATACCAGCCGTCGGCCAGAACGAAGAGCATCAGCTTGAACGGCAGGGAGATCATGATGGGCGGCAGCATCATCATGCCCATCGACAGCAGCACGCTGGCCACCACCATGTCGATCACCAGAAACGGCACGTAGAGCATGAAGGCGATCTGAAAGGCGGTCTTCAGCTCGCTCAGGATGAACGCCGGCACGAGCACGGTGGTGCCGACATCGTCGATGTTCTTCGGCCGCGCGGTCTTCGAAATTTCGACCAGCAGCGCCAGATCTTTTTCGCGCGTCTGCTTGATCATGAAGGTCCGGATGGGCCCCAGGGCCTTTTCGAGGGCCTGCTGCTGGGTGAGCTGCTTGTCGAGGTAAGGCTGCAGGGCGTTCCGGTTGATGTTTTCCCACACCGGGCTCATGATGTAAAAGGTCAGAAACAGCGACAGCCCCAGCACCACCTGGTTGGGCGGCATACTCTGGGTGCCGATCGCCCGCCTCAAGACCGACAAGACGATGGAGATCCGGGTAAAAGAGGTTACCATGATCAGGATGGCCGGGGCGATCGAGAGCACGGTCAGAAGCAAAAAGATCTGCAGCACGACCGAGGTGCCGCCGGTTTCGGCCGAACGGTTTAGATCGATGCTCAGCAGCGGCCCGGCGGGAATGGACGCCGCCCAGCCGGCCGCCGGCAGCAGCCACAGGGCCGCGATCGCCGTCAGGCCCGCCGCCGGCCGCAGGCGCCCGGGGCCGGCGCCGGGAAACCCCGGCCTACCGGTCATAATGTTTTCCTCTCAGCCGGGCCGAGAAAAACTGCAACTGTTCGGCAAAGGGCACGGCCGTTTTCAGCGGAACTTCCGCGCGGACCTTGCGCATGGTTTCCGGGTCCTCGATGCGCCCGAGCAGACTGATCCGATCGCCGGTCAGCCCCAGGATCAGGATCGCACCGGGAACTTCCACCAGCGAGACGGTCTTCTTCAACCCGATGGTGCTGCTGGCCAGCAGCCGGATCATGCGGTTGCCGGCGCCGGCGCTTCGGCCCTGCGCGAAGCGCTTGAAAAGCCAGAGCGTCAGAAGCAATCCGCCCAAAACGACCGCCAGTGATGCCAGCATCTGCAGCAGCGAGGGGAGCATCTCCGGGTAGCCCGTCATTTGAGTTTCTCCACCCTTTCGGCGTGACTGACGATCTCGGTCAGGCGCACGCCGTACTTCTCGTTGACCTCGACCACTTCCCCTTTGGCGATCAGCTTCTGGTTGGCCCGTATTTCGAGGGTCTCGCCCGCCATCTTGGCCAGTTCGATGACCGCGCCCTGGCCGAGCTTGAGCAGGTCGTTGATCACCATGTGGGTGCGGCCGAGTTCGACGGTTATCTCCAGCGGGATATCGAGAATAAACTCCATTCCCGGACCGGCCGGCACGTCCTGCGGGGCCGCCGGCGCCGCTGCGGGCCGTTTCTTTTCGGGGCCGGCCGGCGGCTGACCCTCTATTGCGCGGTGTGCCTCTCCCATGACTCTGCTTTCCTGTCTACAGCGCGTTGGTGTTTTCTATTAAGTTGTCGATGAAGACGGTTTTATGCCGGCCCTTTCGACGCCGGTGTCGCGATGTTCTCAGGGCCGGTTCGCGCCGCGCGATGCGATGCGTGCCGTGCACCGCGAAACGAAGCGCCTTCTGTGTCTCCTTTTGTTCCGGCCGCGGTTCCGTGTTCGGTCGGAATCCGCTTGGGGGGGCTCACCGGTTGAAGAAGCGCGAGATTTCAACCGCGCGGTTGCCCTTGATGATGCCCGGAAAACCGAAGAATTTCGGCACGCCGTCGACCTTGAGAACGATCTGGTCCTTGGGCCCCGAGGGCAGCTGCAGCACATCCTCGACCTGCAGGTCGAGGACCTCCCCGACCGTGCGCGAGGTCCGCCCGAGTTCGGCGATGATATTGACCGGCGTGTCCTCGAGCAGCCGCCGCAGCTGGTCGTGCCAGGCGGGTTGAGAATCCTTCTCGCGCCGTTCGGTGGCCGCCAGAATGTCCTTGATCGGCTCGAGCGTCAGGTAGGAAGTGCACAGGTGGAGGTTGCCGGTGAACGCCTCGCCCTTGACCTCGAAGACGATGATCACCATCAGGTCGTTGGCGCCGGCCAGACGGAGAAATTCGGGCTTGGATTCGCAGCGGCGCAAACCGATTTTGACCTTGTGCACGGTCGACCAGGACTCCTGCAGACCCGCCAGGGCTTCGGCCGCAAATTTCTTCATCATGCGCTGTTCGATCAGCGTGAATTCCCGGATGCGGCCGAGCGGCTTGCCGGGGCCGCCGAACATGCAGTCGATCAGCGAGAACACCAGCTGCGGCTGAACGGCCATCAGGGCCTCACCGATCAAGGGCTCCATCGTGAAGATGCTCAGATGGGTCGGCGTGGAAAAAGCGTTGATGAACTCGCCGTACTTGACCATCTCGGTCGACACCGGTCCCACCTCGATCGGCTGCTGGAGCGACGTCGAGAGGCTCACGCTCATGCGGGTCGCAAACCGGTCGCAGACCTCTTCGAGACCGTGGAACTGACTGCGGAGCAGGGTGCTGCGGGAGGTCAGGTTGTACTTCCTGACGGCCTCCTGCGGCTGCGTGTCCTGCTTAAGATCGACTTCGCCATTGTCCATGGCGGACAAGAGGGCATCGATTTCTTCCTGGGATAGGACCTGATCGGCCATCGGCGCCCTTCTCTACTGGATCACGAATTCGGTGAAATAAACATTGGCGACGCTGTCCGGCTTCAGAAAACCGTTCATCTTTTCGACCAGTTCCGCCCGCAGGGCGGTTTTTCCTTCGAGCGTGGCGATGTCGGCATATTTTTTCGAGGGCAGAAGCATCAGGACGCCGTTGCGCACCAGGGGCAAGCGCTCCTGGACCAGGGCGATGGTGTCCTTGTCCCTGAGTTCCAGATTCATGGTCACGCGCAGGTAGCGGGTGCCGCCTTCATCGGCCAGGTTGACGATGAAGGTGTCGAGTTCGTGGATCGGTCCGACTTTGACCGGTTCCTCCGCCACCGGGGCCTGATCTTCGACGGGATCCGCGGTGTGCGCGCTTGCGGCAGTCATCTTGTTCCACATGAAAAAAAAGCCCGTGCCCATCATCGCCAGGAGCAGTACGAATACGATCGCAACGATTATCAGCATCTTGTTCGACATGATCGCCTCTGTCCTCCATCTGACTGAAATCTTCATGCTGGGCGGCGTCCGGCCTGATGGCCGACAGCCGTAAAACACCGGTTGCCGGCGGCAACGCCGATGTTCTTCCGCCCTGATAAAGCAATTTGTATGCCACCGAAAAAAGGCGCGGAGAGTTGTCGGGGAAGAGGGAAATAAGGAAGAAAAGGGGTTGCCGACCGGCCGGTCGACAACCGGAAAAGACCCGCTGCCGGTCACCGGCCGTCAATAATCGCCGGAACCAGTCAAGTCTTTGACGTCGGCGTTCATGTCGTCGGCCGCGGCGGCGGGGGCGGCCAAAGTGGGCCTGTCAGGCTGGAGCGAACCCGGCCTCCAGCCTGACGGGCACCTGCCGGGGAGACCCTTAACGCTTGATGTTGATCAACTCGGTGAGGACCTCGTCGCTGGTGGTAATGACCCGCGAGTTCGCCTGAAAGGCCCGCTGGGTCGTGATCATCTTGACGAATTCCTGCGCCAGGTCGACGTTGGACATTTCGATCGAGCTGGGGCTGATGCTGCCCAGGGTGCCGCTGCCGGGGGTTCCCGGCAGGGCCTGGCCCGATTCGAGCGATTCGGCATAGAGGTTGTGGCCCATTTTGGTCAGGCCGTTGTAACTGGGGAAATCGACCAGGGCCACCTGAAACAGGGGCGTCAGCTGCCCGTTGGAATACGAGCCCGTGACCACGCCCGCCTCGTCGAAGGACACCCCCCTGAGAGAGCCGGCCGGAAAGCCGTTCTGGGTCTGGAAGGTCGTCGTGGACGGGGAGGCGTATCCCGTCACGTCTCCGCGGTTCAGGCCCGAGTCATCGAAGAGGTCCCAGCTGACGGTCTGGGCACTGGCCCCGTTGGTAAGGGCCAATTCGACGTTCACGTCGGCGGCCGGGGAGGTCAGGTTGCCCGAGGCATCGAAGGTGAGCGGTATGGAGGCCGCGCCGCCCAGGGTGACGCCCGTGCCGGCCGTGGCGGGAATGGTGGCCGCGGCGGTCCACTGCCCGGGGGCGGTGTTGGTGAAGGTGAACGTCACCGGTATGTTGTTGCCCAGCGAATCGTAGAAGGTGGCCGCCGAGGTGTAGATGTCGCCCGGCGCCGCACCGGCATCCAGGTTGAGTTCGGTCGTAAAATCGCTGGAGGCCACCGGCGGGGAGACGCTGCCGCCCGGCACCGAAATATCGCCGATGCTGCCGAGGGACAGCGCCCCGTCGGCGGCGACGCCGTTGACGGCGTAGCCCTGGACAACAAGTCCGTCGGGGTTGCGCAGGGCGCCGTTGCGGTCGAAGGTAAACTCGCCCGCCCGGGTGAAAAACCGGCCGCCGTTGGTGTCGTTGACCATGAAAAAGCCGCGCCCGTTGATGGCCAGGTCGGTCGGGCTGCTCGTGTTTTCCATCGATCCCTGGCTCCACATCGGCGTGGTGCCCCAGAAATCGACGCCGCGGCCGATGTCGCTGCTGCCGCCCCCGCCCAGGGACTGGCTCAGGATGTTGGCGAAAGAGGAACGGTTGGCCTTGAAGGCGGTGGTGTTGACATTGGCGATGTTGTCGCCGACGACGGTCATGGCCGTGGCGTTGGCGTTCAATCCCGATATTCCGGCATATAACGATCCAATCATGGGGGGGTCCTCCTGTCCGGTTCTTTACGGATTCACTTCGTAGGTTTGAGCCGCCTCTGTCGCGGCGGCGGATTCATCCGCGGTCACTTCCCTGATGTCGGTCACCGGGATGCTGTAATCCCCGGCCCGTAATTGGGGTGTCTGGCCGTCGAAATTAACTCCGGTCACGCGGGCCGAAATATACGGCCGGGCCGTCGCGGCTTCGCCGTCGTGGCCGGTGGCCAGTATTTCGTAGGTGTACCGGCCGACGGGCAGGCGGTTGCCCTCCTGATCGCGTCCGTCCCAGGCCAGCGTGTGGCGTCCCGCCGGCAGGGCCGTGCCCTCGATGGTGCGCACGAAATTGCCGGCCGGGCCGTATATGTTGGCCGAAAGGTAGTCGACATCCTCGGTCAGGTCGAAATTGAGCGCGGCCTCGCCGCCGTCGGTCAACTGCAGGCCGCTGCCGGGCGCCTCGACCGTTTTGCCGATCAGATCGAGCGCCTGCGCGTTTTTAATCGCGGCCTGGTAGCTCTTCAGCCCTTCCAGGTTGGCGTTGACGTTGTTGAGCTGCTCCAGGGAGGTGAACTGCGCCAACTGGGCGGTGAATTCGGTACTCTCCAAAGGGTTCAGCGGGTCCTGGTGCTGCAGTTGGGCCACCAGCAGGTTTAAAAAATCATTCTTGCCCATGATCGTCGTATCGGAAGACACGGCGGCGGCGGCGGTGGTCGAAACCCCGGTCGGTTCAATCGCGGCAATGGTCATGTTGAACGGCATCCTTTTCTTTTATAGGCCTGAAGATACAGATTTTGGCTGCTGGTATGGGTCGTCGGCGTATGATAACTGATGGGTCCAAGGTTCACGGTTCACGGTTCAGACGAAACAGTCGATACCGGCGGCGATGCGGTCCGTCGGGGCGCGTGCCGGTCCCGTCACCGCGGCGGCCTCCTGAAGGGCCGTGCGGCCGCTTGACGGCAGCCGCCGCCCACGGGCCTCGCGACCGGAAAATGCCGGATGACGATTGAAATCGTTGAATTCGGCGGCCACCGACACCTCGAGTTCGTCGACCTTGAGCCCCTGGGCCTGAAGGTCGGCCTTGAGCTGACCGAGGCCGCTGTCGATAAGGTCCTTGGCGACATGGGACTCGGCCGTAATCTTCAGGGTCACCAGGTGGTTTTCGGTCGCGATTTCAAGCCGCAGGTGGCCGAGGCTCTCCGGCTTGAGGTCGATGCGGACCTGCGACTGGCCTTCGCGCAGGCGGAAGACGGCCTTGTCGACGATCTGGACCAGGGTCTCGGCCCGCAGGTCCCCGGAGTGGTGCACTTCGCCGGTTTCCGCGGCAGCCGCCGGCGCCGTTGCCTCGCCGTAAACGGCGCGCAGGGACGGCGGCAGCAGTTCGGCGGCCTTGACGTCGGAATCGCTGCCGGAACCGACGGCCTCCGCGCCCAAGCTCTCCTGGTATCCGCCGGCGGCGGCCGGCGCGGCCGATGCAGACCCGGTGGCCTTTGCGTCTTCTCCGACGGGGGCCTGCGCCTGATTGTGGTGTGGGTCGGGATCGCCCTCGGCGCCGTGGTCGAAGGTCCGCAAACCCTCGTCACCCATGACGGATGCCGTGAAAACGGAAGATAAATCGCCGGTCCGGGCCGCCAACGGCACCCCGCCGCGTTCGGAAGCCGCCGGCTCTGCCGCCTGGCTGCTCTCGTCGGGCTGTCTATCGGCCCGGCCGTCGAACGGGTCCGGCAGGTCGTTTTTTTCCGTCCGCAGCGGGTCGGTCGCATCCGTTGCGCCTGTCGCCGGTAAATCGACGAGTCCACCGGTGGCGATTGTCCCGGCCGCCGCCGCGGGAGGATTTGCCGCCGGTGCATGCGCCGGAACTTTGCCGCCGTCCGCGACGGTGCTTTCTTTCGCTTCGTCTGTCACCGGCGCCGGCGCGGACGGGCCGGGGGCGCTTACCTCGAGACCCTGATCCGGTGCGGGCAGGCCGGAGGCGCTTTGCTCGAGAACCCGACCCGGCGCGGCCGGCTCGATGTCAGTGGACAAACCGGGAATCGGTTCCGCGGCGCCTGCCGGCAACGTGCCCGCGTTGCGCTCGCCGTCTGATGCCTCTTCGGGCGCCGGTCGCGCCACGACGCTCCTCGCAGCCGAAGTCGTATCCAGGGCAATGACCGGAATCGTTTCGCCTAAGCCGGTTGACGGAGCGTCGAGAGCGCTGCTGGCATCGGAGCCGCGATCGGCCGCTGCTTCCGGAATCCTCTCGTCATCCTCGGCCGGAGGCTCGCTCTTCGTTTTCTCCGCGCGGCTTTTTACGGGCGGATCCGCCGGCTTGGCGGCCTTCGCCGCCGCAGGGCGCGCGCCTGCGGGGCCGGAATGTGCTTCGGGCCGCGAGCGGGCTCGTTTCAAAGCCGCGTCGAAAGAGCCGGCATCTTTGCCCGAAGCCTCTTGACCGGGCATCTTCAGATCGCCGCCACGCTTGCCCGCGATCGCCTCGCTTCCAAATCGCGGCAGGTCTATGGGGGTGCTGCTGGTTAAAAAAAAGTTTACCGGCATTCGCCTGATCCTTGGATGATAGTGAAACCCGTCTTGCGGAAGTACTGAGCACAGAGCATGCCAAAGACGCTCGGCACCCGGCAGCGCTGAACCACGGTCCGCTTGCCTGGCGCAGCCTGCTGAATTCATATGAAAAATTCGAAGCCGCGCCATGCGGCGTCGCCCCGGCCCGTTTCCCGGCCGGACACCCGCGAACCCTTCGCGACGGTTATTTTCCGGAAATTATTACCGCCGGCGGCAAACTTTGCCGGTAGATCACCGGCGTGGTTTCGAAGCAAAAAACGACATCCGGATCCTGAAGCCTTGGTTGGCGTCATCAGCGGGAACGCGTATAGCGGGTGACCGCCATTTCGTTTGTAAAGTCCTGTTCCTGTCGACGCTCTGCCCTGTCGGCGCTCATCATCTGCTTTTCTTTCAGCTTGTCCAGGACCTGGCGCTTTTTAAGCGCCGCAACCAGCTCCGCGCGCCGCAGGTCGACCTCTTTGGCCGCCGTTGCGACTTTCGACTGCCGGCCCGCGATGTCGTCTGCCAACCGCACGCTGTACCGCTGGAAGAAAAGCAGTTCGGCCGCCGTCACGTGGTGCTGCATTTTCAGCCGCAGGTCTTCTCCGCACCTGGCCCGGGATGCTTCGAGCCTGGCCAGGAGGCGCTGCTCCTCCATGAGGACGGCCTGCGCGGCGGCCAGCTTCCGCTGGCAGTCCTCTTCGACCCGGCGACGGTGCTGCAAAACGGTTTCCAGACTGAAGTTAAAGGCCGGCATGGCGGATTATCATTTCAGTGTCGAGGTGCTTCGCGGGCTTTGGACGAGGCAGGTGGACGGCGCATGGGATTCAATAGTTCAGTGGGCCAGGGTTCCGGGTTCAGCCCAGCCGCTGGCCGCGGAGCGCCCAGTTTGATCGTTGAAGAAACGTTTAAGCTTCCGGGCAAATTCCAAATCGCAAATGGCAAATGACAAATAAACCACAATGATCAAAAGTCGAAATCACAAACTTGTTTGGGTTCTTTGGATATTCAGATTTCTTTCCAATTTGCCAGTTCCAAGTATCAAGTATCAAGTTTCAAATCTCCATTCCCGCTGCCGTCCGCCTGCGCGATCAGCTCTGCGAGCTGGCGTACGCTCTCGGCGCTGGTCACCCGCTCGCCGATGCCCTGGGTCAGGTAGCGGGTGATGGGCTCGATCATGCGCACGGCGCGGTCGATCCGGCCATTGCTTCCGGCGACATACGCGCCGATATTGATCAGGTCTTCGGCCTTCCTGTAGGTGGCCAGCATGGACTTGAACTTCCGGGCGCACTCCCTCTGATCGGCACCGATGATATCGTCCATGACCCGGCTGATGGAAGCCAGGACGTCGATCGCCGGGTAGTGATTCTGCATCGCCAGGTCGCGCGACAGGCAGATGTGGCCGTCCAGGATGGCCCTGAGGGCATCGGCGATCGGCTCGTTGGTGTCGTCGCCCTCCACGAGCACGGTGTAAAGCCCGGTGATGGTGCCGCTGCCGGCCGAGGTCCCGGCGCGTTCCAGCAGGCGCGGCAACAGCGTGAAAACAGACGGGGTATAGCCTTTGGTCGTCGGCGGCTCGCCCAAAGCCAGGCCGATTTCGCGCTGGGCCATGGCAAAACGGGTGACCGAGTCCATCATCAGCAGGACGTTGAGGCCCTGGTCGCGGAAGTACTCGGCCACGGCCGTGGCGATGTAAGCGCCGCGCAGGCGGATCAGCGGCAGGTGGTCCGAGGTCGCCACCACGATCACCGAGCGGCGCAAGCCTTCCGCGTCGAGTTCTTTTTCGATGAACTCGTTGACCTCCCGGCCCCGTTCGCCGATCAGGGCGATCACGTTGACGTCGGCGGCCGTGTGGCGGGCCATGGTTCCCAGCAAAACGCTCTTGCCGACGCCGGAGCCGGCAAAAATGCCGACGCGCTGCCCGCAACCGATGGTGAGCAGACCGTTGACGGCCCGCACGCCGATATCCAGGGGTTCGCGAATCCGCGACCGCTGCAAGGGGTTCAGGGGCTCGGCATAAATGGGATACTCGTCAGCGGCGGCAATGGGGCCCTTGCCGTCGATCGGACATCCCAAACCGTCGATAACGCGGCCCAGCAAACCCCGGCCGACCGGCATGACGGCGCGGTCCCGCAGCGCCGTCACCACGCAGCCGGGACCGATGCCGCGCATTTCCTCCAGCGGCATCAGCAGCACGCGCTCGTCGCGAAATCCGAGCACCTCGGCGGTGACCGCGCGCGCCGGTCCGCCGGGCTGTATCCGGCACACCGTTCCCAGCCGGCAAACCGGACCCGCGGCCTCGACCGTCAGGCCGATGACGTTGGTCACCCGGCCGCGGGCGCAGACGAGATCGCACGCATCAAGACAGTTGCGGTACTTTTCCAGGTCCAGGCCAGGCGGCATCAGTCCGTCACCCGGCCGCCCGCAGCCGAAGGGTCGTTTTCCGGCAGGTGCTGGCCCAGCTTCATTCGAAAAGCTTCCTCCACCACCCGCAAGCGGCTTTCCAGCCGGGCATCGATGTCGCCGCCGCCGGATTCGATCACGCACCCCCCGGCACCGACGCTCTCATCGGCTTGGATCGTCACGGCATCGGGGGTGCTGAAAAAACCCGCCAACGGCACGTGCAGACGATCGAGAAAATCGATGTCGGCCGGATTTATCTTGATGACGACCGCATCCCGGTTTTCGACCTTTTGCAGCGCCTCGCGCACCACTGCGGCCACACCGTCGCGGTTGGTCTTGACTTCGTGGCCGACGACCCGTCCGGCGACGGCCAGCGCCAATTCGACGATTTCTTTCTCGGCGTCGCGCTGCAGCTGCCGTTGAGCGCGCCGCAGGGCCTCGACCGCTTCGCTCAGCAGGCCCTTCAAGGCGTCGATCTTCTCCGCGGCCGCGTCGAAACCCGCCTTTTCACCCTTGTTGAAGCCGCGGATATAGGCCTGGGTTTCGATTTCAGCGCGGGATTGACCGGCAAGGCCGGGCGGCAGGGTGTCGTTCGGTGAAAGGTGCCGCCAGGCGGCGTCGCCGCCGTCCCGCACAAAACCCCGGGCGGGACCCGGCGCGGGCTCCCCGCGCACGGTCCGGCGCGAGCCGGCGTCATCGAGCGGTATTTCCGGAAAATAGTGCAGTTGAAAGGCGTTTTCCCGATTCAATGACAGGCTCTCCCCCGCGTCAGGCGACAAATTCCTCTCCTCTTCTTCCGCCGATTATCAGCTCTCCCTGGGCTTCCATTTCCTGAATGATGGCCGTTATTTTTTGCTGCGCACCGGAAACATCCTTCATGCGCACCGGCCCCATGTTGGCCATCTCTTCTTTCAACATTTCACCGGCGCGGGCCGACATGTTGTGAAAGATTTTCTCTTTTACTTCCTGGGAGGCCGCCTTGAGCGCCGTGGCCAATTCCGCCGTTTCGACCTTGCGCAGTACCTTCTGAAAACCGCGATCGTCGACCAGGACCAGGTCCTCGAAAACAAACATCATCTGTTTGATCTGGGCCGCGAGTTCGGG
Source organism: uncultured delta proteobacterium (assembly GCA_963728055.1). Taxonomy (GTDB): domain Bacteria; phylum Desulfobacterota; class Desulfobacteria; order Desulfobacterales; family SG8-13; genus JARFQH01. The sequence goes on along the minus strand of CAVSIM010000006.1, from coordinate 219,238 downwards.
CGCGCTCTCTTCGATTTCGCTCAAAATCAGTTGACTGGCCTGCTCGTCGCTCTGGTTCAAGATTTCCGCCAGGCGCTCGACGCCGCCGGTCAGGTGCGTAACGGAGGTATCCTTGTTCTTCAGGATCTCCTCGAACACGCAGTTGATTTCCGTCACCATGCCGGCGCTGACCTTGTCCAGCCCGGCGATTCGAATGGCCACCTCCGCCTTGAGGTCATCCGGCATCCTGGAAAGGATGTGGCTGGCCACGGCGGTTTCGAGGTGGACCAGGACGATGGCGATGGTCTGCGGGTGCTCGTCTTTGATCAGCCCGAAGAGTTGATCCGGCGCCAGGGACAGCACCGCCTTGAGATTCGAGCCTGCGGCCGCGTCCGGGGCGTCGTCGTTCCGTTTGCCGGCCGCCTGGCCGGCACTCCCGCCGCCCCCCCGCCGGCTGCGGGCTTGCGCAATTTTCTGCCCGAATTCCCGCGCGACTGTTTCGACCAGCGTTGGCGCCACCGGACCCATCTGGCTCAGGTGGCTGTGAATGAGTTTGCGTTCGCTCTCGTTCAGGCCGCCGATGATTTTCCGCGCTGCTTCCCTGTCCAGAGACTGGATCAGGATGGCGACCTTGAGTGAGCCGGGCAGAGTGCTCGCATTCATGCGGTTAACTTTCTTTCAGCCAGTCGCGCATCACGCCCGTGGAGGTCTCCCCTTCGGCCGTCAACAGGCGCTTGAGTTCTTCGCGGTATGGCATGCCGGCCGCGGCCCCGCCGAGATCGCGCTCGATCTCGCCCACGGTCTTCGGCAGTTGCTGAAGGAGTTCGACCCCGCCGCCGGTGCCCGAGGTCAACCACCGGGTGATCGGCCGCACCACGAACACGAAAGAGAGCAGTAAAAAGAAGCCAAGAAGCGTAGCCTTGAGCGCACCGGCATAAGGCCTTAGCCGCTCGGCCCAGCCGGGCGGGGTTTTATCTTCCGGCACGGGCGCCTCCTTTTCGGCCTGAAAGGCGATATTGACCACCTCGACCGTGTCGCCGCGGTCGGCATCGAAGTTGATCGCCCCTTTGACAATCTTCTCCAGCTGCGCCATTTCTTCCGCCGTGCGGGGAACGTACGTGGCGTCGCGGCCGGCGGCCGGCTTTTCCGGCGGCAGGTAATTCCCGTCGACGATCACGGCCACCGACACGCGCTTGATGCGCGCGGTGGGCTCGATCGTGTGGCTGGTGAGCTTGCCGATCTCGTAGTTGACGGTGCGGTCGCTTTTTTCGAATTCGGACGTTCCGCCGCCCATGCCCGACGCCCCCTTGGCGACGTTGGATCTCACCCCCGGAATGCCGGCCGGCAGCGTCGAGGGCTCGCCCGACTTTTCCTGCAGCATCTGTTCGCTGCGGATCACCCGGTTGTCGGGATAAAACCGCTCCTCGGTCATTTCCTGGCGTTTGTAATCAAGCGCGCAGGAAAGCCGCACGATGGCCTTGTCCCGGCCGAGGGCTTTTTCGAGCATCGATTTGATCCGGCTCTCCAGGTTGCGCTCCAGGCTTTCCTGGTAATCGAGCTGGTCGGAGCTGAGCCGCGTGACCTCAGAGCGGTCCGAAAAACCGGCCAGCAACTTGCCGGATGTGTCCACCACGGTGACGTTTTCGGGCTTGAGGCGCGAGACGCTCGAGGACACCAGGTGCACGACGGCCTGGATCTGGTCGGCCGTCAGCCACTTGCCCCGCCGCAGCTTCAACACCACCGAAGCGGTCGCCGGCTCTTCCTGGTCGATAAACAGCGATTTGGCCGACATGACGATGTGGACCCGGCAATTCTCGACTTCCGCTATGCGGTTGATGGTGCGCGACAATTCACCCTGCAGCGCGCGCTGGTAATTGACGTTCTGGACGAACTCGGTCATGCCGAGCTTGGTGTTGTCGAACACCTCGAACCCGATGCCGCCGCCCTGGGGCAGCCCTTTCGCGGCCAGCGCCAGGCGGCATTCGTGGACGCGCTCGGCCGGGACCTCGATGCCGGCACCGTTCTCCGTGACCCGGTAGGCGATCCGCTGCTCCTTGAGGTAATTCAGGATCTCACCGGCATCTTCCGCCGCGAGGTTGGCATAGAGGTTGCGGAAATCCGGTTTTCCCGTCCAGGCCATCAACAGGACAAAGCCGGCAATCGTGCCGACGACCATGATCACCAGGGAGATTTTCCTGGCCGGGCTGAGACTCGCCAGCAGGTCCCTGATTTGAGGACCCACGCTGTTCAATGCCATCTACTGCTCTCCTTCACCACGACCGGTTAGACCTGCATCCGCATGATTTCCTGATAGGCGGCAACGATCTTGTTGCGGACCTGCATCAGCATCTGGAACGACACGTCGGCCTCTTCCATGGCGATCATGGTTTGGTGAAGATCGCCGTTTTTACCGGCGGCCACGGCCTGCACCTCGCTGTCGGCCCTCTCCTGGAGACGGTTGGTGGACTCGAACATCTCCCGCAGGGCCTCTCCGAACGAAGATGCGGACGACCCGGCAGCCGGCGGTTGAACCGCGGCGCCCATTGCCCGCACCGACGGCATCGATCCTATGGCGTCGATTTTCATTTTTACCTGCCTATCTCCAGCGCTTTGAGCGCCATGCTCTTGGTGGCCTTGATGGCGGTCACATTGGCCTCGTAGCTGCGGGTGGCCGTAATCATGTTGACCATTTCCTCCATCAGATTGATTTTAGGGACCAGCACGTAGCCGGACTCGTCGGCATCCGGGTGGCGCGGGTCGTATTTCTTCTGGAAAGGGTCCGGGTCCTCGACGACACCGGCGATCCGGACCTCGGCCCGCTCGCCGCCGCGGGCCTCATCCAATGCCCTTTTAAACGCCCTTCCCCGGGACTGGACCGCCGCAAATACGGCATCCTTGCGCCGGTAGGGACCGCCTTCGGCCGTGCGCGTGGTATCGATGTTGGCCAGGTTGCTGGAAATCAGGCTCATCCGCAGCCGCTGCGCGGCGAGCCCCGTCGAACTGGTGTGAAGCGATCCGAAAAAATCCATGGTTACTTGCCTCCATTGCCGCCGAGGATGGCGGACTTGAGTGCTTGAAACTTCTGCTGAAGGATCTGGGCGGCGGCGTTGTACAAAAGATTGTTTTCCGCCAGGTCGGCCATCGCGCGATCGATGTCCACCGTGTTGCCGTCGCCGCGCAGGGTGAACTGGGCGGCATCTTCCCGGCGCACGGTGCCGCGGACTTCGGTCGCCGTCGCGGCCGGCAGGTGCGCCGACCGGGTGCGCCGTATCTGCAGGCGCCCGGGTTCCGCGGCAAATTTTTCCATTTCCCGCTCGACCTCGACGTGAAACGCCTTGAAGTTCGGCGTATCGGCATTGGCAATGTTCGACACGATGACGTTGTGGTTCGACGAGCGCACATCGAGCGCGCGGCTCAACAGATCGATCGACTTACCCCCCAGCTTGAATGCTTCCATAGTGAATCTCCTTGCTCCAGGCTGTCAGCAGTGTAGCAAAATCCATACCAGCAGAGCACTGCCGTTAGCCGTCGCGCCATCAGCCGGCGCGGCGACACTCCCCGGCGTTTGCCACGCGGTATTCCTTGAGCTTGTTGCGCAGGGTGCGGATGCTGATGCCCAGCATTTCGGCCGCCTGGGAGCGGCTCGCATCGACCGCCTGCAGGGTGGTCAGAATTAGCTTGCGCTCCATGTCCCTGACCGTCACTCCCGCCCGCAGGCCGGCGCCCCCGGCGGGATCGGGCGCGAGGCCGCCGCCGTCGAGAATCAGGTCCCGCGGTTGGATTTCGGGACCGGTGCCCATCAGGACCGCGCGCTCGACCGTGTTTTCCAGCTCGCGGATGTTCCCCGGCCAGCTGTGGCTCTGCAACCGCTCCAGGGCCGCCGCGGACACCGCCGCCGCCCTGTCGTTCATCCGCCCGTATATTTCGCAGAAATGGCGCACCAGCAGTTGGATATCTTCTCTTCGCTCCCTGAGGGGCGGTATCCTGAGCGGCACGACATTGATCCGGTAGAAGAGGTCCGCGCGGAACTTGCCGGCCTCGACGGCCGTTTGGAGATCGGTGTTGCACACGGCGATCACACGCGCCTGCATCGCCACCGGACCGTTGCCGCCGATGCGCTCGACCTGGCGTTCCTGCAGCACCCGCAGCAGTTTGGCCTGCAGGGCCGGCGACATTTCGCTGATTTCATCCAGGACGATGGTCCCGCGCCCGGCGGCTTCGAACTTGCCGATCTTGCGGACGACGGCGCCGGTGAAGGCCCCTTTTTCGTGCCCGAAGAGTTCACTCTCGGCCAGCGTGTCCGGCAGCGCCGCGCAGTTGACCGCCACATACGGTTCGTCAGCCCGGCCGCCCCGTTCATGGATGAAGCGCGCCAGAAGCTCCTTGCCGGTCCCGCTCTCACCCTGAATCAGCACGGTGGCCGAGGCGGCGGCGATGTTGGCGGCCACTTCCAACAGGTTGAGAAACCCGGGATCCTGGGTGACGATACGCCGTTCGGCCGCCGGCGAACCACGGTCCGGCCGGTATGTCGTCCCGGCCGTCGACCCGATACCGGCCCGGCCGATGGCCAGTCGCAGGGCGTCGTTCGAAAACGGTTTGAGCAGGTAGTCGCTGGCTCCGCCCTGCATGGCTTCCACCGCATTTTGCACCGACCCGTAACCGGTGATGACGATAACCGGTACCTGCGGCGCGGCCTGCCTGATTTCACTAAGCAGCTGCAGACCGCTCATCCGCGGCAGCCGCATATCCGTGATGACCAGGCTGAAGCGGTCGCGTCCGAACTTGTCCAACGCCTCGGGCCCATCGGCGGCGCTATCGACCGCATAACCGCTGTTCTCTATCGTCCGCAGCAGCATGTCGCGGACGGCGGGGTCATCCTCGACGATCAGAATCGATGGCTTTTGCATGGGGGTGAACCGTTGGATTCGGCATGGGCCGGACGTTTTCTTCACCGCGCAGGCGACAAAGTAAACGCCGCAGGAGATAACAAACGCGATAGCCGCAGATAAAATTTTTGGCTGCCGGTATCGGTCGTCGGCGTATGATAACTGATGGGTTCAAGGTTCACGGCTCACGGTTCAAGGTTCGGCCCATTAAGGTAGTACTGCCTGTTCGACAGCACACCGTAATCATTTAAGGCCGGTTTCTTCTGCCACCAAGACACGAAGGCACAAGGAAAAGCAAAATATTTTAAAATCCTAAAGCTCTATGTTTCAAGTTTCGTGCCATTCGTCCCGCAGCACCCCTCGGCTGCGGGGCACCCTGCAGCCAGGGGCACTTCTACCCTGATGCCTGCCGATCTCACCCCCCAAGGCAACCGTGACCTGGGCGCGGCGCCGGATTCGGCATCCTTTGTGGCCGGCAGGCATCGCCCATGGCAGTTAAAAGGCGGATCGGTCGTCAAATATCGCCGCTAATTACGTCAGGTACTTGACGCCCGCGGCAGGGCCGCGCCGCATGTCTGGCAGGCGACATCTATCCTGACAAGGGGGCGAATGATGGCCGGCGGGTCGTGCAGCAACAGCCGGAGCACGTCATCCGGAAAGCCGGTCATCGAAGAGTCGAAAAAGTGCGACAATGGTTCAAAGCGGTCAAAGTAATGGTGGATGACGTCGCGGAAACCCCATGGCATCACTTTAAGCGATGCCTTTACTATGCCCCCTTTTTCAAAGGGGGAAGATCGGGCTTTAATTTAATGACGTGGGGCTGCGGGGATTGCGGATTTTGAGTATCGGCTTGCGAGCAGCGAGTCACAATTTCTGAGTTTCAAAATTTCGACTACAGTAGATCCCTGTCGCCTGTGATGCCACCCTTTTTTAACCGTTACACCGGTTCCGGTTCGAGGCGGTGACGCTTGATCTTTTCGACGAGCGTCGTGCGGTTGAGCTGCAGGAGTTTGGCCGCCTGGTTTTTGACCCACTTGGTCTTTTCCAGGGTTTTAACGATCAGCGCCTTTTCGAACTCGGTAACGGCGGTGTTCAAGGACAAGCCCTCGTCGGTGATATCGACCGGCGGCACCGGCAGGCCGGCCGCCGTCGCGCCTTTCATCTTGCCGGGTAAATCCCGGGTGGTAATGCACCCTTCGCCCTTCAAAACGACGATTCTTTCGATCATGTTTTTCAGTTCACGGACATTTCCGGGCCAGGGGTGAGTCATCAGCACCTGGAGCGCCTCTTCCGTCATCCCGTCGATCGACCGGTTGTTCCGGCCGTTGAAGCCCTCCAGGAATTCGGCCACCAGCAGGGGAATGTCCGCGCACCGCTGACGCAATGCCGGCAGCTGAATCGGGATCACGAACAGCCGATAGAACAGATCTTCGCGAAAGGTCCCTTTTTGAACCTCCTCGTCGAGGTCCCGGTGGGTGGCCGCCACGATGCGCACGTCGACCTTGATGGTCCGCGCGCCGCCGACCGGCTCGAACTCACCCTCTTCCAGGACCTTCAGGAGTTTTACCTGGAGGTCCGGGCTCATGTCGCCGATTTCATCCAGGAAAAGCGTGCCGCCGTGCGCCCGCTCGAATTTTCCGACCTTGTTGGCCGTTGCGCCCGTGAAAGAGCCCTTGACGTGACCGAACAGCTCGCTTTCGAGCAGGTTCTCGGGGATGGCCCCGCAGTTGATGGCGATAAATGGCTTGTCCTTGCGGGGGGAACAGCAGTGAATGGCCTTGGCCGCCAGTCCCTTGCCGGTGCCGGTTTCGCCGCTGATCAAAACGGTGCTGTCCGAGTCGGCCACCTTCTGAATCAGTTCGAAGACCTGTGCGCATGGCCTCACTGGCACCGATCAGACCCAGAAACCCCGCCGGCTTGAGTGCATCTGCGGCCAGGCGGGCCTCACGCGGTCGGATTTCGTCTTCAACGGCAATGGCGTCATCAGCAGCTGTGTTCAGCAAGTCATCCTCCTTCACATCTCCAGTTTATGAATCAACCTGAGCCGGTGCGCTCGTCGACGGTGCGCTCATCAAGTGATGGGACCAGAGCAAGGAGCATGCCACCAACCGGTGTTTTAACATCCTGAGGAATTACTCATTTTTGAGATCACGCGCCTGTGCGGAAGGAAAAGACTATATGTGATCCGATAATGAATTTGGCGACACCACATTTTGGTATTGACACTCAAAAATCAATTATTAGCAAAAATGGTAGTTAAGACCAAATCCCCTCACAACCATATCCGTCCGGAATAACATGTCTTTTATAGAGACCCTGTCACAGTCAAAATGTTTGCAAAATGCGATAATTGCGGTTTGCCAAAAGTGCCTTCAGCAAGGCCAAAGCAGTCAATCTCTTTGTAAACACTTTAAATAACTATATATATTTACATTACACCCATGTTGCCGATTCCGTCGCCATTTGGAAGAATAAATAAAGCTGCCGCCGCGTAAATGCAGTGAAAAACGGGATGGCACACCCGTAAATCATTGTAATTTAAAGTATTGCATTTAATTTACATTGAATTGTAAGCCTCGCAAATTGCGAATCCATCAGCTTAGCAAAAAGCCGGCCGTCATGTAGAAGAAGCCCAACAAGTAATACGCCGCCTTCCCGCAAAGCCCCACATCACCTTATGCGATAGCCCCGCGTGTAAAATTTACTCAAGTTCTACAATCCGAATCCGATAATGGACAGTGAAGGCAGGACAACGGTCCGAACGGAGGCCTCAACCGAACCTGACCATTGAATGCCCTTGAAATCACCGCCGCCAACAGCGGCAAAACCAAACGCCGGCAGGAAGCCGGCTCAATCAACACCTAGGAAAGGAAAAATAGCATGGACATTATGTTAACATCGGCGATGCGTTCGAACCTTTTCTCACTGCAGCAGACCAGCAAAGCCACGGAACTGACCCAGAGCCGTCTGTCCACCGGCAAGCGGGTTCAGACCGCCCTGGATGACCCCATCAATTTCTTTGCAGCCCAGAATCACCAGCAGCGCGCCAGCGACCTGGCCTTCCGCAAGGACGACATGGGCGAAGCCATCCAGACCATCAAGGCCGCCAACAACGGCATCGAGGCAATTCTCGATGTCATCGCCGCGGCCAAGGCGACTGCCCAATCGGCACTTTCTACATCAGATGCAAACGAACGGACGGCTTTGTTAGGGCAGTACAATGGCCTGTTGGATCAGATTGATTTTCTTGCAGCTGATTCCGGTTACAAGGGAGTGAATTTTTTAAGTTCAGGGACTCTTGATGTTAAATTCGACGAAGAGGGAACCAGCAAAGTAACTATTACCGGTATCGACGCTACTGCGACTGCCGGTCTTCTTATTACCGACGCAACCGATTGGGCACCTCTAAGCGAAGCTAATATCACCACTGACATCGGACTTCTGGATGCTGCGACAACTACTCTGCGCACAGCTGCCAAGTCGCTGTCAAACAACATGAGTGTCATCACAACTCGACAGGACTTCACCGAAAAAATGATCAACACCCTCGAAGACGGCGCGGTCAATCTCACCATCGCCGACATGAACGAGGAAGGCGCCAACATGCTGATGCTGCAGACGCGGCAGGCCTTGGGCACGACCTCCCTGAGCCTGGCTTCCCAGGCGGCGCAGTCGGTCCTGAGGCTGTTCTAACCCTAAGTAATACCATTATATTACCCGTTACCAAATCAGGAGGGGGACCGGGTCCCCCTCCTATAAACCAACCCAATTAAATCTTAAAAGCAATACCCAAAGATGTGTAGATATATCAACACCAGAATAGATAGCCCTCAGACAAAACCACAGATCTGAATCGACTCCTGGTATAAAAACAATGGCCTTAAAAATAGCCTTCAAACCCGGCGAAAGAATGATGATCGGCGGCGCAGTCGTCAAAAACACCGGCCGCCAGACATCGGAGCTGCTCGTCGAAAACAACGCGCCGGTGCTGCGGGAAAAAGACATCCTCGGTGAAAAAGAGGCCGACACGCCCTGCTCCCGGATCTACTTCGTCATCCAGCTCATGTTCATCGACAGGGACAATCTGGCCACCCATCACGAGAGCTACTGGAAGCTGGTCCGGCCGCTCCTTGAGGCGGCGCCCCGACTCACGGGGTTGATCGACCGGATCAACGAAAACATTTTAAACGGCAAATATTACCAGGCGCTCAAAACGGCCGTAGAACTCATCGCATACGAAAAGGAGATCATCGTTAATGTATAGCAGCGCCCTGAGCAGCTATGAATCGGTCGACAACATGACCATGTCGGGACGGGGAATCGAAGCCGCGGTTCTCACCAAGGCGGCCCGCAAGCTAAGGGACTGCCAGGACCATTGGGAAATCGATGACCACGGCCGGAAGTTGGAAGAAGCCCTGAAGTACAATCAGCGCCTCTGGAGTCTCTTTCAGACGGAATTGGCCAGGGATGATCACCCGCTGCCAAAGCAATTGCGCAGCGACATCCTGAAATTAAGCGGATTTGTCGACCGCCGTATTTTCGAAACCTTGGCGTCGCCTTCGCCGGACAAGCTCGACATCGTCATCCGAATCAACGAGAACCTCGCCGCCGGACTCAGAGGCTCGCCGTCCGATGGTGAATAGCCGGACTGAGAAATGATCCTCGACGACAGCACGATAAATACGGACATTTTTTCCGCCGCTCAGCAGCAGCCGGCGCAACTGGAAAGCTTGAGCAACACGGCCCTTACCCGCGGCATCGACCTTTTCATGCGCAAGGACTACAAGGGCGCAATAAAGGATTTCCAGCGGGCTATCGGACTCTCCCCTCTGTCCGCCTATTCGATCGATGCCGCTCATTACATGGCCGATGCCTACCAGGCGCTGGGCGACCCCAAAAATGCCATCAAAGCCTATCAAACCGCACTGCGGCTCAACCCCAGCCGGGACGACAGTCATCTGAAGCTGGGCAATCTCTTTTTTTCCGAAGAGCGGTTTTCGGAAGCGACCGCCGAATACGAAAAAGCCGTCACCCTGTGGCCAAGCGCCGAAAACACCTTCGCCCTCGGCCAGGCCTACATGAACATCGGACGGCATTCGGATGCCGACAGCCAGTTTAACAAGGTGCTCCGCATGGCACCGCAAAAACCGGACGGGCATTACGGCCTTGGATTGAATGCCGCCAGGCAGGGTCGCTACCGGGAGGCCATCGGGCTCTTTGAATCCGCCATCCGCCTGGACAAGGGTTTCGACGCCGCTTATGCCGAAATGGGGTATGCCTATGCGGGCCTGGGGCAGATCGATGAGGCCATGGAGATCGTCGCCGATTTGAAAGACCGGGCGCCGGACCTGGCCGGGACGCTCAGCAATTACCTGTATGAGGTCGATCCGCCAAAAATACTTTTTTCTTATACGACCTCAAGTTCATTTCAATACTACATGCCGTCCAAAACGCCGGTCTCATCCCTGGACGCCTATCTTCAAACGGCCAATGCTTCGAAAACCTTCACGATGAAATTTCAGTTCGACAAGGAAATGGAGCGGTCTGAGGTGGAAAACGTCATGAACTGGCAAATTGGCCGGTCTTCCGGCATTGGTCCGGGAACAGCCTATAATTTCGGTCTGCCCGTGCCGCAAACCGAAATTCAGCCACCGCCGATTCCGGTCAACGTTTACTACGATGCCAAAGAAATGACCGCCACGGTTTACTTCAAAATCCAGCAGAACGCCACCGCCGACGGCACGATTGACCCGTCCCACATCGAATTCCGTTTTGCCGGCAAAGATGCGTTCGGCCTGAAGATGAACCCGGATTTCGACCAGTTCACCGGATTTTCCAAGGTGTACTAATAACGAAATCGTAAACGATTTCATGAAACGCGGCTTTGCCGCTCAAAAAACAGAATCAGGAGAAGTCCATGCTTGTTGGGGTTCGTTACACTCACCCCAACCTACCCGCTTGAATCCCTAAACCTTTGAACCAGAACCCTCGTTTGAAATTACGCTAAATTGGCCCAGTTTCTTTCTCGATCATATTGGGCGCTTGCGGCCAGCAGCGGGCTGAACCGTGTACCTTGAACCGTAAACCTATTGGGCCAGTCAGGGGTTGCTCATTTCGATGCGCCTCAAATCCCCTGATCGGCAGCGACCGGCAAATCGAGGGTGAAGGTTGTGCCCTCACCGGGCGTCGACGCAACGCCGATTTGGCCGCCGGTCGCCTGCACCAGGCCCTCGACCACCGCCAGGCCGAGTCCGGTGTGGATTTTTTCGGGTTTGGTCTTATAAAACGGATCGAAAACGCGCGCGGCCACTTCCGCCGTCATTCCCTGCCCCGCGTCTTTGAATGTCATTCGGACATACGAAACCCCACCAGGCTCTTTTTCCTGTTGCCGCCGCCCACGACCCGGCGGCTGGATCCCGATTTCTACCCATATGACTCCACCATGCGGCATGGCCTCGGCGGCATTGTCGTAGAGCTTGTTCAGGATGATAACCAACCAGGCGTTATCTATTTGGATTGCGCTTGAATTTGGCGCGACGGTCAGGTGGCAGTCGATACCTTCCCGTTTACCGCAGCAAGTGAGCCGGACGATTTCGGCCAGGCTCGCGGCCCCGATTCGTTTCACCACCGGTGCGGTGCTGCCGCAATAATGTTTGAGGTCATTTAAAAGTTTCTGCCCGCGTCCGACGGTGGTCATGATTTTGCGAAGCCGCGCGCATTCGGCCGCATTGGCGCTGTCATCGGCAATGATCAACGCCGTGTGCTCTTCTATTTCAGTCAGCAGCCGCTGCAGGATCCGGACCAGGCTGTCGCCGAAACGACGCAGCGCTTGCCGGTACTGTTCCGGCGTCAATCGAGGGGACCCCTCGATTCCGCAAAATGCCCGGCGCATAGCGATCGTGTCCGAAATGGCAATGATCTCGTCCAGAAGCCGGGCCTGCAATTGGCCTTCGATCTGACAGCCCTTCTCGATCGCAATGCCGAGCAGATCGTTCGTCAGTATCGACTCACTCGTCACGAGTCTTTCTATTCGCCTGAAGCGCCGGTCGTGCCGGTGATCGCCGACCGTGGCTCCCAATATCAAGGAAACATTGCCCTGGATGGTCATGAAGAGATTGTTGAAATGGTGCGCGATGCCGACGACGAAGTTCTTCAGCGAGTTGTGGGCTTCCGATACCAGGTGGCTTGCGCTAACGCTCTTCCGGTGGAGCACCGCATGGATGCGATCGGTCCGGGTACGGGCCCGCTTGATCTGCTCGACGATGTCATTGCCCCCGCCCACGGCTGCAAAACCTCCCGCCATAGAAAAATCGATAGGCGGTTCATAGTCAACACGGGAACTTGGCGTGTTATGGTCGTCCGACAAACGCCGGAAGACGACCGGGCATTGTTTTTCCAGGAAATCAGCCCATAGTTCCCATGTCTGCTCGCTGGCATCAAAAAATCGGTTCAGGTCATCGCCTGTTTTCGGATCCGTCATCATTTCAAGTCCCTCGTTTTCGAATGAATTGGTCACTCAAGAAATGCCTCTAAATGATCGCAGACGGGCCCTATCCTGGTGCTCTTGCTATGCAACGATCCGAACTGACAGTGTTTTTTTCATAGGACCTCCCATCGAATGCACCAAACATGCCACTCTCCGGTTCACCGTCCGCCCCATCCGGTGTGCCCTCAAATTTCCGGCAGTCATGACGCGCCAGTAAGGCTTTACAGCCAGGCCTTACCGCTGTGCGTATTTTTAAGGCGTCAACATTTTGACAAAAAACAGCGCCGGCTCAGGTAAGAATTGCGGGAGGTCTTGACGCATGGCGCACAGAGGCTTGAAGCACGGAAGATATTGTCGCCGGAAAGAACGGCGTCACGGTGTAAAGAACGCGGTGCTGGTGGTTGCAGTCGGTCGCCTCGGCCGCCTTGTCACTCTCGGCCGCCTCGTTATCGGTATCTCTACCCTCGAAAAAGGCTCAATTGGAACAATTTCTGCAGGGATACGGCACCACCTTTCTCCTTTTCCACCAGGAGAGAAACCCGACACCGAAAGGTCTTTTGAATGCCACGCCGCGTCACCGGTGACATAAACGGGCACGATGACCACAGCCGGACCGGAACCCGTTCCGAAAAAAGGCCCATCCAGCCCCCCCTGGCGTGTGACGGCCTGTGTGAATATTTGCTCGATCTGAGCGCGGACGGGGTCCTGATCGTGCAAAACCAAACGATGGTGGAATTGAACCGCCGGATGGCCGTCATGTGCGGCTATGATCGCGAGGCCCTTGTCGGCCGGCCGTTGTCATTGCTGGCCGGTGACAACACGGCCGACCTTGGTGTCAGTGCGGCCGGCCTCCATGCTGGTGACGCCGCGCGGCTTAAAAACCACCCGGCGCAGCTGCGCCGCCATGACGGCCGCCCGCTGCCGGTTAAGATCAATGCCGGGCGGATCCGTTACCAGATGGCCCCGGCCGTTTTATTTGTGATGACGGATATGACTGCGGCCGTCGAGATGGAAAACGAGCTGCACAAAGCCCGTCAGCTCGATTCCATTGCCGCGCTCTCCGGCGGGATTGCACATGATTACAACAACCTTTTGGCCGTGATCATCGGCAACATTTCTCTGATTCAATCCTACGTCGACCCGCAGGACATGGTCTTTCGCCTGCTCGACGAAGTCCACGAGGCCGCGGGCGTGGCCCAATCGCTGACCCAGAAACTGATCACGTTTTCAAGGGGCGGTGCCCCATCGAAAACGACGGCCGATCTCGCCGCCCTGGCGCGCAGCGTCACGGTGTTTTCGTTGAGCGGCGCCAACATCGGCTGCCGCTTCGAGATTCCGGATGGCCTGTGGCTGGTGGAGGTGGATAAGAGCCAGGTCGGCCAGGCCATTCACAACCTGGTGATCAATGCCCGCGAGGCCATGATCGCCGGGGGCACCATTACGGTATCGGCCGCAAACGTCCATGAAATTCGACGGCGAACGCGGGCCCGGGGCCGGCCGGTGGGTGCAACTCGCCATCACGGATCAGGGCACCGGCATTGCGCCCGAGAACCTGGACAGGATTTTCGATCCCTATTTTTCCACCAAGGAACGCGGCAATCAGAAAGGAACCGGCCTGGGCCTGTCGATCAGCCACTCCATCATCCGCAAGCACGACGGTCAACATGACGCTAGCCTCCGCACCCGGGGCCGGAACGACGGTGAAGATCCACCTGCCGGCCTCAACCAAAGCCGTGGTGGAGGATCCGGCGCCCGCGCCCCGCAAAAGTACGGCGCCGGTATGCGGCAGCGGCCGGATCCTCGTCATGGACGACGAGGACATGATCATCAACATGGCCACGCGGATTCTGGCCCGGTTGGGGTATGAAACCGCGCATGCCCGCAGTGGCGGCGATGCCGTGGACCTCTACCGGCAGGCGCTGTCGACCGGCCAACCCTTCGATGCGGTCATCCTGGACCTGACGGTGCGTGGCGGAATGGGGGGCGAGGAGGCCATCCGGCACCTGATCGACATCGACCCGCGGGTCAAGGCCATCGTTTCGAGCGGCTACTCGGACAGCCCGGTGATGCAAAATTACGGGCCGTACGGTTTCGTCGCAACAGCCGCAAAACCTTACAGCCTTTCCGAGTTGAGCCGGGTGCTCGACCGCGTGCTCAAAGATCCCGTACCATAGACCTCAAGATAAATATTTTGACTGCTGGTATCGGTCGTCGGCGTATGATAACAGGTGGGTTCAAGGTCCAGGGTTTAGGGTCCAAGGTTATAAAATAAGGAATTCATCTCCAGTCGATGTCATTTTTCCCGCTCCCGCCTTTGAAAAAATGGCGCCTCATTGCCATTTCGTGCGGCCTGTTGGGCGGCCTGCTCATCGGGGCCGTTTTCGGCCTGGCCCGTGACCTGCCCCAGATTCGATCCCTCGAATCGTTCAAACCAGCGGCCGTCACGCGCCTCTATTCGGTCGACCACGAACTTTTGGCCGAATTTTTTCAGGAAAAGAGAGACCCGGTCCCGCTCGACACCATCCCGGCTTACCTGAAAAAAGCCCTGTTGGCCACCGAAGACCGCCAGTTTTACCGGCATGTCGGCGTCAACCCGAAAGCGATCCTGCGGGCCATCGTCAAGGACATCTGGGCCGGAGAGTTCGTCGAAGGGGCCAGCACCATTACCCAGCAGCTGGCCAAGACCCTGTTCCTGACCCCGGAAAAATCCCTGACCCGCAAGCTCAAGGAGGTCCTGCTCGCCTTTCAGCTGGAGCGCCGCTACACCAAGGACGAGATCCTGACCTTCTATTTGAACCAGGTCTACTTCGGCAGCGGGGCATACGGGGTCGAGTCGGCCGCCCGGATTTTTTTTGGAAAATCCGCCAGGGACCTGAGCCTGGCCGAATGCGCATTGATCGCCGGCATGCCCAAATCGCCCTCGCGCTATTCGCCGCTCGTCAATTCCGATCTGGCCCTCAAGCGTCGCGACACCGTTCTCAAGCAAATGGTCGCAACCGGAATCATCACCCCCGCGGCCTTCCGGGCAGCCGCCGCCGAACCGCTGCGCACGATCGACCGGCCGTCTCAGGCGACCAAGGCGCCCTTCTTCGTCGAATACATCCGCAAACAGCTGGAAGACATCGTCGGCCCGGCAAGGCTCTACAGGGAAGGGCTGACGGTGTTAACCACCCTGGTCCACACCGAACAGGCGGCGGCGGAGGCGGCGATCGCCGAGGGAGTGGCGGCGGTGGCAAAACGCATGGGCACCGACGCACCGGGCCCCGGCAACCCGCAGGCGGCGCTCTTGTCGCTCGACGTGGCCGCGGGCGGCATTCGCGCCATGGTGGGCGGCCGCGATTTTTATGAAAGCCCCTTCAATCGCGCCGTCGATGCCGTGCGCCAGCCCGGTTCGGCCTTCAAGCCGCTGGTCTATGCCTGTGCCGTGGAACGCGGGTTTTCACAGGACCGGTTGATATTGGATGCGCCGGTGGCCTTTACCGGCGCCGGCGCCGATCTCGACTGGCTGCCCGAAAACTACTCCCAAACCTATGACGGTGAGATCACCCTGCGAAATGCCCTGGTGCGCTCGAAAAATATTCCGGCCGTGCGGCTGATCGAAACTCTCGGTCCCGCCTCGGTGGCGAAGTTCAGCCGGGAGTGCGGAATTTCAACGCCGCTGACCGCCGATCTGACGCTGTCCCTCGGCGCCTCCGGCGTGAGCCTGATCGATTTGACGGCCGCCTACGCCGTTTTCGCGAACCGCGGGCAGTGGATCGAGCCGCAGGGCATCAGCGAAATCCGGGACCCGGCCGGCCGAATGATCTGGCACGCCCGACCGCAAAGAAGAGTCGCCATGTCCCGCGCCGGCGCGGCCATTGTGACCGATATGCTGGTGGGAGTCGTTCTGGAAGGCACCGGACGCGGGGCGGCGGTGCTGAAGCGACCCGTGGGCGGTAAAACCGGCACGACCAACGACTGTCGCGACGCACTTTTCGTCGGGTTCTCGCCGTCGATCGCCTGCGGGGTGTGGGTCGGAAACGACCATAATGAACCGCTTGGGGATCGCGAAACCGGTGTCCGCGCCGCCCTGCCCATCTGGATGACCTACATGCGGGCGGCGCTCGCATCCCAGCCGGTAGACTACTTCGACATCCCCGACGATATCGTGCGGGTCCGTATCGATCCGATCAGCGGAAAACCAGCGGCGGATGATACCGCGGGTGCCGTCGAAGCCCTGTTTAAAAAAGGAACCGAGCCCCAGCCCCGTGCCGTCCCCTGACCAGCGGCGAGCGGCCTCTGCAGCACGCGGAGAACAGCTGCAAACAGCCTCTTGATTTATTATTACAGAACCCCTATGATTTTGATGTGTATCTTGTTGTGTATCAATTCCCACGGATTGACAACACGGGAGGATCTGATGGAGGCTGCCCAAAAATTGGTCAGAAGACAAATTCTCATCTACCCCAAGCAAGCCCGGAAGATCAAATCGCTCGCCAGGAGGAAAAATACTTCAGCCGCAGAAATGATGCGGCAAGCCATCGATGCGTTCGATCCCGATGCCATAATCGACATAGCTGAGACCGACCTTCTCGAGTTGGCTTCGGCCAAGGTTAAAGAAGCCATAACCGACACCATTGAAACGCGGAAAAAAGTGGCGGCGGCCTTGGACAAGCTTGAAAAAGGGAGACCTAATTGTCTGGTTTGAAAAAACTTTTGATCGATTTGATAAAGCTCACCGATGAGGTAAAAAGAATCAACACAATTCAGGACCGCCTTCAGGCTGCCTTGACCGAACTGGATCGGCGTGTCGTACGCCTGGAAACGATGGTGGAAATAGCCGGCGGCTCAGGACCCAGGTTGATCAGATAACCCGTGATCCTTTGCCAAAAAAGAATCGGGCCCCCTGGTATGGGGGCCCGATCTTTTTTTCCGTTGGCAGTTTATGTCCTCAGGCGCGCACCGGCAATGGCGCCGTAAAATCACTGACGCCGGTTTCGCGACCGGCCGGCCCCCGCCTGGAACCGGGTGATCGCAGCCCCCAGAAGTAATAGGGCACTTAAAATCCAACGGGGAGACGGCAGCTGCCGGATGCCGGCTGCAGCGCAGGTATCCGACGCGGACCGGTCCAGGGCGGCCTGGATGAAGCAGGCGCTTTTGGCATTGTCGATCGTCGATTCCGTATCGCCGGGCCCGACCGCATCCAGGGAGTCGCCGGTTTCCAGCGCGTTTGATATTTCCGCCAGGCCGATGGGATCGACGATGATGCCGTTTGCCAACCCGTCGGCGTCGCCTTTTTGACCGTCGGTGATCTCGACAACGTACGTGTCGCCGACGATGGCCACCGGATATTCATACCAGCCGTTGATCGAGTCGTACTTGTACCACTTGGCGCGGACATTCGGCTTTTCCGGCAAATACAATTCGAATTTTGCCGTCGCGCCGGGGCTCACCACCGTCGCGTTGAACACCATCAAACCATACTTGAGCTTGAACCGGCTTTCGACCGGAATGCTCGCCGACTCGATACCGGTGAAACAATTGATCCGGCTGACGCCCTCGACGGCGTTGATGCCCAGGTGAATCTGGCCTTTTCGGCTCTTGATAACCCTCATCAGCGGCTGGTCGTTGTCGTTCCGGCCGTCATTGTCGAGATCGGAATATGCCGGTTCATCCTCATCCGGCACGCCGTTGCCGTTGACATCCGCGCGGCCGATTGCGGTCGCGAAGGTAAAAGGTTCCGACCAGTCGGACCAATCGTGCGCATCCTTGACCGCGGCGCGCCAGTAGTACTGCCGATCGGCGCACAGCGCGCCATCCGGGAGCTGAAAGCTGAGCAGGTAGGTGTTGGAACGACTGGTGACATCGAGTACGAGCTGATCGAAGCCTTCATCTACGGCAACCTGCCAGCGCGTGGCGGCGTGATCGTCGTCTGCATCCGGGTCCGAAAACTCCGCTATCTCGAGCAGCGGCGTCAAGGAAACATCCAGCGCACCGTCGCCCGGCAGAAACAATCCCGGCTTGGCAGGTGCCTGGTTGATGAATTCCTGCACCGGCGTGACGGCCGGCGAAACCCCGCTGCTGCCATCGGTGAAGTCCCGTCAGTTGACGACTCGTTTGAGATTCGGAAGGATTCGTGTCGGCGGTTGAATCCGATGAATCTGTTGTCGAGCCCGTACCCGACGCATCGCCGGGGCTGTCTGCATCTGGAGACCGTCTTCAGCGAGGCTCCGGCGCGACGACCGCAACACGGCTTTGAACGACGCCGCTATGGTGTGATTGCCGGTGATGCCGTCGAAGCCATAAGTGGTCAACGGCGCCCTGGGATTGACCGTCCACGACCACATCGGCTACTTCATAACCGCCGGCGGCGGTGATCGTGAAGTATTGGCCGCTGCCATATGGCGACGGAACCGTTACCGGGCGCGATGCTGCCGTTGCTGCCGGCCGCGGCGGTAATCGTAAACATGTTTTAGCCGCGAAACTCGCCGAAATCGTGTGCGGTCCGCGGTAATTTTTATAAATTCGTATGCGGCCAGGGGCCCCAAGGAGCTTTCGTCCACCCGAACATCGGCGATATGATAGCCCGTTTCGGGTCATCGTGAAAGCTTTGATCCCGTCCCTCTTCAACGTCAGTTTGGCCGCCACGGGTGATATAGCGCCGTTACCGTCGGTCGCCGCAGTCGATTCGATGTACAAGGTCAGAACGATTCGGATGCAAAAGTGGCATGAATGGCGTGACCATCCGCGAGTTCTTGAAACACTAACTGAAGAAGGCGTCCCGACTTCCTCCCCGTCCACCAGCACGGTGTCGATATGAAAGCCGGCATTTGGGCTGATCCTATAGGTCTTGCTCTGCCCCTCGGTCACGCTGCTTGTCGCCGGAAGTGCGATTTGCTTCCACCGTTTCCGGCCGAAGCCGTAATCGTAAATGTTTGCAATGCCCCCGGCACGGTGTAGGTAACCGGGTCGGAGAACGCGCTCTGACCGACACTGTTATAGGCCACGGCAGCAAAGTGGTATGTCTGCCCCTCAACGAGACCGGGGACCGTGCAACTCGTAACTGAGACCCGACACCCCAGGGTGGGATATTGGCCGCTTTGAGTTCCGTAAAACACACGGTATCCCTCAACGGTCACACCGGATTGCGACACCCCGTCCCAGGCCAGCGTCACCTCGGCTGCCTGTGAAATGCCGGCATACATAAAGGCCGACAGCGACAGCAAAATAAACGTCACGGTCTTGAATGCTACCGTCTGAAATGCTTTGGATCGAAAGGCTGACATCGCGATTACTCCTTCTGCTTTGTTTTGTTCCAAGAGCATAAGAGCAATATGGGTGCCAGTGCAGGCCGTCAGACGGCTTTAACGACGGTTCTTCGGGGCCTGCTATTTCGGGAAGGCGCCATGCGCCATCCAAAGCGTTGAAATCATATAAAATCTAAACCAGGGATATTTTCAGCGGCCGGGATAAAAAAGCGGGCGGCCACCCCGGCGCGTCAGCATATTGACGATAAAACGATTACGGGGGACCTTCCGCTTCAGTAATCCGGATTACAAAATTGATTCTGCCGGCGGGCGCGGAAATTGTATTGAAAGTATTTGAAATAAAGCGTAAACAGGAATGTTTTGACTCCAAGGTAACTCTCATCCGATCGGCTCGAAGGAGCGTTCGATTATCGAACGAATAGATGATGATTCGCAAGGCAACGATTCAGGATGTCAAGGCCATTCACAAGCTGCTGCAGCTCTACGGCTCGAAGGGCGTGCTGCTGGCGCGGCCCCTGAGTGAACTGTACGATCACGTGCGGGATTTTTTCGTTTATATCGACCCGGGTGAAAACCGGGTGGTCGGCTGCTGCGCCCTGCAGTTCTGCTGGGAGGATCTGGCCGAAATACGGTCTCTGGCGGTGCAGCCCGAATATGCGGGCCGCGGAATCGGCAGCGCGCTGGCGCAGGCGATCATCTCCGAAGCCGAAAGCTTCAAGACCCGCAAAATTTTCACCCTGACCTACGAGCCCGGGTTCTTCGGCAAATTCGGTTTCAAGGTGATCGATCGCGCCGAACTGCCCTTGAAAATCTGGGCCGACTGCATCATCTGCGTAAAGTTTCCCGATTGCGACGAAACCGCCATGATGAAAGACCTATAGGCTTCAGATGGGTTCAAGGTTCAGGGTCCACGGTTTTCGAGTAGACAGGAGACTTCTGTGACTGCAGGGCAATATTTGTTTTCTCTGTTGCCGCCTGCTTTCGCGGCGGTGCCACAATATTTTGTCCATATCACAGTTGAACTCCTGTCCCTCACAGAACCGGACAAGCGGCTTTCCCATACATCCGGCTCCTCGGTCCATCATTCAGTGCGCCTCCGCCCTACGACACGGGTTCAGGTCTTTGCGGATTCGCAGGCGAGGCCACTTCACCCAGATCAATGCCCGGGTGAAGCTCTCCCAGGTGTATGCCTTGCGCTGGCTCTTGCGGTTGAGCCATTTAAACAAGATATGTTTGACGCGATAGACATAATAGCTGCACCTTTCTGCGTTATCCGTTATGGCGTAATAGTTCAGATACCCGATCACCCGGGCTCTGGCCTGCCGGAGCATCTGCCCTTTTCTGAGCACCCGTCGGGCCTTTTTCGCCCAATCGCTGAAGTTGCGCAGACTTATGCCCAGCTTCTTGCGACTGGTGCGGCGCTTGACCTTGAAGTATCCCCGCTTGGTCTTGCCGCAATAATGCGTAAAACCCAGAAAGGTAAACTCCTGTGGCTTCTCGCCGCGCTTGTATGCATTTTCTCGTGCATAGCGGCCAAACTCGATGCAGCGCGTTTTCTCCTGCGCCAGCTCCAGACCAAAGCCTTCCAGCCGGTCCTTCAGGCGCCGGTAAAAATCCTCTGCCTCGCTCTTGTGCTCAAAGCAGGCCAGAAAGTCATCGGCGAACCGAAAATAATGCGCCTCACCGCGACACTGCCTGCTCACCCGTTTGCCGAACCACAGGTCCAGCACGTAATGAAGGTAGATGTTCGAGAGCAGCGGCGATACAATGGCCCCCTGGGGCGTGCCTTTTTCCGTGGCCCGCACCAGGCCCTCTTCCATGATACCGCTTTTAAGCATCCGGATGATCAGTCTGATGACCCGCTCATCTGCGATGCGGTGCCGCAGAAACTTGATCATCCACTCGTGGTTGACCCGGTCGAAAAAACTCCTGACATCGGCCTCCACCACGTGGCTGATCCGCTTCTGCTGGATCGTGCGTCCGAGAGCCTCCAGGCAGTCGTGCTGGCTGCGGCCCGGACGGTATCCATAGCTGCTGTCCTCAAATACGGCCTCGTAGATCGGCTCAAGGGTGCGTTTGACCGCCAGCTCAACAATCTTATCCTCAAAATCGCTGATGCCAAGCGGCCGGCCCTTGTCACTGCCCGGCTTCGGGACATAGCTGCGCCGTTTCGGCCCCGGCTTGTATCCCATCCGCTTCAGGCTCTCCGAGAGTTGCCCAAGGTTCTCTTCGAGGTTTTTCCCGTACTCCTGCTTGGTTACCCCATCCACTCCGGTCGCCTTGCCGGCGTCCAGTGTGTCGTAGCAGGCCCGCAAGTTGTCCACATCGCAGATGTGGTGATACAGACTGGTAAACACCAGATCCGGCTCCTTGCGCGCCTTTTCACCTATCCGTGTCAGATCCGTTGCCACTGCAAATCCACTCCTTGCATAGTGTCAGTGTTGCTCCTTTCACGGTCGATGCACCGTGGGGACCTTCGCTCAGCGGTCATTACGCGCTTCATCGCTAGGCCATTGCGGCTCTCCGGTCCCCATCACTTGCGACGCGGCCATCCCGCGGCCTCTTTTTACATTGGCCGCGGTACTCGGGTACTTGCCGGTGTGGCTGATTCCCCAAGAGCACCTTGTTCGTCGCTCGCCTGGTTACTTGCCTGTCGTTGGGCAGCTCGATGCTGTCTTAGACCCCGGGGTGTCGGCTTTGCACTCGTCTTTAACGCGCTCGCCGCATGGCCTGCGCCTACCTTGAGGGGATCGGCACGTTCCCAAAATTACCTTTTCTCGGGGCTATGTGTCAGATTCAGGGCTACACCCTTCACCTCGCTGCTCTCGCTTATTTGTCCATGGCCGTTTTCACGGCCGGACAGTTACACTACCGAGCGGCTGACTAAGCCTTACTCGGGAGGGCCTGGTGCGCATCGGCACGCTTTCCCTCTCAACAGGCAACCATTGCCAGGTTACCCAAGGTTGAAGGATGAGGGCGATTGGAGGTTCAGAGATTCAATTGCCCATGTCGGGGTTTCGAATTCCTCTTTGCGAGTTTCCAGTTCCAAGTTTCAAATTTCCACTCGGGGTTCAAAGGTTAAATAGTGCTGATTTTCCGCAACGTCATCCCCTCGCCGGACCTCGCCCGGACGTTTTGTTCGGCCCGTGGTTGAATTTTTCCGCCCAGCCGTAGATGGTTTCCCGATACACATAGGCCGGGACAAGAAGAACCAGGCAAAGAACCACCAGGACCGAAAGCCACAGGTAATCCCCCTCGAAAAGAAGCGCTCCCTGCAGGCTGAGCATCAAGGTGCCCGGCATGCGGCCGAAAGTGGAAATGAGAGCAAAAAGCCCGGTCGACATGTTGCCGATACCGAGGAACAGGCACAGGTAGTCTTTAGGAAAGCCCGGAAGAACGAAAAGAAAGAAAACGATGATCACGCCCTGGTGCCGCAGAAAACGATCGAAACGCAAGAGGGTTTTCTCGGGGATGAAACGCCGGATGACGTGACGGCCCAGGAAGCGTCCGATCAGAAAATTGACCAAAGAGCCGAGGGTCAGCCCGATGGTCGAAAACAGGAACCCTTGGCCGGCACCGAAGATGTAGCCGCCGATGAAGCCGGTAGCTTCTCCGGGCACCGGGGCAAAGATGACCTGTAAAAATTGGAAGGCGATAAAGACCAGCGGCGCGAAGACACCGAAAGACCGGATGGCGGCCGCCACCCGCTGCTTGTCCGTCAGGAACTGATAGGCCGCCCGCCAGAGAGCGACGAGCGCTTCCCGGTAAACAAACCCCAGAACGAGAATGAGGGCCAGTACCACCGCTGCAATGAACCAGGAGCGCCGACCAACCAGGTCCCGGGTTGGATTTGTGTGGGGTGAACGGGCCCTGTCGATCCGTTTATCGTCCGATTTTTCCATACCCCACCCGACTCAGGACCGAACATGGAACGGTGGGAAACCCTCTTTAAGGAGTTTTTTCACCGGCTGTTTCCAGGGCGGCAACGGCCGGCAGCGTCTTTCCTTCCAGCATTTCGAGAAAAGCGCCGCCGCCGGTCGAAATAAAAGAGATCCGGTCCGTCTCACCGGCCATGTGAACGGCGGCATCGGTGTCGCCGCCGCCGACGATCGTCAAGGCATGCGCCGCGGCCACGCTCGCGGCCATGGCTGTGGTTCCGCGGCTGAAGGCATCGATTTCGAACATGCCCATCGGACCGTTCCACACCACGGTGCGTGCATCCTGCAGCGCCTCGCGAAACAGCAGCGCCGTGGCCGGGCCGATATCGAGCGCCATCCAATCGGCCGGGATCGCCTGGGCCGGCACGATCTTGACGGGCGCCTCGGCATCCGGTTCGGGCGCAACCACCACGTCGACCGGCAGGTAGAGGCGCGCGCCTTTTTCGGCCGCCTTTTTCATGACCTCTCCGGCCGCGGCGACGCGGTCCTCTTCGATCTTCGACTTGCCGACCGCATACCCCATGTATTTTAAAAACGTGTTGGCCATCGCCCCGCCCACGATCACCGTGTCGACATGCTGCAGCATGTTGTGCAGGGCCGCGAGCTTGGAAGAGATCTTGGCCCCGCCGACGACGGCCGCCAGCGGGCGGCGCGGGTCGGCCATCGCCTTCTCGATATAGTCGATTTCCTTTTGCAGCAGCAGCCCGGCAGCCGAGACCGGGGCGAATTTCGTTATGGCCACCACCGAGGCATTGGCGCGGTGGGAAACCGCAAAGGCATCATTAATATACACATCGCACAGCGCGGCCAGGGACCTGGCAAAATCATCGTCATTTTCCTGCTCCTGCGAGTGGAACCGCAGGTTTTCCAGCAGCACCACATCCCCGCGGCCCATGCCGGAGACCAGGTCCGCGACCGGCTCGCCGATGCAGTCCTGGGCCATCTTGACACCCGTTCCGAGCAGCTCGCCGAGTCGTCCGGCAACCGGCTTCAGGCTGAATTCCGGTGCCGGTTTTCCCTTCGGGCGTCCCAGGTGACTGGCCAGAATGAGCCGGGCGCCCTGTTCGCGTGCGTACGCGATGGTGGGCAGCGCCGCCCGGATGCGCGCGTCATCGGTTATCTGCTGCTGCTTATCCAGGGGAACGTTGAAATCGACCCGGATAAAGACCCGTTTACCGCCGATATCGATGTCCTTAATCGTTTTCATGCCGTCCTCCTTTGCGGTTGGCCGTTTTTTTCTGCTGCTGCATCCGCCGGTGCAGCTCTTTTTTCCTTGACCAGCGTTCCAGGAAGCCGATCGTGCCGGCCGCCTGCGCCCGCTCCAATTTTTCCTCGTGGACCCTCAACCCCTCTGATTTTTGCAGCGCCGCCCTCAGGCACTCGGTCTTGAAAAGGCAGGGCCGGCACGACTCGGGCGTGTGCCGCAGGCCGTCTGCCCCGAGGGGAAACACCTGGTCCAGCTTCGAGAAACAATAGGGATAGTCGGTTTTTTTGGGTTGGCTGTCCTCGTTCCACATCTTGCATAAATCCTTCACCAAAAACAGGTCAGCCAAGCGCCGGCAAGGGGCCGACGGCTGCGCCGACTCGCTGCAAAAAGGCTTTCCACACAGGCGTTTAACCTAATTCATCGGCAGCCCAAATGCAAGTGACAACCTTCCCGTTCCGGACAGGCGCCAATTTCGGCCGTGATGCTCAACAACTATCAAATGAATCACAATGACCTAAATTCGAATCACGATCATGTGCCTAAAAAAGATCACGGATGGGCGCTACCTAGTGGTTACGGACGTTGGATGTGAGATTTGGGATTTGGGATTTATTTGGATTTTGGTGCTTGGATTTTGATGTTTCTGAATGCCTCGATGGACGGGGTGGTCTTTTTCAATTTGCCTTTCGATTGGGTATGGCGCCGCTGAGTCTTATATGAGGGTTTACTCATTCGTATAGACAATACCACATGAGGTTTTGGCAAGGCCGAGGGAGGCGGCTGTATAGTAATGCCCCATCAGTTTTGTCAGAAACGAAAGACCATCCATGCGCTTCATGTTTTACCTCTGTGCGCGCTGAAAAATTTTTGGGCGAACCTAACCGGTCGCGGCTTCGTAAAGATCGGCGGCGGATTTACTGCCGGGTTGCGTCCGTGGACGGAATTGTTGAATCAGGTGTCGAGCCGGTCGAAGTCCCGGTTCATGCGGGCGATGTGGCCCTGGTCGGCGAAGCTGAAGTAGCGGTTGTTGCCGATGATGAGGTGCTCGTGCACGGTGATGTTCGTGACGCGGCAGGCAAAGACCAGGCGCCGGGTGATGGCGATGTCGTCCGCCGATGGCTGGGGATCGCCCGAAGGGTGGTTGTGCGCGAAGATCAGCGCCGCGGCCTGGTTCTTGAGAGCCGCGTGCACGACCTCGCGCGGATAGACCGAACTGGCGGTCAGGGTCCCCTCGAAGAGGGTTTCGGTGGTGATCACGCGGTTCTTGGCATCGAGGTAGATGACCCTGAAATGCTCGCGCTGTTTGTCGCGCATGTGGTGGTAGAGAAACTCGAAGAGGTCGCGCGAGTTGTTCAGCGGGTCCTTGTTCTCGATTTTACGTTCCTGGTAGCGGTCCGCGACGGCCTTGATCAGCTTGATCCCGAAGAGGTTCAGCGGTCCGATGCCCGCCACCTGGCAGAGTTCCTCGGGCGGCGCTTCCAGCACGGCCTGCAGGCTGCGGAACCTGGAAAGGGCCGCTTTGGCCGCTTCCTTGCAATCCTTGCGGGGCGTGCCCAGGGTCAGCAGCAGCTCGATCACTTCGTAATCGTGGAACCCTTTCAAGCCGGATGACAGGAACTTCTCCCGCAGCCGCTTGCGGTGGCCGGCGCCTTTGTGGGGTGGATTTTCCGGCAACGGTGCCCTTCCTTACGTCACTCTTCGTCCAGCTCGTATTTGAGTTCGCGGGTCATCAGGAGCCGGAGAGCATCGGCGGGGGCCAGCTCGTCGTACAGGATGTGATAAATCGCATCGCAGATGGGCATGTCGACGCCGATTTTTCGCGACAGGTTGTAGACGGACCGGGCGGTTTTCACGCCCTCGGCCACCATGCGCATGTCGGCCAGGATGTCCTCGAGCTTCAGGCCTTGCCCTATTTTCTGGCCCAGGGTGTGATTGCGGCTGAGGGTGCCGGTGCAGGTCAATATGAGATCGCCGATGCCGGCCAGGCCCGTGAAGGTGCGCGGCTTGGCGCCCATGGCCACGCCCAGGCGCCGGATCTCGGTCTGGCCGCGGGTGATCAGGGCGGCGCGCGTGTTGAGCCCGAGACCGAGCCCGTCGATGATGCCGGCGGCGATGGCGATGACGTTTTTCACGGCACCGCCCAGCTCGACGCCCAGGACATCGTCGTTGGTGTACACCCTGAAAGAAGACGTGGCGAACACCTGCTGGACCAGGCCGGCCACACCCAGGTCGCGGGCGGCGACCGTCACGGCCGTGGGATAGCCCAGCGCGACTTCGCGCGCGAAACTGGGACCGGAGAGCACGGCCAGCTGCTTTTCGGCAACCTGCGGCAGGACCTGCCTCAAAACGCCGGTCATGGTCAGGTGGGTGGCGTTTTCGATGCCCTTGGAAGCGGTGACCAGGATGCACGCGGGAGAAACATGTTCCCGCATCCGCGCGGTCGTCTCGCGCATCACGTGCGAGGGAACCACCACGAGCACCAGGTCCTTGCCGCCGGCGGCCGCGGCCATGTCGGCCGTGGGGGCGATGCCGGCGGACAGGCGGATGCCCGGAAGAAAGACCTTGTTTTCGCGCTCGCGCTCGATCTGCTCGATGACCTCGCGTTCGTATGCCCAAAAATCGATGGCGTAGCCTTTACCGGCCAGCAGGTGGGCGAGTGCCGTCCCCCAGCTGCCGGCGCCGATGACGCCGATTTTTATGTTGTCAACTGCCGTCTCCGCCGCTGTCACGCCCGTTCACCTCGCCTGGTCGGGAAACTTTTGATCGCCGCCGTCCGGCCGCCGTCATTTGGTCGCAGCCGTCTGGCCGCCGGCCCCTATTCGTCCTCTATCCGGGCCGCGCCGATCACCTTTTCGCCCGGCTCGATGTCGATCAGCTTGACGCCCTGGGTGTTGCGGCTGATGACCGACACCCCGTTGACCGGAATGCGGATCAACTTGCCGGCATCGGTCATCAGCATCACGTTGTCGTCTTCCTCGACCAGCAGCAGCGCCACGACTTTGCCGTTGCGTTCGCTGGTCTTGATGGTGATCACCCCTTTGCCGCCGCGCTTTTGAATGGGGTATTCGTCCACCGAGGTCCGCTTGCCGTAGCCTCGCTCGGTCAGGGTGAACAGGGTCTGGCCGTGGCTGAGCACCGCCATGCCGACGATGCGGTCGCCGGCGGTCAGGCTCATGCCCCTGACGCCCTGCGAGGTGCGGCCCGAGGGCCGGACGTCGGCTTCGTGAAAGCGGATCGATTTACCCATGGCCGACACCAGGAACACGTTGTAGGTGCCGTCGGTCAGGCGGGCCTCGATCAGCTCGTCGCCGGGCAGCAGGGTGATCGCGATGATGCCGCCCTGGCGCGGCCGGCTGAAGGCCATGAGGTCGGTCTTCTTGACCAGCCCGTCGCGGGTGGTCATCAGGATGTGGTGACCGGGGTCGAAGGACTCGACGGCCATGATCGCCGTCAGCCTCTCGTCCGCCGCCAGGTTGAGCAGGTTGATGACGGCCTTGCCGCGGCTGGTGCGCCCGGCCTGGGGGATGTCGTAAACCTTGCGCCAGTAAACCTTGCCCTGGTTGGTGAAAAACAGGAAGGTGTGATGGGTCGAGGCCACGAAGAGGTGTTCGACAAAATCCTCTTCCTTGGTCCCCATGGCGGTCTTGCCCTTGCCGCCGCGCCGCTGGATGCGGTAGAGCGTGATCGGATTGCGCTTGATGTAGCCGTCCTTGGAGAGCGTGACCACCATGTCCTCTTCGACGATCAAATCCTCGATGTTGATCTCGGTGGTGTCGAGCACGATTTCCGAACGGCGCGCGTCCGCAAATTCCTTCTGGATTTCGGAGACTTCGTCCTTGATGATGTCCAGCACCAGCCGCTCGTTGCCCAGGATTTCCCTGAACCGGGCGATGTCCTTTAAAACGGCCTCGTATTCTTCGACGATCTTTTCACGCTCGAGCCCCGTCAACCGCTGCAGGCGCATGTCGAGGATCGCCTTGGCCTGGATGACCGTCAGGCCGAAGCGGTCGATCAGCCGCGTGCGGGCGTCGTCGGGCGAGTGCGAACTCCTGATCAGCGCCACCACCTCGTCCAGGTTGTCCAGCGCCACCTTCAGGCCCTGCAGGATGTGGGCGCGCTCCTCGGCCTTGCGCAGGTCGAAGCGCGTCCGCCGCACGATGATCTCCTTGCGGTGGTAGATGAACTGCTCCAGGATCTCTTTCAGCGTCAGCAGTTCGGGACGCCCCTGGACCACGGCCAGGAAGATGATCCCGAAGCTGCTTTCGAGGCGCGTGTGCTTGTAAAGATGGTTGATGATCACCCCGGCGATCTGGTCTCTCTTCAACCCCAGCGCGATGCGCATGCCCTCGCGGTCGGACTCGTCGCGCACGTAGCGCAGCCCTTCGATCTGCTTGTTTTTGACCAGATCGGCGATCTGTTCGATCAGCCGGGCCTTGTTGACCTGGTAGGGCAGTTCGGTGATGACGATCGTTTCCGCCTGGGTGCGCTGGTCTATTTCGACCAGCACCCGCCCGCGCATCCGCACGATGCCGCGGCCGCTGCTGTAGGCGTCCTCGATGCCCTTGGTACCGTAGATGATGCCCCCGGTCGGAAAGTCGGGTCCCGGGACGATCGTGTTCAGCTCGTGCCAGTCGAGCTGCGGGTTGTCGATCAGGGCTTTTGTGGCCTCGCACACCTCGTTGAGATTGTGGGGCGGCACGTTGGTGGCCATCCCGACCGCGATGCCCGATGACCCGTTGATCAATAGCGATGGAATCTTGGCCGGCAGGACCGCCGGCTCGGTCAGCGACTCGTCGTAGTTGGGCACGAAATCGACGGTTTCCTTGTCCAGGTCGGTCAGCATTTCGTGCGCCAGGCGCGTCATCCGTATCTCGGTGTACCGCATGGCGGCCGGCGGGTCGCCATCGACCGACCCGAAGTTGCCCTGCCCGTCGACCATGGGGTAGCGCAGCGAAAAATCCTGCGCCATGCGCACGATGGTGTCGTAGACCGCCGTGTCGCCGTGGGGGTGGTATTTACCGATGACATCGCCGACGATGCGCGCCGATTTCTTGTAGGCCTTGTTCCAGTCGTTCCGGAGTTCCCGCATGGCGAAGAGCACGCGGCGGTGGACCGGTTTAAGCCCGTCGCGCACGTCGGGCAGCGCCCGTCCGATAATCACGCTCATGGCATAATCCAGGTAGGATTTGCGCATCTCGCTTTCGATGCTCACCATGGGCGACTTTTCCGTTTGAATCATGTATTCCCCTTGTTGAGTCAGTTTGGTCGGTTGGCCCGTTAGCCCGTTGAGCCCGTTAGGCCTGTTGGCCCCTTCGAGACCGCCTGCGGCGGGGGTTACAAGTCAATGACCGCCCTTAAAAATGACCACCCTTAAATTGGCAGTGTTATGAACGCTGTTGAAGGACCTTGGCGGTACGGCATTCACCGCAGAGACGCTGGGCACGCCGAGGGCTTGTTTTCGTCTCCTTTGCGACCTCCGCGCCTTGAGCGAAGCGGGTGGTAAACGTCACTTTCGTACCCGCTTATAAAACGCTTTAATTTTCTGCCCATCGCCAGAGAGTCCAAATCCCGGCTCAACAGGCCCATTCCGCCCGGCCGTACTAACCGGCTCAACGGCCAACGGGCATACCGGCTAAACGGGCAAACCGGCTCAACGGGCTAACGGGGCTAACGGGCTCAATCGTATCTTATATCACGTTTTCGCCTCTTCGACCAGATTCTGATAGCTGGCGTGATAGATGTCGGTAAGGGTCAGAAAGCCGGTGACCACCAGCGGTCCGTAGATGATCCCCAGAATGCCGAAAAGCTGCAGCCCGCCGATGATCGAAAGAAACACCAGAAGGGTGTGCATCTGCACCCGCTGTCCCACCAGTTTGGGCTTCAGGAAATATTCGGTGCCGCCCGAGAGCACCACGTAAAAAACGATGAAAAACACGCCGGCCGCGATGCGGCCCTTTAAAAAAAGGTAAACGGCCGCCGGCACGAACACCGCCCCAATGCCGAGGATCGGCAAAAAGGCCAGCAAGGCCATGACGACCCCCCAGAGAAGCGGCGAGCGCAAGCCGAATACCGCAAACACGAGGCCGCCCATCACCCCCTGCCCCACCCCGCTCAAACCGTTTCCGATCAGGATGGCGCCGGCCATGTCCTTGAATTTGCGAAACAGGATCCGGTCCTGCTCGTCGGGCAGCGGCGACAGGTTGAAGATGAAGGCCAGCAGGCGCTCCTGATCGATAAACAGGTAAAAATTGATGAGGAGCATGAAAAAAAAGTTGATCAAAAACTTCAAGATATTGGATGTAAAAAACCGGGCCTGCTGGTAGAGAAAAAGTCCCAGGTTTTTGCCCACCTCGGTGATGGCGCGGTTGATCTCCTCTCCGGTCACGACGATGCCGGTGTTTTTCAGCAGCGTGTTGAGCCGTTCGACCACCAGGCTGTTCTGGATCAGGTGATTGATCTGGTCGCGCACGGCCACGTTCTTTGCCACCAGATACAGTTCGTAGGCCTCGTTGGACAGAATACCGACCAGAGAAACGATGGGGATGAACAGCAGGAGAAAAATAATGCCGCAGGTGATCAGCGAAGCCGCCAGTGACGGCAGCCTGCGGTTCAGCAGCTTGTAGAGCGGGTTGAAAGCCCCGGTCACCGTGGCCGCCATGACGATGGTGGAGATGAAAGGCCACAGCAGCCATCCAAGCATGAAGAGCGACACCAGGAAATAGACCAGAAACACCCACAGGATCACGTTGCGGGTGCGGAGGCCGTTCCGGCCGTCGTTCATTCAGGGACCCCGGGTTTTTTGGCGTTCATGCCGGCGGAGAGGAAATTCTGGTGATTGCAGGGAAGCGCGATCAACATGGGATCGAACCGGCCGCGCCCGTCAGGCGGCAATCCTCCCTGGAAAATGACCGAATGCCGCGGCTCGCCCTTGCTTATGAACGGCTCTCGCCCGTAAGACGAGGCCTTGCGTCACGCCGGCGCGCGCGCGTGAAGAAACGGGCCGGGCCTTTCTACCGGGCGAGATAGGCGCCGACACCCAGCAAAAGAATGGTCTGGTAGATGAATATGGCCGTGAGATCGTGGAATATGGCATAAACAATGCCGCCGCCGATGATGGCCGGCACCCCGCAGAACACCAGGATACCCAATTTTCTGGAGATGTTCATGCTCTTTTCGCCTTTCGTTTCGTCTTTGGTTCTCGTTGCCCCGACACGCTTCCAAAATGTCCAAATTTTCTTGGCGCTTATAGCAGGAGAGCCCGAAGGTGTAAAGAAAAAAACGGCTCGGGCGCAGCCCCCTGCGAAGCGTCATTTTCACTTGACTAACCCCCGGTGTAGCTTTAATGTAGCTTCTAAAAGGATTCTCTTATCAGCCGAAGAATCTTCTTTCCTCCGAACGAGGCGGCCAACCGCCGGCGGTTGAACCGATCATCGCGCGTGGCAAGCTGCCACGGCCCTGACCGCCTGAATTCCGGTGCCCTGCCGGTAAACACAGCAATTTTTCCCATTCACGGTTGAGGGGTTCTCTATGGCGCCAAAGGATAAAACTCCCGCAACACCCGAAAACAAGGACCCCTCGGCGGAACTCCCCGACAATCGCGTCAAGTTCGAGATTTACGGCGAAGAAATGATCGAGAAACGCGTCAAGTCCAGCGGAAACAGCGGGCGGGTCTACCTGCCGCCGAACTGGGTCGGCCACCAGGTGAAAATCATTCGAATCGATTGACGGTATCCGCGGCCGCAGCCGCCGGCCGCTGCCTCAACCCATTTCCGACGGTGAGGAGCCTTTCAGTGGAAAATGTGACCATCAGGAGATTGAAGCCTGCCGATGCCGACGAAATCAGCCGCATCTACAGCGCCATCACCCAGAAGCCGGCCCGCGCCGATTTCAGAAACCTGGTCGAGGAGCATGCCCTCAGAACCAAGGACGCCTGCTTTGTGGCCGAACTGGGCGGCGAGGTGGCCGGGTTCATGATCAGCTACATCATGACCCTTGGCTTCGGAATCGAGAAAAGCGCCTGGATCGCATCGCTCGGAGTGAACCCGCGCTACATGGGCCAGGGGATCGGGGCGGAATTGGCGCGCGAAGTCTTCAAATTCTACCAGGGCGAGGGGATTCACAATGTCTACACGTCCGTGCGCTGGGACTCGACCGACCTGCTGTCTTTTTTCAAAACCCTCGGCTTTGACCGCAGCAATTTCATAAACCTGCGCAAGGTGCTGGAATAAGACTATGGGTTGAGCCCGTTTGGCCCGTTAGCCCGTTAGGCCCGTTTGCCGGTTTGGCGGTTTGGCGGTTTGGCTGTTGACTCGTAGCCATCGACAAATGTCTTTTTCCCGCTATGTCCCGCCGCGCGTTGGATCTCCGCATATTCCGGCCGCGGCGCATAATATTTCAGGTAATCCTTTTTTTGACGTCATTTCTGCTGTTGATAAATTCAAAACGCCCTGATAGAGTCGCCCGCCATCGATTGGATCGCGAGGTGACCGGTATTTTCACCCGGACGCCTGTGTGGAAATGACAGCCATCCCGCGCCCCCTGAAGCACCTTTTCTCCGATCGACTGGAAGAAGATCATCTACAGAGTCTGAACAGGAGGTTTGTAGCGACGTGTCGGCCGCCCAACCGGAGACCGCCGGCGGTCTTTGCATGCCAAAGGGGTGTGGGCCCACGATCTGCACCGCGAACCGGCTTTTTTCTGTGGATGGTCCTCAACCCCCCGCGGTTTCAGGCAGGTCCCCGACCCGTCCGCAGGAGGCCCCCGCCGATTCAGGCGGCCGAGCCTTCATTCAGCCGCCCCGGCCGACGGAACGCCTTCTCATCTTCGTTCCTGCATTTGCAGACCGCCGCCCGTGCCGGTGGGCCGTCACCTGTTTGACGACCCGATCGCCGCACCGGTAAAATCGATTCGCATCTCGCGCTGACCGCCCCGGCGCGGAACCAACGCGCGGCAGGCGTCGAGACCGGTCCCTGCAAACCCGGTCGATTTCCAATATATAGCGGCACCCCCGGCCGCAAGACGGATGGCGATTCGAGAGCGGCCGGTATCGAAAAGCGAGCGACATCTCCGCCTGAATTTACCCTGTAAGAATAAGGAGAAGACATGGATAGCGCCAAGTTGATCGCGACATTGGACGAAAAAAACAGGCAGGCCGCCCGCGGCGGTGGTGACCAACGGATCCGCAAACAACACGAAAGCGGCAAAATGACCGCTCGCGAACGGGTTGAAAAACTTTTCGATCCCGCCACGTTCACCGAAATGGACCGTTTCAAGGCGCATCGCTGCGCGGATTTCGGCCTGCAGAACCAGAAAATACCGGGCGACGGCGTGGTGACCGGCCACGGGTTGATTCACGGCCGCCGGGCTTTCGTCTATGCCCAGGACTTTACCGTGTTCGGCGGCTCGCTCTCGCTGTCCCATGCCGAGAAGATCTGCAAGGTGATGGAAACGGCCATGAAGGTCGGCAGCCCGGTCATCGGCCTCTGCGATTCGGGCGGCGCCCGCATCCAGGAAGGGGTCATGAGCCTGGCCGGATACGCGGACATCTTTTTGCGCAATGTCATGGCCTCGGGTGTCGTGCCCCAGATCACCGCCATCATGGGCCCCTCGGCGGGCGGGGCGGTCTATTCGCCGGCCCTGACGGACTGGATCTTCATGGTCGAGAAAACCGGCCACATGTTCATCACCGGCCCGGACGTCATCAAGGCCGTCACGGGCGAGGTCGTCACCAAGGAGGACCTGGGCGGCGCCATGGCCCACAACGCCGTCAGCGGCGTGGCCCACTTCGCG
This sequence comes from uncultured delta proteobacterium, assembly GCA_963728055.1. Lineage (GTDB taxonomy): Bacteria > Desulfobacterota > Desulfobacteria > Desulfobacterales > SG8-13 > JARFQH01. The sequence continues at coordinate 184,706 of CAVSIM010000006.1, read as the reverse complement.
GCGCCCGACGACGGCGCCTGCCTCGAGGGCATCCGCGAACTGCTGAGCTTCCTGCCGCAAAACAACCTCGAGGACCCGCCGCGCCTGGAGACCGCCGATGACCCCGAACGCCGCGAACCGGCCCTGCGGGACGTGGTCCCGGCCGACCCCAACAAGCCCTATGACATCCGCGACATCATCCGCGCCAACGTCGACGACCGGTACTTTTTCGAAGTCCACCAGCATTATGCCCGCAACATCGTGGTCGGGTTCGCGCGACTGGACACGATGCCGGTGGGTGTCATCGCCAACCAGCCGAGCGTGATCGCCGGCTGCCTGGATGTCGATGCCTCGATCAAGGGCGCCCGCTTCGTGCGCTTCTGCGATGCCTTCAACATCCCGCTGATCATCTACGAGGACGTGCCGGGATTTCTGCCGGGCACCCACCAGGAACACGGCGGCATCATCAAGCACGGCGCCAAACTGATCTACGCCTTCTGCGAAGCCACCGTGCCGCGCATCACGGTCATCACCCGCAAGGCCTACGGCGGGGCTTACTGCGTGATGAGTTCGCGGCACATCCGCGGCGACTGGGTCATGGCCTACCCGACGGCCGAGATCGCCGTGATGGGCGCCGACGGGGCGGTCAACATCATCCACCGCTCGGAAATAAAGGGGGCCGAGGACCCGGGCGGCGAGCGTCGGCGGCTGGTCGCGGAGTACCGCGAAAAATTCGCCAACCCTTACAAGGCCGCGGAACTGGGGTACATCGACGAGATCATCGACCCGGCCGACACCCGTCCCAAGATCATCCAGGCCCTGCAGATGCTGCGGACCAAACGCGATGCCAACCCGTCCAAGAAGCACGGGAACATTCCATTATAACCAAGGAGACGTTATGTCCTGGAGCCAAGTCTACGAGCTGCTGATCAGCATCATCACCACCCAGACCGGACTGCCGAATCTGGTGTTCAAGCAGGTTGTCATGCTCGGGGTCGCGTTTGTCTTTCTCTACCTGGCGGTGGCCAAGAATTACGAGCCCCTGCTGCTGGTGCCGATCGGCTTCGGCATCTTTCTGGTCAACTTTCCGCTCGTGCCGCTCATGGGGTTCACCGAGCACGGAGCGCCCGAACTCATCCGCGCCTTTTACAAATACGGCATCGAGTGGGAGATCATCCCCTGCGTGATCTTCCTGGGCCTGGGCGCCATGACCGATTTCGGGCCCCTGATCGCCAACCCGAAAACCCTGATCATCGGCGCCGGCGCCCAGCTGGGCGTGTTCATCACCTACATCGGGACCCTGGTCTTCGGCTTCACCCTCAAGGAGGCCGCCTCGGTGGGCATCATCGGCGGTGCCGACGGGCCGACGACGATCTACCTGACGGCCAAGCTCGCGCCGCACCTGCTGGGGGCCAACGCCCTGGCCGCCTACTCCTACATGGCCATGGTACCCCTGATCCAGCCGCCGATCATGCGCCTGATGACCACCCCGGCCCAGCGCCGGATCAAGATGCGGCAGCTGCGCCCGGTCTCGACCACCGAAAAACTGCTCTTTCCGCTCGTTGCCTCCGTTTTGATCATCATGCTCATACCGGCCGTGGCGCCCCTGATGGGCATGTTCATGTTCGGCAACTTCATGCGCGAGTGCGGCGTCGTCAAACGCCTCTCGGACACCGCCCAGAACGCCCTGATGAACATCGTCACCATTTTCCTGGGGCTCTCGGTGGGCGCGACCATGGAAGCCGAAAAATTTCTGAGCTTGAAGCCCCTGCTGATCTTCGGTTTCGGATTGGTGGATTTTGTGGTCTGCACCTTCGGGGGCATCCTGACGGTGCACATCATGAACTTTTTCTTAAAGGAAAAGTTGAACCCACTGATCGGCTCGGCCGGCGTGTCGGCCGTGCCAATGTCGGCCCGGGTGTCTCATTCCGAAGGGCTCAAGGCCGACCCGGACAACTGGCTGGTGATGCATGCCATGGGGCCCAACCTGGCGGGGGTGATCGGCTCGGCCGCCGCCGCCGGCATGTTCATCGCCATGTTCCAATAGGAGGGCTTATGAAACGCCGATCCATGATCCGTCTTGCAAGGGCCGTGGCGATGTTCCTGGCCGTCGCACCGGCGATTCTCCTGGTGCAGCCCGACCGGGCCCGGTCTTTTGTCGTGGGCGAGGATGTCGAAAAGCCCCGGCCCGAGTTCACCCGCAAAAATGACACGGTGACGGCCAAGCTGATCCCGCGCGCCAAGAGCGGCAGCGTCACCATTGATTTTCGCGTCACCGGCGGCCGCCTGGCGGAGGTCCGGAGCGTGGACTTCGAAACCGCCGCGCGGCCCGAGGTGGATGTTAAAAACTTCAAGTCGGCCCTGTTCGAGATCCGGATCGAGGATGTGCCGGCCGGCGGCAGCGTCCGGGTGTCGATACTTTCCGACTTTTTCACCCGCTCCACGGCCTTTTACGTCTTCAATCCCCAGCAGCAGAACCCCTGGAGCCGCGATGCGCAGGGTGAAAACATCGATCACCCGGACCGGGTGCAGGAACTGGTGGTGCCGGTCACCGACGGCGGTCCCTTCGATGCGGACGGGGCCGCCGACGGACGGATCCGCCTCATCGGCGGCCCGCGGGACTCCTTCTGGGGCTATGCCCTGGGAACGCTTTTCATCCGGTTCTTCGGCATCTTCATCGTGCTGGGGATTCTGATGGCGGGCATCCTCTTCTCGGGCCGGATCTTCCAGTGGATAGAGGGCCGCCGGACCGCGCCTGAAACGGCCGGGAAGCCGGCGGGCGCGCCGCAACCCGTCGCAGCGGCCGAGGCGGCCCAGGCGGCCGCCGGTGAGATTGCCGCGGCCGTCGCGGCGGCGCTGCACCTGCACGCGGCCGGCCGCCGCAGCGCCCCGTCACCGCCTTTTAAAATCTCTTCCCCCGATGCCTGGACCTTGAGCGGGCGCAGCCGCATGATGGCGGAGCGTCCGCAGAACGTCAGACGGGTTCATTACCGTCGCAGCTGAAAGGTAAACGCCCATGAAATATCATCTTACGGTCAACGAAACCGCCTACGAGGTCGAAATCGAGCAGGTCGAGGGCGACCGGCTGGCGGTGCGCGTCAACAACGAGCCGTACCGGGTCACCTGGCAGCCCCCGGCGGACACCCCCGCTCAAGCTGCCACGCCTCCGCCGGCGGGGGCCGGTCAAAGAGCCGCCGCGGCGCCCGCCGGGGCGTTCAGCGCGCCCGCGGCGCCGCGGCGGGCAACGGCCGGCGGCGGGTCGGTCGTCGCCCCCATCCCAGGATTGATCCTCGACATCAAGGTCGGCGTCGGCGAGGCAATCGAGGCCGGTCAGACGGTGGCGGTCATCGAGGCCATGAAGATGGAAAACAACCTGTCCAGCACCGTTTCCGGCACGGTCAGGGAAATTCGGGTGGCTAAGGGGGCCCAGGTGGCGACCGGCGACGTGATCATGGTCATCGGCTGACAGCCGCGCAACGCCGTCGGCCTGCAGGGGCGAAAAAGTGGTAGGGGCACGGCGCGCCGTGCCCCTACGGAACGTGTATTGCTGCCGGCATCGATAGCGGGTGCGGTGCATGACCCCGGCGGGGCGAAAGATTTTTCGCCCCTACGAAGCAAATGCCATAGGCAAATGGGCTCAACGGGCCAACGGACTCAACGGGCAAACGGGCTCAACGGGCAAACGGGCTAACGGGCACGGCCGCCTCGGCGGTCGCCGGGCCTGACGGGTGAGACAGCCCGGCCGCGGCGGCCAGGACGCGAAAGAGGTGGGTGTTGTCGATGATCCGCGTGCCGGGATACCACGCGCCTTCGTAAGCGGTGAACAGGTTCAGGCCGCTGCCGACGGCGTGCAGCGGGACCAGTTCGTTGGTGTGGCTGCCGGAGGCATAGGAGACGCGGCCGTCCGGGTAGGTGTATTTTTCGCAGTAGGCCGAAGGGCACGGCGCCACCACGGTCTTCACCTGGTGCGGCAACTCGCCGGGGCCCAGCGGCTCGCCGAGCCGCATGCCGCCGGTGCCGTGATCGGCGGTGACGATCAACAGGGTGTCGGCCCAGGTGATATCGTCGCCCGGCCGCTCGATGAAGGCGACGGCCGCGCGGACCGCTTCGTTCAAGTCCCACATGGTGCCGATCATGCGCCTGAAGTCGTTGGCGTGGTTGGCCCAGTCGATGTCCCCCTGCTCGAACAGCACGAAGAATCCTTCCTTGTCCCGGCTCAGAACCGTCAGCGCCGCCGACACGCAATCGCGCAGAAGCGGATTTTCGGCCGTGGCCGGGGTCACCGCCGGCGCACCGGGCGCGTCCACCGGCACGGGCGATTCGAAATTTCCAGCGGCACCGCCGAAGAGGCCGCAGAGCTTACGGCTGCCGGCCGCCGCCGTTCGGGCGGCCGCCAGCAGGGTGGCGGCGCCGTCGACGCCGCTGCTGCGCTCGGCAAAAACGTAGGTTCCCCCAAGGCCGTCGGCCTTGAGCGCGACGTAATCCGTTTCGGAAAGATAACGGTATTTTTCGACCCACTGCGGATGGCCGCCGCCGATCACGACCTCGGGCCGGAAGCGCCGCAGAATTTCGGCGGCGATGCCGGTATAGTCGTCCCGATCGGGGTTGTGGCTGATCTGCGCCGCCGGCGTGGCGTGCGAAAACGGCACGGTGCTGACCACGCCGATCGCATACCCCTTTTCGCGGCGCAGCCGCTCGGCCAGCGTCGTCAGGGCGCCGTCGGCCGGGTCTCCCGCCTGCCAGGCGATGTTGCCCTCATCGGTCTTGAAACCGGTCGACCAGGCCGTGGCGGCCGAAGCCGAATCGGTGGCGGCCGCCGTGAGGTACGCCTCTGCCGCTCCTGCCTGGCCACCCGCTATGCGAAGGATTTCGGGCCGGTCTCCGCCCCGGCCGGGATCGTACCCCAGCCACGGCAGGATCGGGTTTTGATCGTAGCGGGGCTCGCCCCGCATGTTGGCCCAGTAATTGTAAGTGGCCACGTCCCAGGTGGCGACATCCGCCCGGAGGGGAAAGCGTTGAAATTCCAGCCCCTGGTCGGAACCGTAAAGATAGCGCGCGGCGGCGACTTCATGCGCCAGCTGCATCCCATCTCCGATGAACAGGATGAGGTGCCGGATCGGCGCCCCGGCAGCCGACACCGCCCCCGGGGTGATGACCGCGGCCGCGAGGAGCCCGGCGAAAAACCGGCGAACCATTTTTCCACACGTCATTGAGCCCTCCCTGCCCGGTCACAAAGTATCAGGCATCACCTGATGTTTCTGATATAATTTGTTTGATTTTATTGGAAAGTTCTTCCAGGTTATACGGCTTTTGAATGACATCGTCGCAGCCTGTCCCGAGGATTTTAGAAGCCTGATCCTTGATGTCGCAGCCGCTCGAAATGAGAACCTTCACTTTCGAATTGATGTATTTTATCCGCTCGAACACTTCGGCGCCACCCATCCCCGGCATGATCATGTCCAGAACGACCAGATCGATCCGGGTCCAATTCCGTTCGAAAAGATCGACGGCCGCGGCCCCATCGGCCGCCTCCATAACCGTGTAGCCCAACCTTCTCAACATGCGCGCATTGACCTGCAGCACCGTTTCCTCATCCTCGACCAGCAAAACAACGCCCTGACCGTTTTGGATGCCGTGCGCCGGCAGCGGTTCCGCCTCTTTGGCCGCCGCGCCGGCCGCGGGCAGGTAGACGGTGAAAGTGGTTCCCAGCCCCGGGCGGGAGAAGACATCGATGTAGCCGCCGTGGCCCTTGGTGATGCCAAAGACCGAGGCCAACCCCAAACCGGTCCCCCGCCCCATTTCCTTGGTGGTAAAAAACGGTTCGAAAATATGATCCAGGATATCGGGCGCCATGCCGGTGCCGGTATCGGTGACGCTCACCGCGACATAGGCGCCCGGTTTGGGTTTGAAAAGCGAACTCAGGATATCGGCGTGGGTGACGTTGCCGGTTTTCAGGATCAGGTCGCCGCCCTCCGGCATCGCGTCGGCGGCATTGACGAAGAGGTTCAACAGCACCTGTTCGATTTGTCCCTTGTCGGCCTTGACCGTTTTGAGGTCCGGGTCGAGCTGCATACGAATGGTAATGTCCTTGCGCGTTCGGCCGAAGGTCCGGGCCGGGTCTTCGACCAACTGGTTCATGTTTAGGTCCCGGAGCTGGTAGCGTCCCTTGCGGGCATATCCCAGCAGCTGCGAGGTGAGCCGGCTGCCGCTTTTGATCTGTTTTTCGATGTTGACAAGGTAGGCATGGTGCGGATGGGCCGCATCGAGATCGTCGAGCATCAGGGAAACGTTGCCCTGGATGCCCATCATCAGGTTGTTGAAGTCGTGGGCGATGCCGCCGGCCAGGGTCCCGATGGCCTCCACCTTCTGGGCCCTGGCCAGTTGCGCTTCCATTTCCTGGCGGTTTTCCTCGGCCTGCATCCGCTCGGTGATGTCGGTGAAACAGTTCAGCGTGGCCGGTCGGCCTCTCCATTCGATCCGCATTCCGGTCAACTCCATCCACTTCACCGCTTTGTCGCGCGTGATGACGCGGATGGGGTAGGTTGCGGGAGCCGCCTGGCCGCTGATCCGCAGCAGATACCTTTCCCGCACCATGGACCTGTCATCCGGATGGACATATTCGAAAGGGTCGCTGTTGGAAAGTATCTCTTCGATGGAGTAGCCCAATGACGTTGCAATATAGTGATTTACAAAGGCCACTTTCTGGTCCTGGGCCACCATGATGCCCTCTTTGATGTTCTCGACCAGCGAGCGGTAGCGTTCCTCGGACTCGCGCAGTCGTTTTTCAACCTCCTTGCGGTCCGAAATGTCGATGAAGCTGGCCAGGAGGGCCGGTCGGCCTTCGAACTCGATCCGGCTGATGGTGTAGCTGAGCCACCTTTTCTCAGCGGCCTTGGTGATGATCTCGATTTCCTTCCAGGGTGTCACCGCGATGCCGTCGAGCTGTTTTTCGACCCGGGCGCGAATGTCGTTTCTTTGTTCCGGAACGAACAGGTCGAAAAAATCGAGCACTGCGATCTCCGCCGGCGAATACCCGCCGATCCTCTGGCCGGCGGGGTTGACGTAGACGATGCGGCCGTCCTGAACAATCACGATCCCGGCGGCGGTCGTCTCGGTCAGGGTGCTGAACTTCAGGTCATTCTCACGGATGGTTCTTTCCAGGCATTTGCGCTCGGCAATGAAACGGGACAACTGATACACGTCCCGCAGGCGACGTTTGCCGGTCTCGCCGGCGGTCTGCCGGAAATAAGCGGATTCACGGCGAGCTGCGGCCAGCAGACCTTCCAATTCGGCGATCCGATGTGTCAAAGCCAATTCTTCATCCGCCATCCCGATTTTCCTCTGCAATGACGATCAGCACCCCGGTCCAGTCCAGCCCCCTGCTTTTATCGAGCAACGGCGCCACTTCCACCCCGGAAAAAAATCCGAACAGGGGACAACCGTGCCGGGTGAAGGCCTGCTGGACCTCGGCCGCCTCCTCGGTCAGGGTATTCGAATAACCGGCCGTTCGACCGGCACAATCGATGTAAAACCCAAACCGGGCCTGGTTGCCGTCCGCCCGGATCCCCTCCAACAGCTCGATCGAGTTGCTGCGGGCCGAGGTTATCATCTTGTTGGCATCGCGCAGCATGAACTGGATTTCCGTGCCTTCCTCGATATCGGGCTCGAAAAGGCAGATGCCCTCCCCTTCCGGCAACACCCCGACGATGAGCCGGTTGACGTAGTGGCCCTCCGCGATGTCCGAATATTTCTCGCCGTGATGGATGCCAACGGTCAACAGGTCGACCGGCGTCTTTTTCCGCCAGTTGCGGTCCCCGTAAAGGCTATCGATCATCGGCACGATCGGGCGCCCGTCGATTTCGTAAATACAGGGGCCGGCCGCCTTCGTCACGCGGTGATAGATGCCATCGAGCGGCGTACAGCCGTGCATGATCCGATGGTACGGCCGTAAACCGCCGCTCAGCACCGCGCCGGCAACCATGCCGGAACCAACGGACACGCCGCAGAACTGGGCCGAGGACTGCATGGCGTATTCGCCCAACAGGCCGGCACCGAAGATCGGGATGTCGCCTTCGACCTCTTCGGAAACCCCTTCGATCAAGGGCGTGGAAGCGTTTAAAACCGGCGGCGACTGCCGGGTCGCGGCCTGCTTGATGGAATCGTAAAAAAACAGGAGCAGACGGTCCTGCGGCGCGCGCCCGAGCCGCAGCGCCAGGCGCCGGCCGGCGCCTTTCTCATCTTCGTTCACCCGCTCGGCGGCCGCGGTCCGGCAGCGGATCTCATCGGACTGGATCGCCAGCGCCCCGGCCGGATACCCGGTGTAGCAGAGCGTGTGGTGAGTGATGATTCCGACGGCCGACCCGCCGATGATCGGCACGCTGCGCCCGAAAACCGATTGCAGGCCTTCGAAAAAGTCGGTGGGGGAAAGCCCGCCGCTGCAAAAAGCCAGGACGAGATCCGGCCGGTCTATAGAACCGCTTTGCCGGGCCTCCTCGGCCACCCGCCTGCCCGAAACCCTCGCGTCGGAAAGATTCTCGTAGCCGATTCCGATCTTCATGGCAACGTTCCTCTCATGACGATCCGTTAACCGCGCGGCATCGACCCGCAGGCAATGGTCCCCGCTTCTCGACGGCCGCCGGACCTGCGGGCACCGCAATGACTTCGGGCATGCCACCCTACACCTACAGTTCGGCCAGCAGCTTCAGCTCCGTGGCATGCGCACTGGCGGCTTCTATCGGCTCGGCCAACTTGAATTGAAAAATCAGATTCCGATCCGGCAGGTCGTGGGGTGCGGTGCCCTCCGGCAGATCGGACCGGGTGAAAAAGGCGGTCTTGTAAGGTGAATTCGGATTGCGGGCATCGGTTATCCACAAACCGCCCGAGATCCGGGTGATATAGCGCATGTATCCCCGGCGGCGCTGCTGGTCGAAGTGGTAGCAGCGCCCGACCACAATCGAGCCGATATCGCCCCAGGTCTTGCCGCGCGGCTGTTTGATCGGAAATAGACTGGGGATCAGGTAGCCGGGCATGAACATGTCGGCTTCGTAGCGCAGCTCCTTGGAAACATTTTGAAACGCGACGATTTCGACCCGGCAGCCTTTGTTCTGCAGCGCCCGGACCACCTTGACGAAATCGCCGTCACCGGTGGCAAACACGACCCGGTCCAGATATTCCGACTGCAGCAGCGCATCGACGGCCATGTCCAGATCGGCGTTGGCCTTGCAATACCGGCTGCCGGATTCGTCCGTGAACCACTTGACGATCTTGCGGTTGATCTTGTAGCCATACTCCCTCAGCACAAAAAAGAATTCGTTGATCTTGTACTTGTATTTCGAATCCTTGGTCGCGCGGTCCTCGTCGTAGGCCACGTAAACGTTCAGGCGCACGGCCTCGGCGCCGTCGCGGCAGGCAAATTCGCGCAGCACATCGTATTGCATGCCGAAGCCGCCGTTCAGCCGCATGTTCTCGGCATCGATATAAACGCCGACCTTCGAACTGGAAATCGTTTCGTTCACGCTCTTCTCCTCCAACCGGCGCGTGATTGGGATGACAGTGTGTCGCTGTTCCTTGCCTGGGGCTTGGAGAGCCCCCGGGGAAAATCAAGCCGGCAAAGACCATGTATGGATGGTCACTGGATAGCACCCGACCGAAAACGCCCCTCCCCCGGCGGGATCATACACCCCCGCTCCGGCCCCAGCCCGGTCAAGGGGGAAGGGGAAAAAAGTTTCCGTTCGGACACTGAACAGGCGGCAGGCCCGGCAGCAGCTCCGGCATGCGTTTGATTCCGTCACGGCCGGCGCGGGGTGATGATCACGTCGATCCTGCGGTTGGCGGCGCGCCCTTCGGACGTTTCGTTCGACATCAACGGGCGCAAGGACCCGTAACCGACGGCCATGACGCTGCTGCCCGGCAAGGTGTCGTTCGCCACCAGGTATTCTTTGACCGCCGTGGCTCTTTCCTGCGACAGCTGCTGGTTGACCTCGGTCGAGCCGGTGCTGTCGGTGTGGCCCTCGACAACGACCTCCGGGTCGTTGAAAGCGCGGATCGCCAGCTGCACCTTGCTGAGCAGCTCGTAGTTTCCCGGCATGATGACGGCCTTGCCGATCGGAAACTGCATGCCGCGCAGGCGGATCACCAGCTGGTCCCCCTGGCGGTAGACCTCGGCCTCCCGGCGGTCGAAAGCATTGCGGATGCTCTCGAACTTCTCGTCGAATTTCTTCCCGGCCTCCAGCTGCTCCCGGGCGAACTGTTCCTGGCGGCTCTGGCCTTCCAGCGCAAATACCCGGTTAGTCAAGGTCTCGATCTCGGTTTCCTGTTCCCGGACCCTGGTGTTCAAAAATTCCTGGTTCTTCTGCACGGCGGTTATCGAACCGGCGATGTTCTGCCGCTGGACCTCGAACGGCTGGTCGCGCATGTCCGGCGCTTTCAGCTGCCCGGCCGTATCGGAAAGGATGCCTTCGACCCGCAGCGCGATTTCTTCCGACGTCATCTCCCTTATTTTCAGGCCCTCGTGCGTCAGGACGATGCAGCGTCGCGCGTAGAAAAGGGCTTCCCGCGACAGGCGCGTCATCTCCCCGGTTTCGTAAGGGTTGGCGGTGATGAAGCCTTCGGCCGCGTTCAATTTTCCCACCGCCTCCGCGTAGGCCTTGGTCGCATATTTTTTGGCATCCAACCGATCGGCTTCCTTCAGGGTGCTGCGGACCTCCCCCAGGACATTGCGCTTGATGGCGGTGATTTCCAGGTCGCGGAAGGCATTCTTGACCTTTTCCTTGTTTTTCAGGGCGTATTGCAGGTTGTTGTCCTCGATTTCCCGGCTCAGCCTGAAAAAATCCTTTTCCGCCTGGGCGTATCCTTCCAGCTCGGCCGCACCGGCCTGGCGGGCCATTTTGCGCCGCTCGACCACATCCGAAAGGGAGGTCCGGGCCACGGCGGCGACCTCCTCGGCCTTTTTCAGCTCGGATCTGCCGATCGCAACATATTGCGCGATCCGGGAGATTTCCGCCCGCTCGGCGAGCGCGCCGCGGGCGGCGGCAAGCGAGTCTTCGGCCTTGCCAAACCAGAAAGGCGCCAGCAGATCGACCTGGTTGGTGCGTGCGCCGACCAGCGACCGCTCGAAACCATTGACCAGCTCTGCCGGATTTTCCGGAGAAGGCGTAACGGCCGGACGACTCGCCGCGCAGGCCCCCACCAGCATCGAGAGCGCCCACAGAAAAACCGCCGTAAGCCATCGCGGCTCTTTTGTAATCATGTCTTTCCTCAAAACGGTTCTCCGAAACCGGCCGGGCTGTTTTGTCGGTTGGCGTGCCGGGTTGTCGCCGCACCCGCCGCTGTTCGGCGGCAGCGGCGGTGTACCGGCGGCCCGCAGTGTCTCACGGCGGGAACCGCCGGATTTAAAGTACCGTGCGGCCGCCGGAATCGGATATGACCTCGGCGGATTGGCCGCTGCGGCCGCGCAGGTAGACGAAAAGTGAAATCATCACCAGTCCGACCAGGATCAGCACCCACAGGGATCCCTGCAGAAACGCCGCCATGGCCAAGATGACCCACACAAACGCCCCCAGTGCGAAGAGGCGCCAGCCGAGCTGGATTCCCGCCAGGAAAGTGCCCAGTCCCAGCACCAGCAAAATGATCAGGCCGGCGTTCTGTTTGGTCAACTGCTGGATATTCAAGAGCATGTGGACCAGATAAACCGACACCAGCACCCCGAACCAGTGATAGAATTGATCGCGGATGGTTTTCCAGAACCCGAGTTCCTGGCGCCGCAGACGGGACCACTCCATGCTCGTGCACGCAATGCCGAAGACCGGCACCATCATCAGCCAATAGCGATAGCTGTGTTCGGGGAGAAAATAGGTGATTCCCACCCCGATCACCGCCAGCGCCATCAGGGTCAACAGGATGTACTCGTAGATGGTCAGTCGTGGCAGCCGCAGTTTCGGCCGCCTGGAGTCCGGCGTCGGATCGGGTTGATAGGTCTCGGCCACTGCTCACCTCCCTTTTTGGGGTTCACGTTTTTTAGGTTTTCGGTTGAATTGAATAGTGTAATCCGTGCTTATAAGCAAGTTTTTTTAAAAGACCGGCGGGGGGCGGACCTTGCGGCTCGTGACACAATCATACGGTGATCCGGGGGCTTCGGGGCGCCTGCGCGACGAGACGCAGAGGCGGAAGGGGAAAGGGGAAAAGGGAAAGGGGAAAGGCATAAGGCTAAAGGCTGAAGGCGGACGGCTAATGGCTAATGGCTGAAGGAAAAGATTGTTGAGCGGGCGCTTGTGGGAAAAACGGTGGGCACAAAGGGCGGGAGGTTTTCGATTCACTCCCGCATGCGGTGTTCGGCTTCTTTGAAATCGGCCGCCTGGATCAGCGGCATGCACGCGTGCACAGAGGCCGGAAGGGCGGCACGTCGCCTGCGAGGGGCAGGTCCCTCGTCCCGCACACACACCATCTTCCTGGCGCCGTAGGCCGATATGAGGTCGGCGGTGTGAATGAAAAAATCGCGGCTGCACGGGCACCCGAGGCCATCTTCGGGTATGACCGCCAGGCAGGTGAATCCGGGAACCAGCGCCCGGCAGGCCGCTTCGAGCTTGCGGACAAAAGCGGGAACTTGCGCCGGCATCCGCTCCTGAAAAAGAACGTAAAGCCTGTTCCTTAATTTGTTTATCCTGATTTCCTGCATACCGGCATCTTCCCGAGATCTCGTCCCGAAAAAAATCCCCGGCGGCAAGCCATGCAGCCTCGGCTGCTGGAAACGTTTCCGGGGTGTGGGTGACTGATACCGGTATGGGAAGCAGGAGTCATGCCAATCGTCTGCACCTCCCCTGTTTGGGGATGAACACCGCCGCACAGCCGTGCAGCGGCACCGAAGACCGCGGATACGGATCGCCACCCACCCGCGCGAGCGTCAATAATCCAGCCATCGGGTGGACATTTGACGCACGGGATCGGCATCGAACGATTACAATGTCCGGTGCGGGGAAGACTGCATAACCGTTGACGGCCATCGCGCCGACATGTGGATCTGCCTAAAGTCTAGTGACCGGCCCACCGAATCCAGACGGCGGCGGCAATGCCCCAGATGGCGTTGAACACCACGACAAAAAACGGTGTCAGGACACCGAGTTCGAAACCCAGGTAACCGGAATGGGTCTTGACGGGAAAGACCCAGAACAGTTGCACCAGCGTGGGGGCGAGACTCAACACGATCCCGCGGATCAGCACACGGCTTTTCAGGACGGGCAGCAGAAAAACCAGGCCCCAGATGCCGCCCCACACAATTCGGGGATAGAGCCACGGCAGCGTCCAGGCCGGAGCGATCTTAACCTGGGCATAAGCGGAAAGCCCGGACGTACCGGCCAGCCAGAGGGCGGCACTGTTCACCAGGCCGCCCAGCGCCCCGGCTGAAAAACAGCAACTGATCTTCCGTATGAAATTTGTCATCGTCTCCACTCTTATCTGAAACTATTATTGTCAGCGACCTTCTGCGCTCTTTTACGGCAGGGCTGAACCGAGAAGTGAAACTTGAAACTGGAAACTGGAAACTCGCAAAGAGGAATTCGAAACCGATCCGATATGGGAAATTGAATCTCTGCCCCTCAAATCGTTTTTCATCCTTCAACCTTGAACCGTGAACCGTGAACCCTGAACCCATCTTTATATCTTGAATTCCCCGGTGTCGATCCATTCGTTTTTGAGCAAAGACCACCAGTCGACGGCCAGCCCCTTCAATATGTACTCATAGGGCAGCCAGCCGTAGCCGGCATCGCCCCACCCGGTGCCCCAGGAATTGCGGATCATGATGGCGCCGGTGGTGTTGACCGGCTTGGGGTTGGTGTTCTTTATTTTCAGTTTGTCATCGTAACCGACGGCCACGACGGCATGCCCGCCGGCGACCTTGTCGCCGGAAGCCGGAAAGGGAATTTTGCCGTCCGCGGCCGCCTGGCTGATCGAGCTGTAGACCGTGAAACCGAACATCGACGGCAGGCCGGCGGTCAGGTGCGTCTTCACCCGTTCGAGCAGGTCCTTGGGGGTGGTCTGCAAGGGGTCGAGACGATAATAGTTTATGGCCTGGAACTGCTGGGCGAACGCATAGCAAAACGCACTGGGTTCCTTGTCGAAGTCCGTGACGACATAGGGCCAGTACTCCTCGGGCGGCACGCCGAAGAGGGTCAAGGCCCCCATGGTGCCGCGCAGGTAGGCCCCCGTGTCGCCGACCAGGTGCAACAGGTTGCGGGTGACCTTGTAGAGGAAAAGCCGGGAGGCATCCAGATGCTTGCCGAAGGCCCGGCGCTGAAAGTACTCGACCACACCGACACCGGCATTCGCCGTGCAGGAACCGATCGTCCCCTGGTCTTCGATCGGCGAACACCACGGTCTCAGGTCCACGGTCGCCGGCGGGGCGACCTTGGCCTTATCGACCACCCCCACTTTTTTCAGCATTTTTTTGACCGAATCCTTCTGACCCAGTTCGGTGAGCTTGGGGGGCACCTCGTTGTTTTCGACCGTGTGGTCGCGGATATCCGGATAATCCGGCAACCATCCCATCCCTTTCAATTCAACTTTTTCTGTCATGGCGTGGCCTCTTTAAAAAAAGTGGTTGAGTGGTTCAGGGGTTCGATGCCACGGCCAAAACCCTCATCTTAAAGCGATAGTTGGCTGCAGCCGGTCACTCGATGACCCGGACCTTGAAACCGAAGCGTTCCACGACGGATTTATCGCCTTCCCACTGCCGCCAGCGTTTGAACGCCAAATCAGCCGGTCCCTTCCTGCGGGCCGCAAAGGTAAAGCGGCGTTGCCCGCCCGCGCCCGGCACCGCGTTTTCCGGACGCGTAAACTCCGAATCCTGTAGAAAAACGCTCTCCCCGGCCTCTCCGTCAAGTGCCCACGAATAACCGGTGGTCGGATTTTCATCGAGCCGCACGACGATCCGATCGCCCGTTTGCACCTCTATGGTCCGACCGTTGTCCGCGCCCGTTACCGTCACCACGTTCCCGCTTCTCCCCTCTGGAGCGATGCCGACGGGTGAAACCCCGCCGCAACAGAAAATGACAATGGCCGAAAGCCCTAAAATACAGAAAAGCCCCGGTGATGACAACCGGTGCACTTCATTTCCTTCATTCCGTGTTTTTGGGAAAAAACGATTTCGCATGTCGACTTCTCATCCACGGTCACGCATTTTTCGTCATGCCGCCAATCGGCTCCCGTGTTTATCCTCCCCTTAAACCGTGCACCCTAAACCCTATACCACGTCCCCCCTCGCCTGGCGCGACCGTCCTCCGCCGTCTGTCGTCTGTCGTCTGTCATCCGGTCTCCACCCTCTGCCTCCGCCGTCTGCCCTCGGCCCCCAGCCTTTCCCTAACGCTTTTATCGTTTCCTTGCACCATACACCCTATACCGTAAACCATTCCCTCCCTCATCAGCCCTCTGTCCTCCTCCTTCGGCCGTCCGCCGTCCGCCCTCTGCCGCCTGTCATCCGTCGTCTGCCCTCTGTCTTCTGTCCTCCCCCTGTCCTTTCCCTTGACAACCAAATTCACCGGCGTCAAATTGTTGCCGGAAAGGAGGTTGACCTATCGCATGACAAAACCCAAAAACGCCATGGAAATCTTTCGTCTGCTCGACAAGTCGAACTGCCGGCAATGCGGTGAAAAAACCTGCCTGGCGTTTGCCGGGGCGGTCTACACCGGCCGCCGGGAACTGGCCGATTGCCCGCGGCTGGCTCCGGATGCCCGCCCCTGCCGCGCCGACGAAAGCCAGGTCGAAAATCTCGCCGAACAGAACCGTGACGCCTATCTGGCCGAGCTTAAAGAAAAAATCGCCGCCATCGACCTGTCCGAAGCCGCCGCGCGAGCGGGGGGCGAATTTTCAAACGGCGTCTTGACCCTCAAGGTTCTCGGCAGGAATTTCAGCGTGGATGAAACCGGAAAACTCTACGCCGACATTCACGTCAATCCGTGGGTGGCGGTCCCTTTTCTCAGCTACGTGCTAACGGGCAAAGGCCGGCCGGTTTCGGGCACCTGGGTCTCGTTCCGGGATCTGAAAGAAGGCCGGGAACGCTACCCGCTTTTCCAAAAGCGCTGCGAGGAGCCCATGAAGCAGGTGGCCGATGCCTATCCGCACCTGTTCGACGACCTGGTGCACATCTTCAGCGGCCGCAAGGTGGCGGAGCAGTTCGAAGCGGACATATCGGTCGTCCTGCTGCCCCTTCCCAGGGTGCCCCTCATGATCTGCTACTGGATGCCCGAAGAGGGCCTGGCGTCGAGCCTCAATCTTTACTTCGACCGGACCGCCGACGAAAACCTGGACATCGGCTCGATCTTCTCGCTGGGGGCCGGTCTGGCGCAGATGTTCGCCAAACTCGCTCTGCGGCACGGCTTTTCCGAGCAACCGCGCAGGTGAAAGCCGGCGGTGCGATCAGGGGCGGGCGCGGTTCGGAACCGAGGCGAGCGTGATCCCCGCAGCCGTCTGCCTGTCAGTTCTGGATCAAGCGGCCGACGGCATACCCGCCCGCGGAGACGATGGCGCACAGGACCACCCCCCATGCGATATCGACCGGGACCAGGGCTGCCGGCCAACCTCGAATCAGGGCATAATTGGTCAATTCGTAGGTGGCATACGTAAAGAAGCCGTACAAGGCACCCATGACGATCGCATGGGTCAACGATGCCCGGGTCAGGGCGGGCAAGATGCTGAAGATCATCAGGCCGATAATGAAGATGAAATAAAAGGCGATGGCCGCGGACCAGTTGACGCGTTGGCCGAGCAACTCCCCCAACTGACGCTGATAAAAGGACTGCGCCACCCAGCCGAGCCAGATGACATCGATCACGAGGAACACCGCCAGGCTGCCCGCATAAACAGCGAGGTATTTGTAAAAAGGCATTTTGCAATCCTTTATCAGAATTCGTCAAGACCGGCCATAGGTCAACAAATGGCCACGATCACGGCAGAACAGGACTTGGTTTCTTCCTGTCGATCCTTTTCAACAGGGGTCTCAAGCCGTAATACACGCCGGTGACGGCCGGCAGGCAGATCAGTCCCCAGGCCGCGACCGCCCGCATCGTCGTGTCCCACAGTTGCCGGATGGCGCCCCAGAAATCGGCCTGGAACATCGCAATCAGCTGCGAGGCCGACAGCGGCAGCGGCTCGATGTTGAATAACCAGGCGCCGAACCGAAAAAACGGGATGAGAAACGCAATCTGCAGCGGATAGACCAGGTAATTGACCACCTGGACGGCCGGCAGATTCAGCCGCAACGCAATCGCGGCCAGGGTGCACAAGAGCGTGGTGGACCCGATCACCGGAAAGATGCCGATGACAATCCCGACCGCCATGCCCAGGGCAATCTTCTCCGCCGTGATCCCCTGCCGAAGCAATCCGACGACCGGATCGATGAGTTTCTTTGAAAAAATCCCTGCTTCATCAATCGTTTCACCGCGCCAGGGGTTTCAATGGCATGTGTCTCATCAAAAGATAGAGGGTTTTAGTGTATCATGCGCCGACGGCCGATAACGTCGATTTCATGCACCACCATCTCCGCCACGGACGCCGTTGCCGACTTGATGGTGATTTCCCGCTGAGGAAAGGGGATGTCGATCGCATCTCTTTGAAAACGTGTGTAGACCGCGGTATTCAACAAATGCGTCACCCGCCCACGCAGAACCGGCTTATCCACCCAGTCCTAACGATTTAAAATTCGCAGGGGTGAGTCTCGATGAACTGATCCATCACGGCCAACAACTCTTTCGGCAATTTTTCCTGACCCGAAAAACGATGTCTGCTTCGATTCATGAAAAAATTTTCGCGTTCTTGTTCAAGCCGGGTCGGGCTGCTTCCAGCGGTAGGGCAGCTCGCGGACGGTGCCCGGCTCGGTCATGGTTTGCAGGGCGTCCAGGGCGTCCAGGATGATGCGCCGCTGGCGTTTCACGTTGCCGGGCTCGCCGAACATGCTGCCGCGCGCGAATTTCACGAGCAGGGCGCGGGGCGGTTTGATGTGCGCCATCCGGTCGGCCATGTTGCCCATGGAAATGGTCGGGATGCCGGCCGCCTCGGTCATGCGCTGAATCAGACCAACTGTCTGATGGCACTTGGGTCAGACCGGCACCAGCAGCACGACGTCGACCCCGTCGGCTTTGATCCGCGCGATGTATTCCGGGATCGTTTCCGTCACCAGGGTCGCCACATCGTTGACATAGCTGAAGCTGTAATTGCTGTCCGCCACCTTGCCGATGATCTTTTCTTCCGCCAGTTCGTTCAGGCGGTGGATGGGAAAGATGATGTCGATGTCCTGTTCCGCGAGACTGTGATCGTAGTGCGCATGGGCCAGGCCGATGTCTTTTTGGCGGACGGACTTGGGAATTACCCGCAAGGACGGGTCGCCATGAATGGAAGCGTCGTCGAATGCCGGCTGGCTGTCCTTCAGAAAGAGGCCGCCGCTGGTCACCAGCGCGAAGGTCTGCTCCGACGGTCGGCCCCGGTAGGGCGTCCAGGGGATATCGTCGGAAACGACGAAGGGATAGCGCTTGACGATTTCAGTCATCCTGCCCGCCTCATATTCCGGCAGACTTTCGGTTACCCATTTCCGGTAGGCGGTTTGGAATTTTTCCAGATTAAACGGCATCGGTCTCTCCTCGATCACTTCAGTGTTTCGGTTAAAAAAGCCGTGAAGCGCTGCCAGGACTTCCGGTCCGCGTCGGCCCTGTAACTGTCGGTGTCGAACACGGTGAAGGCGTGCGGCGCGCCGCCGTAGGTGATCATTTCGTGTGAAACGCCCTGCGATTCGAGGGCCACGGCCAGCGCGGCGAAATCTTCCATGGTGATGGCCGTATCCGCCGTACCGTGCAGGATCAGCAGCTTGCCCCTGGTCTTGGAGTAGTCTTGCGCTTCGGGCGTGCTCAAGCCCCCGTGAAACGTGACAAAGCCCTTCAAGTCGGCGCCCGACCGGGCCAGCTCCAGCACGGCGGCACCGCCGAAGCAGTAGCCCATCGCCACGGCATTGCCGGTGTCGGCCCCCTGGGAGCGGGCCGCGTCGAGAGCCGCATTCATAATGGCGCGCATTTTCTCCCGGTCTTTGTACAGCTCGCCGGTGTGCCGGCGTTTGTCTTCCATCTTGGTCGGCCTGACGCCGGCGCCGAACAAATCGACGGCAAACACCGAGTATCCCATCTCCGCCAGCATGTCGGCCCGTTTGATCTCATAATCGGTCAACCCGTCCCAGTCGTGGATCAGCAAGATCAGGGGGGCCTTGGCGCCGGCCCCGGCATAATACCCCTCGTAAGACGCACCATTTACTTGGTAAGCCACCGGCTTGCCGGCTGCGCCCGCCGTAGACGACATCATACATACCAACAGAACAGTGAAGAGTGTTTTCATTTGGCTCCTCCATATAGCGATACTGATGCAGTTTGCATTTACTAACAATAGGAATGGATAACCGAAAGGCAAATTTCCAAAGATGGTTGACGCCGGTACTCGCACAACGATGTATGGCCAAATAAATCGGCCGGCAAACAATTTACCGAAAATTTCCTCGATCACAAATACCGTGATTATTGAAAAGAATGCCGATAGTGGTCTATCCTTGCCGCTGTTCCGAACGGTGGCAAGAACCGGACATTGCCCCGTCGTGCCAGCGAATCCACGGGGCGGGACATCTCACGGCCCAACCCCGGTGATTTTTCAGGCGCAAGGGTCAATGAAACCTTGAAACCATTTCAAAGAAAGGAAAGCATGCCATGGAACCGTCTAAAATTTTATATCTGGGCCAGGATGACGTGAAAAAGGTGGGATTGAGCATGTCCGAAATCATACCAGCCGTCGAAAAGGGTTTTGTCGAGCTGGCCAGCGGACGGGTGGAAATGCCCCCGAAACCGGGCATCCATCCCGGAGAGGGCGGCGACAATTTCATTCATGCCATGCCGGCTTATATTCCCGCCCTGAACTCGGCCGGCGTCAAATGGGTGAGTGGGTTTCCCGGCAACCCGGCCAAGGGGCTCCCCTACATCGCCGGGCTCATCGTTATCAACGATCCGCAAACCGGTTTGGCGATTTCCATCATGGACTGCGTCTGGATCACCGCCATGAGAACGGCTGCCGCCTCGGCTATTTCAGCAAAATATCTCGCCCGGCCGGAGTCATCGACGATCGGCATCCTGGCCTGCGGGGTTCAGGGGCATACGAACCTGGAGGCGATGACCCTTCTTTTTCCTCTCGAAAAAGTGCGCGCATACGACAAGAGACCCGAACAGGCTGAAAAATTGGCCGACTACGCCGAAAACACGCTCGGTCTCGACGCTGTGACTGTCGCCGATCCTCGCGACGCGGTAAAGGGCTGCGACATTGTCGTGACCAGTGGACCCATTCAGAAAAAACCACACGAAACCATCAGGTCGGGCTGGATGGATGAAGGGTCCTTTGCATCCCTGGTCGATTTCGATTCTTTCTGGTCTCGAAACGCTTTGAGGCAAGCGGATAAATGGACGACCGACCACCTGGGTCAATACCAGTATTACACGGAGAATGGCTACTTTCGAAACTGCCCGGCGGTGTACGCCGATCTGGGGGAACTGGTCGTGGGCAGGAAACCGGGACGTGAAAAGCCCGCGGAAAGGACCTTCGCGGCCAATCTCGGTTTGGCCGTGGATGATATGGCCGTTGCGCCCTTGGTGTATCGGCGCGCAGTCGAAAAGGGCATCGGCGTCGAACTCCTGCTGTAATGCGTCCGAACACGGCCGGACGCGCAAGAAGACCGACCAAGGGCCGACAGGGGGGCGGCGGAAAAGCGGCGCCAAAAAAAACGACCCGCCGCGTTCACCAGAGGCCGGATTCGTATGCCGGCGACGGGTCGTGCCGAAACCGGAAGGGCAGCAGCAGTTGACCGCAGCGGTCGCAGCAGGCATCCCTGGCATCGAAATGAGAGACCGTGATCCCTAACAGCCGGACCTTTCTCCGGCCGGCGTCGGTTTTCAGCAGCAGCGGTTTGACGTGACGCATGATGGCCGCAGCGCTTTCCAGGGGTTCATCGAGCGTCACGCTGCGGGTGATGCTCCTGAAGTCATGAAATTTCACCTTCAAGGTGACCGTTCGTCCTTTAGCCTCGCCCCTGGCAAGGGAATTTTCCACCTTGAAGGACAGGTTTTCCAGTATTTCGACCATCCGGTCGATATCGTCGATGTCCTCCGGCAGGGTCGTTTCCTTGCCGATCGATTTGCGGATGCGGTTCGGATCGACGGGTCTGTCATCCACGCCGTGGGCGATGTCGTGGTAATAGGCGCCGGCCTTGCCGAACAGCTGGATCAAGCGCGTCTTTTCGAACTTTTTGAGGTCGGCACCCGTTTTGATGCCGAGGCCGTGCATCTTTTCCTCGGTCACCCGGCCGACCCCGAAAAATTTCCGGATCGGCAGCCGGTCGATGAATTCGTCGGCGGCCGCGGGCGGAATCACCTTGATGCCGTCGGGCTTGTTGACATCCGACGCCACCTTGGCCAGAAACTTGTTGTAGGACACCCCCGCCGACGCCGTCAGCCGACCGGTCGTCTCGTAGATTCTTTGCTTGATTTCGCGCGCGATGAGGGTGGCCGAAGCCATCTTCTTGCGGTTGCAGGTCACGTCCAGAAAGGCCTCGTCCAGGGACAGCGGCTCCACCAACTCGGTGTAGTCGCAGAAAATCGCCCTTATCTGGGACGACACGACCTTGTAGACCTCGAACCGCGGCCGGATGAATACCGCCCGCGGACAGAGCCTGAGCGCCGTCGCGGAGGCCATGGCCGAGTGAATGCCGTATTTGCGGGCCTCGTAGGAACAGGCCGCCACCACGCCGCGCGACTGCGGGTTGCCGCCCACGATCACCGGCTTGCCCTTCAGCTCGGGCCGGTCGCGCTGTTCGACCGAGGCGTAGAAGGCGTCCATGTCGATGTGAATTATTTTACGAACGGGGTCCATCTGCGCTGAACAATCCTGAGACGGAATCAAACCGGCCGCCGGCGGCTATTCGGCATAGCCTTCTCCGAAAACTTTTTGGCCGATGAAAAGCCTGAGGTCCCGCTCGGGCTGCTCGCTCTCCGCGCCCGGCCAGATCATTTTCTGAGCGACGATCCGGTCGGAAATCCGCTCTTCCGAGGTCAGGCACCGGTCGCAGACGGGGCCCTTCACGACCGTCTTCATCTGTCCCACGGGGTCCCCCCTTCGGGAAACGCCGCAGATGTTGACGCAGCCGCAGTCCAGTTCGATCACGGCCATGCCGATGGCCTCGGGGTGTTTCATGACCAGCCGGTTGCAGATATTTTTCAAGGCCTCGTGGACGATGAGACCCGATTTTTCCATCCCGCACCTCCCTGAAACCTGCCACTGACCTGCGTATTCCAATCGGCCCGTGAAATATCGACCCACGAACCGGGCGGCGGCAGCACCGTTGCCGTGGGGAGGATCATACACCAAATCCGGGGCGGGAAAAAGCCCGACGAACGTGAAAAGCAGGTTCCCTCGAATAACGCAGGCCGCGAAAAACCACCATGGTTCTATCGCGGCCTGCTCCCGATCTTTTTAAAAAACTTTTGTTATTTGACTTATCGGATCAGATTCCTACTTTCAGTTTGAATTTTAACCTCCGAACCGGCCGCTCATCCCCCATCTTTACCAAACACCCTGGGCCTTCCGAGTCGCCAAACATAAACATTTTGTAGTACGAGAAGCGCTTCTACAACCGCCTGATGGAGAACTTTGCCGGCTTCTTCGACTTTACCGACCACGAAATCGGCCGTTTTCTCGACGCGATCCGCGCCCTGCCCGATGCCGGCAACACCCTGATTTTTCACATCGTCGGTGACAACGGGGCGTCATCCGAGGGCGGCATGCAGGGCACCATCAACTAAGTCAAGAGCCTCAGCGGATTTCAGACCCCCATCGCGGAAAATCTGGCCAAGATCGATCACATCGGCAATCCGGAGACCGAACCCCACTATCCGGTCGGCTGGGCCATGGCCGGCAACGCGCCCTTTCCGTGGGTGAAACAGGTGGCCTCGCATTTCGGCGGCACCCGCAATCCGCTGGTTGTCGTCTGGCCCGAGCATATCCAGCCGGACAACAAGATGCGCAGCCAGTTCCTGCACGTCATCGACGTGACGCCGACGATCCTGGGTGCGGTCGGATTGCCGGCACCCAAGGTCGTCAACGGCGTCGACCAGAAGCCGATGGACGGCGTGTCGTTTCTCTCCACTTTTACCGACGCCGATGCGCCGGAAGTCCGGAGCCGGCAGTATTTCGAGGTGTTCAGCAACCGCGGCATCTATGACGATGGCTGGTATGCCTGCACGCAGCACACCCTGCCCTGGCGCCAGGATTACGCCCCCGGCAATTGGGATAAAGACAAGTGGGAGCTTTATAATTTGAGCGAGGACTTCAGCCTGGCCGACGACCCCCGGAACCTTATCATCGAGGAGATCGTCATGAAAAATTTCGAGTCCGGCATCAGGTTCCTTAAATTATCAAACATTGACGAAGGCACCTTTTTGACGTAGATGTTCCGGCGACGCCCACACAGCTCAAGGATTGTTTTCCATGGATGCAGCGACTCGAAAATAAAAACGAACGGATCATAGGTCAGTTTGGTCAGTCAAGTCGGTTGCAACGATACGCCGGCGCCGGTTGGGCGGCTGCTACAGATGGCTGGTTGTCTCGTAGGGGCGAAAAATTTTTCGCCCCCACCGGAATCTTGGACCGGACCCCATGGCGATGCTCTTTCATAACCACACCCTTGAAACTGAATCAGACCTCATCAGTCAATGATGGGCTCGGTCCGGTCTTGGAACATACTAAACGAAAGACACCGCCTCCAGCCTTGAAAAACAGTGTCCCCCAGAAAACCGCCGGCCTTCCGGACCCGCAGGGTGGTCAGACGCTTGTCGGCGGCCTCGTCCCCGTCCTGCTCCTGACCACCATTTTTTTGCTGAATTTCTCGTCGCGGGTGATCTTCGCGCCCCTGATGCCCGTCATCGAGCAGGACCTGGGCATCCGTCACGGCGCCGCCGGCTCTTTTTTCCTGCTGATCTCATCCGGCTACTTCTTCTCCCTGCTCGGCTCGGGTTGGGTTGCCGCCCGGCTGACCCACCGCGGCAGCATTATCCTCTCGGCGACCATCGTCGGGCTGGCCCTTTCCGTTACGGCGGCCGCTGGCAGTCTCGCCACCATCCGGGCGGCCCTGTTCGTCCTGGGACTGGCGGCCGGCATCTACCTGCCCTCGGGCATCGCCACCGTAACGGACCTGATCGTGCAGCGCCATTGGGGCAAGGCCATCGCCATCCACGAACTGGCACCCAACCTGGGGTTTGTCGCCGCGCCGCTGCTGACGGAGTTTTTACTGCTGCGGCTTCCGTGGCGTGCCGTGATCCTTATCCTTGGCGCGGCCGGCCTGCTGTTCGGATTCGTCTACGCCCGCTTGGGGCGGGGCGGCGAATTCAGGGGCACGACACCGAATTTTGCCGCCGTCAAAACGTTCATGGCCGTGCCCTCCTTCTGGGTGATGGTGCTGCTGTTCGGGCTGGGGGTCAGCGGCACCCTGGGGCTCTTCACCATGCTGCCGCTCTATCTCGTCACCGAGCAGGGCGTCGAGCGTCACCTGGCCAATACGCTCGTGTCCGCCTCGCGGCTCTCGGGCCTGGTCATGGCGTTTGCCGGCGGCTGGGCCACGGATCGTTTCGGCCCGCGCGGCACGATGATCGCCGTCCTGCTGATCACCGGCGTCATGACGCTGCTCCTGGGAACGGCTTCGGGCGCATCGGTTCTCATCTTCGTGTTCCTTCAACCCTTGGCGGCGGTCTGCTTCTTCCCGGCCGGATTCGCCGCGCTTTCCCGCATCAGCGCGCCCGGCGCGCGGAATATCGCCGTCTCCCTGACCGTCCCGCTCGGGTTTCTGATCGGCGGCGGCGCCGTTCCGCTGATGATCGGGACCTTGGGCGACACCTCTTCATTTGCCCTGGGAATCTCGATCGTCGGCGGCTGCATCGCCGCCGGCGCCATACCGGCCTATTTTCTGAAGCTGTGACGGGAAATGATGACAAAAGCAGCGGTTGCGTGGTTGAACGGAAACTTTTTTCCCTCACCCTTCATATCCCCCTCCCCCAACCCTTCCCACTTGGGAGGGGAGCTTTCGGTCAGGCACTAAAAAGCGAACAATCGCTGCAATACGGTCACTACCTCCGATTGGGCTTTGGAGTCGATTGTGCCAAGCCTTTTTATCAGCCGTCTTTTATCTATGGTTCGCATCTGGTCCAGGACTATTTGGCCACGCTTTTTTCGAAAGGTGCAGGCTACGCGGGTGGGATACTCTTTAGCAGCGGAGGTCATGGGTGCGATGATGACGGTCCGGATGTGAGCATTCATTTCATCGGGGGAGATCACCAGGCAGGGCCTGGTTTTTTCTATTTCGGATCCCACGGCAGGATCGAGGTTGACCAGGTAAACGTCAAAACGCTTCACTCCCACTGCCATTCTTCCTCATCCCACGTATGGGACAGTTTCTCATCGTCGATGATAAGCCGGTCGTCACCCTTCTCGGCCATTTTCTTAAATGCATCATCCCACCCCTCACGGGCCTGCTGGAGGGGTCGGATGATGAGTTGATTTTTCTCGACGGTTATGTCGACTTCATCCATAATTCCAGTCTGCTCGAGAACGGGCTTGGGAATCCGCAAGCCTTGTGAATTTCCGATTTTAACGATGCGTGCTCTCATGAGACGATGTCCTTGTAAAAATTGTTATTACAATGTAATAACAATCAGTCTGAAAGGCAAGGACAAACCCTTATCTTGAAGCCTTGAACCAATTTTAACCTTGGGGAGGTGCAGATGTTTGCAAGCGCTTATCTCGTTGAAATCCTGACGCCGAAGCGGACCGATTTAAATGAAGCAAAAGACAAATTCACCCTGTTTGCCGAAAGATACTGCCGGGTTCTCGATTCCGGCTTGGGGTTTTCCGTTCCGGACAATCCGATGGGGCAACCCAGGTTCGGCCTGCTGGAAATGATCGAACAGCTCGGTCTGCCGGTTGAACCGGAAAAGACCGTCATGAACCTGAACACGTTTCACACCAAGACCGAACTCGACCGGCTGCTGACGAAAGCCGCGGAGCTGGGTGTGAAATATCTGCTCGTCGTCAGGGGCGACGGCGGTCCGCGACTGTCGAGCCTCGAAGCGAAAAGTATCGGCGGAACGAAAAAGGTGGCCACGTCCATCGATCTTCTGCGCTACATCAACACGGAATATCAGGGCACGTTCACGACCGGCTGTGCGTATAACCAGTACAGCCCGATGCCGTTCGAGTTGAACCGGCTGGCCGAGAAAAAAGCCGCCGGGGCCAGGTTTGTCATCACCCAGCCGGTCATCGGAAAAGATGCGAACATCGATGCATTGGCCGATTACGGCCTGCCGGTCGTGATCGAGGCCTGGATGTCGACAAATGTGGCGCTGCTGTTCAAGAGCGTCCGTATAAGCCAGGATCGGGACAACGGGATTTACGATCCCGTGGAAAACTTGCGCACCCTGCACGCGGCGTATCCGGGTAACTGTATTTATCTTTCGATGCTGGGATTCAAGCAGCCGTGGCGCCCGATTTTGCCGTCCCTATGATCTCGGGATCGTCGGTCCAGATTCGCTGCCAAACCCAGTAAAGCTTTCCCCACCCCCGCTCACCATAAACCCTTTTGCTTTGGGAAGGAACGGCCTGCGGGTTGCCTGTCTGCCCCACCTTGAAGCTGAAGGCATAATGCGGTTCGAGCCCCATTCTCAGGTCCCGCATGACGATGTCGCTTCCCAGGCGCTCGACCGAATAAAACCCGTGCGTGAACCATTTCAGGCGCTCCACCGGCCAATGGCGATCGAGGCCGTCGAGCAGGTCGGGATCGCTGGCATGGTAGTCGAATCGTATGTGCCGGTCCTCGTCCAGGAGCGAATAAAACCCTTCGTGGTACCCCTGCCCATCCATGACCAGGACCCGCCATAAAAGGGTGTTGAACGGCGCGGGAACACTCAGAAGCCTCTCGTAGGCGATATTCTGGTTCTTCAAGGATTCGTGGGCCGCGATATCGACATACTGTTTCGCACCGATGCTCCAGGCCAGGTAAAGGGTGCTCAGGATCAGGCCGGCCGCGTTGAGGGCTCGCCCCCGGCGAGATTTTCGGCTCAAGATCAATGCGGTCAGCACGCCGGCAAAAAGCGGTATGGAATACGCCGGATCGATGATGAAAATGGTCGACCACATCACGGGCGGGGTTCTCAGCGGCCACAGGATCTGGGTCCCGTAAACGGTCAGGCAATCGAGCAGCACGTGCGTGACAAACGCGAGATATACCAAGGCATACCATCTTGTGCGGAATTGAGCGGTCTGCGCGTGCAGCCGGCGGATCGCATACACAAACACCGGTGTCAGCGCCGCCAGCACGAACAGCGAATGGCTCGGCCCGCGGTGATAGGTAAAATTCTTGACGGCATCACCGAGGGGCACCAGGACGTCCAGATCGGGAAAAAGGCCGCATACGCCGCCCCAGAGCATGGCCCGCCGGCCGACCTGCCGCCCCAGAACCGCCTCGCCGACGCCGGCTCCGAGAGCTATCTGGGTAATGGTATCCAAAAAGAAACCCTCCCTTGTGTGGCCATAAGTTCAAGCTTATGATTATGCACGCCGCCGGGGATGTCCAGTGCGCGCCCGTCGCAGAGGTCGATCCGGCATGGATTTGACAGGCTGCGCCGGATGAAGGATAAGAAGCGGATTTTTGAATCGGGAACCTGTCAGAGCCTTTTATAAAACCGCGGGGCAGGCGATGGTTAGCGCGGCAACTGGAGATGAGCGTCGTTACCGAAAGCAAAGGAAATCATGGCATGATGATTCATACGGAGATCAAGATCAGGGGCTATCACCTCGACATGTTCGGCCACGTGAACAACGCCCGGTACCTGGAATTTCTGGAGGAAGGGCGCTGGGCCTTTTTCGACGGGAACCCCGATTTTTTCAATCATTTGAAAGGCGTGACCTTTTTCGTGGTCAACATCAACATCAATTACCGGCGCCCGGCCTCGTTCGGCGATGTGATCGACATTCAGACCCGTTTGTCGAAAATCGGCACCACCAGCGGTGTCATGCGCCAGGAAATCCACAACAAACAAACCGCCGAACTGATTGCCGATGCCGACATCACCTTTGTCATGGTCGACGCCGAAACCAAAAAACCTCTGAATCTGAAGGATAAGCTCAAGGATTTCACCGCCGACCTGCTGCCGCAGGATCTTACACCGCCACGAAAGTCCCCTTAAGTTCTGCGTGAACGGGTCGATGGGCCGCCAGATAGTGCTGTAAGGCATCGATGCTGCGGTCAGACCGGTTTTCGCGGTTGCGGCCGTATTTCTCGGGGACCCCCTGCATCGTCACAAAGGCCGCCGAGTAGTATTTATCGGGCTTTACCTCTTCGTTTCTGCAAAGATTTTTTGAATCCGCTGCCCGGCCGGGTTTTCTATCTTGAAGTAAACCGTCAGCCCCAGGCAGCGTTTGACATATCCGCCCATCTGCCGATAGGGATCGCAGGAAAATGTCCTCTCCAGGTTCTCCTCCAGCATGTCTCTGAGTTCCTCTCCGGTCAGCTCGGTTGTCGAAACCGGGGGGTCCATGGGAATCATGTTGTACAGGTCATTCAAGGTTATCTTGCCGCCGGACGGGATGAGTTCGATGCTTGGGAAAGCGATGTTGGTTATAAATGAGCCCTCAGGTGCTGTGGATCAAGTACAGCACCAGAAAGATACCGACCGCAACGATCGCTATGCCCAGCAAGATATCGAGCACGGACGAGGGGCGATACGTGTCCGCATCTATCTGCCGGTCGACCTCCTTGAACCGGACGAGGGCCAGCACGCCCATCAGGGCGCCCAGGCCGACGAGAAATATCCCGAAAACCCATGAATATCCGTGGGGAGGAAGGGGGCCGAGTGGATCCGGCAGGTGTGGTTTTCCCAGGATGGCTGAGACTTGCCTGATGAACAGCGCAAACTTTTCGACGACAAATCCGAAGGCCATTATCCCCAGGCTGGTCCTGATCCATGCCAGAAACGTGCGCTCATTGGCCAGGTGGACCCGGCGGTTGCGGACTCTCGCAGATTTATCGCCTTCATTTGTCATGACATACAAATAATCCCTCCAAAAAGACAATCAAGATGCTGCCCGCAACGTCAGCTCCGCCAATGGCTGCAAGATCGCCTGCGCCTCCTCGAGGCCATTGACCAGGTGCCGAAGGACAGCCGAAACAGAACCGCTCGGGTCACCGGCCGGCGCACCGGTGAGAATGGCCCGGGCCGGGTACTATCGCCGTCGACGCTCCCGATCGGATCGGCCACGATGGTTCGCTCCGGCGGCCTGACACGGTCAAGGTATCTTTCCGCCATTTCTTCGATCACGAGGTTGGGTCTGAACCGGTCGACGAGCTGAACCATCAGGTCATGGTCGTACGGCTCCCACACGACGACGAGTTCCCGGAAACTTTCGGCAAAAAGCATCTCCAGCGCCAGGGCAAAGGAATCGACGAACATAACCACCCGCAGGGCCCCGGTTGCACACTGAAAGGCATGATCCGCGCTCACGCCCGGAAGATCCATCCGAAGCGGCCGGGCGCAGCCGTCGCGCAGGTCGGGCACCATGATTTTTTCCGCCAGATGATCCTCCAGCTGGATGATGTTCGCCAGGTCGCCCCTGGGAGCGAAAACACGACGCTGTTCAACGGATGAGACGACGGGCAGCGACGCGTCCGGAAACATCGCCTGCACGCGTTTCATGATTTCGTGATAGGCTGCCACAACTCCATCCACATTCCAGTGCGCATCCGTGCGGTAGTAAACCTGCCGGCTTTCCCTGGCCTGAAGAAGTGCGGGGCGCAGATCGAGAACGTCCAGGCTCGAATTCTGCTGCATGTGCTCGATGAGCTGATCGAAGCGGGTCTGCCCGACGTGTTCCTGGATGTCGCGCGGCAGGTGATCCGGATAGATCGACTGCTTGTCGGTGTCGATCAGGAAGTTTGCGTATTTAAAAACGGAAAGGGACCCAAGATTGAAGACCAGGGCCGCTGCCAGGAAGCCGCGGGACGACGACCGGCCGCGGTGGCGTTCGATCATCAATCCGCACAGATAGTTGATCAGAATCGACACCAGCATCAACAGGACGAAATAGTTTTCGCCCCAGGCGTAAAATACGAGGCTGGCAATCAGGAGCAGCGGGTTGCGCAAACTCTTAGGGGCAAGAAAATACAGGAGCAGGCAGAGCGGCAGGAACTGAAACAGAAAAATGATGGAGCTGAAAACCATTTCAACAATAATTCTGGGATTTTATAGTATGATTTGGTCGGGAATTCGTTCGACTGCAGCCCGAATCGACCGCGTGGCTCCGCCACCGTGGAAGGGAAATGCCATTTCTTTTCGGAATGCGAGAATAGGTCAGGCGGGAAAAAGTGTCAACAAGCGTGTCGTAACGCGGACCCGGCCCTCAAGGTTCCGAGGGTCGTAGGGGTGCATAAAAACACTGCGCCTGAGACCGGAGGCGCCGGTCGCCGACAGCGGCTGATCGTCTGGCCCGGGTCGCTTGCGGGATTTGGGCCGGACGCAAGGACTTGGCAGTCTTATAGAGCCACTGCCGGTGAACGTTTTACCGGTAGGCGCCTTTATCGGCGGCCGTCTGTCCGCTCTTGTTCTTTGAAGTCTTTTTTGCAGCGACCCCAACGGCAGGCCCACAGAAAGGCGATTTTTCTGAAAAACGTCCTGGCCGGTTCCTTGGGGTTGGTGATGACGGTGTCGTTTTCCTGCTGTTTCAGAATTTTCTCCATCGGACTTCTGTAAATGTCCATGTTCCGGCTCCCTTTTGAGGCGGCGTTCACGCCGCTTGAGTGTACTTAACGGTCAGCCTGTCCAGCCACACGCACCGGCCACGCTGCGCGCCACCAGTTGCAGCATGGAGGTGCCGTGCGGATGACGGCCCCTGCGGCCGATCTTCACAACGCAGCGGTAACGACGCTTTGCGGGCTTTCCGGCTGCTCCAGGGATTCAACCGCCTTTTTGATCGTTTTGCGAATTTCCTTCAGCTTGAAGGGTTTGGCAATGAAATCAAAGGCGCCTTTGGTCAACGATTCACGGGCCAACTCCAGCGTGGCGTAGCCGGTAATCATGATCACCCGGATGTGCCGCGATTTCTCGAACACTTTTTCCATCACCTGGATGCCGTCGATCTCGCCCATGCGGATGTCGCTGATCACGATGTCGAAGTCTTTGGTTTCGAGACGCTGAAGGGCCGCCGCCGGATCGACGAAGGTTTCCACCTTGTGGCCGTCCTTCTCGATGAAGGCCTTGAGACGTTCACCGACAATCGGCTCATCGTCCACTACGAGTATTTCACAACGGGTGCTCATGTCTGCCTCCTTGATGTCGTAAGCGGTTCAAGGCTTTCCACTTCCGTGTAGCCTGCTAATTCCTGAGGGCCTGAACGGCTTCGGCCGGCCTCAGTTCCGGCTTGCGGACCACCAGCATGGTTTTCTGGATCCGGCGCCGCTGGCGATACGCATGAATGACCTTGAGCAGGATAACCAGCGCGCCGCTGATGCCGCTGGCGAAGAGGAAAAACTTGCTGCCCAGGTTGAAGTACACGTCCCAGCCGGCCGGATAGCTCAGAAGGCTCAGTTGCCGCAGATAAACCGGAATGGCGACGATGCGGCTGAAGACGCACAGCAGGATGATCAGGCTGGTCACCACGCGGATGTATTTTTCGTTGACCACCTTGACGCCGTAGACACCGAGATGGATGCCGATCAGCGATCCCAGGTACAGTAGCATGGTCAGCCGCAGATCCACGAAACCCTGGTAGGCATAACTCAGTGCGCCGTAAGCCCCCATGAACAGGGCCAGGAAAAGTTCGGTGCCGGTCGCCACGGTGGTCGGCACGCCGAAGACGTAGATCATGGCCGGCACGCCGATGAACCCGCCCACCCCGATCGTGCCCGCCAGATAGCCGGTGGCGATACCCACCAGCATCAAAATCCAGAGACTGACCTTGGTGTCGGACACGGGAAAGTGGATCACGGGCGGCAGGTGCAGCCGGTTGAGGTATTCGGCAATCTTGAGCGACGGCCCGCCGCCGGCATCGCCGTTGCCCCTGGACTTGAGGACATCCCAGAGCATGGAAACGGCGACGGCCGACAGGATCAGGGCGAATACCAGGCTGATGTAAAGGTTGGCCCCGGCACCCTTCGCGGCCCCGTGGCCGTCGGCGCCGCCCTTGAACAGGAAGCTGTTGATGGCGACCGCCACCTGGATGCCGATGATGGCGGTGATCAACACGTACGCCGCCAGTTTCTTGTCGACATTGCCGGCCGCGGCATGCTTGCGCGAGCCGACCATCGCTTTGCCGAATTTGTGGGTGATGTTGCTGGCCACGGCAATGACGCCGTCGACCCCCAGGTTCATCATGCCCGGCGTCATGAAAAAAGCCCCGCCGCTGCCGATAAAACCGCTCAGGATGCCGCCGATGAACCCCAGCAGCACCACCTGCAGCGCCGTAGCCAGGTTGATGTCGATAAAGTGCATGGTGAGCAATTCGTGCATACCGCCTCCCGGAAGTCTATGTCTGTTTATCTGCCCGTGAATTTAAACCCGTCACCTTAATCGATGTTGATGATCTTCAAGGCCAGGCCCGTCACCGTTCCGTAGACATAGGCCAGCAGAGGAATAAAAAGGATCATCGCCGCCGAAGCCAACCATTTGAACTGCTGGTGCAGGGCACCGCTCATAAAATTGATGACCGGTTCCTGGTGGGTGAAAACCGCCAGGTACACGAGGACCAGCAGGGCCAGGTATCCGACCAGGGTGACGGCCTGACGTTTGCCGAAGAGAAACCGTGATTTAAGTTCTTCGCTGGTGATCACCGGCGCCTTGAGCCGGTCGCGGATGCTCAGGGCCAGTTCGCGGGTCCGGCGGGTGCGGGTCGAGTGTCCTTTCGAAAGGAACATGTCGCCGATCACCACCAGCGCATAGTGGCCGTTGCCCTGAACCTGTTCCAGAATTTTTTCGGTGCCGCCGCAGATCGCATGGCGGCCGCCGCAGCGTCCGCGGTCGACCAGCTCTTCCTCGGTGCGTCTCAAACCGCCGTCGTCTTCGGCCGTTACCGGCCCATCGTCCTCCACGCCGCCGTCATAGGGCAGCGGACATTCCGGTCGGCCGAAACCGCCGCCATCCAGGCTGCCGGTATCCGCCGGATCGGCTGGCGATTCACCGGGCGGAATCAGGCGCAGGAGTTCCACCGCCGCCCCCCAACGCTGGGCCAGTTGAAGAATCTGCTGAAAATTCTCGGATTTCGGCTCGAAACGCTCCTGGACCCACAGAATGTTGGTCTCGGCCATGGTGCACTGAATCTCCCGACACCCGCCGAGATCGGCCAGCACCTGGGGAACGTCCCGGCCGAGCGATGCCTCGTGGGGCGGGTAGGTGACCGTGACGACCCCGCTGTCGGCCTGGACCTGGAGGTCGGCCCGCCGGGTGCGCTCGTCCAGGGCCAGCTTCAATTTGGCCTGGGAGGACAGGTGCAGGTCGCCCGCCGATTTCAAGCTGGCCGGCGTGGGCTGGAAATCGGGCAGCTCCGCCATGGCACATAAAATTCCGGCGGCGTTGGAAAGCCCGATGTTTTCGAGATTGAACAGCACATCGAACTGGTCGGGATCGCGGCTGTCCACCCGGTGGACGTAATGAATCCAGCGCGCGACATCCTCGTCGAGCTGCGCGAGATAGGTCTCGGCCTTTTCCGGCGGCATGCGCAGCGATTGCGCCGTTCTCTTGATCCTCACCTCCCGGGGAGCCGTCAAACCGACCCGCAGCCGGTGGCCGACCCCGGGCAGCAGCAGATGCCCGGCGCGGCCGTGATAGATCAGGTTGCCCTGCCCGGATTTTTCACACAGCGCGTCCGTCAGGAACGCGAGGTACAGCTCCTTCTCGCGCGCCAGTTTCTCCTGGGCGCCCGGTGTCTTGATAACGGATAATTCGAGCCGGCCGACCTTGATCCCCGCGGCTCGCGCCCGGTCGAGCAGCTCCTCCCGGGAAAGGACCGGCCAGCCGGTCTTGCGCGTCAGCGCCTGGGCCAATTCCTCCCGTCCACTCTGATACAGACTCGAAATCATGACGATTGCCATTTTTTTCGCCTTCCTCCTACAGGTAGCTGATGTGGTCCTTTTCCCGGACGTGAATGATCTGACTCGGCACCAGATCCTTGATCTGGAGCATCAGATGCTCGCAGGCCCCGTTGTCCGCGCCGAAAACCACCACATCGATGCCTTCGTCTTTGACCAGATCGACGATCTCCTCCTTCAATTCCCGGTGGGCGATGTGGTGCGACACGGACAATCCCGCCTGGCGCGCGCTGTTGATCAGGTCCCGCATGGCTTCATCCAATAAATTGCCGAGCGAATGAGGAGTGATTTCGACCGCGTCGTGCCGGAGGATGTACACCTGGGCCCGGAGCCTTTCAGCCAGGGCCAGGGCGTAATGCACGCTGCTCAGATCTCTTCCGGATGACCCGACCGGCACCAGTATTTTCTTTTGCAACATCGCCGATGCTCTCTCCATGGCCGACTTTATTTTGACGGCTGACGTGCCGTTATAAACAAAATCCGTGCCACGGATTTATTTATTAGCAATATCAGTAACATATCGAAAAAACCGCGCCGCAAACAGATGACAATGTGTCATTATGAAACAAGCCGGCCGGTCCAGCTGGACCGCCTTAAATCTTATTTCTTATAATACCAGTTTGTTATGAAGGATGTTTCAAAGTGAAAAAAACGGCAGGTCACCGGCCGAGTACCGGTTGGGAGGGGTTATGACAGGGCTGAACCGAGAATGGAAAATTGAAACTCGAAACTGGAAACTCGCAAATAGGAAGCGAAGCCGTTCCGATTCTGGCAAATGAATCTTTCAACCTTGATCCTTAAATGGCATTCATCCTTAAACCCTGCACCGTGAACCATAAACCTTGTACCCATTATTGATCATACGCCGACGACCGATACCGGCAGCCAAAACCTTATCTTAAAGTCGATAGCGTTTCATTTTACGCCAGAGGGTGGTGCGGGGCAGGCCGAGGATTTCGGCGGCCAGGCTCTTGTTGCGGTTGGTCTTGATCAAGACCTCCCGGATATACTGCTTTTCCTTCTCTTCCAGCGAAAGACAGGCCTGGGGGTCAAGGCTGCTGATCGACAGCTCCCGCAGATCGGACGGCAGGTCGCGGGCCGAGAGGACGGTATCGTCGGTCAGCGCGACGGCCCTTTCGATGATGTTCTCCAGCTCGCGCACGTTGCCGGGAAAGGGGTAACGGGACAGAATTTCCAGCACGTCCGCGCCCACGCCCGCGATCTCTTTACCGAATGTCCTGCTGTACTTGTCGAGAAAGTGGCGGATGAGCAGCGGGACGTCATCGGCCCTGGCCCGCAGGGGCGGCAGCGGGATGACCACGACGTTGAGACGATAATAGAGATCCTCCCGGAAGCCGCCGGCTGCAACCATCTCCTTGAGGTCCCGATTGCTGGCCGCCACCAGTCGCACCTCCACGGCAATCGGCTTGACGCCGCCCACCCGCAGAAAAGAGCGCTCTTCGACGAAACGCAGGAGCTTGACCTGCATGCTGGGCGGCATCTCGCCGATCTCGTCGAGGAAGATCGTCCCCTTGTCGGCGGCCTCCAGCAGGCCGACCTTGGTTTCGGTAGCCCCCGTGAAAGCCCCCTTTTCGTGCCCGAAAAGCTCGTTGGTAATCAGCTCTTCGGTAAAACCGCCGCAGTTGAAGGAGACGAACGGCCGGTTCTTTCTCGAACCGCGCTGGTGCAGGGCGCGGGCCACCATTTCCTTGCCGGTGCCGCTTTCGCCGCACACGAGCACTGTGCAGTCGAGAGGCGCCACCTTGTCTATCAGGCGGAAGACTTCCAGCATGGCCTTGCTGTGGCCGATGATCGCCGCCGGCCGGTTCTGGAAGAAAAGGGCCTCCTTGAGGGCTTCTTTTTCCTTGACCAGCATGACCTTGTCCAGGGCCCGGCGGACCAGCAGTTTGAGGTCGGCCATTTTGATGGGCTTGATCACATAGTGAAACGCGCCGGCGCGGATGGCCTCGATGGCCGAGTCCACCGAACTGTAAGCGGTAATCAGAATGACCTCGGCCCAGGGGCAGTGTTTGCGCACGGCCTTGAGGACATCCAGCCCGTTCAGCCCCGGCAGCCGCAGGTCGCACAGAACCAGGTCGAACCCGGCTTTATCGAGGCGCCGCAGGGCCGATTCGCCGTCCAGAAACGTTTCGACGATGTAAGGCTCCCGGGCAAGCCCGCGCTTGATCTCGCGGCCCACGATGGGTTCATCGTCGATGACGGCGATCCTGAAGCGCTCCATCGGATCAGCCCCTGGCATTGCCGGATAGCGGCAGAAAAATAGAAAAGCAGGTCCCCTGCCCCGGCAAACTCTGCACTTCCATCCGGCCCCCGTTTTTCTTGATGATGTTGTAGCTCACCGAAAGGCCGAGCCCGGTTCCCACCCCTTCTTTCTTGGTCGTAAAAAAAGGGTCGAACACCTGGCCCAGGTTCTCGGGCGCAATGCCGGGACCGTTGTCCCTCACGTCGATCCGCACCTCCGCGGCGCCGGGCGCCGGTTCGATCAGCACTTTCAGCTCGCCGCCGTTTTCCATGGCCTGGATGCTGTTCATGAACAGGTTGAGCAGAACCTGCTGCAGGCCGCCGCGGTCCAGCCGCACCACCCCGACATCGTCCCCGACCTCTTTCATAAACTCGATGTGGTGCAGTTTCAGCTCGTTGTTGACCAGTCGCACGGTTTTGTCGACGATCTCCTCGAGGTTGACCTCCTCCACCCGCGGGTGGCTGGCGCGCGAAAACTCGAGCAGGTTTTTGACGATTTCACTGGTCCGGTCGGCCTGGTCCATGGCATCCTGGTAAAGATGCCGCCGTTCGGCCGTATCCATCTCCTCCCCGTCTTCGAGCAGCGCTTCCAGGATCAGCGACAGGTTGTTGACCGGATTGTTGATTTCGTGGGCGATCCCGGCGGTGAGGGTGCCGATCGAGGCGATCTTGCGCGACTGGATCAACTGCTCCTGCCGTCGCTCCAGCTCGGCCATCATGCGGTTGATGGCGGCCACGAGGCGGAAAATCTCATTGCGGGCATGGCCCTCGTGGGGGGTGATGCGCTGGAAGGCTCCCCGCGCCACCGCCTCGGCTTCCCGCGTGATCCGGGCCAGGGGCCGGACCACCTTTTCACCGATCAGGTAAATGACGAATCCCAGCAGCAGCACCAGCAGAAGCAGGCTGATCAACGGCAGCGGAATCATCTGCCGGGTGAGCCGGTCGATGGCCCGGCGCTCGGCCGTGACCAGCTGATCGGCCAGGAGGAGAAGGTTCTGACCGCTGCCCCGGATCTGTTCCTGAAGCGCGCTGCACCCGCCCTGATCGCAGTCGGTCCGGCGCAGGCGCGTCATCAGGGCGGCGTACTCCTGCACGTGGCGGACGAATTGGGCGTACCCGTCCCGGCCGATGGCCGCCACCAGGTTTTCCTGCTCCCGCTTCAGGGTCAGGGCCAGGTGGTTGGTGTAGGTGATGTTTTCTTCATAGCTGAATTCCTGCAGGTAGAGGAAATAATTCTTCTCGTAGCGCCGCATCTCAAGAATAGCGGAGTTCAGTTCATCGGCCAGCTCGAAGAGCTGCATGGAGCGCGAGAGACGCCGGAAATTGCTGTAGTTCACGGCGATGATCACCGCCATGAAGACAAAACAGATCGAAAAGCCCATCATGATCTGCGCGCGGATGGTTTTGGGGATCAGTTTCATAGGGTTTCAAAATGAACCTTTTTATAAAAAAGGTCAAATCCAAAAACCCGGTTGAGAAAAATTCGAGGCATTCGACGTGGCGTCTGCCTGGGTACTGAACAATTTGGAATAAAATACGTTTTTACACCCATATACACCCCTGGGCTGTGTCGTATCTTCGGCCTGACGACAATCCGTCACATATTCGAACACTTAAAACTGGAGGTGGAGTATGCAGGCAAAACAGAAATCGGCTTGGTTGCGGGGGATCGTTCTCGGCTCGGCGCTGATGTTAATGAGCGCTCCGGCGGCTTTTGCGCAGCAGCAGACCGGGACAACGAAAAAGTCACCGACCACAGTGGACACTCAGAAACAGACCATGCACGGCACGACATCTCAGTCGGGGATGCACAAGGGTGCCGCCCAAGGCGAACACATGGACTCCTCCATGATGCAAAACACGAGCCGCCATCAAAAGATGTCCAAGCAGGAGGTTAAGTCCGCTCAGCAGGCCCTGAACAACGAGGGGTACAACCTCTCGGAAGATGGGGTCATGGGAAAGAACACGCAGAAGGCGATCAAGGAGTACCAGAAAAAGAACAATCTCAAGCAGACCGGCCGGCTGGATGCGGAAACGACAAGCAAACTCAATTTGAAATAATCAAGATAAAAAAGGAATCAGCCGCCGCCTCAAACCGGCCTGCACACGCTATCCCCGCGAGGGCACGCCCCACCGGCTTCGTTCGGCCAGGGAGGGTGCCCTCGCTGGTTTTTTTATGAACTGGCATTTTCCCCTCCTGCTGCAAGAACGCATTCGTCCGCCCCAGTGAGCGGCGAAAAACCGGCCGGGTACGTTTCGGAAAAAATCGACAATACCCACGCAGAGGATCTCAAGAAACGCCGGCCTGCGACGCCAGGTCCACGGAAAGCTGCAAGAGCGCCTGCGCCTCTGCGAGACCATCGATCAGGCGTCGGGGGATGCCCGACAAACCGGTTTGGGCACCGGCAAGAGCGCCGGTGAGAATAGCCCTGGCCTGGTTCTGGCCGCCGCCGTTGACGGCATGCAGCACGGCCGATTCGAAATCATTGCGAAACCGGGCCGCGAGATAGTAGGCCGCCGGCAGCTGATGATAGATGGCGCACGGCATCAAGACATCTTGACATGCTGTTTCATCTCGGACAGGTTGATCTCCGCCTGGCCCTTCGGATCGATTCTCAATGCCCGGTTCCTGAAATCAGCCGCATCGATTTTTTCCTCGACCCATTTGCGCCAGTTTTCTCTCTGCGAGGCGACGATCGCGTTAAAATCGCCCGCAGGGTCGAAACGCGGCAACGCCTCATCGACGATCCAAACGCAGTAATTACATTTCTTCGCGCCGTTTTCGGAAACGACGAAGAAATAGCGAAAGGTGGCACTCCCGGGTTTCAGTCCTTCTTCGATGTCAAAATTTTTGTAACGCCATTTCTTGCATTCATCCCTCCCTTTAAATTCCGTCAAAGCATTCTGAAAGGTGCACCCCCGATGCCTTTGCCTTGAGGATATAAGTCCTCTAAATACCCGTATTCACGCAAGAATATTCAAATGCGTTTAATTTGATGCATTGGAAAACATCCTACTGTCAACCCTCAACCTAAATTGATTTTCTCGTATGTCAATCGTTCATGTTAATCGTTCCATTCGATGCGCTTTCGATGTAAAAGAGCGCCGGAACACCATTGCACTTCTTTGTAAGCTTAAAATTAGGAGGAACTTTAAAATGCCCGGTTCGGAAACCGCGGCGCTGTTTTTCGGCCTGTGCTCCGCGATAGCGTGGGGGGCGGGTGATTTCAGCGGCGGACTGGCCACGAAACGCAGCAGCGTATTGCCCGTGTTGCTGTGGTCGCAGCTGGCCGGGGCGCTGGTGTTGATCGCTTTGGCCCTCATGACGGCGGAAGATTTTCCGCGGCTGCATCAAATTCTTTACGGCGGCGCGGCCGGCATTGCCGGGGTGGTCGGGCTGGCCGCCCTGTACCGGGGTCTGGCACTGGGCCGCATGGGGGTGGTGGCGCCTATTTCGGCCGTAACGGCGGCTGTTATCCCGATCGGTGTGGCCGCTTACCTTGAAGGGTTGCCGGGCCCGGCACAATTGTCGGGATTCGGGCTGGCCGTGGCGGCGATCTTCGCCTTGTCCTACTCCCGCGGCGCCGCGCGGATCACATCCCAAGAACTGGCCCACGCGGTTGCCGCCGGCTTGGGTTTCGGGCTTTTTTTTATTTTCATCGACCAGGTCAGCAGCCAGGCAATTTTCTGGCCGCTGGTGGCCGCGCGCGGAGCCTCCGTTGCCTGTCTGCTGCTGGTGCTCCGGCTGCGCGGCGAGTTGCGGAAGCCGGTAAAAAGCCAGGTGGGCCTGCTGGTCCTGGTGGGCCTGTTCGATGCCGCCGGCAACACCTTTTTCGCCCTGGCCACCCGCATGGGGCGCCTGGACATCGCCGCCGTTCTCTCTTCCCTCTACCCCGCCGCCACGGTGATGCTGGCCTGGTTCTTCTTGAAAGAGCACCTCACGGCGACCCAGTGGACCGGCGTCGTCATCGCGGCGGCGTCCCTCGCACTCATCTCCCTGTGAAAAGTCCCTACACCTCAATTCTCCAGCACCGATGGATCCGCTTGCGCTTGTTCACGTAATCTTCGGGAATTGTCAGGTCGGTGATCTCTTCGATCCGGCTGACCTTGAGCCCCCCCAGGCACGGCTCGAACCCCTGGTGGTTGGTCGAAAAAAAGATCGTGGCGCCCTTTTGCATAATCGTCACCACCTGGCTGAGTAGGTCGGGATGGTCTTGGGCGATGTCGAAATCGGCATTGCCGCTGCGGTCGGTAGAGTATGAGGGCGGGTCGACCACCGCCAGGTCGAAGCGCTGTTTATCCAGCCGGGCCTTGTGCAAAAAAAGAAATGCGGGCATCTGCAGCAGCTCGTTTCCTTGTGCGGCAATGCCGTTGAGCGTCATGTTTTCGCGCGCCCAGTCGATGGCCGTCTGCGACCGGTCCACCGACACCGTCGAGCGCGCCCCACCCTTGGCGGCATAGCAGGAAAACGAGCCCGTGTAGCAGTAAAGGTTTAAAAAATCCCGGCCGGCGGCCAACTCCCGCACCATCCGGCGGGTGTTGCGGTGGTCGGAAAAAAGGCCCGTGTCGACGTAGTCCCAGGGATTCACGTAAAACTTCAGATCGCGTTCGTTGATGACAATCTTGTGGTCGGTGTGGTCGATACGCTGGTAGCGCCGGCCGTCCTGCTTGCCGGCGCGCCGCTCCTTGAGATGCACGTTGTCCGCCGCCACCGCGAGGGCTTCGGCCACCGCCGCGCCCATCAGCGGCAGCCACTCGGGCGTCGACTGCTTGCGGATGTATTCGCCGATGACGAGGTGCCCGCCATACCAGTCGACCACTGCCCGGATTTCGGGAATCTCCCAATCGTAGAGCCGGAACACCTCGATGTTCTGACTCGCGAAATGCCGGCACAGGTGCTTGAAGCGCTTCTTAACCCTGTTGGCCAGCATTTCGGCCTGTCTGCGGTATGTCGTTTCCATTTGATTCAATATGTTTTCGGTATCTTATGAATTCAGATTTCTAAAATATAGCTGCTTTTTTGTGTGTCTTCGTGCCGACGTGGCACAAACAAAATCCTTGTCATAAATGATCACGGCATGTGGTCGAATAGGTAGTGCTGCCTTGAAACGGCCGAACCGAAAATGGGAACTTGACTCTCAAAAACCTCCTGCTTGAGTCTATACAAGGGGTGCTTAACATAATCTACCATTATTGTTTTGTCCGAATCGGTTTCCCCGTCAATCCGGTCGCGTGCGGATTAGATCTCATCGAACACGACATAATCCTATCGCATATACATATTGTGAGGTATCCATGCGAAAGAGTCATATCCTGTTGATGTCAGGACTTATAGCGATCATCATAGCGGCCGGACTGCTGATGTTTCCGCAATTGCGAAACGGGGCGGGAAAGGCCTCCGGATACGCGCTGGCAAAGGCACCCTCGAGGACACCGATCCCCGTGGTAACCGCCGTGGTAACGAGCGAACCGTTCACGGAAAAACTGGAGGCCCTCGGCACGACCAAAGCCAATGAATCGGTGGTGGTCACCCCCACCTTGGAGGAACGCGTGATCGGCATTCTTGTCGACGACGGCGACTTTGTCAGCAGTGGTCAAGTATTGGTCAAATTGGACGACAGCGAAGCCCAATACCTGCTGGCCGAAGCCAGAGCCGCGCTTAAAGAGCAGCGACAGCAGTTCGAAAGAATGCGCAGGTTGGCAAAGACGAACGCCACAACAGCAGTGTCATCTTGTGGTTGAACCTGGTCAGCGATCGGATGGACGGACTGGAGTTGACCGATTATGCCGAACGGTACCTGGTGGATCGATTTTCGGTGCTGGACGGCGTGGCCCGGGTGTTTGTGGGCGGCGCCCGCCGCTATGCCATGCGCATATGGCTCGATCGCCAGACCCTGGCCGCCCGGGAGGTCACCGTTGCCGATGTCGAGCAGGCCTTGCGAAGCCAAAACGTGGAGCTTCCCGCCGGCCGAGTGGAATCGACCCGCAAAGAGTTCACCGTTCGGGTGGCTCGCCCATACAACACCGCCGAAGACTTCGGTGGCTTGGTAATTCGACAGGGACGGGACGGCCACCTGATCCGTCTCCGAGACGTTGCCCGCGTGGAGCGGGGTGCCGAAGACGACCGCAGTGTTCTGCGCGGCAACCGCATCCCTATGGTGGGCCTCGGAATCGTGCGACAGTCCAAAGCCAATACCCTCGATGTGGCCCATGCGGTAAAGGGGGAAGCGGCAAGGGTTAACGAAACCCTTCCCGAGGGGATGCAGCTGATTCAGAGCTACGACACGTCCGTGTTCATCGAAGCCTCGATTCTCGAGGTGTACAAAACCCTGGCCATCACGGCGGTGCTGGTAGTGGCGGTGCTGTTTCTGTTTCTCGGTAGCCTGCGGGCCACTATCGTACCGGCCGTCACCGTACCGGTGTCCCTGATCGCCACCTTTGCCGTTCTATGGTTCATGGATTTTTCGGTCAACCTGTTGACCTTACTGGCCATGATTCTGGCCATCGGCATGGTGGTGGACGACGCCATCGTCGTTCTGGAAAATATCTACCGCCGCATCCAGCAGGGAGAACCGCCCCTGCTGGCGGCAATCAAGGGGACACGGCAGGTCGGCTTTGCCGTGATCGCCACGACTCTGGTGCTGGTGGCTGTTTTCGTGCCGATCACCTTTATGCAGGGCAACACCGGGCGGCTCTTTTCTGAGTTCGCCATCGCTTTGGCCGGAGCGGTCTTTTTTTCGAGTCTGGTGGCTTTGACCCTCTCGCCGATGATGTGCTCCCGGATTCTGAAAGCGCACCCCATGGGAAGTTCATCGAAATCCGGCCGGCTGACGCGCCTTCAAGAAGCGACCGCAAAATCCTACAGCCGCTTGCTGAGCCTGCTGATGCGACACAAATGGGTTGCCCTGGTGTTGTTTTTGGCACCCTTGGCATTAATCCCCCTGTTCTACTCGCTGGTCGACAAAGAATATTCGCCCCTCGAGGACCGCGGCGCATTTTTCGTCATCGCCGACGAGCCCGAGGGCGCCGGTTTCGACAAGTCCTACGAAATGCTGGAGCGCATGGAAGACGTGTTGATGCCGCTCTACGAGAATGGGGAAGCGACCCGGGTGCTGTTGCGGCTGCCGGCATCTTTTTCAAGCACCAACGAGGTAAACAGCGTGCGGGGCATCGTGGTGCTCAGTCCCTGGGCCGATCGCGAGCGC
This sequence comes from uncultured delta proteobacterium, assembly GCA_963728055.1. GTDB lineage: Bacteria > Desulfobacterota > Desulfobacteria > Desulfobacterales > SG8-13 > JARFQH01. Next base: position 141,083 of record CAVSIM010000006.1, on the reverse strand, counting down.
TCGATGCAGGTCATCATGGCCGATGTCAATCGCCAGTTGGCGGCCCTGCCGGGCTACCGCGCCTTCAGCGTCGCGCGCCGCGGCCTGGGGGGCGGCGCCGGAAAGCCGGTGGAATTCGTGTTGGGTGGAAGCGATTATGAAGAACTGGCCCGGTGGCGCGACCTCCTGATCGCCCGCGCCGATGAAAACAAGGGGCTTTCCAACCTGGAAAGCGATTACAAGGAGACCAAGCCGCAACTGGAGATCGTCATCGACAAGGACCGCGCCGCCGATTTGGGGGTGAGCATCGCCCAGATCGGCCGAACCCTGGAAACCCTGCTCGGTTTTCGGCAGGTGACCATCTACATCGACCGAAGTGAAGAATACGATTTCATCCTTCAGTGAAAAGACGCGCAAAAGCGCACCCCCACCGATATCGGCAGTATCTACGTCCGATCGGAAACCGGCGGTGAGCTGGTCCCGCTCTCCAGCCTGATTTCCCTGCGGGAATTTGCGGATTCGGCAGCAAAGAACCGGTTCAACCGCCTCCGGTCCATCACCCTTAGCGCCACCCTCGAAGACGGATATTCACTCGGAGAAGCGCTCGCGTATATGGAAAACATTTCCCGGGAGGAACTGGGGAACACACCGATCATCAACTACAAGGGGCAATCCCGTGAATTCGTGGACGCCTCGGGTGCGCTTTTCTATGCTTTCGGCCTATCCTTGTTGATCGTCTTCTTGGTGCTGGCCGCGCAGTTCGAAAGCTTCGTGCACCCCATCACGATTATGCTCACGGTACCGCTGGCGGTTGCCGGAGCCCTCGGCGGTCTCTATCTGTTCGGAAGCTCTCTCAATGTCTACAGTCAGGTCGGCATCCTGGTGCTCATCGGGCTGGCGGCCAAAAACGGCATCTTGATCGTCGAGTTTGCCAACCAGCTGCGCAATCAGGGAAAACCTGTCGCAGAAGCGATACTGGAATCCGCCCAAACGCGCCTGCGCCCCGTGCTGATGACCTCGGTGTCTACCGCCATCGGTGCCGTTCCCCTGGTCCTTGCAACCGGTGCCGGCGCCGAGAGCCGATTTACCATCGGAGTGGTCATCATCTCCGGGGTGGTGCTGTCCACCGTCCTGACCCTCTTTTTAATACCGCTGGCCTATTCGCTTCTGGCCCGGTTCACCTCGGCATCCAACCGTATCGAACGCGAAATCGAAGCCCTCGAGCGGGGCCTGGCGAATTGACCGTTTGGAAATAAAACTCTATGTAAGCCGATCGTATTTTTTTGTCGGGCTGTGCTGGTGAAAGTCCACTACATCCTGAGATGTTGATAGTATTTTCCCCATGACATTCACCTCATCCGCTCGTATTGCTCAATTAATATCTCGTGCCAATGTTTACGGTTAGAATTTATTGAATCTTTTATCATTCGGCGTTAATAAACAGCAAAAAGGTCACAAACAAACGATCTTGAATTAACTTTACGTAGCCTCGGCAAAGCAGACGCAGTTTACAGGAAAGGCGACTGCGCAAGAGGTGACGGATCGGAGGGCAAGATGAAAATCAATCTGAAGTGTTTCGCCAATCTCGCTGACCAGTATGCGTGCGATCACGAAGTTACCACGACGATAAACATTGACGGTGAAACAACCGTGGACAAGGTGATGAGCGAGTCCGGTATTTCAAAAAATGACGTGAAAATTGTGTTTGTAAATGGAAAAATCTCCGGTTTTGAGCAAACACTCAATGATGGTGACAATGTCACCTTGGTGCCGGCGACCGGCGGCATGTAACGACCTTTACCTCAAAGCTGATGGGGTCGAACACCAGGTGCATGCCGAGGTTTTCGAAAAACCGGGCGGAGCCGTAAATAACATTCCAGCGAGTCCGGTCGATGTCGAAATGCGCCTCGGCCGACAGGCCGCCGCCTTCTTTTTTCGTCACGGTGGCCTCGAATGTCAGGTCGGCCTTGACGCCCCTGAGATCGAGGGTCGCGTTGAGCTCATAGTTCGGAATACTTAGGAAGGGCGTTTTCACCAAACGGCCCTCGATAATGGTCAACACCGCAGACGGGAACATCTTGACGAGGAAGAAGTCGTCGGACTTGAGATGGGAGGTCAATACCGGGTGGAGTTCGTCGCCTTTGAGATTCAGGTTGTCGATCGAGTCCATGTCGATTTCGAAAACGCCGGTGATGATGGAATTTTTTACTTCCACCTGCCCCTTTTTTATCCCCACCGTGCCGAAATGCTTGTTGTTCGGATTCCGGCCGGACCACTCGATGACGCTTTGGTCGGTTTCGACGCCGTATTGACCGTCATCCAGCCGCAGCATGGTTTCCGGGTCAGACATATCCGGCTGATGGCCCTGAAGCTCAAATCCCCTTGCGCGCCACGCTTCGAGCCCACCGTTCAAAACAGCGACATTGTCGAAGCCCTCGCGCTGCAGTTTTGCGGCCGCCGTCACAGCGTCCCTGGAACGGCCGCTCGCCCCGTACAAAATGATCTGGTCTTTTTTACTTGCCGTCATCGCTTTCACCTGCTCGAGGAAGGTGACTTCGAAGACGCAGGCATTGCGAGCCCCCGGCAGGTGAACCTTTTCGAAACGGCTGCCGGTCAGCGTGTCGATCAGCAGAAACGATTCCCGGTTCGTCATCCGCTCCATCAGTTCTTCCGCCTCTAAAGACGTGCCCATCCTGTTTTCGGTCATGTTGTTATCCTCTCCGTAAATCTGACGTTCAAGTTGTTCAAAGTAGCTCAGATTTGAATCGTAATCAACGTATTATACGCGGACGACCGATACCAGCAGCTTCAATCTTTGTCTTGAAGCCAATAGAGCCTGAATTATAGGTTTTTCCTATTATACGACGTTGATTTTTCCATCATTGATAATCCCTTGCGGATGCGCATCTTGATCAACAATGGCGACTGACCGAAAACTTCCCTCCCCCATTAAGGGGAAAAAATAAAAGGTTTTTTGTTCAGCCACCAAGTAACCCACAGAAGTTTCTAACGATCATTGACTCGCACAAGGGATCAGACAGGGAGACGCTACCATGCAACGCCTCAAAAAACAGTCGTGGGTTTCCTGAGTTTGATCGCAGTGATGCAGTCACTGGCGGTTGGTGCAACCGAGATGGATGATATCAAATTCGAAAAACAATGGAATCTATTGCCACCATACTTTTCATAAACCTTGCGACCGTGGTTGTCATGATGATCATCGGCTGGATCATCAGCCTTATTTTCCGGAACGTGACGGTGGTCGACAGCCTTTGGGGGCTGGGATTCGTGCTGATTGTCTGGGTGACGGTTGCGCTTTCAGACGGCTACAGACCCCGGGCGCTCCTGATTGCCGCCCTGGTCACGATCTGGGGGCTGAGGCTGAGCCTCTATCTGACACAGCGCAACCGGGGCAAAGGCGAGGATCCGCGCTACGGCGAGTGGCGCAGGCAAAGCGGCGACAAGTTCTGGATCGTGAGCCTGTTTAAGGTATTTCTTCTGCAGGCCGCCGTGATGTGGTGCATTTCGCTGGTCCTCCAATACGGTCAGATGTCACCAGCCCCGGTGCACCTGACCGTGCTGGATGCGCTGGGCGTCATCGTCTGGACGACCGGTTTTTTGTTCGAATCGATCGGCGACCGGCAGCTGGCGCGCTTCAAGTCAAACCCGGCCAACAAGGGCAGGGTAATGGACCGGGGGCTGTGGGCTTACTCGCGGCACCCGAATTACTTCGGCGAATTTCTCATGTGGTGGGGACTTTTTCTGGTGACCCTGGCCACCCCGGCCAGCTGGTGGACAGTTATCAGTCCGGCGATCGTGACGGTCGTGCTCCTGAAAATGACGGGCATCCCGCTGACGGAAAAGTCCATAACCCGCACCCGGCCGCAGTACGAAGAGTATATCGAACGGACCAGTGCATTCATCCCCTGGTTTCCCCAAAAAGGTGCAAAATGAACCCGTTGATCGACATGGCGGACCGGGGTCTTCTGCCGGACAGTCTGATTCGGGCCGGCATCCGCTTCCTCAACCGGCGTCGCCTGGCGCTGGAGGAGCGCCAAGATCCGGCCCAGCAGCCGGCGGGCATCGAGCGTTTCATCGCCCGCATGCAGGCCGGCCCCATCGCCGTGCACACCCGTGAAGCCAACGAACAGCACTACGAGGTCCCGGCCGGCTTTTTCGAGGCGGTGCTCGGCCGGCACCTGAAATACAGCGCCGGTCTCTGGCCGGAGCAGGTCCAGGGCCTCGACGAAGCCGAAGCCGCCATGCTGGATCTGACCTGCGAGCGGGCCGAGATCGCAGACGGCATGCGCATCCTGGAACTCGGCTGCGGCTGGGGGTCATTGTCCTTGTGGATGGCGCGGCGCTTTCCGGGCAGCCGCATCGTGTCCGTTTCGAATTCCGCACCGCAGAGGGACCATATCACCGCCCTGGCTGCCGCGCAGAACCTGACCAACCTCGAGGTGGTTACGGCCGACATGAACGATTTTACCACCGGCCGGGTTTTCGACCGCGTCGTGTCGGTCGAGATGTTCGAGCACATGCGCAACTGGCCGCGCCTGCTCGAGCGCATCGACACGTGGCTGGCACCGGAAGGAAAATTGTTCATCCACATATTCACCCACAGAAGATTTGCGTATTTTTATGAAAGCGGCGGAAGTGACGACTGGATGGGCCGCTATTTTTTCACCGGCGGCATGATGCCCGCAGACGACCTGCTGTTTCACCTGCAGGGGCGCCTTAAAATCGAACGGCACTGGCGGATCAACGGCCGCCATTACAGCCGGACGGCAGAAGCCTGGCTGAGCAACATGACCAAAAACCGGGCGCGAATCATGCCGGTCCTGCGGCAAACCTACGGCTCCGCAAACGCGCGGCGCTGGTATCGGCGCTGGCGGATTTTTTTCATGGCCTGTGCCGAACTCTGGGGGTATCGCGGCGGCCGCGAGTGGCTGGTGTCTCACTACTTGCTTCATAAAGGCAAAAGGGTAACGTCATGATGTCGCAATTCGATCCCGTTTTACTGGCGCGCATTCAATTCGCCTTCACCATATCGTTTCACATTCTCTTTCCCGCTTTCACGATCGGCCTGGCAAGCTGGCTGGCCGTGGTCGAATGGCGGCTGCTGCGGACCGGCAACCGGATCTACGAAGACATCTACCGCATGTGGGTCAAGATTTTCGCCGTGACCTTCGGCATGGGCGTGGTGTCCGGCGTGGTGATGTCCTACCAGTTCGGCACCAACTGGTCTGTTTTTTCGGACCGGGTCGGCAGCGTCATCGGTCCGCTGCTCGGCTTCGAGGTCCTGACGGCGTTTTTCCTGGAGGCGTCGTTTCTGGGTATCATGCTCTTTGGCTGGAACCGGGTCAGCCCGAAGATGCATTTCGCGGCAACCGTTATCGTGGCCTTCGGGACCCTGCTGTCCGCCTTCTGGATTCTGGCGGCCAACAGCTGGATGCAAACGCCCCAGGGCTTCATCGCGCGCGACAATGGCGTGCTGTACCCGACGAACTGGTTGCAGATTATCTTCACCCCCTCGTTTCCATATCGCTTTACCCACATGACCATCGCGGCTTACCTGACGACCGCTTTTACAGTGGGCGGCATCGGGGCCTACTACCTGTGGCGCGGACGCCACGTGCAGCACGCCCGGATCATATTCGGCATGGCCATGCTGATGGCCGTTTTCGTCGCCCCGCTGCAGCCGATCATCGGCGACCTGCACGGCCTGAACACGTTGAAGCATCAACCGGCCAAGGTCGCCGCCATGGAGGGCCTGTGGGAAACCCGGGCCGGTGCGCCGCTGGTGCTCTTCGGTTGGCCGGATCAGCAGGAGGAGCGCACGAAATTCGCCCTCGAAATTCCCAAACTTTCGAGCCTGATCCTCACCCATGACCTCGACGGCACCGTCAGGGGGCTCAAGGAATGGCCGCCGGAGGAACGCCCGCCGGTCGCCTGGGTGTTCTGGTCTTTCCGGGTCATGGTGGGCATCGGCGTTCTGATGGTCGTAACGGGTGCTGCGGCGGCGGTGCTCTTCTGGCGCAAGAGGCTCTTCGACACCCGCTGGTTCCAGTACTGGTGCATGGCGCTGACGCCGGCGGGCTTCATCGCCGTGCTGGCCGGCTGGTTCGTGACCGAGATCGGACGCCAGCCCTATTCGGTCTACAACGTGCTGCGCACGGCCGATTCGGCCTCGCCCGTCATCGGTCCCCAGGTCGCGCTGTCGCTGCTGGCCTTCATCGTCGTCTACACGTTTGTCTTCGGTGCGGGCAGCTACTACATTTTGCGGCTGATCAAAAAAGGCCCCGGCGGCGCGGAAAGAGAATACGGGCAGCACGGCGTGGACAAGCCCCCGTTGATCACCGACCTGGCCGCGGATGAAGAACTCGTTCAAAAATGATACGCCCCCCTGGAGGTCGGTTCAGCCCGGCCGGCAGCCGGTGCTGCAGGCTTTAGACAAAGAGGAGCAAAAGATGTTTGACTTCAGCGCGCATATCGACCTGCCGCTCATATGGTTCGGCCTGATCTCGACCGCCATTTTTCTCTACGTCGTTCTGGACGGGTTCGATTTGGGGATCGGCATTTTGTTTCCCTTCGCCCCTTCCGACAGGGGCCGCGACCGGATGATGAACTCGATCGCCCCCTTCTGGGACGGCAATGAAACCTGGCTGGTACTGGGCGGCGGCGGGCTGTTTGCCGCGTTTCCGCTGGCCTATGCGATCATCATGCCGGCGCTGTACTTGCCGGTCATCGTCATGCTGCTGGGGCTGGTGTTTCGCGGCGTGGCCTTCGAATTCAGGTTCAAGGCCGTCGGCGAATCACGACGCATCTGGGACTATGCCTTTCACTTCGGATCCCTGACGGCGGCCTTCATGCAGGGCGTTTTTCTGGGGGCCTTCGTGCAGGGCATCGCGGTCGACGGCCGCAGCTATGCGGGGGGCGCCTTCGACTGGCTGACGGCCTTCAGCCTCATGACGGGCCTGGCGCTGGTGAGCGGATACGTTCTCATGGGAGCGACCTGGCTGATCATGAAAACCGACGGCGAAACGCAGCGATGGGCACGCCGCTGCGCGGCCTACACCCTCGTCTTCGTCGCGTTTTTCATGGGGATGGTGAGCCTGAGCATGCCGTTTTTGAACGCGGATGTCAGAGCGTTGTGGTTCAGCCTGCCGAACTTCTTCTTCCTGCTGCCGCTGCCGCTGCTGTCCGTCGGCACGGTCGTTCTGCTGTGGAAAGATGTTCACGCAATCCGGGAGTACCGACCCTTTTTACTGAGTATCGCCCTCTTCGTGCTGAACTACATCGGCCTCGGCATCAGCCTGTGGCCCTGGATCGTTCCTTTCGACATTACATTCTGGCAGGCGGCGGCGGCGCCGGAGTCCCAATCCCTGATGCTGGTCGGCACCCTGATCATGCTGCCGCTGATCCTGACCTACACCGGCTACTGCTACTATGTCTTCAGGGGAAAAACGAGCCATGAAACGACTTACTGAGAAGAGCCGGCAATGGGTGTGGTTTCTGGCCCTGTGGGCCGGCGGTTTGACGGCGGCCTACCTGCTGGCGCAGGCCATCCGCTTGCTGATGAGAATCGAGTAGTCACTATGGGCTTGAGAAAATAGATACCATAAGTTCAGCTTCTTAAAAAATATGGCTTCCCTTTCTGGCAAATGACCCTTTCGACCTTGCACCTTAAATGGCATTTATCCTTCAACCCTGAGCCGTGAACCGTGAACCTTGCTCCCATCTTTTATCATACGCCAACGACCGACACCGGCAGCCAACATCTTTATCTTGAAGCCACATCCCAATTTCGGTTCCGGGCCAAGGCCTCCGCGGGCCGGTGGCACGCGTAACGGGGCCGTGCCGGCGGCGGGCAGCGGGGACGACGCCCGGGACCGAAACATGCCATTGGTGATGAGTCCACTTCCTATGATCTTCTTGGAGGAATATAAAAAATGAACCACGAAATAGATGACATTCTGATCACTATCGGCACGGAATATGAAGAAAACATCGACAAGACCGCCCGTCACTACCTGGAGGTCGATATCGGCGGCAAGGCCGAGAAAATGGGGCGGCCGGAGATCGGCAAAAAGTTCCGCAACGTCTATGCGCTCGTGCCCCTGAAGACGCCGACCGGCGGCATGAAGGTGCGCATCGACGGCCGCACATTTGCCGATTACGCCCAGTTCGACTCGGGCGTCGTCGTGCCCGGCTACGTGGCCAGGGAGGCCGGCCTGACCTACAAAACCTATATCGCCCTGGACAGCATGGTCCTTAATTTTGCGTAAATGGTCCCGGCTGATATTCATTTTCACCGCAGAGACGCGGAGCCCGCCGAAAACGCATTATGTATTTTGCCTTCCGCCCTCTCGGGCGGGAGGCAAAATATTCGGGTAGAAATTCTCCCGCCGCATGGGCTTGGCGAACAGCATCTGGACATCACCGATATAGCGCTCGGCGAAACCCGCCTCGCAGTAGCACAAATAGAATTCCCACATGCGGATGAAGGCCTCGGAAAACCCCATCTTCCGGACCTCGCCGATATGCGCGAAAAAGCGCCGCCGCCACTCTCTCAGGGTGCGCGGATAATTGACGGTAATGTCTTCGAGGTGGACCAGCCGCAGATCGGTGCCGCGGGCGACGGCGTTGCCGATGGCCGCAACCGAGGGGATGCAGCTGCCGGGAAAGATGTATCTTTTGATGAAATCCGCCGACCGCTTGTGGCGCTCGAACACCTGGTCGGCGATGGTGATGGCCTGCAGGGCCATCAGGCCGTCTTTTTCGAGCAGGCGGCTGCAGCGGTTGAAAAAAGTCGTCAGGTACTGATGGCCGACCGCCTCGATCATCTCGATCGACACCAGCTTGTCATAGCGGCCGCGCAGGTCGCGGTAGTCTTTTTTCAACAGGTGGACGCGGTCCGCGATCCCAGCTTTTCTGAACCGCTGCTTCGCGTAGTCGTATTGTCGGTCCGAAATGGTCGTCGTGGTGACCCTCACCCCATAGTGAAGAACGGCATGGACGGCGAAACCGCCCCAGCCGGTGCCGATTTCAAGGACCCGGTCGCCGGCGGCCAGTCCGAGTTTGCGGCAGATGCGGTCATATTTCGCCACCGATGCCTCGGTGAGCGTGCTGTCGCTTTTCTCGAACAGGCCACAGGAGTACGTCATGGTCTCATCCAGAAAAAGCGCGTAGAAATCGTTGCTCAGATCGTAATGGGCCACGATGTTCCGGCGGCTGCCCGAGCGGGTGTTCTGGTTCAGCATATGGACCCACCTGTGCAGCGGCTCCACCACCCGCGACAAGCCCTTGTCCATGTCTTCGAACACCTGCTGGTTCTGAATCACGATGCGGATAAGGGCCGTCACATCGTCTGTCGACCACCATCCGGCCATATAGGCCTCGCCCGCGCCGATACTGCCGCCCAAAATTGCGCGGGAGTAAAACCTGGGATGCCGCACGCTTATTTCTGCGGCCAGGCCGTCATCGCCACCGCACTCTCCGAACCCATACTGCCGACCGTTTTCAACGATAAGAAGACATCCCTTGCTGATTTTTTTCAACAACGTGAAAAAGATGCGGCGGCTGACCCGGTCGATCGGCCGCTCCTTGAGCGTGCCGAAAACCGGCACTCTGGCCGAAGCGATCAACTCTGTCATCGATAGGTCTCCTTATGCCGCCTGTCCCCCGCCGCCGCTGGCGGGTGCGCGAAGAATGGCGTCTTTTTGATCAGCAGCCGCAGCGCCTGCCAGTAAATCATGGCTGTCACCTTGAGGGTCATCACTGGATAGAGCATCAGGACCCGGCTCAAGGCCGCGCGGTCGATCGGCCGCCGCTCGAGCGCCAGGCTGGCGTCGAACAGAATCCGGCCGCCCTCCTTGTCGATCATGTGGACGCGGATGACCTTTCCCGGCTCGCAGAACCGCCAGTCGTAGTCGATGTCCATGTGAATGAAGGGCGACACATGAAAAACCTTGGCAAACCGATGGCGCCGCCAGTTCGCCAGGGGGTGGTCGTTTTGATCCCGGCCCAGGACGTAGCCATACCGCTCGCCCCACGGGGTGTTGTGAATCTCTACGACAATCGTCTCGAGGCGGGTGTCTTCGGGATCGTAGCAGTAATAGAAGCTGGCCGGGTTGAAGCAATAGCCGAAATACCTGAGGTGGGTCAGCAGGCGGATGGGGCCCTGCGGCCGGCGACCGAGCCGCTCTTCGACCAAATCGCGTACGGCCTGGTCGAGAGGCAGCTGCGGATCGCCGAAATGGTCCCGGCGACGGAAGCTGGCCACGTTCGGCCGTTCGTTCGACCACAGGGGATGGAGCCGGAAGACGGCCGGCATCTCGGACAAATCGAGAAACATGAAAAACAGGCGGTAGCGAAACACATTGGGACGCGGCCGATAGCGCCGGTGGCGGATGGTGCCTTCGTAGATGCAGCTCTTCATGTGAGTCGGTCTTGCCCGTTGGGCCGGTTGGGTCCGTTGGCCGGTTGGCCGGTTGGCCCGTTGGCCTGTTGGCCGGTTTGCCCGTTAGCCCGTTGGCCTATTGGCCTGTAGGGGCGAAAAATTTTTCGCCCCTCCTAAAGTGTTTTCCCGAACCGCTTGCACACCCCAAGCGCGCTTTTCACCCCGTCTTCGTGAAATCCGTAGCCCCAGTAAGCCCCGCAGAAGTGGATCCGGTCCACGCCGCTGATGAGAGCGTGACTGTGCCGGGCGGCCAGGCTTTCGGGGTTGTACACCGGGTGATGATACGTCATCTGTTTGTAGATTTTGTCCGGATCGACGGTTTGGGCCAGATTCAGCGAGACGCACAGCTCCCGCGGCGCGGCGATGCTCTGCAAAATGTTCATGTCGTAGGTGACGGCCACCCGGCCGAGGTCCTTTTTCGGAATGTGATAATTCCAACCCGCCCAGGCCGCTCTCTTGCTGGGCAGCAGCGACTCATCGGAGTGCAGGACCGCAATGTTCTCCTGGTAGGGAATGGCCCCCAGAATTTTTGTCTCCGCATCCGTGGGATCCGCGAGCAGCTTCAGGGCCTGGTCGCTGTGGGTGGCCATCACGACCTGATCGAATTTTTCAGCCGGCTGGTTCGCGGGCTGGACCTCCACGCCGTCTGATCGGCGCCGGACGGCGGCCACCGGACAGCCGATGCGGATCCGGTCGCGGTAGGGCCGCGTCAGCGGCGGGATGTACTGCCGCGAGCCGCCGGTGATCGTGAGCCACTGGGGCTGGTCCTTGATGTTCAGGAACCCGTGGTTTTTAAAGAATTCGGCGAAATACCGTACCGGAAACCGGTTGAAGTTCACCGGATCGGCCGACCAGATCGCCTCGCCCATCGGAATGATGAAGTGCTGCACGAATCCTTGCGAGTAGCCTTTCTGCGTCAGATAATCCGAAAGCGTCAAAGAGTAATCCTTGGTCATCAGGAGCACTTCGGCGTCCCGTTTAAACCGGTTGACATCCCAGAGCATGCGATAAAAAGCCGGCCTGAAGAGGTTACGCCGTTGAATGAACAGGGAATTCAGGGTGCTGGGGCTGAATTCCAGACCGGTTTTTTCGCATTGAACGCTGAAACTCATGACCGAATTCTGCCATGCGACTCCCAGGCGTTTCATCAGCTCGACAAAGTTGATGTAGGTCTTGGCGTTGAACACGATAAATCCCGTGTCCACCGGATATTGGCGACCGTCCAACGTGACGTCCGCCGTGTTGGTGTGCCCGCCTATATAGTCGTTGGCTTCAAAAAGGACCACCTCGTGATCCTCGCTCAACAGGTAGGCGGCGGTCATACCCGAAATACCGGAACCGATAACGGCGATCTTCATGTGACGACCTCGATGCGGAAAAGGGCCATTTCTGCGCGAAAACCGGGTGTCAGCTGCCGCCGGAAGAAACGCCGGCGGTTTTCAGGTCTCCCAGGCGACCGGAATTGAGAATGTGCTCCGGCACCGGGCGCAGGTCGCGGACGATGCCGAGCCAGGACATCAGGACCAGCACGTAATAGGTGACGTCGATCTCCCACCAGTAAAATCCCTGGCGGGCGGCCACCGCGTAGTGGTGATGATTGTTGTGCCAGCCTTCCCCGAGCGTTACTAGGGACAAAAGAGCGTTGTTGCGGCTGGTGTCGGGGGTGTTGAAGCGCCGCGTTCCATACATGTGATCGAAGGAATTGATCGTCACGGTGGCGTGCAGCAGCACCGTGGTGGAAATAAAAAACCCCCACACCACCAACTGCCACCCGTCGGTCCCGAGATACGGGACAAAACGGTCGAGAAGTTCGCCGAAAATAAGCAGGGACACCGCCAGCAGGATGGGAACCACCGTGTCGAAACGGTTCAGCCAGCGCAGTTCGGGATATTTCGCCCAGTCCTTGACATAGGCCATCCGGGTGGGAAAATTCGCCTGCGAGGTCAGCCAGCCGATGTGGCTCCACCAGAACCCGTGCCGGATAGGCGAATGAACATCCTGCTCCAGGTCGGTGTAGCGATGGTGGTGGCGGTGGTGCGCCGCCCACCACAGCGGACCGCGCTGAACGGAGGCATTGCCCATCACGGCAAAGACGAATTGCCAGGCCCTGCTGGTTCTGAAGGCCTTGTGCGAAAAATACCGGTGGTAAAACCCGGTGATGGCAAACATGCGGATAACAAAGAGGCCCAGCGCCACGACGACGGCCGTCCAGCTCCAGCCGACCCAGAAAACGGCCAGGCAGCCGAGGTGCAGGAAAATAAGCGGCATGATCCGCAGCCAATCCACCTCTTTGCGGACGGCCTCGGCCTGATGGCCGCCACCGGCCTCCGCGTCAAACCAGCGCACGAAAGCAGTCAGGATCCGGGATGTACGACCGCGATTGTTCATAAGTTGCATGGGACCGTTAGTGGAGTTGACGGGTTGATTAGGTTAATTGAGTTTGTTGGGTTTGTTGAGTTTGTTGGGTTTGCTGAGTTTATTGAGTTTATTGAGTTTATTGAGTCTATTGAGTCTATCGAGTTTATTGAGTTAATTGAGTTAATTGGGTATATTGAGTTAATGGGGTTTATTGGGTTTATCGAGTCTATTGAGTTTACTGGGTTTGTTGAGTGAAAGATTTCGTCGATTTTGTCACATCAGTGCCCTCTTAAACTTTGGGTCGACACATTTCTTTACACCGACGCGCCGGGGCCTGGAGTTTGCCGCCAAGAATAGGGGCTGATGTCTGTAAGGGGTGAAGTAGTCTCGCCCCTGCTGCTGGAACCTTCGCTGATCCGATGATGACATCTTTATTCGGCCGATGGCGATCTGTTCAATCACGTTCCGGCCATTTAATCCCTTCGACGGTCGGAGCGCGTCCTCCTGGAGGACATAAAGAATATCAACCACGAAAGCGCGCAAAAATCAACCGGTGACCATTTTGCCCGGCGGCTTTACAAACCCATGGTAAACGAATAGATTCTTTTCCGGCAAGATCACTTGCCGTTCAGGCGCGACCCGGCACTGGAGAACCGGCTGGTTTCTCCGGCTGAAACCAACCCATTCGGAGGTGACGACTGTGGCAGCCCCACCAACAAACGACTGCGACGCCCGGCTTGATTTCCAAGCCGAGCTGGCGCGGACGGTATTGAATTCCCTTTCGGCCCATATCGCCATCATCGACGAGAGCGGCGTGATCCTGGAAACCAACACGGCCTGGCGCAACTATGCGCTTCAAAGCGGCCTGCCGTCCACCTACGACGACCGGGGCGTCAATTACCTCGCCGTCTGCGATGCTACCACCGGTCCGGACGCAGCCAACGCCGCGGCGGTGGCTGAAGGCATCCGGGCCGTTATCGGCGGCGGCCTGCAGGAGTTTCTGCAGGATTATCCCTGCCACACACCGGTGAGCCGCCACTGGTACTACATGCGGGCCGTCCGCATGGCCGGCGCCGGACCCGTGCGGGTGGTCGTCAGCCACGAAGAAATCACGGCGTTGAAACTGGCGGAGGAGGCCCTCAAGAAGAGCCAGGAGGCGCTTTTCGAGCAGAAGCAGAGCCTGGAGGAAACCAACATCGCCTTGAAGGTGCTCCTGAAACAGCGTGAAGAAGACAAGAGCGAACTGGAGCAAAAAGTCCTGACCAATGTCAAGGACCTGATCCTGCCCTATGTCGACAAATTGAAAACCGCTGCCCTGAAACCCCGGGAAAAAAAGCTCGTCGATATCGTCGACGCCCATCTGAACGACATCATCTCCCCTCTGCTGCAGTCCTTCGCCAATGCCAAGATCATGCTGACGCCCCAGGAGATGCAGGTGGCGGGCCTGGTCAAGGATGGCAAAACCAGCAAGGAAATCGCCGGCATTCTCCACATCGCCGAAACCACCGTCAATTTCCACCGCAAAAACCTGCGCCGCAAATTTTCCCTGACGAGCCAGGGGGCGAATTTGAGGTCGTATCTGCTCTCGCTTTCCTGAGTCCCCATCCGGAAATGGCCCTTTTACGCAATTTCGGCGTCAAACGCGGGCAATCGCTTGTGCGGCATACAGGGAGTATGCCTCCGCGCCATTGCCTCCGTTTTCCTTGAACTTGCGCAAAATTGCTCATTTCTGGTTCGGAACTGTCCCGTCCTCTGTCGGCCCAGGCCGGCGTTCTCACTCGGGTGAAATCCTCGCCGTAGCCGGGCTACGCCTCCGGTTTCTCCCTCGCTGCGGCCTTGGCCTGAACCAAAATCTGCTGCTTCCGAACGGGCACATCTTGTCCAGAAATGGCCCTTTTACGCAATTTCGGCGTCAAACGCGGGCAATCGCCTCCATTTTCCTTGAACTTGCGCAAAATTGCTCATTTCTGGTTCGGAAACTGTAGGTTTTACCTATCATAAAGGTCCAGTTCTCTTCGTATTGCACGTTGATCCCGAATATTTAACTTACGGTCACATCAATCGTTTTCGGGCGCTTATCGGATGCCCGATGTCGTACAAGCAGTTTGCAGATTCTCTTTTCCGGTCCATAGAAGCAACACGAACCAAAGGGAGGAAACAAATGAGCCGAATCAACCGGGACAGTCTGGTGGACATATTTTTCAACCTGCGCTGGAAGAGCGAGGGGGCCAGTCACACGGATTGCTATCAGGCCACTGGCGTAAACATCTGGCGCGACTATTTTCCGCCCGCACTGATCGAGTCGCTGATGGGCAGGGAAGCCGGTGAATCCGTCGAGGTGGCGCTGGAAGCCGGAAAGTCGGTGCCGCCTTACGACAGTAAGAAGATGTTCACCATAAAAAACGCCCAGTTCGAAAACAACCTGAAAGTTGCCCAGGGTAACAGCCCTCATCTCGGGCGCTTCTATCCGCAGGGGTTGTTGAGCGGCGTAGCCGGCGTCTTCAAGGCCAACACTCAGCCGTTTCGCTGTGTCGGGGTCAACAATGGCCATGTGACCGTCGACCTCAATCACCCCGTGGCGGGAAAGGCGTTGACGCTATCGTGTCTGGTCGGACAGGTCACGAACAAGACCGTCGAACGCGGCGGAACCAGCGTCGACTGGATCGAAACGCTGACCGATGGCATCGGCATGCAGGCCCGCTGGCGGGAAGAAGCCACGGATTTTTTCGGCGCCAACCCGTTCGAGCGCCAGGATGAAAGCCCCGATGGCTGGTATTACGAAAAGCCCCGCTTCGTTCAACACATCGACGATACCGCCATCGAAATGGTGCGCAACACTTACGGGCGGTTTCTTGCCGACGGGATGCGGGTATTGGACCTGATGAGCAGCTGGCAGTCGCATTTTCCGACGGCTGTGACGGCATCCCGGCTTGCGGGGCTGGGATTGAATGCGGAAGAGCTGAAAGGCAATTCGCAATTGACCGAGCACGCCGTCCAGGATATCAATGTCGACAAGGTCCTGCCTTACGAAAACGAGGCGTTCGACGTGGTGCTGAACACCGTGTCGGTCGAGTATCTGACCGATCCTCTCGCCATCTTCAAGGAAGTCGCGCGGGTTCTGCGTCCGGGGGGGCATTTCATCGTCACCTTTTCGAACCGCTGGTTTCCGCCCAAGGCGATCCGACTCTGGAGGGAGCTGCACGATTTCGAGCGCATGGGGCTGGTCTCGGAATATTTCCTGCGCGCGGGCGGTTTTACAGACCTTCACACCTACTCCATGCGCGGCCTGCCCCGGCCCCGCACCGATAAATATTACCCGGGCCTGCCGTTTTCGGATCCGGTGTACGCCGTGTGGGGCCAAAAGCGATAGAAGGCGTCCAGCACTTCCAAGCAGCGGTTGGCGTCGCGATCGGCCCCTTGTGAAGCTCTTGAGCGTGGTTATTTTTAGTCGCTGAAGATGTTCTTTCGGAGCGGCGTCAGGCCGGTCATATCAACCAAATCATCTTGGCCAGAAGAAAGGATTTGAAAATCTATGGACAGAACCGATTGTCAGAATGAACGTTTCTCGAGCAAAACCGTGGGCATTGTCTTTATCGTTCTTTCGATCCTGCTGCTAACCATCGGCCTTGTCATCCTGCCCGTGGTCGGGTTTGTTTTTGCCGTGCCCCTCCTGATGCTCGGCATCGGCATGATCATGTCTCCCGAGAGCAAGACCTGCCAGCTTATCATGAACAGGCTGGGGACCACGAAAAAGGTTTAAGGTCAAAGGTTTACGGTTCAAGGCCGATGGATGAGGCCTTTCTACAAGGCTTCGAATAAATAGTTTGGCTGCTGGCAGCGGTCGGCGGCGTATGACTAAGCCGATTTCTCCCTCTGGTCTTGCCAAAATCGTGATCTTGATGCCTATATGGCTATGACCCATGACTCATACCGGGTCTATTTGAAGGTTCGCACCGCTCCCATACCGCCGTCGACCGCGAGGACCTAACCGGTTATCCAGGACGCCGAGTCGCTCAACAGGAAGTGGGCGATGTCGGCCGGTTCGTGCGGGGTACCGGTACGATTCAGAGGATGGCGGTCGACTGCGTCCGTGCGTTTGCCCTCGTCGGCCAGCAGCGCTTGGGCCAGCGGCGTGTCGGTCAGGGATGGGGCCATGTATTGACCCGAATCCGCGAGCAGCCGGCGCGTGAGTTCGAAGCCGATCCCCGAACTGCCGCCGACGATGATGTAACTTTTCAAATGGGATCCATCCTTCAACCTTGCACCGTTAACCGTGAACCGTGTACCCCTCTTTTACCACGCCGGCGACCGCGTCAACCCTTCCCCCGCCCCTTTCGCGCTGGCGATGGCCACCTCAGGTGCCGGCTATCGTCACCTCGATCGCATGCTCGCGAATGCCGTTCGTGCCGTATCCCAGAAAATTCCAGCAGGACGTATCCGGTTGGCGCAGGCCGTCGATATCCGTCGCCCGCGCCATGATCGTGACGGTGCCGGGACGGCGAGCCTCCCACATGTATTCCCAATGCCGCCAGGCGAAGTCGGCTTCGAGTCCGATCAGACGGGCCGGCTGCCAGCTCGCGCCGTTATCCACCGAGACCTCGACCTGCCGGATGCCCGCTTCGCCCGCATACGCCGCACCGCGAACGGGAACGAGACCGGCCGGAATCGTTTCGTTTTTCAGCGGCTCGAAAATGATCGATTTGATGCCGATGCCCGTGACCACCGTCCCGCTTTTGGGGTCTTCGCCCTTTTGAAACACACGGTAGACCTTGTCCATGAAAAACCCTTCGTTGGGCCGTTCGAGCACCGTGATCTTTTTGAGCCACTTGACGCAATTGGCCCCGGTCCACCCGAGGGCCAGGGCCCTGAGCGGGTAGCCGTGCTCCACGGGCAGCGGGACCCCGTTCATCTCGTAAGCCAGCAGGGTCGAGGAGAGGGCTTTTTCGAGCGGGATGCTGCGGATGAACTTGATTTTGGCGGACCCGAGGGGCTCGTCAAAGCCCTCGAAGCTGACGTAGGCGGCCTTGGCATCGGGCGCCGCCATCGTGAGCAGCTCCTTGAGCCAGATGCCGCCCCAGATGGCGTTGCCCACCCCGCCGATCGTCCAGGGGTTGCCGGAGGCCTTCTGCTCGAGAAGGGAACGGCCGTTTCCGGAGCACTCCAGGGTGTCGGCCGACTCCACCTTCGGCAGGCGCCGGATGTCCTCAAAGCTCAAGGTCAGTTTTTTTTGCACCAGCCCCTCGACCGACAGCCGCCACTCGGAAAGGTCCACCGGGCTGCTCACGAACTGGCCCTGGTTGCGTTTGAAAAAGACCGCATTGTCGGTCGTCCAGGTGCGCAGGCTTTCAGCCGGTGTTTCCGCGTTGAGCGGTTTTTCCGTCATGATTCTCATTTTTTCATAAGTCATGATCGCCTCCATGCGAGTCTCTCGTTGGGGTTCGCCCCGCTCACTCCAACCTACCCGCTTTCGCAGCATCGCGGCCTCGTAGGTTGGGCTGAGCGAAGCGATGCCCAACATCAGCCAAGATCCATCGTCTTGCGTTGCGGTTCGCTCCGATCACCCCAATCCACCCCATTTTCCTGTGCTCCGTCAGTCTCTCGTTGGGGTTCGCTCCGCTCACTCCAACCTACCCGCTTTCGCAGCCTCGCGGCCCCGTAGGTTGGGCTGAGCGAAGCGATGCCCAACATCAGCCAAGATCCATCGTCTTGCGTTGGAGTTCGCTCCGATCACCCCAATCCACCCCATTTTCCTGTGCTCCGTCAGTCTCTCGTTGGGGTTCGCTCCGCTCACTCCAACCTACCCGCTTTCGCAGCCTCGCGGCCCCGTAGGTTGGGCTGAGCGAAGCGATGCCCAACATCGGCCAAGATCCATCGTCTTGCGTTGCGGTTCCCTCCGATCACCCCAATCCACCCCATTTTCCTGTGCTCCGTCAGTCTCTCGTTGGGGTTCGCTCCGCTCACTCCAACCTACCCGCTTTCGCAGCCTCGCGGCCCCGTAGGTTGGGCTGAGCGAAGCGATGCCCAACATCGGCCAAGATCCATCATCTTGCGTTGCGGTTCCCTCCGATCACCCCAATCCACCCCATTTTCCTGTGCTCCGTCAGTCTCTCGTTGGGGTTCGCTCCGCTCACTCCAATCTACCCGCTTTCGCAGCCTCGCGGCATCGTAGGTTGGGCTGAGCGAAGCGATGCCCAACATCAGCCAAGATCCATCGTCTTGCGTTGCGGTTCCCTCCGATCACCCCAATCCACCCCATTTTCCTGTGCTCCGTCAGTCTCTCGTTGGGGTTCGCTCCGCTCACTCCAACCTACCCGCTTTCGCAGCCTCGCGGCCCCGTAGGTTGGGCTGAGCGAAGCGATGCCCAACATCGGCCAAGATCCATCATCTTGCGTTGGAGTTCGCTCCGATCACCCCAATCCACCCACTCCCGCCGATCCGATCAACGCACCTAACGTTCCCAACGATCCCAACGCCCTCACCGTCTCTCCGGCGGAAGCGCGCAGGCGGCGCTCAACCGGGGCGTGAACCGCTCGGGATCGCTGGCGATCGGCCTGTCGATCGATTTGGCAATCGCCTTGAGCATGCCGAAAAAAACCCTTTCGTGAAACGGGTACAGAAGATACCAGTACAGGATGCCGCCCAGTCCCTGCGGCAGGAATCGCGAGAGCATCTGCAATTCGGTTTGCTTTTCGCCGAGCGGCGTCACCTGGAATTCCAGCAGGGCCTCGCCCGGTGTTTTCATTTCGGCCAGCAGCAGCAGATGCCGCGGCGCATCGACCTTCAGCACCCGCCAGAAATCCAGCGCATCGCCGACCAGCAGCTCGGACCGGTGCCGCCGTCCCCTTCTGAGCCCGACCCCCCCGACCAGGCGGTCGAGAAAGCCGCGCAGCCGCCACAGAGAATCCAGGTGATACCAGCCGGTTTTACCGCCGATTTTCGTAATCGCGCTCCAGATGTCCGCGGCGCCGGCCCGGATGCGCACCCGGTAGCCGCAGCTCAGGATCGTGCCGCCGGCCCACCGGGCATCGCCGCAGTGGGCCCATTCGGGCTCGAGCAAGGCACCGGCATCCATCCAGCAGGTGTCGACCTGTTCCTGCTTCACTTTGTCGAGCGCCGTGCGGATCGCTTCGCGGCAGCCCAGCAGCTTCTGGGGAATGATGGACCGGATTCGGTCTTCGGTGCACACGGCCGAGCTGGTCAGCCCCTCGGTCAACGGCAGGGCGATGGCGGTCGGCACGGGACTGATGAAATTGATCCAGTAGGCGCTCAGGGTCGGGGTCAGCAGCGGCACCGGCACGACTATGCGCTTTCGCAGCCCCGCCTCCGCGGCGTAAATGTCCAGAAGCTCGCGATACGTCAGAACGTCCGGACCGCCGATGTCGTAGGTCTGACCGGTCGTTTCCTCATGGTCGAGACAGCCCGCTAGGTAGCCGATGACATTGCGGATGGCGATCGGCTGATTGGGAGAGTGGACCCAGCGCGGCGTGATCATCACCGGCAGGTGTTCCACCAGGTATCTCAGGATCTCAAAAGACGCACTGCCGGAACCGAGGATCATCGGCGCGCGCAGGTCGGTGGTCGGTACCGGACCCGACTGCAGGATTCGCGCCACCTCGATGCGCGACATCAGGTGCCGGCTCAGCTGCCCCTCTTTGGCCTCCGCCAGGCCGCCCAGGTAGATGATCCGCTCCAGGCCGGCGGCGGCCGCGGCCGTGACCATGTTGTGGGCCGCCCGGCGGTCGGCCTCGACGAATTTGCCCTTCTGGGCGATCATGGAGTGGACCAGGTAGTAAGCCGCCCGGCAGCCGGCGGCGGCCCTGGATAGAGAGGCGGGGTCCAGGACATCGCCCTGCACCAGTTCGACCTTTTCATGACGGGCCCATGGGCGGCAGGCCAATTTCTCCAGGTTTCTGCCCATCGCCCGCACGCGGTGCCCCGCGTCGAGCAGGGCCGGCACGAGCCTTCCGCCGACATAGCCCGTCGCGCCGGCGATGAGAACGGGTTTTTGGGTCATTTTTACCTTACGCTTTCGGGCCTTGTGCGTTAAGGCCTCACGACTTCATGTGCAGTTCCGATACCTGCTGAAAATTTTCGACCAGCACGTAGGTCGCGACCTCCACCTGTACCAGGGCACTGGACGGAGACGTGGCGAAATCCTCCAGGTGCGGGTGCTTCTCGAGATAATGGTCGATGAGTCTCCGGCGTTCCGGGCCGCCGACTTCCGTGGCGATTCCAATGACCGTGGCCGCCATGGCGTGCTGAAAATCCGACGGCTGATTTTCACTGCTGGTGATCAGAACCGCCACACGCGGGTTGGCGGCCAGGTTTTTGAACTTGCGCGTGTCTTTGGGGGTCATGAGGTAAAGGTTTTTCAAATCCGCCGACACGAAAAAGGCCATCAGACTGGCGTAGGGCTGGTCGTCGCTCTGGGTGCACAAAACGGCCAGTTTCTGCGATGCGCAGAGTTTCCGGATCCGTCCGGCGATGTCTTCGGTTTCAGCCATGTAGGGTCATTTCCGGCCGCTGCCTGCCATTGTTGGGTGAGGGGGAACCTTGTTACCCGATAAAATTTCCGCCGGCGATACATGTTGGGGATCGTGCCGTGATCTCCGCCATTAAAACGATCAACCACCGCTAAATGTTGGGGTTCCTTCGTCACCCCAACCTACACAATCGCCCACATCGTAGGTTGGGGTGAACACCGTGAACCCCAACAAATGAAACCATCCGCCGAGGGTAAATGTTGGTGTTACGTCGCCACCCCAACCTACACTCCCTGCTTTCATCCACATCGTAGGTTGGGGTGAACACCGTGAACCCCAACAAATGAAACCATCCGCCGAGGGCAAATGTTGGGGTTCCTTCGTCACCCCAACCCACATTCTTTGCCTTCACCCACATCGTAGGTTGGGGTGAACACCGTGAACCCCAACAATGAAACCATCCGTCGAGGCAAATGTTGGGGTTTCTTCGTCACCCCAACCTACATTCTTTGCCTTCACCCACATCGTAGGTTGGGGTGAACACCGTGAACCCCAACAATGAAACCATCCGCCGAGGGTAAAATGTTGGGGTTCCTTCGTCACCCCAACCTACACAATCGCCCACATCGTAGGTTGGGGTGAGTGAAACGAACCCCAACAATGAAACCATCCGCCAGGCAAATGTCGAAATTCCTTCGTCACCCTACGATTTCATCCCTGTTCACCGGTTTCAAAATCGAATTCAAGCCCATCGCTCCAATCCGCTGGATATCTTCCACGTTTCACCTCACGGCTGAATGTCGAATAGCGCCAATCCGACACCCGCTCCACATAGCCGTGCTTGACGGGGTTGTAATGGATGTAATCCGCATGGCGGGAAAAATCTTTTTCATCTCGGATTAAATGTTCCCAATACCGACGCTGCCAGATGCCTCGCTCCCCTTTTGTTTTCCGGCTTGCGCTGATCTGCTCGCCGGCCGCTAACTGCCGCGAGAATCCGGCTTTTATGAGCATCCATCGCATCGGGTAATCCCGGTCGCCGACGGGCAGGGTCCACAGGGCGTGCAGATGATCGGGCAAGATGACCATGGCATCGATGCGAAACCGATGCCTGGCGTTCACTTTTCGTAACACTGTCCGCAGCGTGTCGACATGCGTCACCAGCAGCCTTTGCTTCCGCTCGGCCAGGTTGACCGTAAAGAAATATGTGCCGCCGGCCACGTCCGCCCGTCGATACCGCATGCCCAATCCTCGTCATTTTTCAAAATTGGGGTGACATCAGTGCCCCCCCACCACTCTTATGACCGGACGAGCTGGTGAGGTCAAGAGTGATTAAATGTTAGGGTTCCTACGTCTTCTTTGCCTTCACCCACATAGGTTGGGGTGAACACCGTGAACCCCGACAATGAAACTTTCATCCACATCGTAGGTTGGGGTGAACACTGGGAACCCCAACAATGAAGCAATCCGCCGAGTAAATGTTGGGGTTCCTTCGTCACCCCAACCTACATTCCCTGCTTTCATCCACATCGTAGGTTGGGGTGAACACCGTGAACCCCAACAATGAAACCATCCGCCGAGCAAAATGTTGGGGTTCCTTCGTCACCCCAACCTACATTCCCTGCTTTCATCCACATCGTAGGTTGGGGTGAACACCGTGAACCCCAACAATGAAACCATCCGTCGAGCAAAATGTTGGGGTTCCTTCGTCACCCCAACCTACATTCCCTGCTTTCATCCACATCGTAGGTTGGGGTGAACACCGTGAACCCCAACAATGAAACCATCCGCCGAGGGTAAATGTTGGGGTTCCTTCGTCACCCCAACCTACACAATCGCCCACATCGTCGGTTGAGTGGGTGAAACGAACCCCAACCCGACTCCGTCCGCGGACCCCCGCCCATAATCGTGCCATGAAACCGGCAGAGATCTCCGACCCTTCGAACCGGCCCCGCGGGGAAGGTCCCGGCCCGGAAACCTGAAACGCTAGTTGCCGGCGCCGATCAACGGCAACTCCTTTTCGATCGAAAAGAAGACCAGGTATCTGGACTCATCCTTGTCCTCGATGTACTGCCGCCGGCGCAGGGACTGCATCAGCTCGCCGCCTTCCTCCTCGCGGATCTTGGTCAGAAACAGCCTCTTGCCCTTGTATCCGGGCTTGCTTTCGCGGAAAAGGTAGGTGGCGTGCGGATTGGACTGCAGGTTGTGATGCGTCAGGCGCTCGCGCATGATCATCGCGATCGTGCCGTCCTCGAGAAAGTGAGGCCGCGCATAGACCGCCGCGTCCACTTTGCCGTCGCTATCTGCCGTCGCCAGGACGCCGAAGCCTTCCGTGTTCTCGAAATACTCTGCCAAGGTCATGTCATTCTCCTTTAAAATTGAGTTGGGGGTGCATCCATAAATGGTATTTTTCCTCTGCCCTAAACAATATGCACAGGCTGGGGGTATTCAACCGGCCGGTGAGTGGAGAGAATATGACAGGTAAAATCTCTTAGAGGCATGCCCCGTTTAGAAAAAATCCATCGTAATCGACTGGGATTACAAAAAAAAGCTTGGTACATCCCTTTGCACATGCTGAGTGAAGGAGTACCAAAACGAAATTTATATGCCCTATTGCTTGTAGTCGAAAAATTATATATCCAATAATTTGTTATCGTTGTTGAAACTGCTCAGGGTGGGATGCATTTCATTTTGCCAGCCGATGATTATATTTAAGACCTTTTCGTCAAAAACTCGCAGAAACAGGACTGAGAAAATGGTTGATGCATTGAAGTTCGACACAATGTCGATATCGGAAAAGCTCGCCCTCATGGAGAGGCTATGGGACGAGCTTTGCATAAACTCGGATTCCGTTCCGTCGCCAAAATGGCATCATTGCGTTTTGGAAGCGAGGAAAAAAATGGCTGAAGAAGGAAAAGATAAATTTCACTTGCTGGAAGCCGCTAAAAAGGATTCGAGGCTAAATTTTTCCTCCCAGGCTGCGTAGAACGGTTATCCCGACCCGCCGTCCGACCGCGATATTTATTGGTCCATTAAATGGGAATCGAAACTTCGATCCGGGTCCCTTTTCTTCTTTTGGTGTAAATTTCGAAAGTCCCGTGGCACAGCTCGACCCGCTCACGCATGCTGTGCAGCCCGTAGCCGATGACCGACGGTTCTTCGGCGAACACCTCCTGCAGGTCGAAGCCTGCCCCGTCATCCGCAATTTCCAGATCGACCCGCTTGCGTTTGTGCATCAGTCGGACAAAAACCTGCGTGGCGTGGCTGTGCTTGCCGGTGTTGTTCAGGGCCTCCTGAACGACCCGGTACAGCACGGTCTGAATTTCGGTCGGAAGATCGGCATTTTTGATATCGATTTGGGGAACGATGCTGATTTTCGGGTAAAATTCCCTGAACTGCTGGAAGTGTTCGTGGAGGGCCGGGTCGAGGCCGAAGTCATCGAGCGCCAGGGAACGCAGCTGACTTGAAATGCGCCGGGTTTCCTTGATGGCCTCCGCCAGGTGAGAGACGATTTTCTCGATCGACATCATATCGGTGGCCTGGCTCCACTGCATCGGGTTCGCCAGCCGGCTTTCCAGCTGCATCTTGATCGCGGCCAGCGTGCCGCCGATGCTGTCGTGCAGTTCCTTCGACAGGGCCCGGCGGTCGCTCTCCATGGCTTCGAGGGTTTTGCGGGACAGCAGCCGGTTGAGCCGGTTCAGTTGTTCCAGTTCCGTGTTCTGCCTCTCGATTTCAGTGGTCCGGCAGGCCACCTCCTTCTCGAGTTCCAGACGGTATTGCTTGAGCAGGCGTTCCTTTTGATGGCGCTCGGATATATCGAGCAGGGCAATGTGCCAGTGCGCCACGAGGCCCTGCGCATCGACTCTGGCCGCAGCCTCCATCTGGACGTAAACCGGCCGATTCTCGTGCGGTGAAATCCGCAGCTCGCACGACCCTGAGTTGCGGTTCAGGGCCACTTTTTGCAAGTGCGAAAAATAGACGGCCTGATCTTCGCGCACGATCAAAGACGAAAAGGAACGGCCGAGGAGCGAATCGGTTGATTCGTTCCACAGCCGGGCGGCGGCGGCATTGGTCTGTTCGACGAGGCCCTTGTCGCTCAGGGTGACAAAGGCGATCGGAGCGGTCTGATACAGCTCGACATACTCGTTGCGCGAGGCTTCGAGTTCCCGGGTGGCGCGGCGCAGTTCCTCGTTCTGGATCTCCAGCTCCACGTGCTGGACTTCGACCTCGTGCACCAGCCGCATCAGGTCCGGTTCATCACCGTATGGCAACGCGAGGTCTTTGCTCTTGACGATTTCCTCGGCCTTTTTACGCAGCGCCTCGAAGGTGCTGGTGGATTTTATCGGAAGCTTCATCTCTCCTGCCTTTGCGACCTTATTCGATGCCGCTTCACTCGGACGCTCGAGCGGGGCACGCACGCCGTGCCCCTGCCGCTCGTCGCCCGGGCGAATGGTCGTTTCTTTCTGCCGGCTATTTTGCCGCACTCACATCTGTCATGGCCAGCAGTACTTTACTCTCGCTGGCGCTCTCATCGCGCAGGAGCCGGCCGTTGAGCAGCAGTTTCTTGACCCCGCCCTCGGAAGACCGGTGCTCGATCAGAAAATTTTCGAACGGTTGTCCATTCCGGGCAATTTGCTCCATGACGTCGCGCAATGCATCGATGGCCCATGCGCGTCCGTCCAATTCGAAAAGGTTTTTGCCCGCCACCTCGCCGGATGCACACCCGAAAGTCTCGCAAAAAGAGCGGTTGGCGGTCAAAATGGTAAAGTTTCCGTCGAGAACCAGCAGCGATTCGCGCACCGTGTCGATGATGCTTTCGGCATATCTTCGGGCGGCCGCCACCGCCCGGGCGCTCAACCTTTCGACCTGCTCCTGGGCCGCATGCTGCTCATCGATGTTGACGAAGGTCAGCACGATCCCTTCGATGGCGTGCTCCGCCGAACGGTGCACCATGATGCACATGCGGTACCAGTGCCCGTCGCGGGTGCGCACCTCCTCCTCGACGGTCGTCATGTCCTGCAGCACCTGGCGGATAATCCTGGGCAGGTTCTCAGATTCCAGGTTGAAGGAAATGTGGTCGATCGGGCGGCCGACATCCGATTCTATCAGGTTCACCAGCCGGGCCGTCTCCTCGGTAAAGCGCTTCACCCGCAGGTCGTTGTCCAGAAACACGATGGCGATCCGGGTACTGTTGAGCACGCTGGTGATGGC
Organism: uncultured delta proteobacterium; assembly: GCA_963728055.1. Lineage (GTDB taxonomy): Bacteria > Desulfobacterota > Desulfobacteria > Desulfobacterales > SG8-13 > JARFQH01. Next base: position 114,590 of record CAVSIM010000006.1, on the reverse strand, counting down.
GGCCTGGGTCTCCTTCAGCTCCACGATTTTGCCGTGCAGCTCGCTGTTGACGGTGTTGAGTTCTTCGTTGAGCGACTGAAGCTCCTCGCGCGAGGATTCCAGCTCTTCGTTGGTGCTCTGCAGCTCTTCGTTGGAAGAATACATTTCCTCGTTGACTGACCGGAGTTCCTCGTTGGAGGTCTCCAGCTCTTCCATGGCGCTGCGGTAATCCTGCCGCACCCGCACGAGTTCCTTTTCCAGTTCCGCGTTGCTGGGCCGGTTCGATTCGTAACGGGAGCGAGGGCTCCGGTTGTCTTTTTTATTCATCGACAAGGGCGGCTCTTCGAACACCACCATCAGGCAGCCCTGAAGCGGGGATCCTTCCAGGCGCCTCACGGTCAGATCGACCAGCCGGTCCTCTCCATCGGTTTTGACCCGCAGCCCGCGTTCGCAAACTTCCCGGTTTTGCTCCGCGGACCGGCGCAGGGCCGTCATGAGCGCCATGCGCAGCCCCTCGCGCGCCATATCCGCGATCTGCATATTGGGCCGCCCGGGAGCCGGCTCGAGATAATTGCCCGTCCGGCCGTGGATGTGAAGGATTTCGCCGCCCTGGTTGACGATCACGCAAGCCGGCGTGAAGCCTTTTACCAATTCTTTTTCCACGGCCTGCGCGATGCTCGGCGTGCCGACCGCCCCCCGCTGGTGCCCGGCCGGCCGCAAACCTTCGTCGGCGGCTTTGAACTCTCTGGCCCAGCTGCGAAATTCCACCGCCGGTCGCACCCCGCCATTTTTCTTGCGGTAGATGCTGAACGTCTTGCTGACGATTTTGAACAGCTCCGGATGACGGCTGACGCTTTCCGAATTGCCCAGGAAAAGGATGCCGCCCTCCTCGAGGGTGTAGTGAAAGAGCGGGAACAGCTTGTTCTGCGCTTCTGACTTAAGGTAAATGAGCAGATTGCGGCACACCAGCAGGTCCAGGTTCGAAAAAGGCGGGTCCCTGAGGAGGTTCTGCTCGGCAAACACCACCGAATCGCGTATCTCGCGCGAGACCCGGTATAGATCGTGCTCGCTGGAGAAATACCGCTTGAGCCGCGCGGGGCCGACATCGGCGGCGATGTTCGGCGGATAGACCCCATGGCGCGCCTTTTCGATGGCCTGCCCATCGATGTCGGTGCCGAAAATCAGCACCTGCCGCGCCACATCGTTTTCTTCCAGCAGTTCCTTGAGGATGATGGCCACCGAAAAGGCTTCTTCCCCGGTGGCGCACCCCGCCACCCAGGCGCGAAAAGGGCCCGGCTTGCGCCCGCCGCCCAACAGCTCCGGCAGGACTTTCCCCTTTAAAAAGGAAAAGGCCTCCGGGTCCCGGAAAAAGCTGGTGACCCCGATCAGCAGATCTTGAAACAGGTTGCGGCTCTCGGCCGGATTGCGGTGCAGAAAATCGAGGTATTCTTCCACATTGCGGCAGCGGGTCACCGTCATGCGCCGCTCGATGCGCCTGACCAGCGTGCTCTCCTTGTACTGCGAAAAATCGTGCCGTGTGCGGTTGGCCAGAAAAACCAGGATCCGGCGCAGGTAATCGGCTTTTTTTTTCTGCCTCTGATCGGGCGTGATCTGCAGGGAGGCGTGATGCTTGAAAAACTCCACGAGCCGGTCGGGGATCTCCTCCGGCGGCAGCACATAGTCGACCAGGCCGGTTTCGATCGCACTCTCCGGCATGCCGGCGTGCAAGGCCGACTCGCGGTTTTGCGCCACCGTCAGGCCGGATTTTTCCTTGATGAGCCGCAGGCCCTGCGTGCCGTCGGTGCCGGTTCCCGATAATATGACACATCCGGCCCGCTCGCCGGCCTCCGCCGCCAGGTTCTTGAGAAAGCCGTCCACCGGCATGTGCAGCTGCCCCTTGCCCGGCCTTTTCTTCAGATGGAAAACCCTGTTTTCGATGAAAGGATCGCGGTCCGAGGGCGGCAGGTAGATCGTATCGGGCGCGATGGGCAGGCCGTCTTCGATAACCAGAATTTCCGAATTGGTTTTTCTCTTGAGAATATCCGGCAACAGGCTGGTGTGCTCCGGGTCGGTGTGCACGATGACCACGAAAGCCAGCCCGCTTTGCGCCGGCAGGGCCGCAAAAAAGGACTCCAGTGCCTGCAGCCCGCCCGCCGAGGCCCCGATGCCGACGATTGGAAAAGCCCTTTCGCCGTCGGCCTTTCTCCGGGTGCCGGCGTCTTCGGACTGCCGGTCGGCCGGCTCAGGAACCTCCGTGACGGCAGCCGGTTTCGCGTCGGCCACTTGAGCGACCGGATCCGACCGGTTCAGCCGCGTCAGGGTCATTCGCTCTTCCTTCTCGGCCCGCCCCTGTTCCGGGTGCTTTGTTTTACGACCGTCCGGCACGTCATCGATGGGGTGTCGTTCCGGTCTTTCCCGCTCGTCATTATCCGTCACGGCTATCACCTCTTCCGGCCCGATGGCTGTGGCACCGGCCGTTGTCATGAGTCATAGATCACGAATTTAACCTCTTCGACCGCTGGTGACAAGAGGCCCGAATCAATGGACCACATGTCGGTACGCAAGGTCAAACAAAATCGGCGGCGCCGTCGGTCCCGCACCGCCCGGCAGACCATGAGGGCTCGATTCCCCTCAACCGCAGCGGGCGCCCGAACGGGACGCCGGGCCCATGCCGCACCATGAAGCCGGCCGGAAAAAAAGCGCAGATTGCATTGTCTCGGACGAACACTATATTTATCGATAATGTGAATCTCGAATCGCATTCATCCTTCGACCGTGAACCGTGAACCGTAAACCTGTACCCATCTTTTATCATGAGCCCCATCCTTCGACCCTGCACCGCGAACCGTGAACCGTGTGCCCATCTTTTATCATGACCCCCATCCTTCAGCCGACCCCGAAAGGCCTCTACTGCGGCGCGGGCGATTTTTACATCGATCCCTGGCAGCCGGTGGACCGGGCCGTCATCACCCACGCGCACGCCGATCACGCCCGCTGGGGCAGCCGCGCGTATGTGTGCGCGGCGGAGGGTAACGTTCTCTTGCGGCAGCGGCTGGGAAGCGGTGCGGCCATCGAAACGCTGGCGTACGGGGAAGCCAAGCACGTGAACGGCATCGCGCTTTCCCTGCATCCGGCGGGCCATGTTTTAGGATCGGCCCAGGTGAGAATGGAAAAAGCCGGCCGGGTGTGCGTGGTCTCCGGCGATTACAAGCGTGCGCCCGATCCGACATGCGCCCCCCTGGAGCCGCTGCGCTGCCACGAGTTCGTCAGCGAATCGACCTTCGGCCTGCCGATATTCAGGTGGCCGACCCCCGCGGAGATCCTGGCCGACATCAATTCCTGGTGGCGGTCGAACCGCGCTCAGGGCCGCACCAGCGTCCTGTTTGCATACGCCTTGGGCAAGGCGCAGCGGATCATCGCCGGCCTCGATGCGGGTATCGGGCCCATCCTGACGCACGGGGCCGTCGAAAAATTCGTCGCCTGTTACCGCCAGAGCGGGATTTTACTGCCGCCCACCCTCCCGGCCGGCTCGTCGACGGACAAAGAGCTATTAAAGGCCGCCATCGTCATCGCCCCGCCCTCGGCCGATGCGCCGGGCTGGATGCGCCGCTTCACGGATCCGGCCCGCGCGTTCGCCTCGGGCTGGATGCGCATCCGCGGCAACCGGCGCCGCCGGTCGCTCGACCGCGGTTTCGTGCTCTCGGACCACGGCGACTGGGACGCGCTGGTTCAGACCATTGCGGAGACCGGCGCGGAAAAAATCGGCGTCACGCACGGCTATGCGGCCGAGCTGGCCCGCTGGCTTCAGGAAAGAGGCCACGCCGCAGAGGTGATCCCCACGGCCTTTCACGCCCGAGAAGACGATGGCGGAAACGAAGAGGAGTCATGAAAGCCTTTGCCGAGTTGTATCGCCGCCTGGATGAAACCACCGGCACCAACCGTAAGATCCAGGCCATGGTGTCCTACTTCGACGCCGCTCCCGCGGAGGATGCCATCTGGGCCGTCCGGTTTCTCATCGGCCGCAAACCGCGCCAGGTCGTGCCGACCCGCCGGTTGATGGAATGGGCGGCGGCGTCGGCCGGCGTTTCCGAATGGCTCTTCGATGCCTCGTACGATGTCGTCGGGGACCTGGCCGAAACCATCGCGCTGCTGCTGCCCGCGGCGTCGGCCTCGAACGGTCGCCCGCTGCACCGCTGGGTCGAGGACCACCTGCTGCCGCTGCCGGATTTGGATCCCGACGCGCGCAGACATGCGGTCCTTCAGGCTTGGAACCAAATGGACGATCTCCAGCGTTTCGTGTGGAACAAACTGATCACCGGCGGTTTCCGGGTCGGCGTTTCCCAGCGGCTGGTCGTGCGCGCCCTGGCGCAGGTCAGCCGCGTCGATGCCGCCGCAATCTCCCACCGTCTGATGGGCGACTGGCCGCCCACGGCCGACACCTACCGCCGGATCCTGGCGGCGGACACGCAGGATGCCGACATCAGCCGGCCCTATCCTTTCTTTTTGTGCTATCCCCTGGAAGGCTCCCCCGAGGGCCTCGGACCCCTGGAGGACTGGCTGGTCGAATGGAAGTGGGACGGCATCCGCGGGCAGGTGATCCGGCGCCGCGGGCGGGTATTCATCTGGTCGCGGGGCGAAGAGCTGGTCACCGACAAGTACCCGGAACTGGCCGATGCGGCCGCGGCGCTGCCGGACGGCGCGGTGATCGACGGCGAAATCCTGCCGTGGAGCCAGGACCGCCCGCTGCCTTTTGCCGAACTGCAGCGGCGGATCGGCCGTAAAACCGTCGGCAAAAAACTGCTGCGGGAGGTGCCGGTGGTCTTTCTGGCCTACGACCTGCTGGAATCGGACGGCCGGGACATCCGCCGGGGCGCCCTGTCGCAGCGGCGCGCGGCGCTGGCTGAAACAATCGCCCGTTCGGACAGCGACCGGATCCTGGTCTCGCCCGCGGTGGACGCGCCGGGCTGGGAGGATCTCGCCGTCCTGCAGCGCGAGTCGCGCGGCCGCGGCGTCGAGGGCTTCATGCTCAAGCGCCTCGATTCGACTTACGATGTCGGCCGCAAGCGCGGCGGCTGGTGGAAATGGAAGATCGACCCGCTGAGCGTGGACGCGGTGCTGATCTACGCCCAGCGCGGGCACGGCCGCCGCGCCGGCCTCTACACCGACTACACCTTCGCCGTGCGCCAGGGCGCGGAGCTGGTGCCCTTCGCCAAGGCCTACTCGGGCCTGAGCGATGCCGAAATCCGGCAGGTGGACCGCTTCATCCAGCGCCACACGGTCGAGCGCTTCGGGCCGGTGCGCTCGGTCACCCCGCAGCTGGTCTTCGAAATCGCCTTCGAGGGCATCCGCAAATCCACCCGCCACAAGTCGGGCGTGGCCGTCCGCTTCCCCCGCATCGCGCGCTGGCGCCACGACAAGACCGTGGCCGACGCCGACACCATCGAGACCCTGGCCGCGCTGTTGAACCTTACTGACGGGCTATAGTAACCTGTATATAAAATCTTGACGTAACTACAAATTGTAGCTACTATTTTAAAAAAAGAATTTGCCTAATGAAATTCACATGGGATGAAGCCAAGAACGCAATCAATGCAAAACGTCACGGAATCGATTTTGTAGATGCAAAAAGAATTTTTAGTGGCTACATCCTGACTCTCGTCGATGACCGAATCGAATATGGGGAGGAACGGTACGTATCATTTGGTTTGATGTATGGCCGTGTAATTGCAGTGGTCCACACCGAATCAGAGGAAGAAATAAGAATAATATCCGCCAGAAAGGCAACCCAAAATGAGCAAAAAGAATACTTCAGAAAGATCGCTTACTGATCTGGAAAGGCTCGATAAAATGAGTGATTCCGAAATCGATTTTTCTGATATCCCTGAAGTATCTCCGCAAAAATTTGCCCGGGCCGTCGTCAGAAAAGGCTTGAAACCTTTGCCCTCAAAAGCTCAGGTCACCCTGAGAATAGATTCCGATGTTCTGGAGTGGTTTAAAAGCAAAGGAAAACGCTACCAGACCCGCATCAACAGGATACTGCGGGCTTACATGGAAGAATGCCAGGGCGCGATCCACCCTAAGGAGAGAAAAGAGTCGAACCTTGATAATTGATGACGAGAATACCACCGATTAAGAGGACTGCCACACCGGCGATAGATTCATTCCAGGCGGCGCTGGCGTCGGTTAGCCGGTGGTTCCAGGCCGGGTCCATGCAGCCTTTCGATTTTCAGCGCGAGGCCTGGCAGGCTTATTTGACCGGCGAAAGCGGCTTGATTCACGCCTCGACCGGAATCGGCAAAACCTACGCGGCCTGGTTCGGACCGCTGATCGAGTGGATGGCCGACCGTCGCGCCGAAACCGCTGCCGGGATAGTCACGCATCGTGAAAGCGGCCGGCCGCCGCCCTTGCGGGTCCTGTGGATCACGCCGCTGCGCGCGCTGGCAGCCGACATCCGCGATGCGCTGCAGCAGACGATCGCTGATTTCGAGATTCCCTGGACGGTCGAGTGCCGCACCGGCGATACGCCCGCCTCCGTGCGCACCCGGCAGAAAACACGCCTGCCGGCCGCGCTGGTCACCACCCCGGAAAGCCTCAGCCTGCTGCTGTCTTATCCCGGCGCCAGAGAACGGTTCGCCGGCCTGGGGGCGGTGGTGGTGGATGAATGGCACGAACTCTTGGGTTCTAAGCGCGGCGTATTGCTGGAACTCGCCCTGGCGCGCTTGAGAAACTGGTCCCCCGGCGTGCGGACCTGGGGCCTGTCCGCAACATTAGGCAACACGGACACCGCCATGCGGGTTCTGCTGGGCCGCGACCATGCCAAGGGGCGCCTGATCGAAGCCGGAATTATCAAGCCCGTCGCCATCGAATCGATCATCCCTTTGCAGATGGAGCGCTTCCCGTGGTCTGGTCATCTCGGCCTCCGGCTGCTGCCGCAGGTGCTGGCCATCGTCGAGGCCGCGTCGAGCGTGCTGCTCTTCACCAACACGCGCTCCCAGGCGGAAATCTGGTTCCAGGAGATCCTGGCGGCAAGACCCGACTGGGAGACGGCGGTCGGCCTGCATCACGGCTCCCTGGATCGCCGGGCGCGCGACGCGGTGGAGCAGGGATTGCGGCAGGGGCGCCTGAAATGCGTCGTGTGCACGTCGAGCCTCGATCTGGGCGTCGATTTCACCCCGGTCGATACCGTCATCCAGGTCGGCAGCCCCAAGGGGATCGCCCGCCTGCTGCAGCGCGCCGGCCGCAGCGGGCACCGGCCGGGGCAGACCAGCCGCGTGGTGTGCGTTCCGACCAACGCCCTGGAGCTGATCGAAGTGGCGGCGGCGCGCGCCGCGGCGGCCGCCGGGAGCATCGAGCCGCGCCCTCCCCTGTCGCGCCCCCTGGACGTGCTGGCCCAGCACCTGGTCACCGTGGCTCTTGGAAGCGGCTTTCGCCCCGCCGAACTTTTCCGGGAAATCCGCCGCAGCCACGCCTACCGCGATCTTTCCTGGCCGGAGTTCGACTGGGTGCTGAATTTCGTTTCGACCGGCGGGCCGTCCCTGGCGGCTTACCCGGAATATGCCCGGATCGCCCCGCAAGACGGACATTTCACGGTTTCAGATCCCAAGACGGCGGCGCGCCATCGCCTGAACATCGGCACGATCACCGCCGATGCGGCCGTGGCGGTCAAATACCTCACCGGTCGCCGCCTGGGCACGGTGGAAGAACGCTTCGTCAGCCGGCTCAAGCGCGGCGCCTGTTTCGTTTTCGCCGGACGGCTCCTCGAATTCGTGCGCCTGAAGGACATGACCCTTTTTGTCCGCGGCGCCCGCCGGAAAAAGGGCCTCGTGCCCCAATGGCTGGGCGGCCGGATGCCGCTGTCGAGCGAATTGGCCGCGGCCGTCAGGGACCGGTTGGACGACGCCCGCCTGAACCTCATCGACTCGCCGGAAATGGAAGCCGTGCGGCCCCTGCTCGAGATCCAGGCCCGCTGGTCGACGATACCGGCCGGGGGGGAGCTGCTGATCGAAAAATTGACGTCCCGCGACGGTCATCACCTGTTCATTTTCGCCTTCGGCGGGCACCAGGTCAACGAGGGTCTCGGCGCCCTTCTGGCTTACCGGCTGGCGAAACACACGCCGCTGACGATCTCCATCGCCGCCAACGATTACGGGCTGGAGCTGCTCTGTGACCGCGACATGCCGACCGCACCTTTTGAAAGCAAACGCATTTTCGATACTGACGAGCTGATGACAGACATCCTCGAGAGCCTGAACGTCTCGGAACTGGCGCGGCGGCGGTTCCGGGAAATCGCGCGCGTGGCCGGCCTGGTGTTCCAGGGCTACCCGGGCCACAGCAAAAGCGGCGGCCAGGTGCAGGCTTCCAGCAGCCTGCTCTACACGGTATTCAAGCGCTACGATCCGGGAAACCTGCTGGTCGAGCAGGCGACGCGTGAACTCCTCGAAAGCCAGCTCGAGTTCGAGCGCCTGGCCCACCTCCTGAAGCGGATGGCTGCCGCACGGCTGCGCCTGATCGAAACCGCCCACCCGACCCCGCTGGCCTTTCCGATCCTGGTCAACCGCCTGCGGACCCGCATCAGTTCCGAAAAGCTCGCCGACCGCGTCCGGCGCATGCAGGTGAAGCTGGAAACGGCGGCGAAAAAATCGGGGGGCTGAAACTTGGAAACCTGGAACCCCACGCTCGTTGCACGAAGAGCGACGAGCATTTACTCCCGAAAAAATAACGTCTGATGAACCCGATCAAGGAAGTCGACATAGCCGGCCAGCGCCTCCTGCTGCTGCCGCAGCGGGCCGTTTTCTGGCAGCAGGCGCAGATGCTGATCGTGGCCGATCCTCACTTCGGCAAGTCACAGGTATTCAGGCGGCGCGGCATTCCGATCCCCTCGGGCGTCACCGCCGACGATCTCGCGCGCCTGTCCTTTCTGATGGAACGGTTGCGGCCGGTAGAGCTTCTGATACTCGGCGACCTGATGCACGGGCCGATCGAAGATGACCGCACCTTCGTCGCCGCCATCGGCCACTGGCGCCGGCACTGGCCGAACGTCCGGTTGACCCTGGTTACCGGAAATCACGACTCGCGGGCCGGTCGGCCGCCGGCCGCTTTCCGGTGCGATCGCATCGTCGATCGGTTGGCCGCCCCGCCATTTATTTTTATTCACAAGCCCGGCACAAACCTCCCCGTTTCCGGCTACATCATCGCCGGGCATACCCATCCGGCCGTCTGCACCCGCGGAAAGGCCCGCCAGCGGGAAACCCTGCCCTGCTTTTGTTTCGGCGAGAAAACAGCCCTGCTGCCGGCTTTCGGCGGTTTCACCGGCAGCCACGTAATCCGCCCGAATCCGAACGATCGGCTGTATGTGATCGCCGGCGGCGAGGTCATCGAAATGCCGCCGGCGGCATGATTCGTCAGGGTCATCGTCAGAAAAGGTTTAACACCTCTGGCCGCCAAAGTTCAAATCACATTGAGAATAGGCTCCGCTGAAACTCGCGTGGTTATAAGGCAAAGGCAAGCGCTGCCAGACCCGCATCGACAGGATACTGCGGGCTTACATGGAAGAATGTCAGGGCTCACCTCACCGCAGAGATAACAAGGAAGTAAACATCGATAATTGATTTGATTTTTTGTCATTCACCAAATCTGCCTTCTCATCGGTAAGGAACGACTTTTTTATGAACAAAACCACTGTTTCAAGTGCCGGATCGTTTTCGCCGGGCGCCGCCGCGCTGACCATCCAAAAGGTTTTTTCCCTAATAGGAGCATATAATGGATCGAAAGACTGCCATTTCCGACAGCGGAAATCGTCTTCTGGCACAAGACATGAAATTTTACGGCTCCCTCGCCAGTCCATCCTCTATGAAGCGGACGAAATATTCGACAACCGTGTCCATTTCGGGTGAATCGACCTTCATGATTTCATCGATCAGTTTGCGCTTGGCGGGGTCAGTCCCGCTATAGAGATTACCGGTTATCCAGTAGGGGACCAAAAACTGGCGGGTGTTATCGGCAATCGCCAGCCGGGCTTGCTTCGAGAGCTGCGGAGGCTTTTTGCCGGCCGATAGCGGTAATTCTGCTTTACCGTTCTCATCCTTCGAGCTGGCAATAAACTCATGGAATCGGTGACGGCTTTTTTTGCCATAGTAAGCGCGCAGATTATCGGCCAGGGAACGTGAGGCATCATAAACGCTCCCGATGTTAATGCCATCGATATCACCGATTAAATCAATACGACTGGCACGTTTCCGAAGAAAATCATCGAGGTCAAGAGGATCACCCTTGTCCACGGCGTTCCAAAAGTCCTTGATATAGGCCTGCAGCGCATTACCGAGGTCACCCGCCCAGGTGACTATCAACTCGGGTCGTCGCGGCACTGGAAGGTCCTGATTCTTGGATGGTTCCTGTTTTGGCGAACCTTCGATCCCGGTAAGAACATGCCCGATATCGACCCAATCCCTGTCAGCAAAGAGCCAATCTTTGTAAAGCTTAAATCGCTGGTCCAACGCAGTATTGGGTGCAACCAGTGGTTTAACAGCACGGTATCGATACAAAACCATATCAAAAGCTCCGCTGAGCGGATCTTTCGGCCCGCCCTGATAAATCTTGCGGACTGAAGCCAAAAATTCCGGATGGGTTTGGGATGCCGGACGGGACTTCTCCCTGGGATCGACCAGCGCCAGAAAACCATCCAAATCGAGCAGTTCCACCACCACCGTGGCGGTAATGGTCTTTCTGCGGTTGAGATCGACCTTGGGGTAGATTGTGAGACTGCGCGTAAACCCATCGACGATGATATCGTCCGTCAATGTAAACGAACCATCCCGCCGGACCTTTGAAATTGGGGCGGTGTTGATGATCGGCCCGTCGGCCTTCACAATTTTCACCGGAGCAATCCCCTTAACTCTTCCGACGGGCCAATCCTTGCCATCTTTTTTACTGTCATAGGTTCGACGTACGCCTGACTCTTCAATCTGGATCCGCCCGAAGAGTTCGATCGTTTTTTGAGTTGATTGGGCATAGCTGGTTTGATCGTCCCGAAGGTGTATCGGGGTCACAAAGAATCCCTCGTAATTCCCACTGCTCCCAAACGATAAAATTATCTCCGGCAGGCCGGATATCTTGACCTTTTCGAGGAAAAGAACCGGAATGCCCGGTGTGCCATTACCCTCGGAATCAAACGACTCCGGGGCCTGCTTTTTCGATGCGGACGGCAGTGCGATTTTTACACAGTCATTGGGGAGGCGACAGTGCTTGGCGCTCACTTTTTTTACCTCCAAGTTGGCGGGTAGTTGCACCCTCTGCGCGGCACAGTCCCAATACTTTATCGGCGGGTCGTTTTTCCTGAAACGACAATCGTTTTTCTCCGGATCGTAGCCATGGTTACTCAGCACCAACAGGAATTTTACGGCTCCGAGTTTGTCCGCCCATTTCATCAACATCTCCGCGTGTCTCGTGCCGTAGGTGGTGTCCAGGGCCAACACCTTCAAAAGCCTTGCGAGCGCTCCCTTGGTGGTGGCGGGCACACCGCTGACGAACTCGTTTGCCAAAGGGGACAGAATGTCGTAAGCGCGCGAATGGCCCGCCAGGACGAGATGACGCAGATTGGGGCGGTCGCCGGACTTCTCTCCGATCCGGTCCATCACTTCTTCCACGAAGGCGGCTATTCGCGCCGCCGACCATGTCTTTATAATATTGTTTTTATTTTCCTTGGCTTCTTTCTCATTTGTCTTCGCCTTATTCAATGGTATCCAATACAGAGCCGGGACAGCGAGCGCCAATGCCTGTTTGCTGTTATCAATCTGGGTATCGAGCTCAAATATCTGGGCCACTTTCTTGGCATCGAAATCGTGCCCCGGGGCACACGTGTCAAGGCCATGCAAGAAGACCAGCAGATCGATTTCCTTTTTGCTTCGCGCCGCACTCGGAACGGAAACAAAACAATTGGTTGATCTTTTAAAGCCGCTCACATCTTCGTATTTGGCTATGATCTTGCTGTTGAATCTAAAGCTCAGCGGCGGCGCAGGTGGCTCCGGAGAATCTTCTACGAAATCACTCTGCGCGGCCCGGTGTTCTTCAGGCGGGATGCAGAGATGTCCTTGGGTTGGGGCCGGTGTGCCGGTAGCTATCCTGATGGCCCGACCGATGCCATCTACGCGACAATCGAAATGCATGACATCGCCGCTCTCATTTGGGCCAAAATCAACCGCCCCCCATGCCAGACAGGCATATTCACGAAGCGCCAGGACAAGGTCTCGCGGCATATCCATGAATCCGTTTCGTACCGCCTCTCGATCCCGCCCTCCCCGGCTTACAGCGGTCGCAAAATCGTCGAAATCAGATTTAATGGTCCGAGTCCATCTCTTTGTGGCACTCGCCAAGGTCTCACCCGGTCGAATGAATCCGATATCCGGGTTGCCCGCATTGAGAACGGGAAGCTGAGATTCGATGCGCTTTGGATCGGTGGCCAGTGCGAAATACGATCCCAGCCAATTGCTCCAGCCGGCCAGGATTCTGTAAATTTCTGTCGTATCGCGGTGCTCGACCGCGAGCTGATGCAGCAACCTGGCCGAGATCCCCGTTTGCTCGCGCGGTTTTGCACCAATAAATTGCGCCGCTCGACGGGTAATCTCGGAAATATTTGAAGTGCTTCTGGCGGGGTTTGAGAGCCAGGGGTTGTGGGTGTAGCTGATATCAATGCCGAGCCCGAAGGTGTGCATGCTCCTGGTCGCTGTCCAGGGGCGGGCGCCCTTATGCTCTTCTTCCAAGCCTAGTACCTGACCCAACATAGCCGGATTCAGGTTTTGATAAGCCGGAAGATTCGTCAGGAATCGTTGCGCCCGCCTCAGGCGTTTGAGAAGCACAAGGTGAATTCCCTGCTTGATAGGCATACCAAGCCAGGGGGGCCTCACCATGTATGACCACCACGTTTTGGCCGTTAGCCCGGGTTCCAATCCCCCGAATTCGCTTGTCTTTACTTTTTTCAGGGTTTCAGCCGCTGTTTTGTTAACCAGGTCAGCTTGATTGAGAACCGAGGTGCGCCCGGAGTGGTAAACGAAGCCGAGTGCATCGAGCGTGTCTTCTGCGACCATGCCGTTCATCGTGGGTGGTTTCCATGTTTCCCCGACCGTTGGGATTCGACACGTCTTGCGCTGGAACTGCTCCGCCAGCAACGTGACGATCGTCGCTTCGTCCGAACCATACGGTGGTGCAGCCAAACCTGCACCGGCCTGGCGCACCAGATTGTCCAGTGCCGCACGATCGATGTATTTTTCGAGCCGCGCGCACAATTCTGCGAGTGAGACCCCCGACTCTGCAGGGTGCATTTTCTGGTTCCAGAGCGCGGCCTTCTTGAGCGCTGCAACATCCGGCAACGGCGCAGATGGCTGACACATCAGGCCCTTGAAAAGAGGTTCCGCCGCATCTGCGTCCAGCACGTTTCCGGCTTGTTCCTGAAATATCTCCGGTTCCATCCAGGGTCGGTCTTCTCCAACTATCCGGACAATCAGGCTGTTGCGGCTAAGCAGACCGTTTTGATTGCTCAAGCGCCGGGCAAACCCCTCTTCCGATTTATGCGGCCGAACCCCGCCCTCCACCACCTGCACATACAATCCCGGTCTCCGTCCTTCCGGTGTCAAGCCCGCCTTTACCAGGTCCTCTTGCCGCCACAGCCGCGAGTCGGCAATCAGGGCCAGGTGGCCCAAGCCGGGCTCTCCCGGGGTCACCCGCACCAGGATATCACCCGATCGCAACTTCCGTTCCAAAACTCCCCCTGGTTCGACTACCAGGGCCAGAAAGCGTTCGATATACTCCCATTGTTTTAATGCCGGTTTCTGCCAGGCCTTCCAGATAGCCTCCGGGGACGGAAAGCTGACCAGTCCCGGCCGCCGGGGGTCATTGAAAACCTCGACTCCCGCCTCAGACAGAACACGGCTGATAAAAGCAGCCGCTGCGTCCGGACAAGAACCAGAGGATATGATCCGGTCCGCCACTTCCACCAAACGCGCGCCCCGATCCCCATCCCTTTCCAGAAATTCCCCCCCGTTTACTTCTTCCGGGTCTTCATTTTCACCGTCTATATCATTGGCTTCCTCTAAGTCTTCGAGTTGCACTTCTTTGAAATCAAACCTGGTATCCTGAAATTCATCCTTCGCTTCCAACCCGAGGATTTCAAAAGATTCACCCAGACCCAAGTCCTTGCAGGTGTGAAAGCCGGTCGTTGCCGCCGCATCTTCCACCCCTCCGGGTTTGAAGACAGTGGTTGCTGCGCTGCCAACCAGGCAAGGCTCTCCACCAGTAAGGTGGATTGATTTAAAGCCGACCTTGTCTTTAACACCCTCGGTCCAGACCTTGAATTCGTTGGCCCAAGCTCTGGCAAAGTCAATGGTATTGCAACCTACAAACCGATTTATCATTTTGGGTTGGCCCACCTGGAACCGATCACGAAGGTGGGCGACGATATCTGCAACCCTGATGATTTCGTAAGACTCGGGGGCAATTGCGGTGCCCTTGGCATCGGACATATGCCCCAACGATAACCAGAGATCGTCGCGGGCATGACCCCAATACCAGAGACGGGAGATTGACCCTTTCGGAAAGGTTTTGAGCCTTTTCCAAAAACCAGCGGCATCATCCAACCACTGCAGATTCCAGCCTCTTTTGCGGGCGCGGTCTTCCAGCAAGTTGAGATAGGATGTAAATCCCTGGTCGGTGACTTCTTTGATGGCTTTTTGTCTTTTGGTGCTGGTGTTCCCGAAATCATCCTTCCATCTGCAGGCATAGGCAGGCCGGTATATGAGCCACCAGATCTCCTCATCTTTTTCACTAAATTTCTTTTGTTTCTCACTGGTATCGGTCATCAGCAGAGGCGGGCTGACATAATTGGCCCAGGATTGATCATGCTCCACGTCGCGGTCGTCATAAGGCCCGGGTCCTCCCGACACAAGAACGAAGAATCGCTTTGTTGCCTTTTCGGTAGGCTCTTCTTCCAACGGGAACTCTGCGGGCAACTGTTCTTCCAGAGGTCCCACCTCTTCTCTGTTCATAGTCGACTCCATGGTGTTAATTTCCGACCGCGGCAATGAGGGAAGACGGGCCATACTCTGTTCTGGTGCAGGCATCCTGGTTTCGAAGATCGGATTCAGCCCTTCTGTCCCGAATCGCCGCGCCGCAGCCACCGCTTGTTCGATATCCAGATACCCGCTGCCGAAGCGAACGGCCTCGTTGTTCGGGAACGCTGCGCGCCGGGTGCTACCCAGCAGCAGTCTGCGCGTCTCTTGAATCGCCAGAGTTCTGCCGGCGGCTTCGAACATCAGGGCAATGGTCCCGGTCACCTGGGGGGCCGCAAAACTGGTCCCCGACATCCGGGTGAGCCAGGATTTTCGCTGCTTCTCACCCCCCGGATCGGAACGAGCTCCCAGAACCCCGACGCCGGGAGCAACCAAATCGGGTTTCTGCCGAAAGTCCCGAAGAGGTCCGGCACTGCTGAAAAAAGCAATTCCCCGATCAGAAGAGTGGCCGTCGTATGCCCCGGCCGCAATGGTGCGAAAGCCATTGCATAACGTGCCTGTAGTACAGAAAGGATCGACATCTCGAGGAACGAAACTGGAATCACAGTGGGGGCAGGGGGCGTCCCGTTCCACCCAGGCGTGAAATTTTCCGTCGACAATATCTTCACCGATCAGGGTCACCTGCCAGTCGCCGGCCGGTGCTTCTGGTTTGAGAAATATTTCGACCTGGTTATCGCCGTTGTTGGGATCCCGGGCCCGGTGGTAGATATGACCCACTTTCGTCCCGCCCACCAGTACAGGACAATCTTCGGCCAGGAGAACCCGAAACACAGGCTCCCCTCCGGGTGTCCTGACGACAAGAGTGACAACATCTTTTCCGGAATACCAGATTTCCAGTTCGTTGGGAGTAATATCCGCCTTATCGGTCCGCCAGATAAGGGTCCGTTCCTGCGCCGGACGCAACTGCCCGGAGGCATGCGCCCGGGAGGAGAAATAATTACCAGTGCTCAGAACAAGCGCGGCTCCCGGAGTTTGAAGGAGGAGCGCATCCATGCCCTGCTCCACAAGGGACAAGCCATCGTGCGCCCCTCCACGGCGGCCCATACTGACATTGATGATCCATGGGCGGCCTTTGGCGGTTTGAGCAATAAAATCCAAGGCCTCCAAGATCCTTACTGAATCCCCCAGGTTGGCCAGGCGATCCATCACCCCGGTAGCGGCGTGGACAAAAATGAGGTCCGCTTCAGGAGCAACCCCCTTGGGGCTTCCCGGGGTTTGACCATTTCCGGCAGCAATATCCAGCACCAGGGTGCCATGGGCGCCAATACCCAGAGGGTCTGCCTGGGACGGATGATACCCCAATGTTTTATAAGGCTGGGAGTGAGCCAGCGCTCGATTGATATCATCCCGCGTGTATACCGCGCCATAGCCGTAATGAGCAGGGGTCGCAGGCGAGGTTGTCTTGGACTGATCCCAAAGGGCCAAAAGCCGGGTAGTGCCATCAGCATGGCGAAAATGGGGGTGAGCGAAGTCGCACCCCACGTCCACCAGGCCGATGACTACCTCGCGTCCGGTAGCCTCGATTCCGGCCGGACGCCGCTCATCTGTGTCGCGCCAGGCAACATCGCCGGCGGCTTCCAGGTCGATGATCTCGGGTTCGGTTTGCAGCAGCCGGGCAGCTTTGAGACTGACAACCTCCGGATGCCCCCAAACCTCGCGTATCCATCGCCGCTCCACCCGGCCGGTCACGATCTGACCAAATCTGGCCACCAGCCGCACATGGGGCGGCACAACCTGGGGGTGTCGGAGCTTGAGAATGACTTCTAACTCCTCGCTCTCAACCCCTGCCAGCAGTTCTCTGAGGGCTGGATCCATACGCTACCCGGTTCAGATCATTTCAGCTTGGCCG
Organism: uncultured delta proteobacterium; assembly: GCA_963728055.1. Lineage (GTDB taxonomy): Bacteria > Desulfobacterota > Desulfobacteria > Desulfobacterales > SG8-13 > JARFQH01. Next base: position 97,706 of record CAVSIM010000006.1, on the reverse strand, counting down.
CCAATTGATGGACCTGCTTCAATAGGGGTTCATCGTCCTTTAAGTCCTGAATCGTCTTTTTGGCCCGCACCGCGTTCATGACAGTGGAAATTTTATCTGTCAGGGTGTCGGTTTTTTGGCATTCGGCTAATGCGGCCTGCAACTGGGCGTTTTTAAGCGCCAGAGCAGAGTTTCGTTGTTCCAGGTCGCCTATTTTGTCCATGGCGCCCACTTTGAGCAGGATAGGACCTAAGAGATTTTTGGATTGACTGCCGGCTAGTGCCAACATTAACTGATTATTCGCCGGCTCTTGCGGCATGGCATTTTTGGCCAGCGCAAAGGTCATGAGAAAATTCATATTAAAGAGACCGTTCATGATGTGGTCCTCCTCGGTACTTTTTAGTATCATGCGATACCACAGGATTTACTATCAGGGGTTATTTTCCAAAGCCGCCGCTCAAAACCAGAACCATCATCATCATCATCATGTTGGTGGGTTCACTTCCGCCGGATCCTCCCGAACTCCCGCCCATCATCATCATCATGAGCAAGAGCGGCAGAGTCGTGTTATCCTGCGTAACGGCTTGGGAATCGACTTTGAAATTCACTGGTCCGGCAGAAAAATCAGCCGTGTCGATCGGGTTCCCCAATGCGTCTAATGGTTCGAGGGTTACGTTAGTCAGGGTCGGGTTTTTAGTAAGCAGCATGGGCAGCAGCATCATCATCGGGTTCATTTCCCCCGATTTTTTCAAATTAGTACTTACAGCGTTTATTTTCTTGTCCACGATCGAAGTGTTTTGATCCAAAGTTTGATTGACTTTCTTGATAGACACTGCCAGACTGGCAATCTCCCCTTTTAGTTCCCGAGCCAGGGCATTGACCGCTTCCTGGGTCGCTACCGGCTTGGGAAACTGTACCTGGGCCCGACCCGCCGGCGTTTGGATGCTGGCCCCGGTGGCGCCCCCGATCGGCCTAAACGGCCTTCTTGCAGGCAGGGGCAGCCTGGTGGCTCCTCTGCGGTAGCGGGGCAAAGCTGCTTCCGTCGCCCACTCCGGTTCGTCCCATTTTTCCTCATCATCTTCCAAGAGGCTTTCGAATAACTCTTCGTCGCCTGAATCAAACATCGCCTCGTCATCTCTTATGTACGGCATGGTCGATCCTCCTTCCTGATCTGGTTGAGAATTCTCGTCATTCATCAACCGGGTTGTTCTTCCGTATATGAGGTTTGTCCTTCCCAATCTCGGATTTGGATGGCTTGTCCCTGGACATATAGGGATGGATCTTTCTTACCGCCGGCAATACATAACCGACAAAAGCATCCCGGGCCGGCATGAAACTGCCAGGCGTTCCCCTGCCCTGGCAAATGGGACACGCTTGATCTTCACCCCAACAATCCGGGCAAGCCCCCAAAGAAGTGGCCAGGAGTTCCAGACGCTCACGCACCACATGGTTTTCCTCCCGCAATTCCCTGTTTTCCTGGATAAGTTTTTCAATCCGCATCAAAGCTTGTTTTTTTTTCGCCAGCTTCTTCTCCGAAGACGGACGGCCGGCCCGTTCGGGTTTTTGATTATCCATCATTTCGGCAACCAAGCGCAGTTGCGGATTGTCTACCCCCAGGTTGTCCAACATTTCCGTCAGGGAATTGGGGGAGCGAAACATTTTTTCGTCCATTTCAGCCTCCAGCCTGTACCCTCATGGCAACAGGTTCGCTTCAATGAGCCATTCGGTAACAGGATCGTAGGATTCTGAAACATGGGTTTCGCCGGTCTCATTTAACAGAGCTATAATCCGCTGGGCCCGCTCGTCCGGATTTGCCGGATCAACGAGAAAGTTTCCTGCCTCATCCTTGAGATATCCCGTAGCTTCGACGTTGTCTTCGTCTCCAAAGGCATCGGCAGCCTCTGAGGCGGCCTGAGTGGCCAGGGCCCCTAACGCGTTCATCAAGGCAGCGGTCGGAACGGAGGCTTGCTGTGCCCCGGCCTGGACCGTGGATTTCCCGACCCCTCCCAGCACCTGACCGAGTAGGCCCTGAAGAAAGGTTGGGTTCCTGATCAGGGCCAGTATCTGGGCCGTGGCCGATGTTCCTCCGGGCGGAACGGGAGCTGCAGTCGTTGCGGAAGGGGCCTGGGGAACCTGAGGGAAAGGTGATGGTTGCGGAGGTGCCCCGATAGGGGTTGATGGCGCTAGGGCCGACGGTTGTTTTGGCCTGGTTAGCAGTTGCGCCCCCATTTGCCCCAACTGAGCGCCGATGGCGGTGCCCGCCGGCCCACCGAGAAAAGTTCCCGCGGCTCCACCGGCTATTGGCAGAATGGTGGGAGCAACTTGTCTGGCCACGCCCAAGGCAGCCTTGCCGACATCTTTGAGCGTATCCCAAAAGCCTTCGACTTCTTCGGGCGACATTCCTCGCAAAATCCGCTGTACCACTGCACCGATTTCCGCATCGGAAAGAGTGCTGTACTCGGGTCTTAAGACCTGCCGGACGGCATCATATATGGGCGCCTTTTCCCGAATTCCGAGAATTTTTGCGGGTTCGGACGTTTGACCAAATTCTTCCACGAGGTATGCCTCCATATAGTTCGCCATCTCCATCTCCTTCCGCCTATTCATTGAAAAAAGATACCACTGTCCTCAATAGAATTGGTGCTATTGTAGAAAATACAAGAATGGTTGGTTATGGAGATAATATGGGTGAAAAACCAATATTAGGTGATCGAGGTCAGGTAGGTTACAAGATTAATGCCTTTGTGCCTCAAACCCAGCTTGTCGCGGATATTGTGCCGGTGAAAATCGATGGTGCTGGTGGCTAGACCCATAAGATCGGCGATTTCCTTGGTGCTTTTGCCCTGTCGGATCAAGTTGGCGACCTGGGTTTCCGCAGGGGAGAGCCGGCTAAGCTCGAGGGTCAATCTTCGGGCCAGCGGCGAGGCGATGTCCGCGAGATTGGATTCGATCACGCCCAGCAGGCTCTTTTCCTTTCGCCCCAGGTTCTTGCACATGAGCTTCGACAGATGAGGCCGCACCAGCTCGTTGATATTGACCAGCACCTTTTCCTCGAGTTCACGACGGTCTTCATCGCGTTGCTTTAACAGTACCCTTACCGCAGCGTTGACCTCTGCCAGGCTGCCAGACAGTGCTTCAAGATCTTTGGCCTTTTCCCGAAGGGAAATTTCGGTCATTTTCAGTTTCTCTATCTGTGCCAATAGATCGCGGTTGGTCTCCGCCAGATCAGCGGTGCATTCAGCTACCCGGGATTCAAGCTCCGCACGCGCTTTCCCGAGAGCTTCAGCGGCTTTAACCCTGTCGGTGATATCGCAATAGATGACGGCCACTTGCCCCGCGCGGGGTTTAAAGGCAGTTATCGAAAAGTTTTGCCCAAATTGCTCTTGATTGCTTTCCATTTGCACGGGCCGTCCGGTTTGCACTACTGAGAACAGCTTTGCGAACCAGGATATCTCTGTTCTCGGCCAGACTTCCAGCACCCGCCGGCCTATGAAATGGCTGCGATCGAAGCCGGAGAGGCACTGAAAAGCCGGGTTGACATCCAAGAAAAGAGCATCCACCGGTTCGCCTTTTGTGCCGGTGATGATCTCCAAGAGAACGACGCCGCTGGTCATCTGCGTAAACAGCAGGCGATATTTCTCTTCCCTTTCCGATAAAGTTTCGTTGGTAATTATTTTTCCACCGATGTCGATAACCGCGAATCGAAATTCATGGTGTTCGTCTGCAAACGACGGCCTGAGCCGCTGTGTGTCGCTGTCCAGAGAAGCCGGAAACCCGATGCCACCAACCTCCGTGGGCAGCGACACAGATGGCGCTGCAGTCTGGATGCCTCGATCACTTTTATTTTGACCATGTTCCGGATTCGATGACATGTTCACCGCCTTAAAGCGTGCGGCAGAATAAGGATTCGGATAAAGGTTTTTTCACTATAGGCTTCAAGATAAAGTTTTTGCCAAGGCCAAAGGGCGGCGGCGGTATAGGTCATACGCCACCGACCGATAACGCAGCCAAAAGCTTTATCTTGAAGCCTATAGTTCTCACCGATACTCTTCAGCATACAGATTGTCGACAAATACGGCAGTGCCGGAAGATGGATTCTGCAGAAAAACCCACAGGCTGATCCGTTGAATGGGCGTTGTCGCAATCCCGGCGGATGCGGCGGCAAAGGTCGTCGTCTGCGACGGTGCCTCCCGCTGCACTGGCCGCAAAGGTTCGGGAGGCCTGATCGATGCTCCAGAAGACATCGATCGGGGTTCCGGGCTGATAGTCCGCCATCTTGCCGCTCACCGGAAGCTGAAAAGGATCTTCGATCCGGGCCAGCGAGAATCCCTGCAGAACATGGGTTTCGCCCCGCAGCCCGCCCGGCAGGGCGAAACTTGCCAGTTGGATGCCGCTGATAAAATCCGGCGTCTGGGAGCCCTGGACGGGACGAAAACCGACGGTGACAACCCCTGGCCCGTCGAGACGCAGTCGCAAGTGGCCGCGTATTTGCGCCGGGGGACTGGTCGTAAACAAATCGGATGTAATGATGACGGCCCTTTTCCTCTGATCCGGCGCTGCCAGAAATGCCGGATCGGGCGTGATACGCAGCCAGCGGCCCCCGGCGGGATCGGCCACGACTGTTGAAATGACTTGCTGAGAGACGGTGAAGGACAACGAGTCCGCGGGCGGTGTCGGCGGCGGAGCGGTCGAAGGAGGCGAGCCGGGCGCGTTCGCATCGAACTTGTCGTCCAGGCGGGCGGTCGTCGCGCAGCCCCACAGGGTTAAGAATACGGCCGCAACCGCCGCAAGCTGAGTTCGCCCGCGACCTTCGTTTTTTACAAAGGTTCCCTTCGCGATTGTCCGGGCGGCGTAGCCGTTATTATAATGGGATTCATCGTTTTCTTTCATACCCCCTCCTCATGCATGTCTTCGGGTTAACGCGTGCGAAGAAATTACGGAAAATTGCTCATTTTTGGATCGGAAACTCATCAGGGCCCTTAATGAAACCGCGGATGGGCACTATCTCATATGGTTGCCATCGACTTTAAGTGGAGAAATGTGACTATTTTGCCGCATCATCTCGGCGATCGTCATCCTCTCGTTGGACGGGCTCGCGATCCCGCCGTGCCACCATGCCGATTTTGACTTCGGACACGATTCCACCCCGATCCAATTTTATCGTCGTCGGCCAGATGCCGATACCGAACTGGTCGGTGATCTTGCCCGTGGGGTCCGGGACTCGAAAAAGCGTTCATCTCACGATCCTCATTTCTTGACCCTCGCCTGCATCGTAGGTTGGGGTGAACGAAGTGAACCCCAACGTGGAAAAATTCCGCATTTTGTCGGGTCCCGTTCTACGCCCGAATCCGATACCGTCGGTGGTGAACACCGAACGGCCGCGAAAATTCCCACCGCCGGAGAGCGTTGGGGTTCCTTCGTCACCCCAACCTACGGCATCGGCACTCAACGTCATCGTTTGGCCCAGACATGAACCTCAACCTTCGTTATATGTCGGGCTCGTTTCTGATCTTCACCAAAGGCTTCAGGCCGGCTCGATGTTGCGATTCGTTCGAAACACGCCCATGTCAGGATGACCAGTACCGCCACGGTGAAGGTCACCGGATGTCCGGAAAACAGGGATGTCCATTTTGCGAAACGGGTGAACCGTGAGGCCGAATTTTTCTTTTTCATGAATTCCGCATATCTCCCTATCAAAACGGCTCAGTCAGAAATTTCTATGCTTTAAGATAAAGGTTTGGGCAAGGACAGATAGAGGCGGCCGTCGTTGTAACCCCCGACCGATGCCGGCAGCTCGTCTGAAACTACGCCAAAATGGCATAGTTTCCTTCTTGATCAATCCGGCCGCTTTTCAGGCCAGCGGCGGGGCTAACCCCAGTTTTGAAGCGTATCAAAAGATTCCGGACCGGCCCTTGCTTATGGCCTGCGGTCGTTTTTCAACTCCACCATGATGATGTGAGTGGGCGTATCGCCGATGTTTTCGCCCACATGGGTCTGCTCTTCCGAATAAAGGACCTCTCCGGCCTTAAACTCCCGCTGGGTTTTCTGCCCGTCGGGCAGGCTGAGCCGGCGCTTGAACGGCTCCAGTGCATACAGCACGAAGGCCGGATGATGGTGCGGTTGCGTCCTTTCTCCGGGCAGGTCGCGATACTCGAGCACCCTGACCGTTTCGTTTTCGAAAAGCACTTTGTACTTGTCTCCGTCGGTTTCGACCGGATCCTGGGCCAACGCGGTCGAGGCCATCAGCAAGATCGTCAATGTCTTGAACATTCGCAACATGGCGGCAATTCTCCTTGAAAGTGGCCGGCACTCTTTAAAAAGAGAAAAATATTCGCTGGCGCGCCGGCTACGGAATTAATGATTGAAACCGAATCCTTGTATAGGCCGCAGATGGACTTGATCAGGCGCAATGGCCGGGATTTAAGGCAGGAGGCAGAAACGGTTTAAGGAGATCTTATCAAAGAGCCTGGTCAAGATGCACCCTTCGAGGTGAGTAGATCCCGGTTGACCGCACAGTATTGATCAAATCAAAGCTGTCAATGGGGTCCTAATAGTAAGGCGAATTTTTTTTCATCTTTGCTGCCGATACACAAGGAAACGGTGTTCACCGGACCGATGGGATGGTTGCAGGTTGATGAATCTGCTCTACCTTACGCTCATGGATGACAGGTCTTCTGAAACCGCATGGATGTACCTGTTATGAATGAAATTAGACATCGAGGAGGAAAAAATGAGCCAGCGAGCGAAAGACATTGCCAAACGAATCGAATCATTCAGGGATGAAGTGGTCGCATTCGTCGAAAACTTGTCCGATGAGGAGTGGAATAAAGAGTGTGATGCGGAGGACTGGTCGGTGGGGGTGACGGCGCGTCACGTGGGCGCCGGACACTTGGCCTTGTCCGGGCTTATCGGCAAGATGGCCAAAGGCGAGGAGCTGCCCCAACTGGGCATGGATCAGATCAATGCCATGTCGGAAAAAGATGCCCGCGCCCACGCGGACACCACCAAAGCCGAAGCCCTCGAACATCTTCGAAAAAATGGTGACGAACTGGTCGATTTCGTCGCCGGGCTGTCCGATGACGACCTCGGCCGCCAGGCCGGGATGCCCGCCTTCGGTGGAGCGGTCAGCGCCGAACTTTTTATCGACTACGTCATCTTCCAATCGGCGGCCCAGCACTTTGAAAGCATGAAGAAAGCTGTCACTGAATAGCCGGGCATGGGCCTTCTTTTTTGCTTGACAGGCAAAAAAGAATTGTTCTATACGATGTAAGCGCTTACATTTTACGAAATACAATGCTTTTTTAGCGTTTTCCGTCATCCTGCGCTGTTTTTGGGTGATTGTGAGCAGCGGCATGTCAAAGCTCAACATGGCGGATATCGCCCGGATTTCGGGAGTTTCGTTGGCAACCGTGTCCAGGGCGATCCATACGCCCGACAAGGTGCGTAACGAAACCCGCAGCAAGGTGCTCGATGCCATCCGGGAACACAATTACATTTACAACGCCGCCGCCGCCGATCTCTCGCGCCGGCACTCGAAGGTGATCGGCCTTCTCATTCCCACCACCCGCAGTCCCGTTTTTGCCGAAACCACCCTTGCCATTCAAGAGTACTGCCAGAGTGCCGGGTATGCCGTCATTCTGGGCAATACCGGCTATGATGCCGCCGTGGAAAAACGTTTGCTGCAGCAATTCGAAGAGCGCCGCGTGGCCGGCATCATCCTGACCGGCTTCACCCTTGCCTGCGAATCGGAAGTGGCCGACCTCAGAACCCATGGCATTCCCCACGTCGTCATCTGGGAAAACCTGCACGACCGCGATATCAATTCCGTCGGCTTCGACAATTTTCAAACCGCACAAAAGATGACCGAGTACCTGATTTCCTTGGGCCACTGCCGGATCGGCTTGATTATAGGCCCTTACAGCAAGGTCGGCCGGGTGCGGAAAAGATGGGAAGGATTCAATTATGCCATGGAAAAGCGCGGCCTGGCTGTTGAGCCATCGCTGGTCGTCGAAACCGAACCGACCCTGGAAAACGGTGAGGCCGCGATGTCCGTCCTGCTTCGCCGGCCGGAACCACCGACCGCGGTGTTCGCCGCCAGCGACGTTCTGGCCATCGGCGCACTAAAAGCCGCCAGACAGGCAAAATTGGCGGTGCCGGAACAGATCTCCATCGCTGGTCACGACGACATCGGTTTTGCGGCCTATACCCACCCGCCCTTAACGACGATGCGGGTCAGAAGTTATGAGATCGGCCGACTGGCGGTCGAAGTCCTTTTGGACGAGATCGATACCGGAAAGTGTCGGCCGTGCCGGCACTGCCTCGCCGCTGAACTGGTCGTTCGCGGTTCTTGCGGCTCCAACAAACTGTTCGCAAAGTCAACTACCCTCGGCTAAAGCCGAAGGTTGGCGGGTCAAGGATCGGAGGGTTCGAGAGACCAAGAAAAAAAATACCATACAATCCTTTACTTGGATCCTTGGCCCCTGGACCACTTGAACCCTTGGGGTCAGATTACTCCGAGGGTTTTTCTCTCATTCCCGGAATGGGACAATAAAAGAGCGATGTACCCAAAAAAAAGGAGAGCATGACGATGAAAAATCACGCGAAAATCGTTGCAATTCTCATGATTGTACTGGCCGGGCTCCTGTTCAGCCCCTCCGCGCAGGCTCTGGAAAAAATCAGGGTCGGCTACCTGCATACCCTGGCGGTCGATGGCCAGTTCTGGCTCGGCGTGCACAAAGGTTATTTCAAGGATCAGGGTCTGGAAATGGACCCCATCCAGTTCACCTCGGGCATTCCCCTCATGCAGGCGCTGAGCGGCGGAAGCGTGGACGTGGCGATCATGGGCGCGGTCATCTCTAATTTTCCATCGCGCGGGGTCGGCAAGGTGTTTCTGATCAACAACATCGAATATGACACTGCCATGCTGTTCGCCCGCCCGGAAACCGGTGCCAAGACCATCCAGGATGTCAAGGGCCAGAAAATCGCCACCGTCAAGGGCACCACCGCCCACGTTTTCCTGCATTCGGCCCTTAAAGCCAACGGAATCGACTCCACCAAGGATGTGGTCATCGTGAGCATGGACATGGCCGGCGCCGTGTCGGCGTTCATCACCGGCGCGGTGCCCTTCGTCGCCACCTGGGCGCCTTTTCACGTTCAGATCCGGGAAAAGGTTCCCGGTGCCGTCATGCTGTCTTCAGCCAAGGACTACTACCCGGACGCAGCCATCATCGGCGGATGGGTGGCGACGAATAAGTTTTACGACGAGCACAAGGATTTGTTGAAAAAGATCATCAAGGCCTGGGTCGTCGCCAATGACGAATTGGTCAACAATCCCGAAGCCTCTCTCAAGCTCATTCACGAAAAGGCATACAGCAATATCCCCTTCGCCGACATCCAGGCCAGTTGGGATGCGGAAAAGTGTGAAACATCCCAGGCGTGGGTCAAACTCTACAAGGACGGAACCGTGGCCCGCTGGCTCGGGCAGGTGGAGAATGTCTTCGTGGAAATCGGGTCCATCGGCAATTGGGTCGACCCGAAAGAATTCTTCGACCCGAACCTTTACCTCGAGGTTGTCAAAAAGTAATTGCCCGAAATGCCCGGGGGCGGGTTGATCGCCCCCGGAACAACGAGAGGTACCCTTAACCTGCGGCCCATTATTCCCGCATTTTTTTTAGGCGGATGGGGTTGATGTTGGCTACGACATGAGGCATACGATTTTGGCCATTCCGTAATCCGCAGCCTGATGGGTTAAGGTAGGGACCGGGGAAGATGTTCAACGGCATTTCTTTAGCTGATGACATTGAGTAAACGTTTGTACCGTAACATCCCAAGGCATTTAGAGATGGCTGAGACAGACGTAAAAAAACAGGAACTGGAAAGAAGGTTCGCCCGCAAACGCCGGCGCGAACGCCTGGAAAAAGCCGGCTATTTCGTTGTGTCCTTCGGCATGCTTCTGATCGTGTGGGAACTTTGCCGGGCCATTGGCCTTATCAATCCCAGGATTTTTCCGTCGGTGCCGGCCGTCCTCAACTCCTTTATCGTTCAGCTTTCCGACGGCAGCCTTCAAAGACACATGTATGCCAGCTTCATGCGCGTTCTGGTCAGTTTCACCGTCGGGATATTGCTGGCCGTCGTCTTCGGCTTTCTCATCGGTTGGTTTCGCACCGTGCGACTGCTGCTGGATCCGGTCATTAACTTTTTCAGATCCCTGCCGCCGATTGCTCTCATTCCCCTGATGATCATCTTCTTCGGGATCGGTGAAACGTCCAAGATCATCGTTTTGAGCTATGCGGCCTTCTTCCCTGCTCTGGTGGTCATCTATCAGGCCCTGGTGTCGCTCGACCCGATTTACATCCGCGCCGGTAAAGCGCTGGGAGCGACCAACCTGGAAATCTTCCGCAGGATAGTCCTGCCGCAGCTCGTCCCGCACATCATCACGGCCTGCCGGGTCTCTCTGGGCGTTTGCTGGGCCACGCTCGTGGCCGCGGAACTGATCGCCGCCCAGCGCGGCATCGGCGCCATGATGGTCGAGGCCCAGAATTTCTTCCAGATGCCGCCGCTGGTGCTCGGCATCATTTTAATCGGCGTCATTTCTCTCTTAATGGATGCCTTCGTGCGGTTTGTGGAGAAAAAGGCCACCGCCTGGCAGGAGAAAATGTCGTAAAGAAAGCTGCCCGGGATCATTTCAGCATTTTGGGGACCTTCATGGATAAAGGCATCGTCATCGATCACGTCGGCATGACCTACAGCAGCCTGACCGGAAACGTCGAGGCCCTGCGCGACATCACCCTGTCGATCGCGCCCGGCGAATTCATCTGCCTCGTCGGGCCGTCGGGGTGCGGGAAAACGACCCTTCTCAACACCATAGCCGGGTTTCTGGAACCCACCACCGGCAGCATCATGATGGAAGGGGTCAAGATCACCGCGCCGGGCCCGGACCGGGGGGTCGTTTTTCAGCAGTATGCCGTCTTTCCCTGGCTCACCGTCCGCCAGAACGTCGCTTTCGGACTCACGTTGAGGTCCAACAAGACCGCGCCGCGGGAGATCGAAAAGATCGTCGATCGCTTCATCGACCTGGTCGATCTGAAAGACTTCGCGGATTCCTACCCCAAGGAACTCTCCGGCGGAATGAAACAGCGCGTCGCCATCGCCCGGTCCTATGCCGTCAATCCGAAAGTACTGTTGATGGACGAACCCTTCGGGGCCCTGGATGCGCAAACCCGGCAATTCATGCAGGAGTCGTTGCTGCAGATTTTGGAAAAAGAGCGCAAGACCGTTATTTTCGTCACTCATGGCGTCGAAGAAGCCGCGTTTCTGTCCACCCGCGTGGTCGTCATGGCCGCCCGGCCGGGTCGGATCCGCGAAATAATTCCGATCGAGCTTGCCTATCCGCGCGATGCGGCGACCAAGACCTCGCCCGAGTTCATCAAGATCCGGGCCCGGATCGATCGGGTGGTGCGCGAAGAATTTCAGAAACTGCGCCAGAACAGCGTCGCAACGTCATAATGCCCGAGGCGGCGCAAACGGAAGGGAAATTCTATGCGGATTCTGGTCACCGGCGGAGCCGGGTTTATCGGCTCGTACCTCATACCGGCTCTTCTGGAGGAGGGCCATGCGATCACCGTTTTCGATCTGGTGGCGAAACCGCCGGCACTGGGCGGATTTCACGATCGCATCGACTACATTCGCGGCGACCTGGGATCGTCGGCCGACCTGTATCGGGCCATGATGTCCTGTCGGCCCGCGGGGGTGTTCCACCTCGGTGCCATCCTGGCCGGCCCGTGTGAAGAAAATCCGGTGCGGGGGTTCCAGGTCAATTTCGGTTCGACGCAAACTTTGCTGGATGCCTGCGTCGCTTCAGGGGTGCGCCGATTTTTCATGATCAGCTCGATATCCGTTTTCGGGCGCGATGCGGTCGAACCCGTTTCCGACCACGCGGTCAAAAACCCGGAAACCATTTATGGTCAGACCAAACTGGCCTCCGAGCACCTGCTGCAATGGTATGCCAGAAAACACGGCCTCGACACCAGGGCGCTGCGGTTCACCTGGGTTTTCGGTCCGGGCCGAACCACGGGCATTACGGCACTGTATTCCTCGCTCGTCCTGGATGCGATCGCCCGGGGCGAAGCCATCACGGTCCCCAATCCCGAGGAACGCGGCGACTGGCTCTATGTAAAAGATGCCGTCAAGGCGATCCTGACGCTGTGGAATGCACGGGAAGTCAGCCAGCGGATCTTCAATATCGCCGGGGGCGTCCACTCCATCCGCGAGGTCATCGAAATGGCCTTGAAAATCATGCCCGCCGCCCGCGTCAGCCTCGGAAAAGACGGCCCCGGCCTGTCGCCCTACCCGGTGGCCTATGACGATGCCGCGGCGCGCAACGAACTCGGCTGGCAACCCGACTACACGATAGAAACAGCCGTGGCCGAACATCTGCGGATCGTCTCATCCGCTTGACGGACAATCAAAACACAAAAGGAGTCAACATGCAGGAAGTACTATTGGATTACGGGGACGGCCACATGCGGGTGGAACTTCCGGATTCCGCCGTCGTGGTGCGGTATGGCCAAACCTACACGGATCCGCCGGCGGTGGATGCGCGCGAGGCAACCCGCAAGGCCCTGGCGACGCCGCTGGGAACGCCGCCGCTGAAGGAGCTCGCGGGTCCGGGCAAAAAAGTGGTCATCGGTTTTCCCGATCGCGTCAAGGGCGGGGCTCACCCCCAGAGTCACCGCCGGGTGGCCATTCCCCTGATTGTCGAAGAACTTCTAGCGGGGGGGACCCGGTTGGAGGACATCACTCTGGTATGCGCCATGGGACTCCACCGCAAGAATACGCTCGAAGAGTGGTACTGGTATCTGGGTCGCGAGATCGTCGACCGCTTCTGGCCCGACCGCATTGTCAACCACGACGCCGAGGCGCCCGATCTTTGCGACTTCGGCACCGATGACATGGGCAACCGGGTGCAGTGCAACCGCCTGATGGCCGAAGCCGACCTGCCCATCGTTCTCGGACACGTAACCGGCAATCCTTACGGCGGCTACAGCGGCGGCTACAAAATGATCGTCACCGGCATCTCCGGCTGGCAGTCGATCGCCTCGCACCACACGCCTTCGACCATGCATCGCCGCGACTGGCTGGGTGCGGGCACTGACTCTCACATGCGCAAGCAGTTCCGTTCCATCGGTCAGGCCATGGAAAACGGCATCGGCAAGCGGATCTTCGCCGTGGATGCGGTGCTGGGCCAGCATGCCCAGGTGCTGGATGTCAAGGCCGGGCTTCTGGACCTGGTGGAAGAGGCCACCTGGCCGCTGGCCGACAAGCGCACCAACATCGCGCTCGACATGCCCGAGCCGGCCGACGTCCTGGTGATCGGATTGCCGCGCAATTTCCACTACGGGCCCGGCATGGGCACCAACCCCATCCTGATGAGCCTGGCCATCGGCGGGCAGCTCTCCCGTTGCTGGAACGCCGTGCGGGAGGGGGGGGTCATCATCGCCGCCTCGGTGTGTGACGGCTGGTTCAACCGTCACTGGTTCCCGTCCTATGAAGAGACTTACGCGGCGCTGGAGACGTATTGCGATGCGGCCGGCTTTTTACACTCCGGCGATGCGGCGGCGATTACCGACAATTACGATTATCGCTGGCAGTATTCCAACCGCCACACGTATCACCCCTTTCATGCCATGAGCATGATCAGCGGCGGCAGTGCGGCCCTGCTGTGGACCTCGGCGGTCTTCATCGCCGGCCCGCAAGCGCCGCAATATGCCCGCGGCATGGGGTACGTGCCGGTCGGCGACTTCGGTGAAGCCCTGCGCCGGGCCGAGAAAATCGTCGGCCGCACTCCGCGCATTTTATGCACCCCGGAGTGCTTTTCCGGCGGCGCCGCCGTTCACCTGCACCGCAAAAACGGCTTGTAAGTCTGATGCGATTTCTATCCGGCGTGAAAAGGAAAATTACGGACAATCAGCGGTGCTGAGTTACCGTTTCCGACCCAGAGACTGACCGATCAACAACCTTCCGGCATCTGTCGGAAAACACCAGGAAAAAAGGAGGCGTGCAATGGCTAATGTTACGCGGAGAGAATTTTTGGCAAAAAGCGCAAGAGTGGGTGGCCTGGTCATGGCATCGAGCGTTGCCCCGGTCTTTTTGAAATACACCTTTGCCGAAGAAAAATACGCCGCCTATCTGGAAGCGAAAATCAATTGGCGTCAGGTCGAGGGAGAAACCATAAAAGTACTCGTCACCCCGGCCCATTATTTTAACAAAATACGGGCCGTCACTCCGCAGTTCGAGGAATTGACGGGTGTAAAAGTGGAATTTGACATAATTCCTCCGCGCGAAATGAGGGAGAAGGCTGTGTTAGACTTCGGAGCAAAAAGTGCCAACTATGCCAGCCATACCGGCGATCCAATGTATCTGGCACTTTACGAAGCCAACAAGTGGGTCGACCCGCTGGACGATTATTTAAACAATCCCCAACTGACGGACAAGAAGTGGTTCGACCTCGAGGATATTATCCCGCTTTGGAGAAAAGCCAACTCCATAAATGGCAAACTTTACGGAATGCCGGCTGAAGGAGAGGCCACAATTCACGTCTACGCCCGCGAGCTTTACGAACACCATAACTTTCCTCTCCCGGAGACAATGGACGATTTCATGGCGACCGCCAAAGCACTGAACAAAATCGACGGAAAAATTGCCGGGGCTGCTATTCGAGGGTTCCGCGGAGCCGGTCAAAACATGTACATTTGGCCGTCCCTTTTTCTGGCTTGGGGCGGCAAATGGTTCGATGACAATGGTAACCCTCTGGTGAATAGTGAGGCTGGAGTTAAATCTCTGGAATATTACTGCGAGCTTCTTCAAAACTACGGGCCGGCAGGGGTGGAAAACTGGAACTGGCCTGAAATCATGGAAGCCTTTGCGGGTGGCAACGTCGCCCAATTCATCGACTCCAACTCAACCGCATCCGTAATCGAAAACCCGCAAAAATCCAAACTGGCGGGTAAGACCGGCTATCGACGCTGGCCAAAGGGACCATCCGGCCGCAGGATATCCAGCATCTGGAACTGGGTAATGCCCATAAACTCATCCCTGCCGCCTAAGAAAAAGACCGCGACCTGGCTGTACATCCAATGGGTGGCCTCGCGCCCGACTCAGCTTTCTTCTGCAATCTATAAGGAAACACCGGATGCCGTGGTGCGCACCGGCGTCAACCGGATATCGATCTGGAAAGATCCGGACTATCGAAAAGTCATTAATTTCACACCCGACTATGCCGAAGTTGTTCTAACGGCCATGCGTGAAGATACCGATCCCGATTGGCGACCGCGTGTCCCGCAATGGCCAAAAATCGGAGAGGTCATGGCCGTTGCAATCCAGGCCGCTCTCGTAAAACAAAAAACACCCAAACTTGCCTTGGATGACGCTAATGCTGAAATTTCCAAAATCATGAAACGCAGCTGACTTGTCCCTCACTGCCGGGTCGGAGTTGGATATCTTTTCCTCTCCGGCCCGGCACCGCAAGACAAAAGGCCAGGGTGATATGCACATAGCCGCAAAGAAGAAGCAAAATAAGCCCGGATACCAGTCGCAATGGGAGCGCTTCGGCTATGCGATGATTTCACCAAGCATTGCCTTTCTTGTCCTTGTGACGACGATTCCTTTGATATCGCTGTTGATCATGAGTTTTTGTCGCATCGACCTGACATATCCATTGGATAATGGATGGATCGGTTTTCAAAACTACATTAAGATGACTGAAGATGCCCGCTTCTGGTTTTCGATTAAACTCACCGGCATTTACACCCTCATTACGGTTTCCTTGCAGGTCATCATCGGCCTGACTTTGGCAATGGCCTTTTTTCGCGGGTTTAAGGGTCAGGGGTTTATGAGGGTGAGTGTCCTTATGCCCATGATCCTCGCACCCGTCGTGGTCGGCCTGGCCTGGCGAACGCTGATCTTGACACCGGAGTATGGCATACTCGATTACCTGTCGATTCTTGCGGGGTTCGGATCGAAGCCTTGGTTAGTGGACCCCACCTGGGCACTTATTTCAGTGATTATCATTCATACTTGGCAGTGGACGCCCTTCGCGTTTCTTGTCTTTCTCGCAAGCCTGAACGCCATGCCGGAGGAACCACTCGAGGCGGCTCTGCTGGACACCCGTTCAGGTTGGCAGCGATTTCGCTTTGTCATTTTACCTATGCTGCGGCCGGCCATCATCATTGTGCTGATTTTTAGAACGATGATCGCCCTGCGTGCCTTTGCAGCCATTTTTTCCGCTACGGGCGGAGGCCCCGGAACCGCCACGGAGATTCTGAATTTATACGCATACAGGGTATCTTTCAATTCGCTGGAACTCGGTTACGGGGCGGCACTGGGAACGGTTTTACTGCTGATAACGGTTGTCATATCCCTGGTTTTTTTCAAAATGCGTCGTGTCTCCTGAGGTCTATAGAGGAAAAGCTGAATCATGACCCAAATTGGTAAAACATCCCTGATGCGAAAAGGCTTCACGTCCGTCTTTAAATATGGCTTGTTTGTTTTGATGATCCTCGTTTGGGTATTTCCGGTAATATGGGTGATTCTGACTTCTTTTAAATCAAGGACGGATATTTTCACTCTGCCGCCAAAAATATTTTTCAACCCGACTTTTGAGCACTACATAGAAGCCTTTTTAAGGACCTCGGATATAACGTACAGTCTTTTTAACAGCATCGTGGTTGCAACATTGACAACGCTGATGACTCTCTCGATCGCCGTACCGGCCGGTTATGCTTTTTCCAGAATCAAGTTTCGGTTCCGCAGCCAACTGTCTTTTTTTGCTCTGATGACCCAGATGTCACCGCCGATCGGGATGATTATTCCATATTTTTTTATCTTAAGCCGCACAAACATGCTTGACAGTTATGCGGGACTGATCGCGATTCACATGACCTTGACGGTGCCGTTCAGCATCTGGCTGATGATTACCTATTTTCAAGATATCCCGGTTTCCTTGGAAGAATCTGCGGCAATCGATGGTGCCTCCCCCTTCAGCACGTTCCTGCGCGTGGTGCTGCCAACCGCCTGGGGCGGAGTGGGGGTTACGGCAATCTTTGCCTTCATCGAGTCCTGGAACGAATTTTTGTATGCCGTTGTTCTCACCGGCAGCCAGACCAAAACGGTTCCGGTAGCAATATTCGGCTTTCTGACGACTGAAGAAAGCCTGTGGGGGCCTTTTACGGCTACCGGAGTCACCATCATGGCACCGGTCATTTTGGTGGCCCTTTTCGCGCAACGCCAAATGATAAAGGGGATGACCCTGGGCGCCACCAAGGGTTGATACCTTTTACCGCCGAAAGCCCTATAGGATGCAAGAACATGCCACTCAACGGAGGTTTGCTATGAATAATCGTGACAAGAAAATTAAACTGCTCATGCTTGGATTGGATGCGGCACTACCCCACCTGATCCTCAAATTTACGGAAGAAGGCGCAATGCCCGTGACGAAAAGGCTGATGGAAAGAGGTTGGTTTTCACCCATGATCACTACCTTCCCGCCTCTGACGGCCGCCGCCTGGGGCGCCATCACCAGCGGCGCCGGACCCGGGACTGCCGCTATTCCGAGCCTCATGGTGCATAAACTCGGAGAACCTCTGGACAAATGGCACACGTCGTTTTGTCGGCACATACTCAAGGCGGAAACGATTTGGGAGGCCGCCGCCAAAGAAGACAATAAGACGTTGCTGGTCAACTGGCCCGTAACTTGGCCACTAGGCGGGTTAAAAACGGGTATTCAACTGTCGGCCTCATTAAATCCACCCTTTCGATATTTCTATATGCCTTTGTGGGACATTGCGTCTTCATCCGTTTTTTCCACCCGTACGGAACGCTGTAATCAAGTCCCCGGAAGGGCCGTCAAAGTGCTTTTTGAATCGGCAGCCGGTTGGGTTGACCTTCCGGATCATGTAGAGCCACCCCTTGAAATCCGGATTAACGTTCCGCCGACCTATGCCAAGGGTCCGCTCTATCATGCGGTCATTCTCGGAACGGGCAAAGGCTACGACACTCTCATTGTTTCCCGAACGAAAAATGCCAAGGATGCCGTCGCCGTTATCAAGCCTGGTGAACGCAGTCCGTGGTTAACCGAAACATTTACCGATAAGGACGGCCACTTTCACAAGGGCCGTTTCTACTTCCATTTGATCGAACTATCCGGGCCGGACAAGTTCAAGCTGTATCAGAGCGCAATCAATACAGCCGAAATAATAACCGATCCGCCCGAACTAAACAGCGAGTTGTTAAAAAGCGCCGGGCCATACATGGAGGTGGATGACCCATGGGCATACATGGATGGCTGGGTCGACATGGACTTTTATCTGGACCAACTCACCGCCCATAACAATTGGTGGGAAAAGGCGACACGCTTCGGGTTCAAAAAAATTGACTGGGACATGGCCTTCAGTTGGGTCGGCACGATCGACCACATTCAGCATGTCCTATATGGCGGAATCGATCCTAAATCGAGTTACTACGACCCGCAGGAGGAACCGCGCTGGATGGAGTGTATTCGTCGAGTGTACGCCGAGGTGGATGAGAGAATCGGACGAATCATAGCCGACATCGATTTAGACACCACGCTGGTTTGTCTCGTATCGGATCATGGATTTTCAAGCATCGAGCAAAACCCTTACCTGAAACATCATCTTTCAAAGGCCGGTCTGCTGTCCTACGAACTCGATCTTGATTCTGGCGAAATGAAGATAAACTGGAGCCGTACAAAATGTTTTCCGCTCGAGCCCTGCCATGCCCATATATTTGTCAATTTAAAGGGGCGGGACCCGGACGGCATCGTTGAGCCTGAAGATTATGAAAAAGTACAAGAGGAAATCATTGGGGCCTTGCTGGGTATCCGGGATCCGAATACCGGTGAGCGTATCGTGGCGACGGCGATCCGAAAACAGGAAGCGGGCACATTAGGAGTATTTGAAAACCAGGGCTACGACCGCATTGGAGATGTCCTGTTCGGGTTGAAGCCGCAATACATGGCCAATCCCTTTGTTTACCCGGTCGCCGTAAAGTATCGAGACGGCACCGAACGTATGGTCCCCAACCCGGAGGGTTTTGAACCCGCAAGGCTACATCGCAACTTCACCGGTGTTCACCTGGCATTGCCCGCTATCAAGGAAATGCACGCCACGGTGGTCCTGGCCGGCGGCGGGGTTCCACATGTCAAGCGGAAAAACCCGATCAATGTCATCGACTTGGCACCAACCTTGGCTTACCTTCTCGGCACCCCCATTCCAAAGGATGCCGAGGGTAATATTTTAAAAGAAATGATATGAGGCCCATCGATTGATTCGAGGATAAAAATGGCTCAAGTCATACTAAAGGACATCAACAAAAAATTCGGTAAAACAATTGCGGTTAAAGACTTTTCGCTAAATATCGCTAAAGGTGAATTCGTCGTATTCGTAGGACCTTCGGGGTGCGGTAAAAGTACGACTTTACGCCTCATTGCCGGGCTCGAATCGATTACTTCGGGAGAAATCTTCATCGATGGGCGGCTGGTAAACGATGTTCATCCGAGGGACCGCGATATTGCGATGGTGTTTCAAAACTACGCCCTCTACCCTCAGATGACAGTTTTCGAAAACATGAGTTTCGCTCTGCGGATGCGCAAGTTACCGAAAAAAGAGATAGATGAAATCGTTCGGCATTCGGCCCAATTGCTGAGGATCGAAAACCTGCTTGACCGAAAACCCGGCCAGTTGTCCGGCGGCCAGCGTCAACGGGTCGCCTTGGGGCGGTGTATCGTTAGAAAACCGAAAGTATTTCTTTTTGACGAGCCGCTTTCCAACCTCGATGCTAAACTCAGAATCGCCATGCGCGCTGAACTGCTTGAGCTTCACCAGCGCTTAAATACGACGGTGATTTACGTGACGCACGATCAACTCGAGGCTATGACCATGGGAGATCGTATCGTCGTCATGAAAGATGGCATCATCCAGCAGGTCGATCACCCGGAAACGGTTTATGAGCGCCCCGTCAATCGCTTTGTTGCCGGATTTATCGGCTCGCCGACGATGAATTTTATCGAATGCAGGCTTACACGAAAAAACGGTGATTTTTCTGCGGCTACCGATACCTTTCAATTGCGACTACCCGGGGAAAAATCAAGGGCAGCCGAAAAATACGTGGATCGCAAGGTGGTGCTAGGAATTCGCCCCGAGCATATAACCGATTCTGCAAGCCTGTCGCAGCCGGATACCAACCAGACTTTCATGGCGGCAGTTCGGGTTATTGAGAGCGCCGGCTCGGAAAAACTGGTTCACATTCGGACGGGTGAAGACGCCATGGTGGCGCGCCTTGATCCGCATGTTCGCCTAAAAACCGGTGACACCACCGCCTTCACGGTCAGAATGGAGTCGGCACACCTATTTGATTCAGAAACGGGCCAAACTCTTTTTTGACGCGACCCGTAAGCTAAAGTCCGCTTTAAAAAAAAGGCTGAAAGGCAAACATTATGAAAAAAATCGGCATCATCGGAACCGGCGTCATGGGGTTGACCGTGGCAGTGAAGGCGATCGCCGAAGGCTATGAGGTTGTCGCTTTCGACAACAGCCCAAAAACATCGGAAAAGTGCCGAGCATTTGGGGCTGAAGATGGTCCGGAATCCGGCGGAAGTGGGGTGTGAGGCCACGATCGTCCTGTTGTTTTTGCCGGGTCCGCAGCAAGTGGTTGAGTGTGTGACTTCCAAAGAAGGCTTGCTGGCATCTTTAACATCGGGGGCCGTTATCGCCGACATGAGTACGATCGATCCGGACACGACCACGCGGATGGCGGCGATGGCACTTGAAAAAGGTGTCGGTTATCTGGATGCACCCGTTCTGGGACGTCCGGCTTCAGTTGGAAAATGGGCGCTTCCCGTGGGTGGTCGCGCAGAAGATCTCACCGTCTGCCGGCCGGTATTCGACCTTGTGGCGGCCAATATTTACCACATGGGTCCGTCGGGGACCGGACACACGGTAAAGTTGCTCAACCAGCTGATGTTCGGCGCCATCAATGCCATGACGGCGGAAATGATGGCCATTTCCGAAAAGGTCGGCATCGCTCCCGGGCTGTTGTATGAAACCATCACCGCCAGCCAGGCCGGCACGGTCAGCAACCTGTTCAAGGAACTGGGCGCCCGGATCGCCGCGGATGACTACGGAAATCCAACCTTTTCGATCGATTTGCTGATAAAAGATGTACATCTGGCGGTAGAAATGGCCAAGAGGCACGCGGCCCCGCCCATTTTGGCGCGCAGTGTGGAATTTTTGAACGAGACCGCCGGGGCGCAGGGCCTCGGGAGCCTCGACACCGCCGTGATGTGGAAGTGCTATCGCAAATTTTGGGAAACGAGCGTACCGGAGCCAGAACAGAAGGAACAGAAATGACAATGATGACACTTGCGGCGCTGCGGCAAAGGCTCGCCGAACTCGAGCGGGAGATCGCCGAAACCAAGAAACGACTCCCGGCGCACTCGGTCAAGCCGCCGGTGATGATGGATCTGCTGGCCCTGGAAGACGAGGTCGATGCCGTTCTGAAACAAATCGACCGGCTTAAAAAAGAGACGCCGAGTGCGTGAAAATCAGAGAACACCGCGGAGTGCAAACAATGATCATCCAACAGCTTGAAATCGGGACCATGGACAATTTCAGTTACATCGTCGGCTGCGAGGAAACCCGCAAGGCTCTGGTGATCGATCCCGGCCGCGACACCAGGAGAATCGTGTCCGCGGCCGAAAAACGGGGACTTGCCATCGACACCATCGTCAACACCCACGGCCACGGCGATCACACCGCCGGCAACACCGCCTTGAAGTCCTTGACCGGCGCGAAAATCATCATCCATGCCCTGGATGCCGCCGGATGCCCTGCGGCCGATGTGCTTTTAAAAGACGAAAAAACCCTGCAACTGGGCCACATCACCTTCGATGTCATTCACACGCCCGGCCACACCCCCGGCGGGATTTGCCTTTACGCTCAGGGCAATTTGTTCACCGGCGACACCCTTTTCGTCGGCGACAGCGGCCGCACCGATCTTGACGGCGGCCACCGTCCGACCTTGGGCGACTCCATCCGCCGCCTGATGCAGCTGCCGGACGACACCGTCATCTGGCCGGGCCACAACTACGGCCCCACACCGACCTCGACCATCGCCTGGGAAAAACGACACAATGTCAATGCCCGGGAATACGGCTATCACATGGAGGACTGAGGCCATTCCGCTCCTGAAAACATCCCCTGTTCTTGACAATCGTGGATTGGATTCTAAAGTAAGACCCGATTATAGGAGCCTGATTCAGAGTCGGAAGTGAGGGCATATGTTGCAGGCAAAATTCAGTATAAAAGAACCACAAGCGCGATTTTTGAGCAAATATAAAGAATACGGATTCAAGGACAAGAGTACCATGCTCAGAATTGCGATCGATCATTACCGGAAAACCATCGAAATCGAGCAACTAAAGCAGTCGGCGAACGTATACGCTGAGATTTACGCGGAAGACGAGGAGCTGAAATCGCTTACGGATACTGCATTGGACGGATGGCCGGAATGACGATGCTCGAAAGACGCATGATAATAGATGTCAATCTTGCCCCGGCACGTGGTTCCGGAACCGGGAAGGTAAGGCCCTGCATCATCGTAACCAACGACGTATACAATCAGAGAGTTCCGGTCATTCAAGTTGTTCCGGTCGCAGCCTGGAGTTTCCAAAAGGCCAAAATCGCAACCAACGTGGAAATCGATCCCGACCGCAGCAACGGTCTCACAAAAAGATCAGTGGCTGATTGTCTTCAAAACCGCCCCATTGATCACCGTCACCGTCTTGTCCGAATTCGAGGAAAACTGGCTCAAGCGAAAATGAACGAAATCGATCACGCTCTAAAAATCGTTTTCGAACTCGATTGACTATCATTCAATGCTTGCAAGAACCCGTTTCACAGAAATGCTCACCGCCGAAAACGGCCTGGACCCGGGCGGGTTCGACCGCTGGGTATTTTGCCCCGGTATGCTGTTCAATTCACCCGATAAATGGTGGGGCGATCATGGGCGGCGGGATTTTCCCCACGAGGGCGTGGATTTTTGCCTGTACCGCGACCGCGCGGGGCAAATGCGCCGTCTGGATAGAACCAGCCGGATCCCGGCGATGCACGACGGCGTGTTGAAGGCCGTCTTCACGGACTACCTCGGCAAGGCCCTGATCATCGCGCACAACCCCGCCACGGGAGACAATCACCGCCTCCTGTCGATTTACGCCCACACGCGGCCGCTGGCCGGGATCGACATCGGATCGACAATAAAGAAAGGCGAGGTCATCGCCACCCTGGCCGACACCGCCGGGTCTAAATCGGGCATCCTGCCGCATCTGCACTTTTCGCTCGGCATCCCCGCCCCGTCCTTCTCCTATGACCCGTTTACCTGGCGGACCATTCAAACCCCGGAGATGATCACCCTGCTGGATCCCCTGCCGATCATAGACCGGCCCTGCCAGGTTCTCGATTCCGAAGATCTTTGCTGCCGTGAACTTTAACCGCGCCGGATCCATGGATTAAAAGACAAAGGAGGACAGATGAAACACGTCACACGTCTGGTCGGGATCATAATTTTTCTTATCGTATCCACAAACGCTGAAACCGGTAAAAGTTTGGACATCGGCGGCGTTCTTGACAGCGCCAAGAAAATCACCGGCGGTGGCGCAGGCGGCGGTATCGGAAATAGCGATGTCGTGAACGGGCTTAAAGAGGCGCTCCAGAAGGGAACGGATTACGCCGTGGCCACCGTTTCGAAACCTAACGGCTATTACAATAACCCCTCCATCAAGATCCCGCTTCCGGGGGAAGTCCAAAAGATGGATAAGCTCCTTCGCACCGTCGGCTACGGCCAGAAGGTCGATGAATTCGAAATGAGCATGAACCGGGCCGCCGAGAAGGCGGCATCTTGACCGGAGGCCAAGTCGTTTTTCCTGGATGTTTTGAGATCAGATGTAATTTCGACGATGCACAGAAGATCCTTAATAGGCCCGCCATATGCCGCCAATTCCGAATCTTTTATCGAAGTTAGAAAATCGATTCTAACCGTTCAGGCCGATCGTGATATTTCCGCAGTTGCAGTCTTCAATCGCCGATTGTAAAAGATTCGATGCCAGTCACTCGGGCAGCCTGTGACCCGGCATTACCGGGATCCTCAACTAGCAAATTGTCCATGTCTTTCTGTACGGGTCTGGGTGGCAAGCTCGGCAGCTCCGATATACAACAATACGTCAGCCGTCAATAAGCCTAAAAAGCTCTTCGTAATCTTTCATGGTTGCCGAAGACTTCAGACCCCTTGATTTAAAATATTCCGTCGGAATATTGCCCGACTGCAAGCCGTTCTTCACCGATGGACCCTGATAATATGCGGCATCGAAATAAAGCCCTTCGGATGATCCGCTTTTATTGACCCAAATCTTTTCCATGCAATGAGAATACCATTCAGAAACGGCAAACGCAATAGCCCCTGGCATAGACCGGCCCTGCCAGGTGCTTGGCTCCGAAGTTCTTCGCTGCCGCGCGCTTTAGCATGTGATGTACGATAGAGGGCGTTATTCAGTTTAGACAACAAGGAAACAACGTTCCCTGGAACTTGAACTCTTGAACTTTGCCGACGGCCGCGGACCGGACGGGGCGGTCAGTCCTCTTCGCCGTTCAGAACGGAGGGTACGGGGGGCGAGGGCACCGGCTGGGCGGCGGCCTCATCCAGGCTGTGCCAATGAACGGCGCCGTCCACATCGCCCACGGCGTTCTTGCCCTTGTTTTTAACGTTGAACATGGCCTGGTCCGCCTGCCCGAGAATGGCGGTGATGTTTTCGGCGTCGTCGGGATAGGTCGATACGCCGAAGCTGGCCTGCAGCCGGACGCCCTTTTGAACATCGGCCAGGAAAATCGTCCGCAGCAGCCTGGCGCGGATCTCCTGGGCTTTTTGAACGGCCTGGGCCTTGCCGTGGCCGGGAAACACGGCCACGAATTCGTCGCCGCCGTAGGCCACGCCGTAAGCCGGGTCGGCGAGGCAGCTTTTCAGCACCGCGGCCACTTCCGCCAAGGCCCTGCTGCCGTTGAGATGGCCGTGGCTGTCGACCACGCGCTTGAAGTTGTCGATGTCGAAAAAGATCAGGGAAAAGGTGGTGCCCCGGCAGCGGCCCTCCTCGATCAGCTCTTCCAGGGAGCGGTAAAGGTAGCGCGTGTTGAACAGGCCGGTCAAGTTGTCGTGCAGCGACAGATAACGGTATCTTTCCTTGCTCAGCTTGAGTTCCTCCTCGGCCCTGAGGCGCTCGGCCATTTCCAGGCGCAGCCGCCGGTTGACCTCCTCGATCGCTTTTTTCGACCGGTAGAGTTCCAGGTGGGTCGTGACCCTGGCCTTCAATTCGGGGCCGTTGAACGGCTTGCACAGGTAATCCATGGCCCCCAGGGCGAATCCCTTGACCACGCTGTCGGTATCGTTTTTGGCCGTCAGGAAAATAATGGGCGTGTCCTGGCTCTCCGGCCGTTCACGAATGCTTCGGCAGACTTCGAACCCGTCCATCTGGGGCATCATGATGTCCAGCAGAATCAGGTCGAAGCGGTTGCTCTCGACCTGGGCCAGGGCCGTCGGGCCATCCTGGGCGAATGCCATCTGGTAATTTTCGTCCTGCAGGATGCTGGCGGCAACCTGGATGTTTTTAGGCACGTCATCGACGATCAGTATCTTGAAACGATCAGGTTGGCTCGTCTCCATTGCTCGATTCCTTTACTTTCTGCAGGTAAAAGGACTTCAGTTGAGCGACGATCTGAGGATACAGGCTCAGCGCGCGGTTGACCTGCTCTACGTCGAAGGCCTTGACATGGGCACTCAAATCCGCACCGTACCGGCTCAGGATCGCCAGGGCGTGGAGGTCGCCCAGGGCGTTCACCCGCCGGGCAAAATCATCGATCTCGTCGAAGAACAGGTTTTGCCGGGTGGCCGTCCAGCGCTGCATGCACTCGTTTTCGAGAAGCTCCAGGATCTGCGGAAACAGCTCGAAGCGGGCGGGCGTCAGATCGGGAGCCGGCGCCTCCCGGGGTTCGCGCCGGCGAACGGTGTGGCCGATGAAGCGCTTCAGCTCCCTGAACAAGGCGGCTTCGGTGACCGGTTTGTCCAGAAGGCCGGCAAACCCCATGGCCAGCAGGGAATCCCTTTCTTCTCCCATGCCCGCAGCGGTGAGGGCCACCACGTCAATGTTGCGGGTGGCCTCGTCGCGGCCGATCCGTTTCATCGCCTCGGTGCCGTACAGGACCGGCATGCGGATATCCATCAGGATCAGGTCGGGTTTGTGCTGCCTGGCCAGGCGCACGGCATCTTCGCCGTTTTCGGCTTCCAGCAGGGTCAACGGCGTGTGGGCCAGATACTCCTTGATCAGCAGGCGGTTGACCGTCAGGTCATCCACGATAAGGACGCAGGCCGGATCGAAGACGATATCGTCGGGCACCGATTCGGGCAGGGCCTCGGGCTCGGCCGTCTCCGGGGCTACCGACACGCGCGGAATGACGAGCTGGAATCGGCTGCCCTGGTTTTCTGCGCTTTGAACGGTGATGGCGCCGCCCATCATCTCCACCAGCCGCTTGGTAATCGAAAGGCCCAGACCGGTGCCGCCGAAGCGCTTCGTGCTTTGGCCGTCCTTCTGCCTGAAAGCCTCGAAGATGTCGGCGTGATGCTGGGCCGGTATGCCGATGCCCGTATCTTCGACCGCGATCGACAGGTCGATGCCGTTGCCGTCCGCGCGATTCTGTTTCTGGACCTCGATGCGCACGAATCCCCGTTCGGTGAACTTGACGGCGTTGCCGACCAGGTTGAACAGGATTTGCTTCAGGCGCACCTCATCTAAAATCAGGCAGTCGGGGATGTCCCTGGCAAAGTCGATCACCATGTCGATGTTCTTCACGGCGGCTTGCGCGGCGAACATCTTGTAAACCTCGTCGAACAAGGAGCGCGGTCTGACCGGTTCGCACTCGAGTTCCATCTTGCCCGCTTCGATTTTGGACAAATCCAGGATGCCGTTGATCAGGCCCAGCAGGTTCCGGCCGCTGGAACCGATGGATTCCAGGTAGTTCTTCTGTTTGGGATCGGTGATCAACGGCTTGAGAAGGTCGGCGAAACCGAGTACGGCGTTCATCGGCGTGCGAATTTCGTGGGAGATGTTGGCCAAAAATTCGCTTTTGGCCCGACTGGCCGATTCGGCCGCCTCCTTGGCGGTTTGAAGCATCTGGTTGGTTTCGCTCAACGCCATCGTGCGGGCGGACACCTGTTCCTCCAGGTGTTCGCGGTACTCCTGGAGTTTTTGATCGCGGGACTGGAGCGCGGCCAGCATCCCGTTGAAGGCATCGATCAGCACGCCGATTTCATCCTGGGAGGTTTTCTCAACCCGGACCGAAAAATCCTTTTGTTCGGACACCGAACCGACCACCTGGGTCAGTCCCAGGATCGGCTCGGAGATCACTTTCTGAAGCGAAGCGGACAACAGCCAGGCGATCAAAAATGCGGCCGAAACGATGACCCCGAATATGGCCACCGCGGCATAAATCTCTCTTTTGGTGCCGCTCAGGTCGTATTGGATGCCGATCGTGCCGATGAGTTTTTCTTCCTGAAAGATGGGGGCGAACACGAACAAATAGTTGTCTTCGAAGTATTGGCCGGGCTCCCGCAGGCTGGGAATGGAAAGGTGCTCCTTTTGGTCCGGGCGGATGAACACGGCGAACGGTTGGCCCTCGCGATCGTAGATGCAGGCCAGGACCACATACGGCTTGGCGCCGAGGGCCGCCAGGTTGGTTTCCGCCGTGCCGCGGTCGTTGAAAACGATCGCCCCGATGCTGTTGGCTCCGATCACCTGGGCCAGGCTGGCGAGATCGCTGCGCAAATTCGATCGCGTCTTGGTGATGTCCCTGAACATCAGGGCCGCAGAAGCGAACAGCAGGGCGATACCGCTGGTGAACATGATGATCATCTTCAGCTTCCATCGGATCGAAACGTTCCGCAAGGCGCCCATTTTACTTCTGCTCCTCCCTGTATATCTGTGCGGAGCCCAGCAGTTGCGAACTCATCGTCAAGCCGGCCCTCTTGGCGGCATCGATATTGACTTTGAAGCGCAGGCGATTTCCTTCTTCGAAGAAATTGATGATGCCGCCCATCTGGGTGAAGCCCTCGGTCTCTCCGATGGTCAATATGCTGCGTTCGCGCGCCAGGCCGAGAAGCTTTTGAATCAGGTTTCTGTCCTGGGTGGCGAAATAGAGGATGTGGCTGGCATCGAGGCAGCTTTCCTGTGTGTAGGAAACGACCTTGATTTTTCGGCCCCGGACGGTCTGGCCGTTTAGCTTGAACAGGGCGTCCGCGGCCGGCGTGTCGGACACGAAGCACAGGACCAGGTCATCGTCCTTGTCCCTGAAAGCGGCCGGGGGCCAGGAGACGAAATTCGCGAAGTTGTAAATGAAGCCGGTTTTGACATCGTACTCGGTACCGACGAGAGAGGCGGCGCACACCGCCGCCGGCTGGAAAATCGACAGGCAGAACAGGAGCGTCACGACGACCCGCGCGGCGCCGATTCTTCTCGTGCTCCAGTTCCCGAACACTGCTGCCATCGGACGGGTCATTAAAAATTCCAGTCGATCTTGCCGTAGACGCTACGCTGGACCTCCAGCGTGGTGAACTCCGCATGCCCCTCTTCCAGGAGATTCTGCCCCACCAGCGACAGTTCCAGTTTCGGCAAGGGGCGCCAGGCCAGCCTGGCATCCAGGACGGTGTAGCTTTTGATGTTTCTTTCCGGCAGGCTGTCGACAAAGCGCAGCGACGCATCGAAATCGATCTGCGGGGTGACGTTCAGATACGACCGGATGGAGAACACATTGCGCGGATTGACGCCCTTGAAGAGAAGTTCGGCGATGTTCGGGTCGGCGACCAGGTTTTTGTCGATTTGCGTGTTCAGATAGGTGTAGACGCCCGCCAACCGCCACATGGGCATGACCTGCCAGTCGGCGGCAATCTCCGCACCATAGGCCCGGCCGGTGGCGTTGTTGGCGTAGGCCAGGAAGTACGGCCCGGTCGGCGGGGTGCCGGAGACCTGCTCCAGGCCGATCAGGTCATCGTAGTCATTGTAAAACAGGGCGACATCGAACCACAGGGAGGGCGTCGGCATCAGGCGCAGGCCGAATTCGTAAGCCGTGAGTTTTTCGCTGTCGAGATCCGCGTTGCCCCGGGTGTTGACGACCACCGGAACGGTGGGATCGACGCCCGCCAACAGGAGTTGGTCACTGGTTGCGCCGTGCAGTTCGAGCCGTGAAGGAACGCGCACGGCTCTGGAGACGGCGGTCCAGAGGGACAGTTGCCGGTAGGGTGTGAACATCAGCCGCAGGCTCGGTTGGATTTCAAGCCCGGTGAACTCGTTGTGCTCGAACTTCGAGCCCAGGGTCAGGGTGAGCAGGTCGGGCGCCAGGTGGATCTGATCCTGGACGAAGGCGCTCCACAGGCTTTGATTCAGGTCCCGCGGATCCATCGTGAAATTGGGGCTGTTGCGGAATTCATCGGAGATGAACCGATATTGCAGGCCCCACACGATGTCGTGGATTTGCGCGAGGGTCAGATTGTGCTGAAAATCCAGGTCGGCCGTGCTCACCTTGCCGCTGGCCGGGTCATAATCCTTTTCGGCATGGTCGAAATAGAACTGCAGTGACGTTTCCGAATCTTTGGACAGGGCGTGCTGCCACCGGCTCAACAGGTGGAGCCCACTGGCCTCGGAGACGTCGCTTTGCGGCGCCTGCCCCAACGGGGCTGTGGGAAAGAGTATCGAGCGCCGCTCGAACTCCTTGTTGTACCTGTTTCTGTATGCTTCCCCCTGCAGGCTGAAGGTGTTGTCTCCGGCGGCCGGCACCTCGCCGGCGGGCGCCGTGTCGAGGCGGAAGCCTGCCCGGCCGGAACGCCAGTTGTCGCTCGACTGCGGCGTGCCGGCGGCATCCGCCAGGCCGCCGGTGACGCTGTTCAAGTCCCCGCGGTTGAAAAACTTGCCATAGGCCCGATAAAATGTCCGGGGACTGAGCGTGCCGCCGTAGCGGAGGCTGGCAATCTGTTCCTCGCTGCCGCCCAATGCCACGGCCTCTCCGCCCTGCGTCATCTGGGCGTTCTTGGTGATGATGTTGATGACGCCGTTGACGGCGTTGCTCCCCCAGAGCGCGGCCCCCGGCCCCCGGATCACCTCGATCCGTTCGATGTCCTCCATGACCGTGTCCTGCACATCCCAGAACACGCCGGAAAAAACATGCGTGTAGACGCTGCGGCCGTCCATGAGCACCAGCAGGTTTTCGGCGAACTGGTTGTTGAGGCCGCGGATGTTGACGGCCCACTCGGTGGCGCTGATGCGTGCCACATGGACACCCGGGGCCAACCGCAGCACTTCGGGGATGCTGGTCGCTCCCGATCGCCGGATCTGTTCCTGCGTGATGACATAGACGGCCGAGGCCGCGTCCCAAACGATTTCGGGTCTCTTGGAAGCCGATATGATTTCGACGTTTTTCAGCTCCTCGAGAGAAAACTTGGTAAAATCAACGGGTTTTTCCGGCGGTGGAACATCCGCAGCGCCGCTGATCCCGCCAAGCAGCGGCAGAATCGAGAGCCAGGTCACTACCAGCAGTTTAATGAAAGTACGGACCGAGCCTCTCATCTGACCCTTTCCTTCACCATGAATTCGGTCTCGTCGGTCAGGCGGATGCATCCGGTTGCATCCTGCCCGATGGTGAACCGGTTTTGCATAGCCCGGGCGGCTTCAAAATAGTGAATTTGGCTGTTGGCACCGGTCCTTGGCGTATGCTAAGCGGATCCGGCCGCCTCTCTCGGCCTTGCCGGGGTCCTTGTCTTGAAGCCCACCGGTGTGGGAACGTTTCTGTGGGTCCATGCATTGACACACGGTGAATAATTTAGCAGATATTTGGATTCAGGTCCAGGAATGGCCTTATAAAGCGTTTCCGCACCTGCCACACCAGGCGCGGAAATCGCACCAAGGGGTGAACGATGCCGCCGATCTTCCTTGAACCTTGCGAAAAACTGCCCATATTCGAGACGATACCCGAGCCGTGCCTATTGGAAACCGGAGGCACACGATTACTTCATTCTGCCTGAAACGTCGGTGAAATGATCTTTTGACGACACCCGAGAAGGACCGCAGACACCATGACGACCTCCCCGCTTCCTGAGCAAGAAAATCTTTCGATTGCCGTATCGGACACGGGTCGCTACGCCTGGGTGCCGATACCGGTTTTTCTGGTACTGATCGGAACCCTCTGGCGGGCGGAAATGACGGTGGTTTGGGAACCGGCATTTTTGCTGACGACGATGAATTTCGTTTTTTCCACGGCCGTCTCGATATTCGTCTCCTATCTGGCAGCGCTCAGTTTTTCCCGCAACGCGTCCTTCACGGTGCTGATGCTGGGCTGCGGCACGCTGTTTTTCGGCATCGTCAGCCTGATCGCGGCCGTCGCCGTTCATTTCGGTCAGATCAACATCGCCCTGACGGTTCACAACACCGGGGTGTGTCTATCCGGGGCATGCCACTTTATGGCGGCCGCTTCAACCCGGCAGATCGATCGTCGGATCCAGCGGCACGCCATCCTGGTTCTGGCCATTGCCTATGCGATCGTTCTGGCCGTCACGGGCTTTCTGACCTTTGCGGCCTTCGAAGGGGTGACCCCCGTATTTTTCATCCAGGGCCGCGGCGCCACCCCCCTGCGCCAGGCGGTGCTCGGATCGGCGGTGGCCCTTTTCGCTTTTTCCGGGGTGATAATCAGATATTTCCTGAACGGCTTCCACCGGCAGTTCGCACGCTGGTATGCCCTCTCGCTGGGGCTGATCGCAACGGGCCTCTTCGGGGTGCTCATCATCACCAATGTCGGCAGCTTCCTCGGGTGGGCCGGCCGCGCGGCGCAATACCTGGGCGGAATCTACATGCTCGTGGCGGTGTTTGTCGCCGTCCGCAGAAGCGGCGAGTGGGATGCGGCGCTGCAGGTCGCCTTGAAAGAAAGTCAGGAGCGCTACCGCACGCTGACCGAGGCGACGTTCGAAGGGATCGTCATCAGTGAAGATGACGTCATCGTCGATGTCAACGATCAGTTTTGCCGCATGCTCGGCTTTGCCGAAAGCGAGATTATCGGTAAAAGAGTCGACGAACTGATACCGGTCGCGAGCGCGGATCCTCAACCGTCGATGAACGGTGAGCCTTCCGGGCGGGTTGCGGCGGCAGAGGTCACGATTGCCAAAAAAGATGGTGAACCGGTCATCCTCGAAACCCGCGACCGGTTTGCCGCACGCAACGGCAGCCGGATCCGGTATTCGGCCATCCGTGACATCACCGCCCAGAAAAGCTCCGAAGCCGCGCTGCGAAAAAACGAGGCCGCGCTCAGGGAATCGCTCGAACGCTATGAACTGGTGCTCTCCGGCGCCGGCGCCGCCATATGGGACTGGGACGTGGCGCGGCACGAGGTGCTGTACTCCTCGCGCTGGAAACAATTGCGGGGCTTTGCCGATCAGGAAATCGGCCAATCATATGAAGAATGGAGCCGGCGGATACACCCCGATGACAGACAGCGCGTCCTGACGAGCCTCGAGGCGCACTTGGCAGGTCACACTCCCTTTTTTGCCGAGGAGTATCGCGCCCGGCGCAAAGACGACTCCTGGATGTGGGTTACCGACCGCGGCCTCGCCAAGCGCGATGACAACGGACGCGCGGTGCGCATGGTCGGCTCGGAAAACGACATTACCGAACGCAAGCAGGCGGAAATGGCGTTGCGGCGGTTGAACGAAACCCTGGAGCAGCGGGTGGCCGAGCGCACCGCCGTGGCGGAAACGCGCGCCCTGCAGCTTCAGCAGCTCGCCCTGGAATTGACCGATACCGAGGATCGCGAGCGGCGGCAGATCGCCCTGATCCTGCACGACGACCTGCAGCAGTGCCTCGCGGCCCTGCGCTATCACCTGCAGATGCTGATTCCGTCGAATGCCGACCTCGACCTCGACGCCGTGCGGAAACAGATTTTCAAACTGGAAGGGCTGATCGATGAGAGCATGCAAAAATGCCGGTCCTTGTCGCACGAACTGAGCCCGCCGGTGCTGCACGAAAGCGGGCTTTCGGCCGCACTGGCCTGGCTGGCCCGGGACATGAAGGCCAAACACGGGTTCCGGGTGGACCTCGACGTCCAGCCCGAAGCCGAACCGGTTTCACCGGCGCTGGCATCGCTGTTGTTTCGGTCCGTCAGAGAGCTGCTGTTCAACGCCGTCAAGCACTCGGGCGGCAACTCGGCGGCCGTGTCCGCGCGCAGCGAAAACAACCGGATTTCTATCCGGGTCTCCGACAATGGCCGCGGGTGCGAGCCGGCCGTGATCCAGGCCCAAGACGGCAGCATGACGGGCTTCGGTCTTTTCACCATCGAAGAGCGCATCACGTTTATGGGCGGCCGGTTCGAGGTTGACAGTGCGCCCGGCCGGGGCTGCCGCGTGACCCTCGAAGTCCCGACCCGGATCTCCATCCCCGATCGTCGAAAGCAATTGGAACCCGAGGCCGTTTTAAGCGAACTCGGCTGCGGGGCCCTTCTTCCGACGGAAAAGATACGAATCCTGCTGGCCGACGATCATGCCGTGCTGCGTCAGGGACTGTCGAATATCCTGGAAGCCCAGAAGGATTTTGAAATCGTCGGCCAGGCCGTCAACGGCCGCGAGGCCATACGACTGGCGGCGGAGCTGAACCCGAACGTCATCATGATGGATATTTCCATGCCGGAAATCAGCGGCATCGAGGCCACGGCCGAAATCAAGAAACGTCATCCCCACATCCGCGTAATCGGCTTGAGCATGCACGACGATGTCAACACGCGGGCGAAAATGCTGCAAGCCGGCGCCGTGGCCTACATCTACAAAGCCTCCCCGGCTGAAACGCTCATCGAGGCGATCCGCAGCTGTCTGTCATGAGCGTCAGCCGTGCGGCCGCCGCCGGCTGCTCCCGCCTGCGTGCCGCCTTTCGCCCACATCTCTGCCCAGGCGCGCGGCACACTCCAGCATCAGGGCGTGCACGAACGCCTGGGGCAGATTGCCGCGCATTTCGCGCTGGACCACGTCGTACTCCTCGGCATACAATCCCGGCGGTCCGCAGGCCGCGCGTGTGCGCTCGAACCAACCGGCGGCCTCGATCTTTTCACCGCGCTGCAGATGCGCCAGCGCCAGCCAGTAGCCGCAAACGGTAAAGGCGCCCTCGGCCTGATCGAGCGGAAGGGAAGAGCGGAAGCGGTAACAATACCCGTCGCGGACCAGGTCCTCGATGACCGCTTCGAAAGTGGCCCGGCCGCGGGGATCGGCGGGGGCGACGGCCCCGCGCACGAACGGCAGCACCAGCGAGGCATCGACCCTGTCATCGTCCACCGCCCGCTGCCAGCGGCCGGAGCGATGCAGCGCCGTGGCGGCCGTCTCGGCCATGATGGCGTCCGCCAGCGACATCCAGCGCGCCGCTATTTCTCGTGAAACACCGTGTTCGGCCATTTGGCGCAGGCCCACGGCGCACATGAGCCGGCTGTGGGTCCAGTGCCGCGGGCTTGTCTCCCACACGCCGGCGCCCTTTTCCGACCAGCGGCGTTCGATCGCCGCCGCCGCCACCTGGGCCGCCTGGCGGCTTTCGGTATCCAGGGCGTCCTTGCGGGCGGCGGCGGCAAAAAGAAGCAGCGCTTCGCCGAACACGTCGAGTTGAAACTGCTCGCCGGCTTTGTTCCCGACGACGACCTGGGTGCTTCCGGGATACCCCGGCAGGTGTTCGAGGGTTCTTTCCCGGTCGACTTTGTGCCCCGCCGCCGTGTAGACCGGGCGCAGGTCGGGTCCGTCCTCCAGGAGGCGGTCGCGCACGAAGCGCAGCGCATCCTGCAGCAGAGATTCCGAACCGGCGGTGGCCATGGCCTGGCCGGCCCAGCACTGATCGCGGATCCACACGTAGCGGTAGTCATAGCTGCGGCCGCTGTCGGCGCGTTCGGGCAAGGACGTGGTGGCGGCCGCAACCATGCCGCCCGTGGAGGAAGTCAACCCGCGCAGGACGGCCCAGGCGTGACGCGCGTCTCTTTCGCCCGCGCATTGCCCGAGCCCCGGCGCGGCGAGTTCCCAGCCGCGTTTGGTGGAGCGCCACTGCTCTTCGGCGGCGGGCGGCGGACCGTCGAAGGGCTGTTTCGAGAACTCCAGCAGAAAATCGTGCCGCTCACCGTTTGCAAGCTTCAAATCGAGCGTCAAGGCGCCGCTTGCGTCCACCTCGGCGCCCGGCGCACCGTCCCAGCGGATGTAGAGTCCGTTCAGCCCGGCGCTCCACACCCCCTGCTCGGAGCGGTGCAGATCGCGGGCCGGCTCCCGTCCGTAATCGCCCCGCAGATCGAGGCGCACCGTTATGCCGGCCTGCCCTTTCTTCACAACCAGGCGGCGCAGCACGCGCGCCCGGTCCGGGTGCCCGGGAAAAGCCAGCGCATCGCGGCATTCGACGATGCTGCCGTCCGCCAGCGTCCAGCGATTGCGCCAGATCAGGGAACCCACCTCGTAATACCCGCCCCACACATAGCGTCCCACCGGTGTGACGGCATAGGAGCCGGCCCCGCCGTGCAGAGAACTGAAGACGGCGCCCGCCTGCCAGGACGGCAGGCACATCCACGCCATGTCGCCGGAAGGGCCCACGAGCGCGCCGCGTTCTCCATCGGCGATCAGGGCGTAGAGCCTCAGGATCGGAACCATCAAAAATCCTCCCTTGTGCGGTCAATCAGCCAATACCTTATATGAAACTACGCCAAAATGGCATAGTTTTTGTCTCGTTCAAACTGGCCGCTTCTCAGGCCAGCGGCGGGGCTGAACCACAACTCCCCTCCCCTCGCGGGAGGGGCTGGGGGAGGGGGTGTAACTGCTTGATACATAAGACCGATACCCGCAGCCGAAATCTTTTTCTTGAAGCCTATAGTTCGCACCGCCGGGCCAGTCGCTTTATCCTGTCGCCGAT
Organism: uncultured delta proteobacterium; assembly: GCA_963728055.1. GTDB lineage: Bacteria > Desulfobacterota > Desulfobacteria > Desulfobacterales > SG8-13 > JARFQH01. The sequence continues at coordinate 61,669 of CAVSIM010000006.1, read as the reverse complement.
CCGGCACGCCAGCGCCTGGATCGTCAGCGACGGATTGACCCCGCTGGAAGTGGGAAACAGCGAGCCATCGCAGATCCAGAGGTTGGGAACGTCCCAGGTCCGGCCATCGGCATCTGTGACGCTGGTGGCCGGATCGGTGCCCATCCGGCAGGTGCCCATCAGGTGGGCGGTGCCGCTCGTCTGCCACAGGTCGGTGCCGCCTACGCCGTCTAATGCCCGGTGCATGAAATTCCGTGCGTGGCGATATAGTTTCTTGTCGTTTTCCGAATAGGAAAACGTGATCCTGGGGATTCGCAGGCCATATCGGTCAATTTCATCCGCCAGCTCGACCCGGTTCTCCTCCCGCGCCTCCACATCGCCCACGATCTTGAGGCCGGCCTGATGGATGTATTTCGTCATTTCGTTGCGCAGCGCCATGCCCCACAGTCCGCGGGTTGTCGCCACGCTTCTGGCCCATTCGATCGGCAGCGGCCCCTGGCTCAGGAAGATGTAGCCGCCGTCGAAATCCTTGCCCTCGTCGGTGTAGTTCCAGTGCTCGGATATCGCCATGCAGGGCGGCCCCTTGTACCAGCGGATTTCCTCGGGCATGGTCGCCCACACGGCGTGGTTGGACTGCGGCATCAGGTTCCTGCCGACCAGTCCGCTGGAGTTGGCCAGACCGTCCGGAAACCGCGGGCAGGCCGAATTCAGCAGCAGGCGCGGCGTTTCGATGGCGTAGCCGGCGACCACCACGTTGCGCGCCTTCTGCCGCCGCCATTTGCCGTCCCTGTGATAGAGCACGGCCTTCACGCGATCATCGCCGCCAAATTCGATCCGCCCGACCATCGCTTTATCGCGGATCTCAGCCCCGGCCTTTATCGCCCGCGGTATCCAGGTGATCAGGACGCTCTGCTTGGCGTTGGTGGCGCAGCCGGCGATGCAGAAGCCCCGGTACACGCACGGGTGAGCTTCTCCCCGTGGTGCCGAAATAGTCGCCAGCGGGGTCGGCGCCCATTTGACGCCCATCTTCTCAGCCGCCCGCGCCAACACGAGACCGGCGCCGTTGACCTCGTGCGGCCGATACGGATAGCGCCCGCGCGGCGGCCCCCAGGGATACTTCAGGGGCCCGGCAATCTTCAGGGCCTGCTCGACCTGCGAATAGTAGCGCCACATCTCTTCCCAGGAAACGGGCCAGTCCACCCCATACCCCAGCGCCGAGCGCGACCGGAACCTCTCCGGGCGCATCCGCAGCGAGACCATCGTGAAGTGAACCGTACTGCCGCCGACGCCGCTGTCCCGAATTGTTGCTGCCGAATTCGACCGGATCGCTGCCGCCGCTGATGCGCTCGTCGGTCCAGTAAAGTTTTTGCTGGGCCTGCTCGTCGGAGGCGAAATCTTCCAGCGGGCGCCAGAAGGGACCGGCATCGAAGGCGACCACCGTAAACCCTGCTTCGGCCAGGCGGCACGCCAGGGTGCCGCCGCCGGCGCCCGTGCCGACGATGGCAAAATCCACCTCCTGCCGGTCGGCGAAATGCCGCATCGGGACCCATTTCCCGGGTCGGAACACATCAGGAGCCCGGCCGACGTCAATAACTGGTTGTGTTCGTCGCTCACCCATTTGAGTCCTCCACCGCTTCCCAGGGATCGTGCCGGTCGATGCCGAGCCGGACGTAGCCGCGCGGCGCTGCCGGTCCGCCGAAGCCGGTCTCGCTCCAGGCCGCCGGATGGGCGTAATAAACCGAGACGATGTCATGCAGCAGCCGTTTTTTGAAAAATTCTGGTGCGGGCAGCTGCCGCCAGATGTCGCTTTCGACCTCCCCGTTCTGGACGGCCCGCAGAACGGCGTCCTGTCGATCGGGCGGCAGCTCGCGAAACGGTCGACCGAAAAGGCGGCGGCTTTCCTCGTCGATCCCTTTCAACCCCTCGCGCCACGCCGTTTGCATGGGCGGCATATCGGCGTAGCGCGTGCCGTCCGTGCGGTCCTCGTGGAGCTTGCTGTCGATGAAGGGTGCAATCGGCACGGGCGAATCGGGTCGATCCGGCTGGGGAATGATGCGCTCGCAGATCGCCTCAAGGGTGGCCCATTGGTGCGGATCGAAAAAGCGGCGGCCGGGAACCTCGTGCAAGCGTTTGTTGACCACGCTGCGGGTCTGCTCGTTCCAGGAGACGCTCGCCTGCTTGGCCAGCACGTCGTACTGCGGAAACCGGTCTTTGAAGCCGCTCATCTGATCTCCTCCCGCTTCAGCAAACCGAGGGCGCCCAGGCCGGCCAGCGCAATGCCGCTGAAGCCCGGCGGGGCCGGCAAGGGCGGTCCCTGCAGGATCATCTGGCTCCAGTTGCGCCAGCCGCCCATGTTGCGCTTTACCCCGTAGGCATGAAAAAAGGTGCCGGCCAGCCCCATCGCACCGGTGAGCTTCACCAGCCCGGACGCCGCCCGCAGCCGCCCCGCCGCGGGCCGGATCGCCGCCGCCGCAAGGGAGGCGCCGGCGGCAACCGGCAGTGTCACGGGCACATACATGAAGGGATCCTGAAAGGCGCCGCGGAAATGAAGCAGCAGGACCTCGCCGACGGTGCCGAACATGCCGAAAGCCGACAGCGCCGCCAGTCCGCGGCCGGCCGGCAGTCCGCGAATCAGCGGCCCGCCTGCCGACCGATGGTCTAACGCCTCGGCGGCAAGCCCGAACAGACCGGCGATGGCAAGCGCCCCCGGGGCGCCGACGGGCGCCGCATAAAAGAGGTTGTGCCAGCTGAAGGCGCCTTCGCGCTTGCCGACGTTGTAAAGATGGAACCCGAGTCCCGCAACGCCCGTCATCACCGCGGCACCGTAGAGGCCGCTGCGGACCGGCGCCCCGGCACGGCGCGGCGCGATCGAGGCGCACGTGCTTTCCGCCAGCGTGACGGCCGACACCACGGGCGCGATGAACATCAGGCGGTTTGAAAAGCACCCCCGGTAGTGTTCGAGCAGGCTGTCGGCCAGAACGCTGAAGGACAACGCCGCCGCGGCGTCGTACAGACGCTTCGGCGCCGTGCGGCGGACCGCGGGCACAGGGTCGCCCTCTGAATCGGTGAGTGCGTCGAAAGGGTAGGATTTCAGGTGCTTTTCGCCGGAGGAGTCCCTCTTTTCAGCCGGGATCTTTCGTCCAAGGTGCCGCACCGCCGCCCAGGCCAACAGCCCCAGCCCACAGGCCAGGCCCGCGGTGAAAAGCCTATTTTCCGTGCATGTGCTGTTCATTTTACGGCCCCCGCAGCGAGGAAACGCTGCAACCGGTTGGCAAAACGATGGACAGGAACCTCGAATCAACTCCGGATGCAGATCTCAACCGCTCCGTTACGGGTGATATTTTATGTCATCGTTTCGTGAATGCCGCTGTTGAATAATCAGAGGAAAGGGTCCTCCAAATCACTGTTAACCGGTTCACGGGCCCGTGGCGGCAGCCTCAAAATGGCCGCGGATGAAAAAGGGCGCGTTTTTTTAACAATAACCATCTGTCAACCGGTTGGGTCGACGACTTTTTTCAGGGGCAATATCCAAAGAACCCAAACGAGTGCGGAGGTCGAGGTCGGGTGGGACATCCGAATTGTAAAAAAAGAAAAGACGCCCAGTGGGAACTGGGCGTCGCAGAGAAACGGAAATCCGATTTTTTCATTGCGTGAATCGGCCGGCGCCTTTCGAACTGCGGCGTCGTCATCCGGGTGAACCCTTTCGAAAGGTTCCCGGCCGGCCATCGACGATTTTCAGGTCGATGTTCTTCCTGATCCAGGCGCTCGGAGACATATCACCCCGCCGATATCAGGCGCGGTCGAAGCGATCGAGATTCATGACCTTGTCCCACGCCGCCACGAAGTCACGCACGAATGCCTCCTGCGAGTCCTCACACGCATAGGCTTCCGCAATGGCCCGCAGTTGGGAGTTCGAGCCGAAGACCAGATCGACCCGGGTGCCGGTCCACTTGGGTTCGCCCGTTGCGCGATCACGGCCCTCGAACACGTCTTTATCTTCCGCGGTCGCCTTCCAGATCGTTCCCATGTCGAGCAGATTCACGAAGAAGTCAGTGGTGAGCGTCTCGGGCCGCCGGGTGAAGACGCCGTGGCGGGAGCCTCCGAAGGTGGCATTCAAGACGCGCAGGCCGCCGACGAGGACCGTCATCTCGGGTGCGGTCAGCGTCAGCAGCTGCGCCTTGTCGAGCAGCAGCTCCTCCGCCGATACGCTGAATTTGCTCTTGAGATAGTTGCGGAACCCGTCCGCGGCCGGTTTGAGAACGACGAACGACACCACGTCGGTTTGCTCCTGCGATGCATCCGTGCGCCCCGGCCTGAAGGGCACGGTCACATCGTGGCCGGCATTTTTCGCCGCTTGCTCGACCCCTGCGCAGCCGCCCAGGACAATCAAATCGGCGAGCGAAACCCTCTTTCCGCCCGACTGCGCACCGTTGAACGCCGCTTGGATTTTCTCGAGAGTCTGCAGCACGGTTTTCAGCTGGGCCGGCTGATTGACTTCCCAGTCTTTTTGCGGCGCCAACCGGATGCGCGCCCCGTTCGCCCCGCCGCGCTTGTCGGAGCCGCGGAAGGTCGACGCCGATGCCCAGGCGGTCGAGACCAGCTGCGGGACGGAAAGGCCCGAGGCCAGGATTTTGCTTTTGAGGTCGGCGATGTCCTTCGTCTCGATCAGCTCATGATCGACGGCCGGCACCGGGTCCTGCCAGATCAGTTCCTCTGCCGGGACCTCCGGGCCGAGAAAACGCGCGCGCGGGCCCATGTCGCGATGGGTCAGTTTGAACCACGCCCGGGCGAAGGCATCCGCGAATTCATCGGGGTTTTGCTGGTAGCGCCTGGCGATCGGCTCGTAAATCGGGTCGTAGCGAAGGGAGAGGTCCGCCGTGGTCATCATCGGCCGGTGCTTCTTCGACGGATCGTGCGCATCGATCACCATGTCCTCATTGTCCACGTCCTTGGCCAGCCACTGGTGCGCGCCGGCCGGGCTCTTGACCAGCTCCCACTCGTATTTGAACAGCACGTTCAGATAGCCCATGTCCCATTTGGTCGGGTTCGGCTTCCAGGCGCCCTCGATGCCGCTGCTGATCGTGTCGCCGCCCTTGCCGCTGCCGAAGCTGCTCATCCAGCCGAACCCCTGCTCCTCGATGGCCGCGGCCTCCGGTACAGGACCGACGTGGGCGGCATCTGCGGCGCCATGGCATTTGCCGAAGGTGTGTCCGCCGGCGACCAGCGCGACGGTCTCTTCGTCGTTCATCGCCATGCGGGCGAAGGTCTCGCGCACGTCCCGGCCGGAGGCGACCGGATCAGGGTTGCCGTCCGGGCCTTCCGGATTCACGTAGATCAGCCCCATCTGCACGGCGGCAAGCGGGTTTTCGAGATCGCGGTCGCCGGAGTATCGGCTCTTGGGCTTGTCGCTCGTTGCCAGCCATTCATCTTCGCCACCCCAGTAGATATCCTCTTCCGGCTCCCAGACGTCTTCGCGCCCGCCGCCGAAGCCGAAGGTCTTGAAGCCCATCGACTCCAAAGCGCAGTTGCCGGCCAGGATCATCAGATCGGACCAGGAAATTTTCCGGCCGTATTTCTGCTTGATCGGCCACAGCAGGCGGCGCGCCTTGTCGAGGTTCACGTTGTCGGGCCAGCTGTTGAGGGGCGCCAGGCGCTGATTGCCGGACCCCGCCCCGCCGCGGCCGTCGCCCATACGGTAGGTGCCCGCGCTGTGCCAGGCCATGCGGATGAAGAGCCCCCCGTAGTGGCCGTAATCGGCCGGCCACCAGTCCTGCGAGTCGGTCATCAGCGCATGGAGGTCCTTCTTCAGGGCCTGCAGATCGAGTTTCTTGAATTCCTCGGCATAGTTGAACGTTTCGCCCAGCGGATTGCACCGGTCGGAGTTCTGATGAAGAATCTTGAGGTTCAACTGGTTCGGCCACCAGTCCCGGTTCGATGTGCCGCCGCCGGCAATGGGTCTGCTTGTCCTGCCCGTCACCGGGCACTTGCTCTCTTCCGTCATGACGCCCCCTCCTTCATTTGTCTGCACCTGTCACGATGAACAACGTGTCTTTGAGTTTCCTGCCATAAATTAAAGAAATGACAAATGACGATGTACATCAAAAAAGTAATAAATACCCTGAGCGGTTCCACCTCCCCGCCTCCGCCTTCTGTCTTCTCCCTTCTCCCGTCTGTCGTCTGCCATCTGCCGTCTGCCGTCTGCCCTCTGTCGTCCGTCGTCTGTCGTCTGTCGTCTGTCGTCTGTGTCTGCCCTCTGCCGTCTGTCGTCCGTCGTCTGTCGTCTGTGTCTGCCCTCTGCCGTCCGTCGTCCGTCGTCCGTGTCTGCCCTCTGCCCTCTTCCTTTAGCCTTCTGCCTTCCGCCTTTAGCCTTTTGCCTTTTGCCTTCTGCCTTCAGCCTTCAGCCGTTAGCCGTTAGCCTTCCGCCGTTAGCCGTTAGCCGTTAGCCGTTAGCCGTTAGCCGTTAGCCGTTAGCCGTTAGCCGTTAGCCGTTCAGCCTTCAGCCTTTTTCGCTCCCTCCCCCTTCTTTTTCCTAAATAATAATAATTTTCTTTTAGTATTAATTTTCTTTTGTGTCAACCCCTATTTCTTTCAAGCAGATATCAACGGGGCCGAACCCGGCCAGGAATCGGCGTCCAAGGCGTTCGGATCACTGCGTCACGGCTGTTCCGTGCGTTCGACAGATGTTCAGGCACCGCAACCCGCAGCAGGTGTCTCAGGGTGACGCTAAACAGTGTAGAGCACCACCAGGCAGCGGGTCGGCCGGGCCGAAAGGCTCTTGAGCTTGTGGGGGACATCCGAATTGAAGTGGATCGATTCACCGGGCTTGAGCACGTGCTCCCGGCTGCCGAGCGTGAACGCCAGATCGCCTTCCATGACGTAGATGAACTCTTCGCCCTCGTGTTTGTACGCCACGGGCTTGTGGTCATGATGAGCTTCGATGGTGATCATGAAGGCGCGCAGGTGGCTGCTGGCCGCTTCCGGTGTGAGCGTGGCGTAGCTGTAGGATTGGGTGCGCTGGTAGTAGGCCTGGGAACGGCGGTCGCGGATGGCCGCACGCTCTTCCTTGTGCAGAAAGGTGCCGGGATCGATCTTCATGACCCGCGCCAGGCGCAGGATGAAACCGACCGGCGGCGACATCCGGTCGTTTTCGACGTGGGCGATAAATTCGGGGGTTTGGCCGGTGGCATCGGCCAACTCTTCCGGGCTCCAGTTGCGGGCCCTGCGCAGTTGACGAACGGCGGCGCCGAAGCCGGCCTTTGGGGCTTGCTCCTCGCCGCCGGGGGCGCAGGCCGCATCGGCCAGGCGCCGCAGGGCTGACCGCTGAACGCGTTGATTCAACAGCGGCAGCAGCGTGCGGGCGTCGCCGACGATCCCGATATCGGCCAGCTGGAAAATGGGTGCGGCCGGATCGCGGTCGATGGCCACGATGGTTTCGGCCTCCACAATGCCGGCGGTGTATTGGATGGCACCGGAAGTTCCCACGGTGATGAGCAGCTTGGGCCGCACACTTTTACCGGTTTGCCCGATCAGGCGCTCTTCCGCCACCCAGTGGTTCATGACCGGCGGCCGGGTGGCGCCGACTTCACCGCCCAGGGCGGCCGCCAGCGTCCGGACCAGGCCGAAGCCCTGCATGTCGCCCAAGCCGGCGCCGCCGACGACGATGGTTTCGGCATCCTCCAGGCGCCGGGCCTCGATTGTCTGCTGACTGCGCCGGACCAGATCCGCATCCGCGGGCATGTCGATTTGCGGAAGCGCGATCCGTTCGATCCGACCGCGTTCACAGCGCTGGCCGGGCACGTCGACCCCGTGGGGCTGAACGGTGACGAAGGCGGTCGGCCAGCCCTCGGCCAGCGAGATATCGGCGATAATCTGCCCGCCCCAGGCCGGGCAGCGACCCACAAACCGGCCCTGGCTCACCGCCAGTTCGGTGCAGTCCGCGATCATTCCGGCCTGGCAAAGCTGGGCGCCGATGGCCGCAATTTCCCGGCCGAAGTCATTGAGCGGCAGCAGCACCAGCCAGGGCGTGCGCTGCTGCACCAGACCGGCCAGCACACGGGCGTACCCATCGGTGCGCGGCACTGCCAGGCGGGGATGTTCCAGACAAAGAACGGTTTGCACCCCCGAGGCGGCAGCCTGCCCGGCCGCTTCGGCCAGGGCGAGGCAGGCCCCCGAGGCGGTCGGGGGCTCAGCGGTCGATTCGGCTTCACCGCCCACCAAGACCACGGCCAATTGCGCACCCGCCGCATCGGCCAGGCCGAAGGCCTTGGCCAGCACCTTGAGGCTCGCCTGCCACAGGTGCCGGGTGCGCAGGTCGCCATAGACCCAGATTTCCCGTTGGCTCATGGTCCCACGACCCCTTTGGCTCCCAGATAGGCGATCAGGGCCTCCACCTGCCGGGCAGGCTCGCCCTCCAGCAGGCGGCAGGTGCGCTGGCGGTTGACCTTCGCGAGGGCGGACACGCGGGTGGGGGAACCCGCCAACCCCACCCGTTCGGCGCAGAGCCCCAGATCGGAGAGGCGCCAGGTCTGAACCTTGGAATGACTGTAAGCCCGGGCGATTCCCGCCAGGGGAATCGTCCGGGGTGCAAAGGCCGCGGTGTGAATGGTCACAGCCGCCGGTGGGCGGACCCGCCACGACTCCTCCCAATCGTCCATCAGGCGCGTTATTTCCCAGTGGTCGGCTTCGGGCTGCATCCCTTTGACCCCGGAGACGAACGGCACGCCCAGCGCCGTGGCGGTCTGGGGACCCACCTGGCCGGTGTCGCTGTCCGAGGAACGCGTTCCGAAAAAAACAAAGGTCCAGGGCGGCATGCGGCCGATGGCGGCGGCCAGCGCGCGGGCGGTGGCCAGGGTGTCGGATCCGGCGAGGGCCGGATCGTTGATCAGCACCGCCCGGTCGACCCCCATGGCCTGGGCCTCGGCCAGTGCCTCGCTGCCGACCGCCGGTCCCATCGACAGGGCCGTCACGGTTCCGCCAACGGTCTCTTTGATCCGCAGGGCGGCCTCAAGGGCCGGGCGGTCGAAGGGATTGAGTTCGCTGTTATCCGGTGTGCGGCGGCCGACCCCGTCGGGCGCGGCGCGCACCACCGACTTGATGCAAACGATGCTGCTGAACGACATGTCGTTTCCTTCGGCCCTGGACCGTGAACCGTGAACCTTGTGCCCATCTTTTATCATACGCCACCGACCGACGACACGCCCAAAATCTTTATCTCAATGCCTGGTCATCCCACCGGCCGCCGGCGGGCATAAATCGACATCTGAAATGTGATGTCGTTTTTAAGTGCGCCCCGGTAAGGCCTTGGCGCCGGCCGCGCGAAGCATCGGGAAGCAATCGATTCCGCCGGCCGGTAAATCAGCCGCCCAGCACCTCCCGCGCGATCACCATCCGATGGACCTCCGAGGTGCCTTCGTAAATGCGCGTCACCCGTGCGTCACGATAGTAGCGCTCGACGGCATAGGCCTTGGAATAGCCATAGCCGCCGTGGATCTGGACCGCCAGGTCGGTCACCGTGCAGGCCGCCTCGGAAGCAAAGAGTTTGGCCTGGGCGGCCGCCAGGGCGACCGGCCGGCCCTGGTCCTTGAGCATGGCGGCGCGATAGACCAACATGCGCGCGGCGTCCGTCTGGGTGGCCATGTCGGCGATCATCATCTGGATCGCCTGGTGGCGCGCCAGGGGGACGCCGAACTGCTGCCGCTGCTTGGCGTAGCGAACCCCTTCCTCGAGGGCGGCCTGGGCGATGCCCAGGGCCTGGGCGGCAATGCCGATGCGCCCGGTATCCAGGGCCGCCATGCCGATCGCCAACCCCTGGCCGGAGCATCCGAGCAGATGATCCTTGGGCACCCGGCAGTCACAGAGCCGGATGGAGGAAACCGGGTTGGCCCGCATGCCGCAAAGGTCTTCCAGGTCTCCCACCACAAAACCCCGGCTGCCCCTTTCGGCCACGATCACGCTGATGCCCTTGCGACCGGCCGCCGGATCGGTGCGGGCGAAAATCAGGCAGATGTCGGCAATTCCGCCGTTGGTGACAAACACCTTGTTGGCGTTGACAAGCCAGCCGTCTTCGATGGGCAAGGCCGTGGCCGAGAGACTTCCAGCATCGGAGCCGACGTTGGGCTCGGTCAGGCAAAAGGCCCCGATCTTTTTGCCCCCGGCCAGCTCCGGGACCCAGCGCCGATGCTGTTCGGGCGTTCCAAAAGCCAGGATGGGGAAAAGCGCCACGCTGTTGTGGACGCTGAGACACAAGCCGATGGCAGCGCTCACGCGCGATGTCTCTTCGATGATGACGGCATAGCTCACCGCATCCAGGTCGGCGCCGCCCAATTCGAGCGGTGCCTGAATCCCGAAGTAGCCCAGCGGTCCCATTTTTTCCACGACCTCCCACGGAAACCGCGCCTCCTGGTCGATCTGCGCAGCGATCGGGCGCAGCTCCTGCTCGCAAAAGGCGCGCACCGTGCGGCGCAGCAAGCGGTGTTTGGGACTTAGAAACGGTTCCGGCATAGGGTCCCTTGTAAAAACGCTGCTATGGGCTGAGAGTTAAGAAAACCGGGATGCGACACCTCTTTTTCGTACCCTTTCAGGGCAAGGTTGTAAATACCCGATAGAACCGATCGGCGCCAGAGGCCCCGGAAGGCGTCCCGCAGGCTTCAATTGCAATCGCCCCCCCTGCTCCCGTTCCCGGTGCGGGAACGACCGACTCTCTGGTAGGGGAATTGCCTGTCGTTTTATTTGTGCACACGTCACCCAATACTCTGAAGTCCTCCGACTTTGGCAACGGTTGGTTTCACAAGCGTTTTCCTCGATCTAAACGGTTGGGAATTTGACGGCATCGGAGACGGAAGCCGTGGACGTCGTTTGAGCCTTGACGAAAAATGAAATGGATGAATACGGCTTTTCGTACTGGATCAAAAAACACGCAGTAATCAGAAAATGAGGGTCATCATGAAAAGGGTTTTAATCGGTGTCGGCGCAGGAATTTGCCTGGTTATCCTACTCTTCGGATGGTGGTTCTTCAGCCGCCCCGAACGCGGGACGACCGGCTCGGTCAGCACAAAATTTCGATGGCTCGGCCCCAACGACAAGATCGTGGTCGACGGCTTCGACGACCCCAAAGTCAAGGGTGTCGCCTGCCACATCTCCCGGGCCCAGACCGGCGGCGTGAAAGGGGCCATGGGGGTGGCGGAGGATACGAGTGACGCCAGCATCGCCTGCCGCCAGGTCGGGCCGATTCAGATCGTTGGAGAGTTAAAGGACGGCGAGCGCGTCTTCGACGAACACCGCAGCCTCGTGTTCAAAACTCTTCAGGTCGTGCGCTTCTTCGACGCCAAGCGCAAGGTGCTGATCTACGTGTCCTACAGCGACCGGGTCATCGAGGGCAGCCCGCAAAACAGCATCAGCTCGGTTCCGATCATGCCCTGGCCGGCGCAGTAGTTTCCCGCGGTTCGGCGCAATTTCGCGCTGCGGGCGCAGCCGGCGTAAACGGCGGTCGAAGGAGTTCGGGCCGCGCATTGCTTTGCCGTTTGCAGCCTGCCCTTGATGATGCCCTCCGGCATTTGTCGTGCTATTCGAGATCGATTTCATCGGATTCCGCGCGACGATAATTTTTCCACAAAACGCTTTGCGAAAAATCGGTTCGCGGAACTGACCTCGAGCGCCGTATGCGTTTTCTCGAAGGGCTGTGGTTCTTGGCCCGCAACTCTTCTTCCTGCTTCTCATTTTTCTTCGATTTTTCCATCGATTCGTTTATAGGCAGGTTTTCGCGCCATCCTGATTTCCCTGGCTCGATATCCAGATCGACGCTTGAAAGATGTTCATCCACATCGGCAGGCCTGCTTGAACTTTTTGGGTGTTCGACTGTCATCGCCGCCCGATAGACCCGGCTAATTCAGCTTGACAAAGGTCCGCCAAGTTGGAATAGGTTGACAATAATATGACACGGCCTTTTCTTGTTACGTAAGGCCTTTATCGCTATGCTGCAAAGGGAGCGAATATATTGGAAAAGCCCTTTCCGGCAATGCTCCACCTTCGGCCGCGCACAGAGAAAGGGGTCGTAAAGGGGCGCCTATCGAAATGAAAGCGCTCTATCTTCCGCCCTGTCTGTTCCGTCACTTGAACGCCTCTAAGCCATTTTCGAGCAACCGCTTGTATCGGTTGCCTGCTTGCAAACCACAGACAAAAGGAGATCACGATGAAAAAAATCGGCATGGTGGTACTGGCGTTGCTGCTCTTCACCGTCAACGGGTACGCCCAAAGCGCCAAGGTGATCATCACTACCGGGGGAATCGGCGGCGTTTATTATTACTATGGAACACAAATAGCTGAAATTTTTAGTAAAAATAACGTTGCGGCCGCCACGGCCATTCAGACCGCGGCCTCGGTGGACAACATGCTTCTGCTGCGCGACAAAACCGCTCCCGACAAATCCACCTATTTCATCGGTACGGTTCTTCCCGACACGGCCTATTTCACCGTGACGGGCAAGCACGAAAAATTCGCAGACAATCCCGCAAAGGCCGATATTTTGTGGATGATGTACCCCAATTTCCTGCACGTCGTGACCACGGAGAACAGCGGCATCAAGACGCTTTCCGACCTCGCTGGCAAGCGCGTTTCCACCGGCGCGCCGGGTTCGGGGACCGAGTTTACCGCCCTGAATTTGCTGAATGCGGCCAGCATCGATCCGAACAAGTTTCAGAAATGGGAAAAGCTGGGCGCCAAAGAGTCCGACGAGGCCCTGTCCAACGGAACCCTGGACGCCTATATCTGGTCCGGTGGACTGCCCACCGGCTCGATCGTCGAGCTGGCCAACACCTTGAAGCGCAAGGGGAACCCTCTCTTTCTCGTCCCGCTGCCGGCAAGCGATCCGGCGGTGGCCGCCTTCAAGAAGGAGTTTCCCGGCCTGGCCGACAGCCAGACGATTCCCCAGGCGACCTACGGCGTGGCCGCCGATACGCCGACATTGGCCTTCTGGAACATGTTCGTCGCTCCCGCGTCGCTGCCCGAAGACCTCGCCTACGACATGACCAAGGCGGTATTTGAAAACCTGGAGACGCTGCACTCCTCGGTCAAGGCGGCCAGGGATACCACCGCCGAAAATACCGCCCGCTTCGTCGGCAAGACCGCCATCCCTTTTCATCCGGGGGCCGTCAAGTATTTTACCGAAAAGGGTCTGGTGAAATAGCCCGGCGTGATGACCAAGCGCCGATTGACGATCCTGGCGATCGTGGTGGTCGGCTGCCTGGGGCTCTTCAAGCCGGCCGTGATCCGGACCGATGACACGACCCGGCTGGCAGTTTTTTTCCGCTGGCAGTCGGGCCGAATCCGGTTCATCAATTCCGTCACGGATCAGCCCGTCACCATCGACTTTCACATCGGCCGTCGCTTCCAGGCGTTCTCCGTTTCCACGGATGAGACAACCGAAGCCTACTACACCCATGGCGTCTACGACATCAACGATGCCGTCGCCCGAGATTCCACCGGTCGGCTCCGGTTCTGCTCGGTGAAAGGGATTTCGGTAACGATCGGGTTTTATAAGATTTACGTAAAAGACGGATGTCTGGAGGTTGCCCTGTTATGGACAGTCTGGTGAAACGGATAGTCGCCGTCGTGGCGATCATCGGTACCCTCTACCACATCTATATCGTCATCCATCCCTTCACACCGCTGGCCGTCCTGAGGATTTCCCTGCTGGACCTGACCCAGGTGCAGCGGGCCGTGCATGTTTTTCTGATTTCCATTCTGGGATATCTGGTAAGCTATTTGCGTCTCCGGTTGCGTCCCGGCATCTGGGCTCTGCCGCTGGCCGGCATGACGATATTGATCACAATCGAATTCCTGCGCCTCGATCTGCCGGCTGCGCTCAAGGGCTTTGCCGTCGTCATCTGGGTCTGCACCATGCTGCCGACGGTGGTGCCGAAAACCCAGAAGTGGTCCAACCTGGCCTGCGCCGTGCTGTGCTTTCTGCCGTTTGTTTACCTGGTCGTAAACTATGAAGCCCTGATCTATCGGGCCATCATGCCCGAGCCCTGGGACCTGATCATGTCTTTCGCCCAGATCCTGCTGGTGCTCGGCGTGATCTTTCGCCTCAGCGGTCCGATCATGCCGTCCATCGTGATGTTTTTTCTGCTCTATAACCTCTACGGCGACGCTATTCCCGGCCTTTTCGCCAGCCCCGGTTTCGACTTCGACATGCTTCTGGGCAAGATGTACTGCGAAACCGAAGCGGGCATTTTCGGCTCGATCACGGGCGTTTCGGTCAAGTACCTCATCTACTTCACCATCATGGGCGCAATCGTGACCCGGCTGAATTTCGGCCAGATCATCGCCAACATCGCTTTGCTCTTCGTCGGCCGCAGCCCCGCCTCTCCGGGCCGGGCCTGTTCGATAATGGCGGTGTTGATGGGCATGTTTTCGGGGTCGGGGGCCTCGGACACCCAGTTCGTCGCCACCCTGACCAAGCCGCTGTTCAAAAAGGTGGGCTACGACAAGCAGGTGGCCGCCGGCGTCATCGCCACGGTGGGATCGATCGCCTATATCACGCCGCCGGTGATGGGCTCGATCTCCTTTATCATGGTGGAGCTGCTCTCGATTCCCTACGCGTTGATCATTATAATGGCGACCGGGCCGATGCTTCTGTATTTGTTGGGGATTTTTACGTATAACGAGCTTTACGTCCGGAAGATGAACCTGCCCCCGCTCGAAATTTCGGCCCTGATCGACTTCTCCTATTTCAAGCGCTACTGCTACGTGTTCATCCCCATCATCTTTATCATCGTCATGATTTACAAGGGATTTTCCATCAACCTCACCGTCACCGCGGCCGCAATCCTGTTTGTCATTTTTGCCTATGCCGATCCGAGCATTCGGCCGCCGCTGCGCAACCTGGCAAAAGCTCTGGAAGAGGGGATCATCAGCCTTCTGCCCATTGCCAGCGCCGTGATCGCCGCCAACATGATCATGTCGATGATGGTGATGAGCGGCCTGGCTTCCAAGTTTTCCATCATTTTGATGGACATCTCCGGCAGCAGTATCCTGCTGGCTGTGCTGTTTACCGGCTTTTTCAGCCTGGTACTGGGGATGGGGGTCCCGCCGATCGCCACCTACGTGCTGACCTCCGCCCTGACGGCGCCCACGATTCAACAGCTGGCCATGCTCAACGGGATCCCCGAAGAGGCGGCCCTGATGGCGACCCACATGTTTTTATTCTATTTCGCGGTCCTGGCCGAGGTCACCCCGCCCGTGGCTCTTTCGGCCTATGCCGCCGCCTCCGTGATGGGCACCGACCCGATCAAAACCGGGGTTTATGCCGCCCGCGTGGCCCTGCCCAAATACTTCATCGGGCTGACCTTCATTTTGTCGTTGAGCGGAACTTCCCTGCTGATCATCCCGGTGCTCCACACCCTGCCCCTGGCCAAGGCCATCGCTCATATCGTCTTTACTTTTTTCTTCACCATTTTGGGCATATTCTGCCTGAACGTCGCCGTGGTCGGCTATTTTAGAAAGAATGTGTCCACGATGGTCCGCTACGTGATCGGCATTTGCGCCGTCCTTCTCTTCTACCCCTCCTACCAATTGAGCGTGATCGCCACCGTCATCGCCTTTCCCTTGCTGATCCTCAATTTCATCAAGGGTCGACCGGCCGCCGCAATGTTGAGCAAAGCCTGAGATGGCAGCGGTTGCCGACCACCGCATGACCGGTCAGCTGTCACGGCATGACTGTCGTCAGGGGGGTACGGTTCGCAGCGGCAGAGGAAAAGAATAGGCCATGAGCGCCCGGGCGCTGTCAAGGTGCGCGCGTGTGCGCGTGTCTATGAGAATGTCTTCGAAGCGGGCTAAAATATTATGGCGGTCCGTATCATCATGAGATAGCAATTTTCGATCGAAGCCCCCCGCGATGCGATGAGGCAGGCCACCGAGGCATCGATTCGAGCCCCTCAGATACCCCCTCCCCATTTATGGTATATCCAATTGACATATCCGATAGCCATAGTATATTTATTACCTCATTATCTGTTGAAGATTGGAGGTTCAGTTGTGGGATGCGTGAAAACTAAGCTTTTTAAAAGCAACCGGAGTCAGGCCGTTCGCCTGCCCAAGGAAGTCGCTTTTTCAGAATCGATAAAGGATGTGGAAATCATAGCCGTTGGAAACAGGCGCATCATTTCACCGGCAGGGCAATCATGGGATGAGTGGTTTGATGGTCCCGGGGCTTCCAGCGATTTTATGGAGTCACGGAAGCAACCGGAAGACCAAGTGCGGGATACCTTTTGATGCTCAAATATATGCTGGATACAAACAGTGTCATTTACACAATGAAGAATCGTCCTCAAGCGGTTAAACGGCATTTCCAAAAACATCATGGGCGGATGGCCATTTCCACCGTGACTTTGGGGGAATTGGTCTTTGGTGCAGAGCATTCGCAACAGGCGGAACGAAACCTGGCGGATATCGAAGCCATGGCGGCCCGCCTGGACGTGCTGCCCTTTGACGAACCGGCGGCATATCATTTCGGACAGATAAGGGCTGCATTATACGGTATGGGAAAACCAATAGGTCCCTATGATATGATGATTGCCGGCCATGCCAGGTCTCGCGGTCTCAAATTGGTGACAAACAATATGCAGGAGTTTGACCGTATCGAAGGGTTGCAGTTTGAAAACTGGATATAAAAGCCTACGCAACGCAATTAAGGATGCTTGATCAATGCCCATAGGAGAGATGAGCATGCAGAGTGACAGTATAAAGGCACAGGCCCATCAGCTGGTGGACGACCTGCCCGACAGCACCACGTGGGAAGATGTGATGTACCGGATTTACGTCCGCCAGGCCATCGATGCCGGGATAAAAGACAGCGATGAGGGACGAACCGTTGACGTCATGGAAGTGCGTAGAAGATTCGGTCTACCGGCGTGAGAGTTCACTGGACCGGCAATGCGGTTGACCACCTGGTCACCATTTACGAGTACATCGCGATAAACTCTCCCACCTATGCCAAGCAAATGGTAAACCGTATCACCCGCCGTACGGTGCAAATCGGCGACCAGCCTCTTTCCGGCCGCATGGTGCCCGAGTACCGGGCCGAAGATGTCCGCGAGTTGATCGAAAAGCCCTACCGGATCATCTACCGTATCAAAGCCGATCAGATCGACGTGCTGGCCGTTATCCACGGTGCCCAACTGATGCCCGATGAGTTTTGACAATCAAACGCCCATTCTCGAAAGGCGACGAACGCGGGAGCTGTTTTGTCTACACGCTCATCGCGGTCATCATTCCCTTCACCTCGTATCCCCTATAATAGAACAAATGACCCGATAATGCCTTACCCGGAATTTTCGCAAACCGGAAAATTTTCCGGTTAACACGGGGAAAGTGTCCACTTTCGCCGGCAGCTCATCTTCAATTTTTTTCAAAATTTTGTCGGCTTGAACTCTGTCTATTTTTTTTAGATCGCGTGCCACTGATTTTTTAAACGCGATGTTATAGTTCAAGCTCTTTCCTCATTTCCTCAACAGACCAAACTGAATCCGTCGTGTCATTTAATCGATCATAAGCGACCTGCAAGTCCGCCAGTTCAGACAGGTACGCCTCCAAGGCTTTCTGCACATGAAAGGATTTCAAATGTCGACTATGGTTGGTCGGAAATACAGATAACGCTTAATCGTATACCTCAGATCCTCCTCCGAGATCGGTGCCGGCGAGCCACTGCAGATAATCGAGAGGCACCTCCTTCATTTTAAACCCCTTGTGTTTTCCAAAGGGCATCTTCCGATAGGCCACCGGATTTTTTAAGACCTCAATCATCTTGGAAACGGTATCATCCCCGAATTCAACAACCGCTTTGGCGTAAATCCGATTAAACAGCGCCTCCAAGACCAGGATAACTCCCACCAGCACCTGAGGTTTGAAATTATTTACAAATATTAGAAGATATATGCAATAATTTGCTTTTGTCCCAATGTAACGCAACGAAATTCAGTCACTCTCGCTCCCTTTATTGCCGGTATTTTCCAGGGAATCTTTTGCGACTGGTTGGGCCTTATCTTTCAATATTTTAAACGGCACAGCACTCTTAATATGCAAATCGCGTTGCGGAAATGCAATTTCGATCCCATTGGCGTGAAAGCTGTCCCAAACCGCCATAAGAGCGGCATCCTTGACATTATCAATCCCATTTTTGGTATCATTGATCCAAACCCGTAACTCCAGATTGACCGTACTGTCACCATATTCCATGACAAGGCATTTGGGTTCAGGAATCTTTAAAATACGCTCGATGCTGGAGGCAGCGCTTAGGGCCAGGGTCTTTGCTTCGTTTAAATCCGACTCATAGGCGATGCCGAAAGGTATGTTAAGACGTACGTTGTTATCGTCGTAAGATAGATTTTCTGTTTTTTGGGTCACAAAGACCTCATTGGGTATGAGCAGTAATGATCCGTGTCGCGTGGCCACCTGAACATAGTTTAAGCCCATTTGCGTAACCCATCCCCAGCTGGCGCCACCAAAGCCTTTCGGAAAAGCGATCACATCCCCCTGACGAATGGGTTTGCTGATCAGCAGCATAATCCCGCTGATTATATTGGATCCGATTTTCTGTAGTCCAACACCGATGCCCAGGCCGATGGCTCCCCCGGTGACGGCGATGGCCGTCATATGGATGCCAGCCGCTCCTAAAGAGATCAAAATCACCACCGTCACCGTTGCCGCCCTGATAACTCTGAGCAGCAACGTTCGGTCCGAGTAAGTCAGCTTGGTGGAAGTCATTAACCATTGGGCAATAAATCGATTGACCACGCTTGCCACTGAATACAACAGAATGAAGATGATATTCGCTTCAATCAGCCCCCAAACGGAAATGCTGATTTTACCTAATTCGATCGTCATGCTGTTAAGCAGGTTAACGGTGGGGTCCCAAAATTTGAATATCCGCAAAAATATAACCACCAAGCAGACTATGTATACAAAGCGAGACCAGAAAATACTCTTTATGTAAAAAGATGCAAAGCGAATGACTATCAAGGCACCGACAAGGTTGAGGGTCATGTGCAGAAGGGCGTTCGGCATTTTGAACTTTATAAAAAGTTCATTAGAGAACCAAATAAGCAACAGCCAAAACAAATACCCGAGTAATTTTGCAAACTGGGCCGGGATCAATTTAAAAATTCGCGTGTGGGTCTTAACCTTCTCCATGCTTTTGTCAAAGTAGTGATGAAGTTCTCGGGCTAAAAGCCAAGCGATCAGAAAACTAACGCCAATGGCGACTATCTGCAATAACCCGATAGGATGAGCAAAGTCTTCACGGAACCCTTGAACCTGGGATGTCAAGGACATCGAAACGTCACCTGAAAACATTGGATTTGCACCTCCTGTCATCCTGATGATGTCTTTTTAGCTGAATAATTCTTGGGTTTAGACTTTTCAAAACCTTGTTTATCTGGAGCAAACCAAATATCAGCCGGTCGCAACACACATTAGGAGCATCTTACCAATTAAAATTATTGGGCATTATCAGCGATACCATTTGGACATCTCCACGGTACCAAGAAAGGCCCAATGAATGCAAGATTTGGTCGGTGGTGATAATAATTGCACACAGTGGTTTTTCAGGGCCTTAATAACAGCAGAATCCTTGGATCTATACGTAACAATCCGGTTGCAGCGACGGCGCGAAGGACCATCCGCTGCAACCGGATGATAGCTGGCCAATCCAAATCACTTGACCTTCTGTACCCCCGGAATCTTCCATGAGCCGTCGATGATGGATGGCGGCGTTTCCTTTGGCCAGTAAAGGCGGAGCATCAGAATGAATCTCCCTGTTGGCGCAGGGAGCCAGTTGGATTCTTTACCAGGACCGGGATTTTCGTTTTGCAGATACAGATCCACCGATCCATCCGCGTTTTTTTTGAGGTCGTTGCGTGCGCTCAGCGTGTAGCGGTTCAGCGGGTTGTCCACGAAGAAGTACTCCGCGTTGTACATTCACGTAATAAACTGTCTCCTTCTACCGATGCACAATTAGAATCAGTGTTGAAGTCATACATCGGCAGTTTTGATGTAAAATAAAAGAGTAGTAATTATGAAATATGGATAGATATGGATGCTCCAAATTCAGGCCTTAGTGTCCAAGATGTATACTTAGAACCAAGCAAGAGAGAAGCTCTTGATCTATCCAGAAAAAAAGAAATAACATTAAATTATCTCGTCACTATTTCAACCGCTAGAATCGCCAATCCCACCCATATCCCAACGATTACGGTAGCAGCTACCCAATTGACAGGCTTTCCTTGGATTATTGCAGCCCTTGCCCGTTCACGGTACTCATACATAACATCTTTAGGTATCATTTTCAAAACAAGGGCAATCCCCAAGGGGATCAATATCAGGTCATCAAGATATCCAAGGATGGGAATGAAGTCAGGGATCAGGTCAATAGGGCTGACGGCATATCCAGCCACACAGATCGCAAGGATGCGAGCATACCAAGGAATTCTTGGGTCTTTATAAGCGAGATAGAGGGCATAAGCATCTGTTTTTAGTAACTTAGACTTGTTTTTTAGTGCATCAAGCATGTGACATCGGGCACATTCAGTAATATATTATGCCTAAAGGTCAAGGTGCCGTATTCAGCGATAAATTCGGTATTCTTACATACTAACAGCAGCTTAACGCATAATGAGTGCAAACGACAATGAAAGGTGGTATAATCCGAGTCTCACACCGATTGGTTTCATATATCGGTTTTCAGGTCAATGCCATCGGAAATATGGGAAATGATAAAAATAAGGAGGATAACGGTATAAAATGAAAGTATGGCAATTCATAGGAATGATATTATTTTGGTCAGTCGTCTTTTTTCCTGTCTTCATTGAAGTAGGAGGACTGATTGGCTTGAACTAATAAAAAAATGATGGGTATCTGATTTTTAGATACCCATCCAAGAACTTCATTCGGAATTTTCTGCTTCTAAAATACCCAAATCACTTCCTTTTGTCAATCAACTTGAAATTGTAGGTTATAATCATTTCGGCAAAATGTATGAACCTTTTGCCTTGATCAAAACATCACCCTTGTTTTCCTTATCATACGGGGTAACGTATACGATAATGGGGAAAAATCACATCATTTAATATAGAGAAATTTTAAAACTGAACATAAGTTTCTAATATCATTGGCATAATTTAAGGGTAATTTTTTTCTCGCCCCCCTCTTGACATCCCTTTTTATGGTATAAAATTTATCACTATAATATACTTGAAAATAGTATCATACGCGCACGTATCTCTTATTTCATCACTAAGCTGACTCTGAGGCGAACACTCTTTCTGCGCGAGTTTCCATTTCCAATTTGCTGAATCTATTCCCGCATGGGTTTTTGAAATCTCCAGACTGAGCCAAAAGTTCTTGGGCTCTGTAATGCGATGGATATTTCCACAATAACAGGAAAACCCAGAAATATTGCGATGCAAGAGAAATTCTTAATTTTGCTTAGTAACCAGTCGCCCTAATAATTGAAGGAGGTGCTCGAATAAGAGAAAGTAAAATAAAGGCGAATCGGGTTGATAAAAACCTTAATACTTGACCGCATTGACTGCTTGCGTGACAACGACCGACCTCAATAGTTTGTCAAGCGGCCGCAAAGGGAATAAAGGGTCTGATAGCCGCCCAATCGTATTACTTGACAAACAATTTTGGGTTTTATTCAAAATTTAAAAAGAGGCCGATCAAATGTTTATTCGGTTAGTCACATACCATGCGATAGACGGCAAAGATGCCGAGCGTTGGATGCAAACGAGTGCATTAGAGCTTCGTGGTGTCATGGGGATGAGGCAAGTGGAATTTATCCGTTCCAAAACAAATCCATCTCAATATGGGGCTATAATGCACTTCAGGACTATTGAAGATCTGGAAAATTATAAAAACAAGGAGTCCGGAACCTACCAGACACTTGTTCGGAGCATCCGTGAAACATGGATGGATAAAACGAAACAAGTAAACGAGTTGATTTTTGAAATTTTGGATATTTGATTGCAGATTCCATATCGCTTTTTGAGTATATCAAGGGGGAACTCTGACTGTCGTCAAAACCGAGAAGCCTTTTCCCTTATTCAAGAGACCATGCCCACACGGCGAGAACGATAAAAATGACTATTCCCAAAAACCCGGACATGTGTTCGCCGCCTCCAATGACCCATCAATTCATGATGATTTCCTACAGAAGGATAGACATCTGTCCTTCCAGCTGCCTATCCCCCTGTAAACCGAAGTTGACTCCGATGATCAATAGGCGGGCCGCATCCATCCCGAGTTCTTGTCGATCAGAATTTTATCTGCCAGGGAATTATCTTTCGTAACAACATCCGCCTCAAAATTCTGACCATCATCCTTTATGTCGCCCAGTTTCAGGTTCGGATTCCCGGTGGACCTCAAGTAATTTTCGACCATGGACTTGGCCTGGTCCTTATCGATCGGCTCTTGGGGCTGCTGTTGAGCGTATGGATACTGTTGGTTGGGTCCGTAACCATTACCACGGCCCATCATGCCAGGCCCCATGCCGTAACCGTAGCCTCGACCTCCCATCATGCCGGGTCCCATACCGTAACCGTAACCTTGGCCCCCCATCATGCCCGGACCCATTCCATAGCCCCTGCCGCCCATCATACCAGGTCCCATGCCGTAACCTTGACCTTGATATGCCCCGCAATTCGGACAGTACCGACCCGACTGCGGCGGTGTGTTGTAACCCGGACCGGAGGACTGTGCGTAAACGCCGCCCAGCGCCAGCAGCAACACAAGCATCGAAAGCGGTGCAATGAAGAGTGTCTTTTTCATTTTAAGTCTCCTTGTCTAGAGGTTCATTAAAAATTGCCGAAAATCAGCAATAAAACACTTGCAATGTTACGGTAATTACGTCTAATCCGGATGCAATAGGCTCGAGTCTGAATTTTGCGTAGGAGGGCACCAAATGTTGATCCGATTTTTTCCAACAAAGCAGCGGATACCATTGCGAACTGCCCGTATTTTTGGGGGTTTAAGCCCATCCAAATCAAAACCGTACAGATCCTCAGGAAATTGGGAATTATCTCGTGTCCATCCATAAATGGTCTTTTTTCCGCTGGGCAGCCGGTCGTAGCGTGTTTCCGGCTGCGGCGTACATAAAGTACGCCTCGCCGCAAACCCTTGTGCGGCCTTGTCCAGCGAAAAAAATCCACATTTATGAATTGGACACTGAGAAGTGCCTAAAAAAGATCGCGGATGGGCACTATCTCAATTAATCTGCTCGTCGGGCCGGCGCTTTGCCTGCGGCTTCCTTCAGATCCCACCTCGCGGTGGGCACCTCTGCCGTCCGGCGAACACTGCCCGCTCTTGGGTGTACAGAGGACTTGCACCTCCAAGTGGGTGCGCTCTGCCGGGCGCACCATAAAAAAAGCAGAGACTCAAAAAAAAAGAGTCTCTGCCTACATCGTCCAGATCCAGGATTCGCTCTACAGTCAGTCCAGATCAGTTCAGTGGGGCATGGAATTCTGTTGCCCTTTAAGTTGAAGCTCCTTCGATTTTGTCAGACCCTGCGTGTCGATGTTTTGTTGTCGTTGTAAACACAACTGTTAATGTAGTAGCCCAGTAGCACTATAGCAAAAATTGTTCCTGTTATGGATCACCTCCTGGTGATTACCCCGCCACGTCGATACCCGGATCACACCCCAGGTTGGGGTCGGGTTTTTCGCACTCCTTATTCGCTTCTCTGGTGTCTACGTGACCATCTGTGTCGTCTTTGGTGTAGTCTTGCACTTTTTCATCAGCCATTGGTCGTCTCCTCGTTTTGTTTGTTAAACGTTTTTGTTATTCCTGGCTTAAATGGTAGCCACGGAACCGCATCTGACAATAAGAGACGACAAGCAGTCTAACGATAGGTAAAAACTATCATCATCAATGAAGAGCGGGAACCTGGCATACGCGGCGCCGGCTAGCTTTGCGTTATCAGTTGGAACATCGGTCGCCAATTATAACCCGGCGCTCACCAAAACCAGAAGCCGGATTGTTCTTTCACCGCGAAAAATTTGTAACCGTGACCAGGGTTGCTACCCTCCGATTGCGCTTCAAAACACCTAAATTTGGGTGCGTTCACATGGCACCCCCACCGCGGCCGTTTCTGGGGCAAGGTTTGATGAATCCAAGTCGTGTTCAACGGCGCCCTGCACTATTACCGTGTGATAACGGATAAAATACATGATCGAACCTATTTGTAAACCTATGCGTTGTATAGTTCGTTTGTAACCGTTCACAGGGGTGCAAAGTGCGATGCGCTTATAACTACCGAATTGTAAGCGATTGCAGGGTGCCGCAAATGATAGGCGTCGGGTGCGCCGACGTACTTTTGTACTTCAAGTGCCCGACAACAAGGCAGATGCGGTACTCTGGAAATGCTTACCTTCGTTTGATAAGTTTTATTGAGTCAATATCCTGGTGAAACCGGTCTTTCAGAAGGAGGAAGTGTGATGCGAATTGGCGGGACTTTAATTACATTAATATTGCTCTTCCTTCAATGTGATGAAGTGTTGGCCGATGAATTTTACCTTGACAGTCCCCGCAATAAAGGAATCCTGCGGATTGAAATCGACAATGACGTGGTTTGGGGCGATGACAGTGGTTTCTCTAACGGCTGGAGTGTTCAATATCACACGGCTAGTTACAGGGGATGGAATAATGCCAGGACGCTGGGTTTGATTAAATGGGTCGGAAAACATTTTCCAACTCTCAACGATAATGACAGTATCGTACGCAACAGTCATGGTATCGGTCAGAATATGATAACCCCTGGAGACACCGAGGCCGAAATTCCGCAGGAAGGAGATCTGCCCTATGCCGGAACATTGACCTATTCGCTTAGCTGGCAGAGTTTCAACCGGAAAAATGCACGCAATTTCCAGGTGTCTGTCGGCGTTCTGGGCCAAGAATCGTTTGCAGAACAATTTCAGAAGTTTGCTCACAATGACCTGGGTCTCGGCGACAATCCGCAAGGCTGGGATACTCAGAGGGATACCGAGCCGCTCCTAAATATTGGTTACCAATATGCGTGGTGTGTTGCAAATCTGGGTAAATATCAAAACGACTGGGCAGGACAGCTGACCCTTGCCCCGAGTGCGTCGTTGGGAAATTTGTTCACCGCGGCAGAGCTTATTGCAGCATTTCGTTTTGGGTGGAACATCCCCGAAGGTTTTAGCACATATCCGGCCCCGCCCGGGCGTGGATTTTTTCAGTCTTCTTTTCTTCCCAAACCATCCTCTGCTTCACCTCATGCCATTGAAGTTACCTTGGGTGTCCGCGGGACCGGATTACTTTATTCGGTTATTTACGACGGCAGTTTCATCACTGACGATGATAGGGAGGTTGACCGGAATGGATATTATTTTTCTGCAGGGGTAAGCATCGCCTATCATTATTATGATTTTTTTTCCATACGTGCCACCGTACAAAAATCCACCGATTTGTTGGATGAAGATTCCCTTCCGACTCCGCCGCCCGGCAGAAACAAAACCGAAGCTGATCCTTCGTTCGGATCGTTAATTGTCGATTTTAAATTTTGACATTGCTGATTGGTTACTGAATTTTGATTCTGAAATTGCCGGCCAAGGTTCTGCTGACTGCTGTGTATCTGTATTAAACCAGGATCTGCAGTGTCTGTTCAGCGAAAAATGCGGACTCTGTTCAAACTGGGTCGGAACGCGGCTGATGATCTGACCGACGCACTTTACCGTTGCATGCCGCCTGGGAGAAAGGTTATCCATGCTCCGCTGACGTTGCGTGAGTCCGCATACCGAGGTGGCGGGCCGGTGGTCCGACCATCAATGGACGGCCCCGTAAACTGGGCCACATATTCAATATTTGGCTGGTCAGATAATCAGAACCAGCGGTATCCTATCCCCTCTTGATTATGACGAAAACATGACCATCCTGGAAATTGACAACTGGCTGCAGGAAATCGATGGCGACAGAAATCCATAGAGATATTTTTCGATCCGATGAAGCAAAGGGTGATGCCTTTCGGAGGAAGGAGTGGCTGCTCACCAACGGGCTCGGCGGTTATGCTTCGGGAACTCTTTTCGAGGGCGTGTCCAGACGGTACCACGGCCTGCTGATCGCCGCCTTGCCGTCTCCCCACGGTCGAATGGTGATGCTCGATCACCTCTACGAACGGGTACGCCTGCCCGGCGCCGGATGGAGTCGTCTTCATGCGACGGACGCCGGGAGTGTGGATGACCTGGAGGTTCAACCGGCCGTTGAGGTTGAAATAGAGATGGGCCTGCCGGTCTGGCGGATCCGGCTCGGGGATATCCTTTTGGAAAAACGCATCCTCATGCCGCATGGCCAGAATTCGATCCGCTTGACTTACCGATATCTCTCCGGAAGCGGTCCCGTTATCCTGCAGCTCCAGCCGGCGATGAATTTTCGTGCACTTGGAAAACCGGCCTCCAATCCGGTCGATGAGCCGTACACCTTGACGATAATGGGCGACAAGGTCGAACTCTCCTCCCGGAGATCCGATCTGAAGCTGAGACTGGCGCTCACGAGCAGTGCGTCGTCGCTGTGTTTGGACCGGAACAACACGCGGGAGCTCTTTTATGACACAGATGCTCAATTGGGAATTGATCCGCGCAGCTTGCTGTGGACGCCGGGGAATTTCGAAACGGAACTGTCGCCGAAGAGTCAGGCGACCCTGATCGCCTCCACGGAGCCGTTCAACGTGATGCTTTGCATGTCCGATGAAGAAGCCCTGTCGGCCGAGCAGGATCGCCGCCGGCACCTTCTTTATAGCGCGCTTCCCCGAGAACCGGAGGCATTTGCTGCAGAACTGGTCCTTGCGGCCGATCAGTTTCTCATCGCGCCGGTCGGGAGGTCCGAGGACGCCGCCCGCACGCGCGCCGCCGGAAACGATATCCGATCGATCATCGCCGGTTACCACTGGTTCACCGACTGGGGGCGGGACACCATGATCAGTCTGGAGGGGCTGACGTTGGTGACAGGGCGCCCTTGGGATGCGGCCTGGATTCTGCGCGCGTTTGCATATAACATCCGCGACGGTCTCATTCCGAACCTGTTTCCGGAGGGACGGCTCGAAGGGCTCTACCACACGGCGGACGCCAGCTTGTGGTACTTTCACGCAATAGACCGCTACCTGGAGACGACCGGCGATCGGGAGACCTTGAGACATTTGCTTCCCCGCCTGCTGGAGATCATCGACCACCATCGCAGGGGTACCCGCTTCGGCATCGGAGTCGATCCGAATGACGGTCTCCTCCGGCAGGGCAGCGAGGGCTTTCAGCTCACATGGATGGATGCCAAGGTGGACGGCTGGGTCGTTACACCGCGTCGGGGAAAGGCTGTCGAGATCAATGCACTCTGGTACAACGCCCTCAGATTGACCCGGCGGTGGCTCCGCGAGGAGAATCAGACATCTGCCGCAGAGTCATACACTGATCTGATCGAAAAGGTGCGCACCTCTTTCAATGAACGCTTCTGGTTCGAGCAAGGGGAGTACCTGTACGATGTTGTCGACGGCGAACGGGGAGACGACGCAGCCCTGCGTCCCAACCAACTGTTGGCCATTTCCCTGCCCTATCCGGTGCTGAGCGAAAAGTACTGGCGTCCCGTGCTGGACAAGGTCAAAGGGCGCCTGCTGACCCCCGTCGGGCTTCGCAGTCTGGCACCCGATCACCCCGATTACAGGTCCAAATATTTTGGCGATTTGCGGGCCCGGGATGCGGCCTACCACCAGGGAACAGCCTGGGCGTGGCTCATCGGGCCGTTCATCGATGCCTGGTTGAAGGTTCACCCGGACGACCGGGCGGGTGCGCGCCGGTTTTTGGAAGGCTTCAAGCCCCACTTGAACGAGGCCGGCATCGGCAGCATCAGCGAAATCTTCGACGGCGATCCTCCCTTTACCCCGCGGGGATGCATCGCCCAGGCCTGGAGTGTGGCCGAAGTGCTCAGGTGCTGGGTGAAGACGGCGCCATAAACGGATGGGGCCGACAGCTTGCGGATCCTTGGTATTCACTATAAGAGCCGGGCACGCGGATTGTTATCCGTGTCTTGTCTTTACTGCTGTTTGGACTGCCGCTCTCTCTCTGAATGGTCTCGTAAAATGACCGGATCTCATCGGACCAGCACGCCACCGTCCCCAACTTTGCGGCCCTTCAGAAGATTCGACTCTGCCTCGAGCGCTGGTGACGGGGTCCTATAGCAGGTGCACGATTTTCTTGGGAGCCAAAACAATAACCGTATGCCCGTGAACATGCCAGGCTCTTTGGGTGTTCAACTCCGGCGTTCCGCCGCCGCCATATTCTGCGGCCTCACTCGACCAGAGGACCTCCCAATGAGAATCCAGCGGTGGGGCCAGCAGCGGCTCCGGGGCGGGCAGCAGGTCGAAACTGCGGCCGAAGTTGGCGAGGATGAGGCGATCCCCGATGCTTTCACCAAAAAATCGCAGAACCAGCGCCGCGGACCCGATGACGGCCCCGTGAATCCAGTCGGCTCTCTGCTCGCGAAATACCTGATCTTCACGGCGAAGCCGCAACAGATCCCGGTGCAGCCGGTAGGATTGCGAATGTCGACTGCGTTGGGAATGGTCGAGCTTGCACATCCGAAAAGTCGCCGGATCGCTTGGGTCCGGCATGCTTGTGCGGATACCGGGGTCGCGCAGGCTGTTGAATTGGGAGAGGAAATCGAGGCGCCCGTCCCGCACGATCTCCGCCAGCGCCCCCTGGTGGTCCGCAAAATAGCAGAAGGGACTCCCCGCACAGAATTCCTGTCCCTGAAACAGCATTGGCGTTTGGGGCAGGAGCAGAAGCAGGGCGGTCATGGCCCGCAGATTTCCGGCGTCGGTCGACTGATGGATCCGCTCACCCCTGGCGCTGTTTGCAATCTGGTCGTGGTTCTGAATGAAATTGACGAAGGCCCCGGGTTCTAAACCGTGCGTTCGGCTTCCCCGGGGCTGCTTCTGCCAGTGATAGTATTGGCCTTGATAGAGAAAGCCCCATTTCGCAGCGGAGATCAATTCCTGAGGAGAGCCAAGATGGTTGCCGTAATACCCGTCGTTGCGGCCGGTCAGCGCCACCGTGGCCGTGTGATGGAAATCGTCGTTCCACAAGGCATCGAGTCCGAAACCTCCCTCTTCAGAAGAGCGGATCAGCCTGGTCTGCTGGGGTTCGTTTTCGCCGATGAACAGCAGTGAACGGGGGGCGACCGCCCGGCGCGCACGCGTAATCATTTCGGCCAGGATATGGGGGGGCGGCGACATGTCGAAAATCGACTGAGTGGCGTCGATCCGCAAGCCATCCAGGTGGAATTCGGTTACCCAATAAACGGCGTTGCTGATGAAGAACTCCCTTACAGGACCGCAGTTGTCACCGTCGAAGTTGATCGCATACCCCCACTCTGTTTCGTACCGATCGGTAAAGTAGTCGAGTGAATAGTGGGCAAGGTAATTTCCGACAGGGCCCAAATGATTGTACACCACGTCGAGAATGACACCCATTCCGAGTTTGTGGGCCCGGTCAACGAAAAGACGGAAGTCATCCGGCGATCCGTACAAACGGGTCGGGGCATACAGGTCCACACCATCATAGCTCCAACCGAAGCGTCCGGCAAATTCGGCCACCGGCATGACTTCCAGCAAGGTGACGCCAAGCGCCGCCAGTTCGGGAAGCTGCTTCACGGCAGCCTGCCAGGTGCCTTCCCTGGTAAAGGTGCCGATCTGCATTTCGTAGACGACCTGACCCTTTAGCTCGACACCGGTCCAGCCGTCATCGGTCCAAGAGAAATGAGAAGGATCGATTACCTGTGAAGGCCCCTCCGGCCCCTCCGGCTGGAATCGGGAGGCCGGGTCCGGATACAGATCCTTTTCCGCGTCGAAACGGAAGCGGTACAAACACCCCCCCTCTGCCTCACTTACCATTCCGGAAAAATATCCGCCGGCTTCAAGGGAAAGCTCTCTTACAGTCTCCCGTCTCGATTTTCCGGGTTTGCCTTTCAGGACGACAACAGTCTCTGTGTGCCTCGGGGCCCAGACCCGGAAATGCACGCCCCCTTTGGGCATCACTTCTGCGCCTACCGGCAAACGTCTCTGTTTCGGTGGTCTGCGTCGACCCGACGTTTTCTTTGTCATGGTTTCAGTTATGGGCATTGCCGCAAGATCGCGATGGATGAGTTGACACTCGATCGCGGCCTTTAGCAGTCTGCCATTATAGGATTTTAGGCCCCTTCCGCGAACAGAGCCACACGCTTAAAGCTCTGGTCGCGAAAGGAGACGATCGCCCTGCCAGATGGCACAAGTTACGGTCTTGATTTCGAAAGCTTCTTCGCCTTTTCGGCTAAATCCCGATACTGGTATACTGGTCAAGGGCCTCATTGAAAGAGTCGAAAGATCGTATTCTCATCTGCGTACAATCAGATATGGGTGTGTGTGAAACCACCGTTTATTGGTTTTTGGTTCCTTGAGGCGTTTGATACCGGGAATCCTGGCCGGAGGGCATCTGCCCGCCTCCCTGGGTTTTGTCCTCATAGTAGCCGCGAACCTCCTGCAGCTGCGAGTCGGAAAGCTGCTGCTGTTCCGTCGCTGAAAACGAGGGAGACTGCTGAAACGTGCTCTGATCAAAAGCCGTGCTTAGTTTGTTTCTATCTGCTTCTTCTTCCAGAAGGTTTGCCGGCACTGGGTGCAACCGGTCATCCTCTCCTTTGATGATGACATAGCCGCTATCATCTCCAGCGGGGTGCAGTTCGGCCACCGTGCCCAGCACGCGGGCGTCCTTGCTGACGACCTGCTTGCCGATCAATTTCTCGCCGGCCTGAGTCTGAGCGGACTCCGGCCCCTGAGTCTGTTCGGCTGTCGCCTGATCGGATGCCTGCTCCTGCGGCTGCTCGGCCACCGGTTTTTGCTCGGCCGGTTCGGTAACGGCCTGCTCCCGGCCTTCGTCCCCGCAACCGAGCCACACCCCCGCCCCCAAGAGGAAAACGGCTGTCCAAACGATCAATTTTTTGCCGACGATCCTATAGCTGCTCATACACACCTCCTTAAAAGGGCATTTTCGGTCAGGCCCCATTCAGAGCCGACCCGCGTCAATACGCCTAAACGTGTAATTCTCATGCCGCTCGGACGGAATGGGGCAAAACCCGAATTGAATTGTTGAAGGCAATGTAGCTCAACCGTCGAAAAGGTGATCTCACCAGTCATCGATCTCGGGAGTCATGCGGGAACTATTGAGTGAGTATTTTATCCCGAATTCTGGCAGGACTCGATAAAGGGTGCGCAGCTGCAGGTGAAAATGATTGCGGATTGAAAATAAAGCCGATCCTTCGACAGGAGGATCGGCTTTAGACACACTTACAGACGGTCTACTGCTGTTTTTGTCCGCCCTGTTGTTGCGGATAGTACCCGCGGATGTCCTGTGACCACTGCTGTTGCTCTAACTGAGGTTTTTCATCCTGGTTGAAGCTCGGGGATTCCTGGAAGGTCTGTTTGTCGATTTCGGCCATTAACTCGTTTTGGGACTGATTGACCCGGACCATTTCGGCCGGGACTGGATGCAGCTTGTCTTGATCTCCCTGCACGATCGCATATTCGACCGAGTTGCGATCCTCGGAAAGGTAATTCATTCTTAAGGTTCCGAGCGTTTCACCATCCTT
Organism: uncultured delta proteobacterium; assembly: GCA_963728055.1. GTDB lineage: Bacteria > Desulfobacterota > Desulfobacteria > Desulfobacterales > SG8-13 > JARFQH01. The sequence goes on along the minus strand of CAVSIM010000006.1, from coordinate 30,022 downwards.
GCCGACGACATTGCGGCCTATCAATTCATCAGCTTTGGCGGCGTTTATCCGTGCCAGGGTCTCACCCTGCTGCTTCTGCCGCTGCTGGAAGCGGCAAGGAAATCTTTGCGACGGGTCTGCGGAATACCCTCGGTTTCGGATGGCACCCGGAAACCAAGGAAATGTACGGAATGGATCACGGCACCGATTGGCTGGGCGACGGCTTCCCACCCGAGGAACTCAACCGACTTGAAGCGGGAAAGCATTACGGCTGGCCCTTCGTTTACGCGAGAGGCGAGTTGATACAGCTGAAGAACTATCCCGAAGGGTTCAGTGCCGAATCCTATCTGGCGCGATCCACCCCGTCCGTGCTGGAGTACCGGGCCCACAGTGCCCCGATGCAAATGGTCTTTTACACGGGAACGCAGTTTCCTGAAGAATATCGCAACGACGCCTTTGTGGCCATGCACGGCTCGTGGAATCGCAAGCCGCCATCGGGATATGAGGTTGTCCGGGTGCGGTTCGTCGACGGCAAGCCGTCGTCGCTTGAACAGTTTCTGACCGGGTTTCTGATCGAAGAGAAAGTTCCGATGACATTCGGAAGGCCGGCCGGTCTCGCGGTCGCCGCAGACGGTTCCCTGCTGGTGGGGTGCGACAAGACCGGCGTGATTTACAGGATCAGCTACGCAAAGTCTCCATCATAACAAGCGAAGGCTGGGCTGGGAAGCCTGGGGTCGGGCCATCGTATGGTGTTGCAACTTAAAGGGTTAGAATCTAAAAGATGGGCATTTCGAAACCTATATCGCTCTTTTGAGGGTTGAAATGGCGTTATGGTCTCAGATTTTGGAAAAACCTTTTTTTTAAACTCCAAACGGTTGGTTGATAGTGTCTCAATTTTCCTTTTTTCCCAGCCAGAAGCATCATTATTGCCCTCGAATTCGACCCATTTTCAATGATAAACTCCGCCATCTCAGTTGGTTAACATGGCCCGACCCGACCTGGCTCACGACGGTCTGAGGTAGACGAACCCCCTTCCGCACCGTTTTCGCCTGATACCCGGTCTTTATTCATCCACATAGCTCAGGTCGGCGACTCGGCGGGCTCCTCCGGATCGAGCATCGACACTTTCGAGGCGTTTCGGTCATCAGCCACACCGGTTTCCTTGCAGTCGTTTCTTCGCCTGGAGCGAGCGGTCACGATGCGCCAACAATGATAACCATCATTTTAGCCGCCGAAACGGAAGTGACGCCGCCGGTGTATCGGCGGAGCGCGGCACATGAACAGGGCGGTCACATGAACAAATAGACTACCGCGGCCAGGTAGAGAACGAGAATCAGAAAACTTTCCGATCCGATATTGGCAATCCCGCGCTTTTCCCTGCGCACCAGCCCCATGACCAGGATGATCGTCAGAAGTATCGTGAGGACGATCAGGAAGGCCTGCCGGCTGCCGATGGCGTGGTAGATGGAACCCTTGCGGTAGGCGACATCCGCAACGGCCAAAAAGAGCGTGTCGAAAGCATTGCCGCCGAGAATGTTTCCAACCGCGAGTGTGAGCGCGCCGCGCTGCACGGCGGCAATCGCGGTGACGAGTTCCGGAAGCGAGGTGGAAACGGCCGTGAAAACGCCTCCGACAGCCGTTTCGGATAAGCCGGTTTGGGCGGCGATGGCCTCTCCGCTGAGTGCGATCGCGTAGCCTGCGACGGCCAAAAGGGCTGCGTACATCGCGAAAAAGATAATCAGCCGGCCGAGCTTCTCATGCGACGCCTCTTCATCCGGGAGATCCTCCACCGTCTCCGACGTCTGGCGGGGGTGCCACATCGGCATATTTTTCGTTTCGGTAACGATGCGGACGCCGTATACATACGTAAAGATCATGACGGGTGTGGCCGGATGGACCCCCCACAGGCTGATGCTCGGAGAGTGGAGGGCGAGCAGGGGAAGAGTCAAAAGGGCGATCAACAGGGCTCCCTGCATGATGTTGGTCGGGGAGGCCGCGGCATGCTCGAGATTGGCTTTCCCGTAGCTCAGATCGGCAACCGCCAAGAACGCCGTCTGCGCGGCGATTCCCCCGATGGCATTGCTTACGGACAGATCGGGCAGGCCTCGAACCGCCGCAATCGTCGAGGTCAGTATGCCGGGAAGCGACGTGCTCGCACCGAGAAGAACGGCACCTGCAATGGCTTCTCCCATGCCGGTCCGGTCCGCCAAACGGTCCGCCAGCCCGGCCAGGCGCACGCCGACAGTGGCGATAACGGCGGCCGAGCCGAGGAGAATTAAGGCGTTTACAAAAACGGGATAGTGGGTGAAAGCGATGTTTCCCATCGATACCTATCCTCTGAATTCCTCCCGCAGATCTCGCATCCGCACTTCTGTGGCTTCTGCCCTCTTAAGGCGAAGCGCGGTCTGGAGTGCAAGGATAATCCGACCTCGAAAAAATTCGACGATTGAGGTGATCCAAGATCCTTTTCTTTCTTTTCGTCCGTTTTAAACGGGGTCGATCGGTTATTTCCATCGATTCGGTCAACGGCATGTTTATCGCCGTGACGGCACTGATCAGGGGACGTTTGACCCAGCAACTCGACGGCGGGTGGATGCACCTTTTCCATGAAAAAAGCAGCTGGGCCGGTTGGTTTTCTTCATCGCTCCTCAACCTTAAAATACGGCCTTGACATAGTAAAAGAGCATGATTCCTGAGAGGAGCATTTTGAAGAGAATGGCGGTGACATTGCCGATCAGAACCCCCCATCCGGCTCGAAGCGCAGCATGGCCGGTCTTCCCGGCATACAGCTCGCCGACGATCGCCCCGGCAAGTCCCCCGAGGACGAGCCCAAAGAATGAAAAGAATATCATCCCGAGCAGCATGCCGATGATCGACCCCCAGACACCGAATTTGGAGCTGCCGTATTTTCTGGCGCCTGCGGCCGGGATGATGTAATCCAATGCACTGACCACAACCGTCAACAACCCCATTACCAGCAGAAACGAGAGGCCGAACGGCTCCCAGTCTCTTACGAGGGAAAGCATAAGCAGCGAGGCATAGCTGAGCGGCGGACCCGGAATCGCCGGCATGATGCAGCCGATGAAACCGATCACGGCAACGATCAGGCCCAGTGCGACAAAAAACGAATCGACCGTCATGAGTGTTCGGCCCCCGGTAGGATTGATGGCTGCCAGCCTGGCATACCTTATCCCTTCCCACCAATAGGGTTTAAACATTAAATCGGTCCGTAATCGAGGGTATGATTCTGTATGAAAAGAGCTAAGATCGTTCGGAACGGCGTCGGTTTCAAGATTTCCTCGGCGTCTATCTTTATTCGCCTGCTCGTCACGATGTTCTGCATTTTTCCCCCCGGCAGCGGCCCCATGGCTGCCGAAGAATCGGCAATCGGGGAGACGGCAGCGCCCCGGAAAGAGGCAATGGAACCTGTAGGTACGTCGGTAGAACTCGATCCGGTGATCGTGACGGCTCCCCGGGTAGCAACGGAGGCTATGCGGGTTCCGGCAGCCGTAACCGTTTTGGATAGTGAAGACATCCAGCAGGGTCGTCCGGCGGTCAAGTTGAAGGATGCACTGAATCGGGTGCCGGGAGTCTTCGCCCAGAATGCATCCAATTTCGCCCAGGATCTGCGCATCTCGATCCGCGGCTTCGGTGCCCGATCGGCTTTCGGCATCCGCGGCATTCAAATCTATGCCGACGGAATTCCCCAGACGCTCCCCGATGGTCAAAGCTCCCTGGATACGATCGAACCGGACAACATCAGCCGTCTGGAGGTGGTGCGCGGTCCATTGTCGTCCCTGTACGGCAATGCGTCGGGCGGGATGATCAACATCGTCACCGAGGACGGACCGCGGAATCCCTTCTGGGAAGCACGTTCGGTGATCGGGGAGTACGGATCGCGTAAAAACCTGCTCAAGGGCGGCGGACAGACCGGGCGCTTCAACTATTTTGCCGCTCTTTCCCATTTCGAGACCGACGGATTCCGCGAGCACAGTCAGGCCGAAAGCACCATCTTCAACGGCAAGCTGAGGTATGACATCGATGATTCTTCCGATATTGCCCTGATACTGAACGCCGTAAACACACCCGAGGCCCAGGATCCGGGCGGATTGACCGCGGCCCAGACCCGATCGGACCCGACCCGGGCCGGCTCTTTGAACCTGTTGTACGACACCGGGGAATCCATTTCGGACCAGCGCATCGGACTGATCTACCGCCGCGAGATCGGTGCCGATCAGAACCTGGAAGCGGCCGGTTTTTACAACCGGCGCGATGTGGAAAACGCCATTCCCTTTCGGTTCGTCGAGGTGGACCGCCAGGTGACGGGGGGTCGGATCCAGTACGAACTCGGCGGAAACGTTTTTGGGCGCCCTCACCGCCTGGTTTCCGGCATCGATCTGCAACACCAATTCGACGACCGTAAAAACTACGACAACGTCGACGGATCAGCCGGCGACACACTCTTGCTTGCGCAGGAAGAGGCGGTCACCTCTTTCGGATTCTACCTGCAGGATGAAACAGATCTGGCACCGGCTTTTTCCATACTGCTGGGAGGGCGCTACGACAGCGTGAACTTCGACATCGCAGACCGCTTGCTGTCCGGCACCGACGACTCGGGATCCAAGACTTTCGATCAAGTCACCGGGCGCTTCGGAACGATGGTCACGGTGCGCCCGGCTGTCCGGATTTACGGCAGCATTGCCCAATCATTCGAAACGCCGACGAGCACGGAGGTGGTCAACCGGCCGGAAGGCGGCGGCGGCATCAATCCGGCTGTCGAACCGCAAACGGCGGTCAATTACGAACTCGGTTTGAAAGCGGAGATGGCCGACGATTTCAGACTGGATGCCGCGCTTTTTTTGATCGAACTGCAAGATGAATTGATCGCCTTCAGGGATGTCACCGATCGCGTTTTTTACCGCAATGCGGGTGAATCGAAACGGACGGGGGCCGAGCTGGGGGTGACGAAGGCGTTGTGGCCGGGAGTGGTGTTGCAGCTGTCGTATACGTACATGAAGGCCGTGTTTGAAAAATATGAAAAGGATGGCAAGAACCTTGACGGCAACGAAGTTCCCGGATTGCCGGAGCACCTGCTGTTCGCCGAACTTCACTACGCGCATGCATCCGGTTTCTACGGTGCCGGCACCCTCCAGTACATCGGCGAGTTTTACGTCAATGACGAAAACAGCATCGAGAATGACGCCGCCGCGGTGGTCGACCTGCGTTTCGGATACGAGAGAAAATTCGATGGCTGGCTGATCGAACCGTTTTTCGGCGTTCGCAACCTTTTGGACGAGACGTACAATGACAACGTCCGCATCAATGCCGCCGGCGGTCGCTATTTCGAGCCCGCACCGGAAACCAATATCTACGGCGGCATACGGTTGCGGTACCAGCCGGAGTAAGGCAAGCTCTCGACCGGCGCTGCAGCTCGCCCCCCCGACCGCTATTTCGATGGCATGGATATGGGGGGGGGGACGTTCGTGCACAAAGTGCTTTACATTTGAAACCAATTATGCCAATTATCGGCTCTATGCCAAGACTATCAAGATTGGATGCCCCTGGCGTGTTGCATCATGTTATGGGTCGAGGAATCGAGCGAAAAAAAATATTTTACGGCGATGCGGATCGCAGCGATTTCGTTGATCGTCTGTCGGCTCTAGCAGATGATGGCGCCCTGGATGTCTATGCCTGGACGCTCATGCCGAATCATTTTCACCTTTTGTGCAAGACCCAAAATCGCCCTTTGTCCTCGAGCATGCGGAAAATATTGACCGGATATGTCGTGAACTTCAATCGCCGCCATCGCCGGCATGGGCATTTGTTTCAGAACCGATACAAGTCGATTGTGTGCCAGGAAGACCGGTATTTAAAGGAACTGGTGCGCTATATTCACCTGAATTTGTTCAGATCAGGGTTGGTCGAAGATTTAGACGAACTGAGCCGCAATCCCTGGTCCGGCCACTCGGCTTTATTGGGCAAGGTCGAACGAGAATGGCAGGACACGGAATATGTTCTGGCTTGTTTCGGTCAAAATCGTAATCGCCGCAGAAAATACGAACAATACGTCCGGCGGGGAGCAGCATCGGGACGACGGCCGGAGCTGGTAGGCGGCGGATTGATCAGGAGCCTGGGAGGTTGGTCGGAGGTGCTAGCGCTGAGGAGCCGTGGCGAGAAGCAGCGGTCGGATCAAAGAATTTTGGGAGACGGCGCGTTTGTCCAAGACATTATTTCCGGGCTGGACGGTTTGATAAAAAAGAATCTCAGACTATCCGGTCAGCGGATAGATATAAACACCTTGGCGCAGCAAGTGGGCAGAAAATACGAAATTACTTCAGCCGAGCTTCGTTCCGGCAGCCGCAGAGGCGCGGTGGTTGCGGCCCGCGGAGTTGTCTCCTGGATTGCGGTGAAAGAACTCGGATATTCCGGCGCCGATGTGGCCCGATATTTGGGGGTGACCACCTCTTGTGTAACTCGTTTTGTGGCATCCGGTAAAAAGCCTGCTGTCGATGTTATTATTGAAAATTTGTGAACTTTCTGCACGAACGTCCCCACTCCTACGTCAAAATTCGTGTTAACGTTCAATAAGCGATTGTTCCTGCAGCGATTGAAAAATGATAAAAAAGCATATGAAATCTCAAAATGCAGTGAGCAGGGCTTAACTCATTATTGCGAGTTTGAAAAAACGTTGCGGATCACATTTCTGATTTTTTCTCCCGATTCGGATTTGCACAGATAGGCGCATGCCCCCGCTTTTATCATTCTGGCTTTTGTATCTGGGTCATCGTGCATACTCAAGCCGATAATGCGGGATTTGGCTTTTTCCTTTACGATTTGGGCGGTGGCTTTTATGCCGTCGAGTTCCGGCATGCTGATATCCATTAATACGACATCCGGATTAAGCTCTTGAGCCAACCTGACCGCTTCTATACCGTTAGCTGCTTGTCCGACAACTTCGAAGTCATCTTCTATCCTAAGAAGATTGACCAGACCATCGCGCATGACGGCATGGTCATCAGCGATTAATATCCGAATTTGATTTGAACTTTCCTGCTCCCATTCGGATTGATGTGCCGAAAATGATTTTTCCATGGGCTCTGCGGTGATCTCTTCAATATTCTGAAGCTCTTCTCTGGGAAGATACAACTTTACGCAGCAGCCTTGTCCTATTGCACTTTCGATTTCAATCCGGCCTCCGATAACATGCATTCTTTCCCTTAGACCGAACAAGCCAAGGCCGGAATTATTTTCCCTGTTATCATATAGGTCGGGTTCAAATCCCTTTCCCTGATCGCTGACGCTTATTTTAATATAATCATCCGCTTCACTCAATTCGATCATGGCAGTTTCGGCTCCCCCAGAGTGCTTGACGACATTAAACAGCAGTTCCCGGATCGCGCGAAAATATATTTTAGCCATGATGGGGTCCGAAAAATCGGCTTTTGAGTCGGCCTGCAAGACTACAGTGAGTCCATACTTCTCACGCATATCGGAAGCCAACCATTTAATTGCGGATAAGAGTCCGTTTTGCTCAAGTACCGGCGGGCTGAGCTCATAGGTCAAGTTGCGGCATTTATTCATGCTCTCATCGACCAAATCTATTAAAAGCCTTACTTTTTCAGGCAGATCCTTACCATCGGCAAGCGTTAGCATTTCAATTTGAAAACGCGCAGCAGCCAGGCATTGCTGCAAATCATCGTGTAATATCATGGCGATATTCCGGCGCTCCCGGTCTTCGGCGTCTGAAACCCGGAGTGCGAGAAGCTGAAGCTGTTCCAGGCGCAGCTTGAGCTCTTTTTCTGCAAGCTTTTGATTGGTCAAATCTGTTACCACCATGCAAATGGCTCTGGTCTCTTCTATCAAAAGTGATCTCATTGAAAGCAATATCTGCATCAACTCGCCATTATTGATATCAAGTAGACTTTCAACCTTGACATTTTCCGTAAGAGCCCTTTTAAACAGTAAGCCGAACTCATGTTTGTTGTCGTTAACGATGAGCTCTGACATGAAAGAGCCTATTAGCGATTTTCTGGACCGCCTCGTCATTTCAGAATACCGTCGATTGCAATAAAGGATCACCCCCTCTGCTGACAAGATAATCGCGCCCTCACTTATCGTTTCTATAAGGAGCCGATAGGTATGATCGGCACCTTGCAGCGTATAGACTCTGTCTCCTCCAGGTCCTGACACCACCAGGGCATCGACGTGTCCATTCTGAATGGCTTCAATGAGTTCTTCGGCCTCTGCCAGCCTCTGCCGCAAATGTTTTATTTCGACATTTTCGTTACCAACGTCTTTGGGTTCCATCAGCAACTCCGATCATAATCGGGAAACTATTACCGGCTCTCGGGGTCTTTCGATACATTCGGAAGTAGATTGAGGCCAATCAGTATTTTTTCCGAACTGGATAGATCCCCGATAAATTTTTTAAGCGGCAGGGGTAATTTTTTGAGGAGAGTTGGAGCTGCGATAATCTGTTCGCTTTTAGCAAGTTCTGGTTGTTGATAGACGTCAATAATTTCAAGCGTGTACCGCCCTTTAAGACTTGTTTGGCAGACATTTTTGATGTTTTCAATCGCTCTCAGAGAGTTCGGTGTCATTCCGCTCACGAACAGCCGCAGAACGTAACTGTCGGAGGTAACCTCATTTTCAAGCGCTTTCTTGAATGCATCAGTTGAAAGCTTTATGTCTTTATCATTTTTCATGTTTTCAGGTCTTTCAAAAACCACTATGTAAAATAATATTTTTTTATATTTTCTCGCGAAGATCCAGTCCGACCAGTACGCGTTCCTTATCGGATAGATCTCCTATGATTTTGCGTATCGGCTCAGGAAGTTTTCGTACCAAGGTGGGAATTGCCAGGATCTGATCCCCTTTTGCAAGATGCGGATTTTCAATCAGATCGATCACCTCGATCTCATATTTTCCCTTCAGGTTTTCCTCACAAATTTTAGTGAGATTTGCAAAGGCTTTGATCGATTTAGGTGTTTGGCCCGCCACATACAAGCGCAGGTTGTAAAATTGATGGTCATTCTTATCCGAATGGCTTGCTTGAGGATCTTTCATTGTAAATTTTCTCCGGTTTTATCCGCCATCTTATGAGCTGCAATTTCCTTACGGCTCTCTTCAGTGACTTTTTTCCGGGTATCATGCTCCTGAATCGACCTTTCGATCTCTTGGCTCTCAGCCTCCATCATCGATTGCAGCAGGGCGATGCGGGATTCCATGAGCAGTCGCTTTCTTTCGAAAACCTTTTTTTTGTGTTCGATTTCCTGCTCATAACGCAGCGATTCGGCTTTTTCGGCGGCTTCCCTTGCAATACGCGCTGTTCCGGTAATCAATCCTTCCGAACCAGTGTAGATATCAACCAGATCTACACCCTTGTCGGTCAGCAAAAACTCGCGAACTTGATTGGAATGTTTCATACCCCGTGACTTGATGATCCGCAGGCATCTGTTTTGTTCTCCGCCCGTTTCGACGTCCTGGACCAGAATCCAGGTGTCCATTAGGGAGGAAACGCCCATTTTTGATTCTATTTCCTCAACTCCACCGTGAATGAGGCTGGTGAAAAGTGAGGTGATCTGCTTGCTCTTTAAAAGATCCACCAGCCGCATGAGTACCATTTTTACCTCAGCTGAGTCTCCCACGGCGGTTAAATTAGAAATCGGGTCCAGAATGACAATGGAAGGCTGAAAGACCTTAATAATTTTGTACATGACAGCAAGGTGCATCTCAAGGCCATAATAGGTCGGTCTCCTGGCCTCAAACCGGAGGAGGCCCTGGTCGATAAAGGGGTTGAGGTCTATTCCAATAGATCTCATGTTGCGCATAATCTGATGGCTCGATTCCTCAAATGCATAATACAGGCACCGCTCACCGATGTTGCAGGCGTTGTTTGCAAACAGGCAGGCCATGCTGGTCTTGCCTGTTCCAGCGGTGCCTGAGAGTAAAATGCTGGACCCCCTGTAGAATCCCTCATCGGCCAACATTGTATCGAGTCTGGATATGCCGGTGGATAGACGCTCGGAAGACACCTCATAGCCAAGGTCCACCGATGTGATCGGCAAGACAGAAAAACCGCCTTCATCGATTAAGAACGGGTACTCGCTTGTGCCGTGAACCGATCCGCGATATTTCATCACCCGCAGCCTGCGGGTGGATATCTGCTCTGTGACCCGGTGATCCAGAATGATCACGCAGTCGGAAACATATTCTTCCAGACCATGCCGGGTGATGGCATCGGGCCGGTTCCCGCGCTCTGCGGTAATAACAGCCGTAAGCCCTCTGTCCTTCAGCCAGCGGAAAAGCCGCCGAATTTCGGAGCGAAGAACGGCCTCGTTCGCGAATCCTGCGAATAGAGCCTCCAGTGTGTCCAAAACCACCCGCTTGGCACCAATGGAATCAACAGCAAGGCCCAGTCGGACAAACAGCCCCTCTAAGTCGTATTCACCGGTTTCATGAATTTCGGACCGATCGATGTGAACGTAATCTAAGCTAATCCTCTGATTTTCCTGAAGGTTATTTAAATCGAAACCCAGTGAGGCAAAATTAGCGATCAGATCCTTTTCCGATTCCTCGAAACTTATGAACACCCCCGGTTCCTCGAACTCGATAGCTCCGCGCACAAGAAATTCCATACCGAACAGTGTCTTGCCGCTTCCGGCGCTTCCGCATACCAGAGTGGGACGTCCCTGGGGCAGCCCTCCAAAGGTGATATCGTCGAAGCCCCGAATTCCGGTTGGAGTTTTAGGCAGTGTATCGATTCTGTGGAACGCCGCATCCCGGTCTTCCATGCAAATACTCCTCCTCAAAAATTTCAATAAAAAACTGATGGTTATGCCGATCGCAAGATCAATCATTAATAACTTCAGAACTGGAGAGGCTTGGCCGGTATCCCCCTATTTCGAACTGGCAATATCATCATCCATATAGAATTGAAAATATTAATTTTCCAGGAGGTCCATTGGTTGTAAGCATTTGTTATGAAATTATTTTTAGATCATTTATTTATAAATGGGAGTCTATTTTTTTTCGGGAGGATATGAAAAACCAAACGGTTGATCTAAACCGGTTAAAAATCGATTCACAATGGAGCTCCCTTGATTTTGTCTTTTTTTGTCTGGCCTAACACATACCATCCATTTTATTCAATTAAAATGAATATTTAAGCTGATGATTCGATGATTCAAACTTTTGCTTCGGCGCTAACGAAAACGGACCCATCTTTGCCAATCAAAAATACCCCACCCCCAATCAAGTGAATCAGCCTCTCAGGTCGTAATTTTTTCCCATACTCAAGGCGGACTGCCGCAAGGGCGGTATACTGGAGCGTTTCGATTGACGCACAGCCAGGGAGGTTCCAGTGAATTGCCGCTGCAAGTGTTGCGGCCGCCGGTTCAGGCCGCGCCCCCAGAATCCGCATCAGCGATACTGCCATCGAAAAAAATGCCAGGACAAGCGCCGCCGGCTCTGGCGGCAGGCGCGCTTGCGAAGCGATCCAGACTATCGCTGCAACCAGGCCGACAGCCAGAAGCGCTGGATGGAAAAACATCCGGACTACTGGCGCCAGTACCGGCAAGCGCACCCGGAATATGTCGTGCGCAACCGGAGCCTGCAAAAGGGGCGCGACCGGCTCAAAAGCGAGCTTAAGGCCGCGGCCGAAAGCGGGGCGCTTCTTGCAAAGAGCGACGCGTACCCGGAAAAATCCGAAGCAATTACGGTTTATTACGAGCTGTTGCCGGCACGCTCCGATGATCTTGCAAAGAGTTACGCGTCAAGGCGCATATTTCAATTGATACCGGTCGGTTACAACGATTTTGTGGCCAAACGTCCCTCTTGCAAAGAGATCACTCGTGAGCCTTTGCCCGGCCAATCTGTTACCAGCGGTCTATGTCCACGACCATCACCATAAGCGCTGTGGAGATCGCCCAGATAGAGCTTTCATACGCCCATACCCGCATCCGGCGGTCGCGGCAAATCCTGACTCTGGCCGACTCGCTGCTGCGTTGCGGGCAGCTTCTGCCCATCGTGGTGGTCCCCGCCGAGTCCTCGGGTTTTGTGCTCATTGACGGCTACCAGCGTGTCGAGGCCGCCCGCCGGGCCGGCATAGATACCCTGCAGGCCCAGGTCTGGCCGCAGTCTGAGCCCGAAGCCCTGTGCCGGCTGCTGGCCACAGACGGTGCCCGCCAGTTCGACGTCTTCGAGCAAGCCGCCGTGCTGCGCGAGCTAAAGAGCACCCACGGGCTGAGCCAAAACCGGATTGCCGCGCAAATGGGCCGGCATCCGAGCTGGATCACCCGGCGGCTTGCGCTCATCGCAGAGCTGCCGCAAGCCGCGATTGAGGCCGTGCGCGCCGGGCTGCTGTCGAGCTGGAGTGCCAGCCGGGTGGTGGCACCCTTGGCGCGCGCCAACGGTGCCCATGCCCGGGCGCTGGTCGACGCGCTTGCCAAAGAGCCGCTGACCAGCCGCCAACTGCACGGCTTCTGGCAGCACTACCGCAAGGCTAATCGCGCTTTGCGCGAAAAGATGGCCGCCGATCCCGTGCTTTTCTTCAAATCACTGGCTGCCCGCCAGGCCGAAGATCAACACAGGCTCGCCGACGGCCCCGAGGAGCAATGGCTGCACGAGCTGTGCATCGCGGTCAATATCCTTGCCCGATTGCAGAAAACAGCCCGCAAGGTGTTTTATCCCCGGCAAGGCACCCTTTGCCGGCGCCGCCTGACGACGGCCTTTACCGACGCCAAAGACTGCTTCGAGCGCTTGCAGCGCACCATCGGGAGACTTTGCAATGAGAAAACCAATCGACCGCCAGACCGTGATCGCCATGCACCAGGCCGGACAGAGCATCCGGCAGATCAGCGGGCTGATGAAAATGTCGCGAAAGACCATCCGGCGCATCCTGGCCGGCCGTGCGCCCGAGACCCTGAACCGGCAAAGCCGCTATGAAGTCCTTGCGCCGCTTATCTGCGAGCTGTATCGGCGCTTTGCCGGCAACTGCGTGCTCATCCAAAACGAACTGGCCGATCAACACGGCCGGCACATCCCCTATACCAGCCTCACCCATCTGGTGCGCTCGCTGAACCTGCGCCCGGAAAAAGTCCGGCGCAGCGGCACCTTCACCTATGCGCCCGGACGCGAAGCCCAGCACGACACCTCCGCGCACTGGGTCCAGATCGCCGGCAAACGGCTAAAGGGCCAGTGCGCCGCAATGGTGCTGGCCAACTGCCGCCTGCTCTTCTTCCAGTACTACCCGCGCTTTACGCGCTTTGAAGCCAAGCTCTTTTTGGCCGAGGCCCTTGACTACTTCGACGGCGTGCCCGCCATCTGCGTCATCGACAACACCAGCGTGCTGGTGGCCGCCGGCAGCGGTCCCGATGCCCTCATTGCCCCCGAGATGGAGGCCTTTGCGGCCATCTACGGCATGCGCTTTGTCGCCCACGCCATCGGACATGCCGACAGAAGCGCCCTGGTGGAAAGAAACTTCCACTACATCGAAAACAGCTTCCTGCCCGCAAAAGACTTCGCCAGCTGGCAGCAGCTCAATGCCGCCGCGCGTCTTTGGTGCGACCGTGTGGCCAACAACAAGATCAAGCGCGCCCTGGGCATGACCCCCCGGCAGGCCTACCAGAGCGAACGGCCCTTTTTGAAGCCCCTGCCGGCCGTCAGGCCGCCGGTCTTCATGACGCTTGCCCGCACGGTGGACATGTACGGTTATGTCACCGTGGACACCAACCGCTACAGCGTCCCCGAGCGGCTGTGCGGCAAACCCGTCGAGGTGCAAAAAAGCCTCTACCAGGTTAGCATCCTGCACAAACAGCGCCCCGTGGCCACCCATCAACGCCTCATCGACCAGCGCGATGCCAAAAGCACCCTGACCGGTCACCACCAACAGCCCGCAGCCCGCAAAACCGCTCAGCGCACCGCCCCCCTGATGCGGCAACTGCGCGGCTACAGCCAGGACCTGGACGCCTATGTCGCCACCCTGGCCGACCGGCACTGCGGCGCGGCCACCCGCCGGCTCCAGCGCCTGCTGGCCATCAAGCGCGACTACCCCCGTGATGCCTTCGACCAGGCCATTGCCCTTGCCGTGACATACGGCGTCTACGACCTCAAGCGCCTGGAGAAAATGATCCTGTCGTGCGTTGCCGGCGACTTTTTCAACCTTAAACAGCCATGACACCGACAATTGACAAAATAGAAGCCTTGCTCGAGAGGCTGCGCCTGGGCGGCTTCAAAAATGCTCTGGATGAAGAACTGGCGCTGGCCCAGAAAACCGGCTGCGCCCTTACCGAAAGCCTTTACCGCCTGCTGGCCGCAGAACAGGCCCATCGCCAGCAGCGCAGCATGCTCTACCGCCTCCAGCAGGCCAAGCTCCCTTTTGACTGGACCCTTGAAAGCTTCCCCTTCAAAAACCAGCCTGCCGTCAACAAAAAACAGATCATGGACCTTGCCCAGCTCGACTTTGTCGAAAACGCCCGTAACGTCGTCTTTATCGGCGAGCCGGGCACCGGCAAAACCGGTCTGGCCATCGGACTGCTCAGAAAAGCCCTGATCGCCGGCTATCGCGGCCGCTTCTTCAGTGCGCAGACCCTGATCGACGAGCTTTACAGCTCCTTGGCCGACCGCTCCACCAACCGCCTGATCAACTCCTTGTGCCGCTATGACCTGTTGCTGATTGACGAGCTGGGCTACCTGACCCTCAAACCCGAACAGGCCAACGCATTTTTCAAACTCATGGGCGAACGCTACCTGAAAAAGGCCACCATGATCACCACCAACCTGCCTTACGACAACTGGTACGACCTGTTTACCGCCAAACCCATGGTCGACGCCCTGCTCGACCGGCTCAACCACCAGTGCGTGACCATCCACATCGATGGACCTTCTCTGCGAACACCGGCGCCTGAAAAAAAGTAGTAGCGCCAATGTCTTTTCTTCGTCTAACGCCCTTTCCAACCAACGCTGCCACGCTCTTTTACCTTCCAAACTACTGCGCAATCCCTGGCCCCCTTTTGCTGGGCAAAAGTGGGTCCCTTTTTATCGGCGCCGGGGTACCTGGTGTTTCGCGCAATGGAATGGACGAGCTGCGAATGCGTTCATCGTGTTGCAGCTATCCCTACAACGTTAGTTGCCGTTCTTTGACAATTTCTCTCAAGCGCCTTTTTCTGTGAGAAAGATAGGCGCGATGATTTCTCGTCTGGACCCCAAGGATATGGTGGATCAAGGTATCTATGGTTTGTCTTTTCATTGGTAAAAGCACCATGAGCAAGACTCTAAGCTGCGACAGCGTAATAGACGGTGCTTTTTTTTTCCAACCTGATCTTCAGGTGCCAGAGAAAAAAATGTGCCAGCATGCACGTTAGTATGTGGTGATGCCAGCCGGTAAACTTTCGCACCTCGTAATGATCCATGCCAAGGTCGGTTTTGGTCTCCTCGAAACATTGCTCAATCGCCCAGCGCAAACCACTGAGCCACACAAGGGTCTTCAGCCGTGTGCTCGATGATGCGTTGCTGATAAAGTAGCTGTACCGGGGATCATCTCCAAGCGTTCGTCGGATCAACAGCCACACGGTCTTCTGGGGAAGCCCGGCATCCGAGAGAATAACCCGCCTTCGGGTAAATTCGTAAACAATCGGCCCCTTGGTGCCTTCGGACACCGTGCGGCGGTACCAGAAATAGTCGTTGATATTATGAGCCAATTCTTCCACGGCCAGAGGCTTGCTCTCTGAATCGAACAGGATGGTTTTCGTTTTGATCTGCCCACCCCAACGATAGGTTTTTGGTATGGTCATCGGACGCTTGAGCCAGCACAGCGTGTTTTTGGGTACCTGGACGAGATAAGTTTTATCCGGCAAGGCTTCAACCGCCGAAATAAAATCAGGGCTTGTGCCGTACACCGAATCGGCCAGCACATATTTAAACGGCAGCACCTTTTCTGAGCTGATGGTGCCGAGCATCTGCACTGCCAATTCGGGCTTGGTTTGGAATACGGTGTCTGCGGGCAGCTTGCATTTTTGCCGACGGTCATAGTAATCGTCTTCGAACCAGTCTTCCGGGATGAACAGCCGCTTGTCTACCAGGGCGTATCCATTTCCAGAAACGTAGGCGGCGAAAACGCCGACCTGGCAATTATCGACTTTTCCGATGGTTCCGCAGTACTGTCTGGCAACACCGATTGAGTCTTGACCCTTTTTTACGAAGCCGCTTTCATCGAAGACCAACGCCCCATCAGGGCTGCCAAGATCTTCGTTCACAGAGCTACGATACTTATGTATCATATTTTCTTCGTCCCAGGGCGCATCGCTGACAAAACGCTGCAGGGCTCGGACATTGCCGTCTACGACCGCCAAGGCGATAGGTTCAATGGATTTGCGTTCTAAATCGCTGAACTGACCGGCCATGTACTTGAAAAAATGTTCTCTCGACTCGCTGCGTTGGAAACAATCGGCAAATTGTTCGTGGAACCCGCTTAGTTCATTCATGAATTCCTTGATATCGCCTTTAGCAAGGTCAAACTTGGGAACGGCGTAAAGGTATTCGTCACTGCGGATTGTCGGTAGCATGGTCGGCCTCCTTATTTTTAAGGGTTGTTGCGTAGTCTGCCAGACCATGCGGCTGATGTAAAGGTCAAATCATATTAAGTGTCGTTGTAGGGCTATAGGCGATACAGTTTCCGACCTGCAGGCTGCTTATAACGCCGGCAAGCATTGGTGCATTGGCGTGTTATCGGGGGCTCATTCCGAAACCCAACTCAAATCTTGCCCCCATAGCAAGATTATCTCCAGCGTGAAAGAGTTACCGTCTTTATTCAACGAGTAAACAGTCTTGGCTTGCGGAAAAGGAGGAATCCTAGCTTAACGCACTTCAATGCTAACGTGCCGCAAGCGGTATGCCGGTTAAACGCCGTTAATCACAGCTCAAACGTATCAAACGCTTGGGTGAACGGGTGCCTGCTGCTATCTAAAACAGGTTTAAAAATGTCCTGAACCATTGTGATACGCAAACCGTATATGTATTAATACGATAAGTTGTACTGTACAACTATTGGCAAGCTAACTGCAATACCGGGTACGCTTGATAGATTCGGCTTTTGTAATCTATCATGTACTGCGGAATGCCACTTTTCCTCTCACATAAGAAGTACAATGTTGTTAAAAAACACCTGCCCATAAGATCTCAGATTGGTAATGTCATAAGCATGAACAATCGGTTTCGAATTCATTTGTTTTGAGCACTATTAGGCTGTCACACGTTGAAACTTTTTCCGATATTCCGTCGGCACCAAGCCAGTCTGTTTGGGTGTCATAGTGGCATTACACCCGTAGTTGATGTAAGATGCACTTAAAATGGTTTTGCTGGAGCAGTTTGGAATTTAAATTGACACGCGTTCAATATTGCATTCGACGGTATTCATTTCTCGAAAGAACCGTAGGTTGTTCAGATTCCAATCGGATCGGCCTTTATTTCAATCCTTCCAAAAATGTGATCAAATATTTTCGATCGCGAAATCGATCAATTGCAGTGGCATTTATGAACTCCAGTTCTTTTATGAAATTCGAAAACACAGCTTTATTATTTGTGCTAAAACCGGCTAAGAGACCGGAAGGCCGGAATTGGAATCTGTGTGGTGGTACCACTGTGATTATGAGCCTGTCAGATAAATTTGAGTTCTCCGAATTCAACTTCAGAACAAAAAGGAAACTGGGACATTCCTGGGTTAGAATAAATTCAAAATTATCATAATTGTCGACCATCTCAATGGTATTTCTGATATGACGAACCCGCCAATCTCTTTCAAGCGGGTCTTCACATTGCCTTACATAATCGGTCAAACATTGAATACATGAATATTGTTTAAACTTTTGATTTGCAAGATTCTGTTGGAGCAATCGCCGTCTTTCACTGTTTATTGCCTCTACAAGACCTTCATATAAATGGTGGGATTGGACTAATGATTTTTCAGTATAGGCCCGGTGCCCTTTGGCCCGAATACAGGAAATCGGACGTGGGCTAACGATAATGTGTTCTCCGGGCGTAAGTTCCAACGATAGAATTGCCAAATCGAAATTAAAGCTATCTTGAATTGGGTGGAGGGCCGCTGATACTTTAGAACGTGCTGACGCTGCAATAAAAACAGGGGTGTCTTCCTCATTCAGAGTTGGTTGATCGAAAAGTTTCATCATCTTATCGATCTCTTTCAGACTCAGATTGATCGCGATGGCAAAAGAAATAAGTTTTTCGCGGCCAACGTTATCAATGCCCCCTTTTTCCAATTCAAGAATGTATTGATTTGAAAGGCCTGAGACTGTTGCAATCTGGTTACGGGAAACTGGAGTTTGATCCAGAAGCATCCGAATATACTCTCCTTTTAATTGCTTGCTCGATTTCATCCTATCCCCATTTCATTATTATTGATTCGCAAGTACAATATCCTAATTACAGTAAAATCCGGTTAAGTACTTGCATTAACGCTTTGTATTTCTAGTTCTTTCAAATTTGAATCAGGTGGTTTGCAGAAAACACCAGCGCGTAATTCATTTTGGATTTTTATACGCAATTGGCGGACTCTTTTGATAGAAACGCGCTCATTAAATTGCCGATGACAATATATCGCCAGCAACAAATAGGTGATCAGACCTGAAAGAATTTGCACTATCAAGCCATTCTCACTTCTGGCGATTAGATGATACACCTTCAGATGCCTTTTCCACCAAGCGAAAAAGTTTTCGATGTCCCAACGAAGCTTGTACGCAGTAGCGATTTGCTCTGCGGTTAAATCGTAACGATTCGTGGCGATCCAGTATTTAACGCGATCCACTTCGTAACCAACCAGGCGCAACTGCCTTTGGGTTTTATTGATTTCTGTGGTGCATAGAACAACGATGGCATCAAAAAAGACGATGCTATCAGGATCAATGGGGTTTTGCTTAATGATCGTTTTTTTGGTGCTGGCTTTAATCCGGCACATGAACAGTTTTTCATCCTGCTGCCATTGGTCAAAACGTTTATGGCTTTGGTAACCCCGATCCATCACGCCGGTTTGACCCTCGGATAGGATTAAGTTGATGAAAGGTCTTTCTGCGCCGTTGCCATTGGTAAGATAAATCTTTCTTGGAATGGCCCGGTTCAGGTCAAAACCGACATGTACTTTGGCTTTCTTGGACTTTTCGCGGTAGTCGGCCCAGTGCATGGATAAGGTCGCATCGATTAGGGAACCATCGATACCCACCAGATCACCAATTTCGGGATTTTTGTTTGGGTGAGATCGCAGACGCCTGGGCTTGCAGGTTTTGATAGACATACATGAACTGTTCAAGCCCTCGGCTGTTGGTGGCCTCTGAGAAGCTGCTCTTTTTGATTCCGTTTTCCGGTGCGATGGCACTGCGGGCAAAATCATCTTCTTCAAGCACTTGCAGTAGATGTTGAGCGGAATGGTGTTCTTCAAGATGAAAGTAAACCAGCGCCCGCAGATGTTCCTCAAAAGTGATCTGCAAGGGTCGGTTTCCTTTGGAATCAAGAGCTGGCATCCGTGACGTTGCCTCAATCGCTGGTTGAAAAAAGGAGAAAAACTCCAGGACATTGGGCTTTGGGAAAGGGTCGAATGTGTGCGGCATGCATAACATCCTGATATAATAGGATATACAAAAACATCGCCCACATTGACAACCCTATGTCAAGCAAAAAATGAGTTTAACATACTGATTTTTAATTTATTTTCATGCAATTCTTTAACCGGATTTTACTGAAAAATTATAGATTATTTTAACCCTACAACGACACTTAATATGATTTGACCTTTACATCAGCCGCATGGTCTGGCAGACTACGCAACAACCCTTAAAAATAAGGAGGCCGACCATGCTACCGACAATCCGCAGTGACGAATACCTTTACGCCGTTCCCAAGTTTGACCTTGCTAAAGGCGATATCAAGGAATTCATGAATGAACTAAGCGGGTTCCACGAACAATTTGCCGATTGTTTCCAACGCAGCGAGTCGAGAGAACATTTTTTCAAGTACATGGCCGGTCAGTTCAGCGATTTAGAACGCAAATCCATTGAACCTATCGCCTTGGCGGTCGTAGACGGCAATGTCCGAGCCCTGCAGCGTTTTGTCAGCGATGCGCCCTGGGACGAAGAAAATATGATACATAAGTATCGTAGCTCTGTGAACGAAGATCTTGGCAGCCCTGATGGGGCGTTGGTCTTCGATGAAAGCGGCTTCGTAAAAAAGGGTCAAGACTCAATCGGTGTTGCCAGACAGTACTGCGGAACCATCGGAAAAGTCGATAATTGCCAGGTCGGCGTTTTCGCCGCCTACGTTTCTGGAAATGGATACGCCCTGGTAGACAAGCGGCTGTTCATCCCGGAAGACTGGTTCGAAGACGATTACTATGACCGTCGGCAAAAATGCAAGCTGCCCGCAGACACCGTATTCCAAACCAAGCCCGAATTGGCAGTGCAGATGCTCGGCACCATCAGCTCAGAAAAGGTGCTGCCGTTTAAATATGTGCTGGCCGATTCGGTGTACGGCACAAGCCCTGATTTTATTTCGGCGGTTGAAGCCTTGCCGGATAAAACTTATCTCGTCCAGGTACCCAAAAACACGCTGTGCTGGCTCAAGCGTCCGATGACCATACCAAAAACCTATCGTTGGGGTGGGCAGATCAAAACGAAAACCATCCTGTTCGATTCAGAGAGCAAGCCTCTGGCCGTGGAAGAATTGGCTCATAATATCAACGACTATTTCTGGTACCGCCGCACGGTGTCCGAAGGCACCAAGGGGCCGATTGTTTACGAATTTACCCGAAGGCGGGTTATTCTCTCGGATGCCGGGCTTCCCCAGAAGACCGTGTGGCTGTTGATCCGACGAACGCTTGGAGATGATCCCCGGTACAGCTACTTTATCAGCAACGCATCATCGAGCACACGGCTGAAGACCCTTGTGTGGCTCAGTGGTTTGCGCTGGGCGATTGAGCAATGTTTCGAGGAGACCAAAACCGACCTTGGCATGGATCATTACGAGGTGCGAAAGTTTACCGGCTGGCATCACCACATACTAACGTGCATGCTGGCACATTTTTTTCTCTGGCACCTGAAGATCAGGTTGGAAAAAAAAAGCACCGTCTATTACGCTGTCGCAGCTTAGAGTCTTGCTCATGGTGCTTTTACCAATGAAAAGACAAACCATAGATACCTTGATCCACCATATCCTTGGGGTCCAGACGAGAAATCATCGCGCCTATCTTTCTCACAGAAAAAGGCGCTTGAGAGAAATTGTCAAAGAACGGCAACTAACGTTGTAGGGTTAATAGATTTTAAAATATTGATATCAGCAAATAACTTTTATCAAAATTACATTTCGAAATTATAACATTTTCTCGGTGATTTTTCTAACGCGGATTTAACACACCTATTAAACATATTTTTTGGATTAATCCGCATTCATGTGCAGTCATCGACTTCTCGTATATATTTTAAACCATGCTGCTTATTGGGATCTTAATGGATGAATTAGTTCATATAGCATCATTAAAGTTACAAATCTATTTTAATAGATATTAAAATGCTTTCTCCTAAAATACAATCGTATAAATATTTTATTAGCAATATTACAGTATGTTATGTAAATTTTAATTTGTGTATATAAGAAAATTATTTACATATATATTTAAATGATGTTACGTATATATCATAAAATAAAAAAATAGGGAGTTTAATTATTTTCTTTTGAAAACAGATTGTTATAGATCACTTACGCTGAAATTTCGATCTTTTATGCGGCCATCATGTAGAATCGAGAATGAATCCCAAAAGTAATTTCAGACATCGGAGGGAGCTTCAACAGAGATCATGATTTTTCGGGCCTATAACCCAAAAATAGGTGAATCTTTTTACTTAGATGATAATCGTACCTTTGCAGAGCGGACTTATCTGAGTCAGAAATCGCTCAACAAATAGAAATCATAACGAATTTTATTGCGTGACCTTTTTATTGGGTTATAGATTAATATTTTTTTCTTAAAATTTGATCATGAAGATATTAACTAGTGCCCATCCGCGAATCTTTTTAGGCACTTCTCAGGGTCCAATTCATAAATGTGGATTTTTTTCGCAGGACAAGGCCGCACAAGGGTTTGCGGCGAGGCGTACTTTATGTACGCCGCAGCCGGAAACCCGCTGCGACCGGCAGTTCAGCGGGAAAAAGACCATTTATGGATGGACACTAACTAAAGGGAAATAGCGGAAAGAACTCCTTGGATACTGTTCTGATTGGGTCCATAATCATTAGATAAAAAATCTAACTTCAACCAGACTATCACTATGAACCGCCACACCCAGGATTTAATCAAGGTATCCGGCCTCAAAACCTATTTCTTCACATTCGAAGGTATAATCAAAGCTGTTGACGATGTTTCCTTCAACCTTTGGTCGCAAGAAACCATCGGCATCGTTGGAGAAAGCGGATGCGGCAAAAGCATAACCGCCCAGTCGATCATGCGTCTTATTCCCACCCCCCCAGGGAAGATTGTTGCCGGAGATATCCTTTTCCGTGAGCAAGACCTTTTAAATTTCTCTGATAAAGAGATGCAGAAGATCCGCGGCAAACGTATCTCAATGATTTTTCAGGAACCAATGACTGCCTTAAATCCGGTTTTTACAGTCGGAGACCAAATAGCAGAGATGTTTTATGTTCATGAGAAGATCAGCCATAAAAATGCCCTTGACCGTGCCGTTGATATGCTGAATATGGTTCAAATCCCTTCTCCGCATAAAAGAATATCGGATTTTCCGCATCAACTTTCCGGTGGAATGCGGCAACGTGTGATGATTGCCATGGCGCTCGCTTTGGAACCCGAAGTTCTCATTGCTGATGAACCCACAACGGCGCTGGATGTAACAATACAGTCACAAATCCTGGATCTGATGATTCAATTAAAAGAGGATCTCGGCACCTCTGTCATCATTATCACCCATGATTTGGGTGTTGTTGCTGAAATTGCCCACCGAGTTGTGGTCATGTATGCAGGAAAAATTGTTGAGGAAGGCACAACCCAAGAGATTTTCAAAGAGACTGCCCATCCCTATACAAAAGGACTGTTAAAAGCCATCCCGCAACTCGGACGCCGGAGTTCTAATGAGCGAACGGATCTATACGAGATCCCAGGTGTCGTTCCCAGCCTGCATGATTTGCCAAAAGGGTGCAGTTTTTTCCCGCGATGCACTGCAAGTTTAAAAATCTGCCAGCGAAAAGAACCTGCACTGACGGCATTGACTCATGGGCATCAGGTTCGTTGCTGGCTTTTTTCCCATAGCTCTGTTTAGGAACCGATAACTATGGAAATTCTTAAAGTTACCGATCTAAAGGTTCATTTTCCAATTAAAAAAGGTTTTTTCTCTAAAACAGCTGGATATGTATACGCGGTGGACGGCGTGTCTTTCACTTTGGAGCAAGGTAAAACACTATGTCTTGTCGGAGAATCCGGTTGCGGTAAAACAACTACTGGTCTTGCAATACTTAAGCTAGTTCAACCCACATCGGGCAAAGTCATATTCAAAGGGCAGGACCTTTCAACAATCAAGGGCGCCCGGTTGAGGAGCTTGCGGCGTGAAATGCAAATCATTTTTCAAGACCCGTATTCCTCGTTAAATCCCCGCTTAACCGTACATGGCATACTTAATGATGCTCTCGATATTCATAACCAATATACTGGCAAAAAAAGACTGGCCCGGATTGCTTATCTTCTTGAAAAAGTAGGACTCTCTGATGAGCAGGGGCGTCGATACCCGCACGAATTTTCGGGAGGCCAGAGGCAGCGCATTGGAATTGCCCGCGCATTGGCGCTTGATCCACAATTAATTATTGGTGATGAACCGGTGAGCGCCCTTGATGTATCCATACAGGCCCAAATCATCAACCTTTTGATAAGCCTCCAAAAAGATCTGGGGCTATCCTTAATCATAATTGCACATGATTTAGCCGTGGTCGAGCATATAGCAGATTGGGTTGCTGTTATGTATCTAGGTAAGATCGTCGAAATAGGTACACATACGAACATTTACCGAAATCCTGCTCACCCTTACACACAGGCACTTTTATCTGCCGTTCCAGTTCCAGATCCAGATGTTGCAAAACGACATACGATTCTCCAAGGGGATGTGCCGAGTCCGATAAATCCGCCCAACGGGTGCCGTTTTCATACGCGTTGCCTCCGCAGAACCTTTGGTTGCGATAATCAAGAACCCTTTGTGAAGGATATTGGAGATGGACATTTGGTATTTTGCCATCTTTATTGATCGAAATTGGAACTACTAAATTAGGTGAAGTCCAGGAGCATAACATTTAACTTTAAGGAGGTATTTATGATGAAACAAAACTGGTTAACAACACTGCTTTTTACTCTCGTCTTTGTATTGTGTTCTATCAATCCGGCACCAGCAGCCACAACGCTGATTCTGGCCGACGATTCACCGCCGATGACAATGGACCCGCATGCCGCAAATACCGACGCCAATTCATCGGTAATGACCAACCTTTTTGACGGTTTGCTGGCACGGACAGGAAAAGACGGTTTGCTGGTGCCGGCACTTGCGGAACGGTTTGAAAGGAAGGATCTGGATACCTGGGTTTTTTATTTACGCAAGGGTGTTAAATTCCACAATGGTAACCCATTTACCGCAGAGGATGTCAAATTTAGCCTTGAACGTTTGGCTGATCCCAGCATCTCCAAATGGCTTCCAACTGGAAAGGGGATTGCATCCATAGATACTCCTGATGACTTTACGGTGGTAGTAAAAACGAAGTCTCCGACACCGTGGTTCGCAAACAACTTGCATCAAATCTTCATAATGGACAAGGAATCAACAGAAAATCGGGATTCCGGTGATCTTGGACAGAATCCGATCGGAACCGGTGCATACAAGTTAGTGGAGTGGGTCAAGGGTTCCCACTTAAAATTTAAGGCAAACGAAGATTACTGGGGTGGAGCACCTAAGATCAAAACGGTGGAACTGCGACCCATCAGTGAATCCTCTACCCGCTTTGCCTCATTGGTATCCGGTTCGGTTGATCTTGTTTCCAGTGTCCCGGTTGAGTTGTTTGAGAAGCTGAAAAAGAACCCTAATGTGGATGTTATGACACGTCCTTCGCGCCGGGCGATCTATCTTGCCATGGGCAACAAAGCTGGTACCCCACTGGCCGATGTTCGGGTAAGAAAAGCAATGTACATGGCGATAAATGAAGATGAAATTATTGATAAGGTCATGCGAGGTCTTGCAACACCGACGGCACAACTGCCTGATCCTGCCTGTGTAGGGTACAATCCAAATTTAAAACGTTATCCTTACAATCCTGAGCAGGCAAAAAAACTTTTGGTTGAAGCGGGTTACCCCGATGGGTTTGAAATCACATTAGCGGGTCCCAATGACCGTTACACGCAGGATTCTAAGATTGCCGAAGCCGCGGTACAGTATCTAAACAAAGTAGGGATCAAAGCCAAATTAGATGTCAAACCCAAATCGATTTTTTTCCCTGAAGTCAGTGGTGGAAAAACCCATAATTTTTATTTACTTGGTTGGCTGGATGGGGCTTATGATACTGCACGATGCCTGATGACCAATATACAAACCTATGACAGTGAAAAAGGAAGCGGCGGATGGAATGGAGCCCGTTTTAGCGATTCGGAGATTGATGCAATCATCGATAAAGCGGCTACAATCGTAGATCTGAAAGAGCGCGATATTCTATTGCAAAAAGCCAATCAGTTGGTGAAGGAAAAAATTCCAGTAATCCCGTTGCACTACCAAATGGACATTTATGCTGTTCAGAAAAACAAAAATATCGATTTCTCACCAAGGCCGGATCGTTGGCTAGTATATAGAGAAATTTCCATTGATTGATCCTAAGTAAATTCGGAGGGGGTTTTAACCCCCTCCATCAGGAAAGAATATGGCCACCTATATCGCCCGCCGCCTTTTCCAGGGCTTTTTTGTAATGTTGAGCGTTACTTTTATCTGTTTTGTAATTTTCAGTTTCACTGGAGATCCGTCTGCAACCATGGCCGGTCGCGATGCGACACCGGAACAGATCCAGGCGACGCGGGTAGCATTAGGTTTAGATAAACCTTTGTATGTTCAATATTTCCGTTTCCTTTCTCATGCGGCAAGAGGTGATTTTGGCAAGTCATACGTATCCGGCGTTCCCGCTTTAGGATTAATCCTGGAAAGACTCCCAGCTACTACAGAGTTAGCCTTATCGGCTGTAATAACCGCCTTGATAGTAGGCATCTCTCTTGGAGTGATGGTTTCGCTGAAACCCAATGCGCTCGGTAATCGTATTATTATGGCTCTTTCGTTGGGAGGGATCTCCACTCCAACCTTTCTATTGGGGACTCTTCTGATTATGTTTTTTGCCGTTTACTTGGGGATTTTACCCCCATTCGGCAGAGGTGAAACCGTAAATATAGGTTCCTGGCAGACCAATTTTCTGTCGCTCAGTGGACTCAAACACCTCGTCTTGCCAACAATGACCCTGGTGAGTTACCAACTGGCCGTTCTTCTCCGTCTTACCCGAGCTGGTATGCGAGAGATCCTAAACGAAGATTACATCAAAACAGCCTTGGCCAAGGGCCTTTCTTCCACCCGGATCATCTTTAAGCACGCGTTGAGGAATGCACTTATTCCGGTGGTTACTATGTCAGGTCTTATGCTAGGCGAGTTACTCGTTTTTGCCATTGTGACTGAAACTATTTTTCAATGGCCAGGTATGGGAAATCTGCTACTGACTTCCATCTATGAGTCAGATCAGCCGATTGTTGTAACTTATATCATGTTGGCATCCGTGATCATTCTATCGATCAATATTTTCGTGGATATACTTTATGCATACCTTAACCCAAGAATCCGCTATGATTAAACTCCACGTAAAATCACGAATGCTTTCGAGTTATCTTAACGACCCATCGGCGATTCTCGGAAGTGTGCTGTTGGTCGTTTTTATTTTGGCGGCTTTTCTGGCGCCCCTGATTGCTCCTCAGAACCCATATGACCTGGAAAAGGTGACCATTGGTCAGTCCCTGATTCCGCCAATCTGGCACGCTGATGGTCAAATGCCGTTTCTTCTCGGAACAGATGACCTGGGCCGCGACATCCTCAGCACAATGCTATACGGGTGTCGGACCTCTCTGATAGTCGGTTTCGGAGTGGTTCTTTTTGCGGGTATTTTCGGTGTTTTTATGGGGTTGATATCTGGATACTACGAAGGGCCCGTCGGCACTCTCATTATGCGTCTGGCCGACACGTTGTTTTCGTTTTCAACAACGCTCGTCGCCTTTCTAATGCTCGGCCTTCTTAAACAAAGAGGGATTATGGTCGTTATTCTGGCAATATCAGTAGTCGATTGGGTTCGCTATGCACGTACGATGCGTGGCAGTGTGCTTGAATGCAAACAGGAAGCCTATATTATGGCTGAAAAGGCATTAGGTGCAAAAGACCTACGTATATTGCTGAAGCATCTGATGCCAAACGCCTTAGGACCGGTTTTTGTAGTGATGGCTGTCGACTTGGCGGTGGTGATTATGATCGAAGCCACCTTGAGTTTCCTTGGTGTGGGGGTTCCTTTGACTGAACCTTCCCTCGGTATGATGATTTCTATAGGCAAGAACTTCGTCTATGCGGGAATGTGGTGGATGGTTTTATTTCCCGGAATGGTGCTGGTCCTGCTTGTGGTCGGGATAAATCTCTTTGCGGATTGGTTGAGAGAAGAATTGAATCCAAAAATCAGTAGAAACCGCTAATAAATGAGGAAAAAATGTCTGAAAAGATAGTAATCGAAAATGCAATGATGATCGACGGGAAAGGAGGTGATCCTTTACCAGATGCACAGGTAACTGTGGCTAATGGAATCATCCAGTCCATTGAAACGGGGCGCGCTCGCAGGGATGGTTGTCGGGTTATCGACCTTTATGGAAAAACCCTCCTGCCAGGGTTGATTGACGCCCATGTTCATCCTGGAAACATCGAAATGCGAACAAGTCAAACTACTTTATTGTCACCGGCAGTGTATGTAATCCGTGCAGCCCGCAATCTGGAAACCGATCTAATGCTGGGTTACACTACGGTACGAGACGCTGCCGGACTTGACCGGAGTTTTAGAGAAGCTATAGACCAGCGACTCATCAAAGGGCCTCGCCTCATGTTAAGTGTCACACCCTTGACGCAATCGGGGGGAAGTACCCCAGGATGGGGATTGGGACAAGATCAACCTCAGTCTCGCAACAGTTTAGGTATTTACCCGGAAATCTGTGACGGCCCAAACCAAGTTCTTGGGGCTGCTCGTCGGGCTTTAGGACGCGGTGCAGACCAAATCAAAATCTTCGCTGACGGCGAAGTCATCGCCATGCAGCCTTCAGACCGAGCCGTACCGGGAAACTGCAAATTTACAGTTGAAGAACTTAAGGCGGCCGTTCAGGTGGCTGAGGCGGCAGGTACCTACGTCATGGCGCATGCCTATTCGCCTAAGGCTATTCAGAACTGCCTTGCTGCCGGGGTACGCAGCATTGAACACGGGAATATGTTGGATGAACCCACTGCCCAATTAATGGCTGAAAATGGTGCTTATTTAGTACCGACACTTACTGTATATGATGTTTTTCTTAAAAAAGGCAAAGAGATCGGATTGGACGATTTTAGCTTGGACAAGCTGCGCCTGGTTGGGCAGATGGGAATTCAGGCTTTAGAAATAGCCTTCAGAAAAGGGATCAAGATTGGATCTGGCTCCGATATCATAGGACCAATGCAAGCTCTCAAAGGACGTGAGTTCGCTTTAAAGGCAGAGGTAATGTCTCCAATGGAGACCATTGTTTCGGCTACCAAAACGAATGCGGAACTGATGGGGCTTTCTGAAAAAATTGGAACTATCGAACCGGGAAAAGCTGCAGATCTCATTGTTATTGACGGGAATCCTCTGAACGACTTGTCTCTATTCGAGCGCGGGATTGAAAAAGTTGTACTGGTGATGACAGGCGGAAGAATAGTTAAGAATCTGCTTGAATAGGCATTGTTAGACCCAGAAAAGGAAACAGTTTTACTTTGCCGTTTTTTTACTTTTATAGGTGCTTGCTGTTATGCCAAAATTTCCTGGAGAAATTTTACCTCAAGCTACACAATTGTTTTTCATAATAGATTTGAAGTTGATCACATCTGGATAGAGTAAGGATTCTATTCAAAGCTAATTAAGGGTTGAGTCCACGCCTCAATCAATCATTGATCTCAATTTTTTGGGGAGTATGGTTATTCAGTCGGCGGCTCGATTAGAGGAACAAACAAATGATACTTGTAACAAACAACGAAGTCGAATGCGGTATAGGTCTGACCTCGCAAATGTTAGCAGAAGGTCATGCATGTTTAGATGCAATTGAAGCGGGTATTCGCCTTGTTGAAGCTAGCTTAACGGTTCGGACAGTGGGTCTGGGAGGTTGGCCAAATCATATTGGGGAGGTTGAACTTGACGCTTCAGTCATGGATGGTACGACTCTTCGCACCGGGTCTGTGGGTGCACTTAAAGGATTTCTGCATCCAGTGAGCGTTGCAAGACAGATAAAAGAATGCCTGCCCCACGAGATCCTTGTAGGTCATGGGGCAGCCCGTTTCGCTCGCGAAATTGGAGCGGAGCAATCTGAAAATCTTATCCCTGAGAGCAAAGCCGCTTGGGATAAATGGTATGAAACGGAAGTAGATGATACACAAAAGAACGAATGGCCAAACGTACCGCTCGCTGCCCTATGCAAACATGCAATAGACCCTGAGATCGGACACGATACTACCATATTTATTGGGCAAGATTTGGATGGAAATCTTGCTGCCGGTACGAGCACTTCCGGTTGGGGATGGAAATATCCAGGCCGGCTTGGAGATAGCCCGCTCATCGGTGCAGGAAGTTATGCAGATAGTCGGTATGGCGCTTGTGCATGCACAGGAACAGGTGAAATGACTATTCGAACAGGAACTGCAAGATCGGTTGTTCTTTATCTCAAAATGGGTCTTAG
>CAVSIM010000005.1:0-167386 GCA_963728055.1 uncultured delta proteobacterium | reverse complement strand
CCGCCATCCACCGGGCCGCGAGAGCCCCGTCGATGGCGCGGTGGTCGACGGAGAGCACCAGGCTGACCGTCGTGCGCGACCGCGACCGCGCCGTCGACCACGACCGGGGCGTCGGCGTTCCGGCGCCGACCGCGAGGATGGCCGACTGCGGCGGGTTGATGATCGCGGAGAACTCCTCGACGCCGAACATGCCCAGGTTGGTCACGCTGATCGACCCGCCCTCGAGGTCCTTCTGCTGGAGGCGGCCGGCGTTGGCCTGCGTCGACGAAGGTCCTTCACCGACGCCGAGATGGCGCCCAACGAGCTGACTCGACCCCGCGCAGCACCGGAGTGACCAGGCCCCGCTCGGAGGCGATCGCGACCGAGATGTCGACGGTCTCGAACTGCCGCATCGCCTCGTCGGTCCAGATGACGTTCGCCTCGGGCACCTCGCGGTGGGCGACGGCGACGGCGCGGATGATGAAGTCGTTGACCGAGATCTTCACCGGGGCGTGCTCGTTGAGCTGGGCTCGCAGCGCGAGGAGCTCGTCGATCGCGGCGCTGCGCCTGAGGTAGAAGTGCGGGATGTCCTGCTTGCTCTGGGTCAGCCTGCTGGCGACCGCCCGGCGCAGGCGGGTGTGCGGGATCTCGGTCCAGGCACCGACCTCAGCCGCGGGCGGCAGCGGCCGGCTGCCGGGCCGGCGTCCGCCGGGTCGGTGTTGCCGCGCAGGGCCGGACGCGTGTCGCCGGCGGGCCGCTGCGGCGACCGCGGCCTCGACGTCACGACGCACGATCCGTCCGTTCGGTCCGGTTCCGGTGATGCTGTCGGCGCTCAGGCCGGCTTCGCGCAACCGCTTGCGGGCGATCGGGCTGATGAACCGCCGGCCCGTCGGCGCCGCGGCGGGACCGGACTCGGTGGCGGCGCGGAGGCGCGAGCCGAGAGCTGTGGAGCCGGGTCCTGCCCCGGCGCGGGCGACTCGGCCTCAGCCTCGGGCACCTCGCGTCGCGGTGGCGCCGGCGTCTCGGCCGATGCGCGGACCACGCCGAGCTCGGCGAGCAGGGCCTCCAGGTCGGCCCCGACCTCCTCGGGCGTGCCCAGCAGCGCCATCGGCGATCCGACGTCGACCGGGGCCCCCCGGCCACCAGGGCCTTCAACAACGTGGCGTCGGTCTCGGCCTCGACCTCGACGACCGCCTTCTCGGTCTCGATGACCGCCAGCGGATCCCCGGCCTTGAACTCCTGGCCGGGTGCGACCAGCCACTCGGAGATGACGACTTCGGTGGCGCCCGCGGCGACCTCGGGCACGAGCAGCAGCTCAGCCATGACGTGTTCCTCGTTCTCTGTGCAGGGTCAGGAGGCGGCGATGGCGCGCAGGGCGGCCACGACCTCGTCGGTCTTGGCGATGGCGGCCCGCTCGAGCACCTTGCTGATGCTGGGCGAGGCCTCGGCGCCGGTGACCCGCTCGATGGGCGCGTCGAGCCAGTCGAAGAGGCGGCGCTGGATCTCGTCGGCCAGCCACCCGCCGTAGGAGGTGCCGATGGCACCCTGCTCCACGATCAGGACGCGGTTGGTCTTCTTCACGCTGGCCTCGATCGTCTCCCAGTCCAGCGAGGCGCGGTCCAGCCAGCGCAGGTCGATCAGGTCCGCGGACACCTCGGGGACCTGGTCCAGCGCCTCGAGGCAGTGCCCGACCATGCTCAGGTACGAGATCACGGTCAGGTCCGTCGCCCTCGCGGCGCACGGCTGCCTTGCCCACCGGGATCAGGTAGTCCAGGTCGTCGACGGGACCGACCCCCTGGCGGTGTAGAGGTCCACGTGCTCGAGCACCACCACCGGGTCGTCGCAGGCCAGGGCGGTGTTCATCAGCCCCACGTAGTCGAACGGCGTCGACGGGGCGACGACGCGCAGACCGGGCGCGGTGGCGAGGACCCCGGCCGGGTCCATCGAGTGCTGGGAGCCGTAGCCGGTGCCGGCAGCGAGCTTCTGGCGCAGGACGAACGGGACCGCGCTGTCTCCGCCGAACATGTGTCGGGCCTTCGCGACCTGGTTGAAGAGCTGGTCGGCCGCGACCCACATGAAGTCGGCGTACATGAACTCGACCACCGGCTTGAACCGGCCGTCGAGCGCCATCCCGCCGCCGAGCCCGGCGAAGGCGTTCTCGCTGATCGGGGTGCCGAGGACCCGCTCGGGGAACAGCTCGAGTGGCTTCTTGGTGGCGCCGTTGGTGCCCCCCTTCAGACCGTCGACGTCCTCACCCATCACCACGACCGAGTCGTCGGTCTCCATCCGGCGCGCCATGACGTCGCTGACGCAGGTCGATGAACCTGCGCTCCGCGAGCTCGCCGGAGAAGGTGTCGATGTCCTCGTAGCGCGAGCCCTCGAGCTCGGAGAGGTCTCCGCGAATGCCCACGTCGACGAAGCTGGTGTCGGGCCACAGGTTGCCGATGATGCGGCGCTCGTCGGGCTTGCCGTCCGGGACCGGCTCCAGGAGCGTGTCGCCGATCCCCTGCATCACCGCGTCCACCTCGGCCACCGAGGCCTCGATCTCCTCCTCGGCTCAGCAGGCTCGCGGGCGACGACCTGCCGGCGCAGCTGAGCGATCGGGTCGCGCTCACGCCACGCCTTCTCCTCGGCCTTGTCGCGGTAGCCGAAGGCGGAACCGGGGAACGGGCCGTTCTGGTGGAAGAAGCGGTACAGGTCCGCCTCGACGATGGTGGGGCCGTTGCCGGCGCGCATGTGCGCGACCGCCTCGCTCATCGCGGCGTGGACAGCCAGGGCGTCCATGCCGTCCACGCGCCAGCTGGGGATGTTGAAGCCCAGCCCGCGGGCCGAGAGCCGCGGCTCGGCGGTGGACTTCGAGACGGGGGTGGAGACGGCGTACTGGTTGTTCTCGATGAAGAAGCAGACCGGCAGCTTCCACGCGGCCGCGAGGTTGAAGGTCTCGAGCACCGACCCGATGTTGACCGCGCCGTCACCGAAGTAGGTCACCGACACGGCATCGGTGCCGGCATGCCGCTGGTTGAAGGCGAAGCCCGGCTGCCTGGGGCACGCCGCCACCGACGATGGCGTTGGTGCCCATCGCCCCGGCCTCGCGCCACTGCAGGTGCATGGAGCCACCGCGACCACGGCAGAATCCGTCGGCCAGGCCGCAGATCTCGGCTCAGGGTACGGCGCAGCACCGTCGTGCACCTCGCGGCGTCAGCTCGGGCAGCGTCGCCGGCCTTCGGGATCGACCACGTGGCCGAACGCCTTGGCCAGGAACTGGTGGTGCCCGCGGTGGGACCCGTTCACGAAGTCGTCGGAGCGCAGCGGCAGCACCGAACCGACCGCGCCACCCTCCTGGCCGACGCTCGAGTGAGCGGGGCCGTGGATCAGCGACTGCCCGGCGAGCTCGAGGACGTACTCCTCGAACGACCGGATCCACTGGGCCTGCCCGAGCAGCTGGAGCAGGACGTCGGGATCGGCGGAGGCCCAGTCCGCGTCGTCGGTGCTCAGCTCCACCCACGGCGAGGCGGCCGCGAGGTCGTGGTGGCTCGGCATCTGGTCCTCCAGCAATCGAGACCCATGTATCCATTGACGACGGAAGGCTGGGACGGCATGTCGAGCGCGAATGACGCTACTAGCTAGGATCTTAATGGATCCATTGCAAGGAGGAGATGAGATGCCCGTCACACGCATCCCCGGCGTCCGCGGGGTGGACCACATCGGGATCACGGTCCCGGACCTGACCGCAGGCCCACGAGTTCTTCACCGGGGTCCTGGGGTGCGAGTACCTGTACCGGCTCGGGCCCGTACCAGGCACGACCGGACACTGGATGAGCGAGCATCTCGGCGTCGACGACGCCACGGTGATGGAGCGTCTGCACTTCTACCGCCTCGGCGGTCAGGCGGTCTTCGAGGTCTTCCAGTACGCGCGCCCCGGACCAGGTGACGACGCCGCCGCGCAACAGCGACGTCGGCGGGCACCACGTGGCCATCTACGTCGAGGACCTCGACGCGGCGGTGGCGGCGCTGCACGCCAACGGGCTACCGTGCTCGGGGAGCCCGACGGCGAGCACGGGCGCCGAGCGCGGGCCAGCGCTGGGTCTACTTCCTCAGCCCGTGGGGGATGCAGTTCGAGCTAGTCTCCTACCCCGGAGGCAAGGCCTTCGACCACCGACCCGTCCGCCTTCGAGCTGACGCGCCCAGCGAGCCAGGAGGACCGCATGCCCACCAGCCCCGCATCCCCGGTCGCCAGCCAGCGGATCGCCGACGTCCTCGCCGCGACGGATCCTGGGCGGCGCGCTGGCTCCGGGTGCCCGGATCAAGCAGGAGGAGCTGGCCGCCGAGCTGAGCGCGAGCCGGATCCCCGTCCGCGAGGCGCTGCGGATCCTGGAGTCGCGCGGGCTGGTGGCCCTGCGCGCCAACTCCGGCGCCTGGGTCGCGGAGATGACCCTGCACGACCTCGGCCTGAGCTACCAGATCCGGGAGCGGATCGAGCCCCTGCTGCTGCGGGACGAGCCTGCCGCGGCTCGACCGACGACGACCTCGCTCGGATGCGCGAGATCCAGGACGCGATCGAGGCCACCGACGACGTCGAGGAGTTCCTGGTCCTCGACCGCGAGCTCCACTGGACCACCTACCGGCGGCCACCGGGCGCCGCAGCTCGCCCCGATGGTCGAGCGGCTGTGGGACACCACCCAGCACTACCGGCGCGACTTCATCGCGGCTGGCCGGGCGGGCCGCGGTCGTGGATCATCGAACTCCGAGCACCGGCTGCTGATCGAGGCGTCGAGCGGCGCGACGAGCCTCGACAGCCCGAGACGTGCTGACGATGCACATCCGCCGCACCCGGCTCGAGCTCGGCACCCACCCCGAGTCCTTCACCGGCAGTCACGCTGCGGGGGTCGTCCGCACGAGCGGCACCTAGAGCACCCGCTCATGCGGACGACCCGGCGGGTCAGCGCAGGAACGTGAAGAGCTGGTGCTCCCGCTCGAGCGGCAGCGGCCGGCCGCGGAACCGGTGCACGCCCACCGCCCAGGAGCCCTCGCCCGGGGAGACGAACTCCTGCTCCTCGCAGTCGTGCTCGGCGAACCAGCGGCGGATCGTCGGCGTCAGGTCGACGCCGCCCCGGTGCCGGGTCCACACCACCAGCGCGTCCGGCGCGCACAGCTGCGGCAGCGCCCGGATCGTGCGGTGCACGTCGACGTCGCTGATGTTGCCGAACACCCCGCACAGCAGCACCAGGTCCGCCGGCACCGCGCCCGCGTAGCCACGGGTGCTGCCCGCGTCGGCGCAGCGCACCTCGACCCCCGGCAGCCCGATCCGGCGCGCCTGGGCAGCGGCCGTCCGGGCCAGCGCCGGGTCGGCCTCCAGCAGTACGGCGGTGACCCGGCCCGCGTCAGCCCGGTCCTCGAGCACCCCGAGCAGGTCGCGACCCTCACCGGCGCACGCGCTCGTGACGCGCACCGGGCGAGGCGCGGTCCGGTCCAGCCAGCGGCCGATGACCCCGTGGACCGCCCCCAGCCGCGCCGAGAGCGCCGACCCGGGGTCGTCGTACCCGTCGTGCCAGGCGCCCCAGTCGGTGAGCTCGTGCTCCGCGGCGAGGTCCATCGGTCGCTCCCTCCTCATCGGTACGCCCTCTCAGTGCACGGTCTCAGTGCGCCATGTCGACGAAGCGCGAGTAGTGGCCCTGGAAGGCGACGGTGATGTCGCGGGTCGGACCGTTGCGGTGCTTGGCGACGATCAGGTCGGCCTCGCCGGGACGGGTCGACTCCTTCTCGTAGACGTCCTCGCGGTGCAGCAGGACCACCATGTCCGCGTCCTGCTCGATGCTGTTGTGCGCGGCGATGCCGTCGACGACGAAGTTGTGGGCGCCCATCACGGTGGCGTCGTAGACGGGCTGCTCGCCGACCGGTGACGATCGCGACGACCGCGTCCCAGAACACGTCGTTGGTCGCCATCACCTCCAGGTCGGCGTCGCCGAGGACCGCCGCGACCCGGGCCATCCGCTGGCGCGGCTGGGCGCGCTGCTTCCACATCGTGAGCCGCAGAACTGGGTCCCCATGGCCGCTGCGAACTCCCGGTGGGTCATCTGCGCTCGGCCAGCACCTCCTTGACCCGGCCCCAGACCTGCGCGGGCACGGTGTCCAGGTTGGTGTTGGCCTGCACCGACTCGAGCGTGCTCGCCAGGGCTGCTCGCGCCTGGACCGATCGGGCCCCGTGGACGCCGACGTCCTCGAGGAAGCGCTGCTGGTTCTCCGCACCGGTGACGTGCAGGTGCCAGCCGTCCTTGTAGCCCGCCTTGCGGACACCTTGATCCGCGCTGAAGACGTTGAAGCGCAGCAGCAGCTGGGCGACGTCGTCGACGAGCCGGCGGCTCGTCGAGGCGTAGTAGACGCGTCCGCTGCCCGGCTTCCCGGCGTAGTGCACGCATCCGTCGGTGGCCCACAGGTTGCGCAGGAACAGTGCCGACCTGCTCCTTGGGGAGGCGCGAAGACCCAGTCCGGCACGAACTTCTCGTGGCTGCGGAGCCCGAACAGCCCCATCCCGTCCAGCCAGGCCGCGATCGGGTTGCGGCGGCCATGGGTGAGATGGTGCGGCGACGGCAGCCGCAGCCTCATCACCCGGGCAGCCTCGTGCTCGTCACGCACCGCCGTGATGCCGAAGAGGTGCGCAGGCCGCCGCGGTGACCGTCGCGAGGCACGCCTCGTCCTGGCTGGCATAGCGGATCGGCTGTCGCTTCACGAACGAACCGTCGCCGATCAGGTGGGCCAGCAGGACCACCTCGTGGTCGTCCCGGCGCTCGATCTGCAGCGGCGGCGGGACGTGGCGCATCGAGGCGACCCGTGTGCCGAGCACGAGCTCGCCGAGCGGATGCCACCCGTCGTAGGTGAGGAAGGGGTGGTTGGCGGTCGCCCGATCCTTGCGTCCCGAGGTCATGGTCAGCTCGTAGACCGTCCTTGACCCCGCTGGGGAAGGCGTGCGTCAGAGTCCTGGGCACCAGCTTGAGCCGCTCGTCCAGCGCCCACACCGGAACGTCGCATCGCGCCGGACGCCATAGCTCGCCGATGGTGATCTCGGCGTTGGTGTCCGCCCGCATGACCCGGGTGTCGGCGGTCACGCAGCCCGACTCACGGAGGTCGCTGAGCATCGGTCGCTTGTCCCCGCGCTGCTCCGGACCACGGTTCAGCTGCGAGAGCGCGATGATCGGGACGTTGAGCTCCTTGGCCAGCAGCTTGATCTGGCGCGAGAACTCCGAGACCTCGAGCTGGCGGGACTCGACCTTCTTGCCCGAGCGTCATCAGCTGCAGGTAGTCGATCACGATCAGCCGCAGGTCGTGGCGCTGCTTGAGCCGGCGCGCCTTGGCCCGGATCTCCATCATCGTCATGTTCGGGCTGTCGTCGATGAACAGCGGCGCCGCGGAGACCTCGCCCATCTTGCGGGCCAGCTTCTGCCAGTCGTCGTCGTTCATGTGCCGTTGCGGATGTGGTTGAGCGGGACCTTCGCCTCCGCCGAGAGCAGCCGCATGGTGATCTCGTTGCGCGTCATCTCCAGGCTGAAGAACACGCTGGTCAGGTTGTGGTGGATGGACGCCGCCCGGCAGAGGTCGAGGGCCAGCGTCGAGTTGTGGGTGGGGATCATCGATCGGCCCGGCGAGGTAGAGGTGCTCCTCGTTGTCCACCTGGACGCAGCGCACCGGCACGCGACGTCGACCCGCACGACGTCCTCGACCTTCATCGTGCGGCCCGTCGGGCATTGCGATGGTGTGGCCGGCCGCCGAGTCGCAGCGCGATGCTCCGCCGGTGGTGACGTCGAGGCGCGCGCGACGGCGCGATCGCCGGCCGCTCGCGTCAGCCACTGGTGCTGCCCGTCGGCCACGATCACCGAGCCGTCGGAGAACTCGACCTCGAAGCAGGGACGGTCGAGCATCGACCGTCGGTGGCGGCGACCACCCGGGTCGGGCCGCCGTGGGCGTCGTACAGCTGGTCGCCGACCTCGACCTCGCCCATCGTCGTCCAGCCCGTGGGGTCGGCAGCGGGGTGTCGAGCGCCAGCGCCTTCCCGATCGCGGGCCGCGCGGCGACGATGATCATCTGGCCGCGGTGCAGGCCGTTGGTCAGCTCGTCGAGGTCGGCGAAGCCGGTCGGCACGCCGTCATCCCGCCTCGCGGTTGGAGATCGCCTCGATCTCGTCGAGGACGCCTCCATGATCGCGCTCAGCGGGGCGTAGTCCTCGGCCGAGCGCTTGTCGGTGACCTTGTAGACCTCCTCCTGCGCGGGTCGACGACGTCGTCGACCTGGCCCTCGCCGGCGTAGCCGATCTGCACGATCCGCGTGCCCGCGTCGACCAGGCGGCGCAGGATCGCCTTCTCGCGGACGATCTCGGCGTAGTAGCCGGCGTTGGCCGCGATCGGGACCGTTGGCCGACAGCGTGTGGAGGTACGGCGCGCCGCCGATCGCGCCAGCTCGCCGCGGCGGCTCAGCTCGGCGGCGACGGTGACCGGGTCGACCGGCTCGCCGCGGCCGTAGAGGTCGATGATCGCGTCGTAGATCGTCTCGTGCGCGGGCCGGTAGAAGTCGGTGCCGCGGATCGTCCTCGACGACGTCGGCGATGGCGTCCTTGGACAGCAGCATCGAGCCGAGCACCGACTGCTCCGCGGCGTTGTCCTGCGGCGGCATCCGGTCGCCGGGCCGCGCGGGCGCGCTCCCCGGGCGCGTACGGCGCCGGGCCGTCGCCCCAGTCCTCGAGGCGGCTCGGCCATGCCCGCGGTCCGTCGGACTCGGTGACGCTCACGCGATCCGCTCCCGGTGCCCTGTCTGCCGTCCTGAGCCGTGCACCGCCGCCGAGCGGGCTCCGCGACCCGGACGGGCCGCCGGCTGAGCGGCCGCCGACGACCGGGGACTCGTCCGCCCGACGAAGCCGCTGGACCGTACGTCGCCGGACGCCCCGGACGCGAAGCCCGTTGTCCACAGGCGCCTGTGGATAACCCGGGCGGGCCCGTGGACGACACGCCGGGAAGTTGTGCACAGCCTGGGGATACAACCTGTGGACAACCAGCGTCGTCGGCCGCTCACACCGCTCTGACCTGCGGACAACGCGGTTCCACGCGTGTGCAGCGGAAGAAACTCTCGGTGCGTCCGATCTGTCCACCGCGTCGTTGCCGTCGGCGACACCCTGGCGGTTATGTCGACAAAGACCTGGGCGCCGGTAATCCACAGGTTCGCACAGGTCGATCGTCCCACAGGCGGCTCCCCCTGACGTCATGCCGTCGGACGATTCCGCGTACGACTGGCTGCCTCCGTGCTGGCGCGTCGGGACGCGGCGGCGCGCCGTCGACCGGGAGATCCTGCGCCTGGCGGTCCCGGCCTTCCTGGCGCTGGTCGCCGAGCCGCTCTTCCTGCTCGCCGACGCCGCCGATCGTCGGCCACCTCGGCACCGCCCAGCTCGCCGGCCTCGGCATCGCCGGCGTCGTGCTGCAGACCGCGGTCGGGCTGTGCGTCTTCCTCGCCTACGGCACCACCGCCGCGCGTCGCCCGCCAGCCTCGGCGCCGGCGACCTGCGCGGCGCGCTCGCCCAGGGCGTCGACGGGCGTCTGGCTCGCGGTCGCTCATCGGCGCCGTCGCCACCGTCGGCGGCGTCGCCGCTCGCCGCCGCCGCTGGTCGGCGCCTTCGGCGCCGGCGCCGACGGTGGCCGGCACGCGCGACGACCTACCTGCGGATCGCCTTCCTCGGCACCACCCCGCTGCTGGTCATGCTCGCCGCGACCGGGGTGCTGCGCGGCCTGCAGGACACCCGCACCCCGCTGGTCGTCGCCGTCGCCGGCAACGCTGCTCAACGTCGCGCTCAACCTGCTGCTCGTCTACGGCCGTCGGGCCTCGGCATCGCCGGGTCGGCGCTCGGGCTCGGTGCTCGCCCAGGTCGCTGCCGCGCCGCCGCGCTGGTCGCGGTCGTGGTGCGCGCCGCGCGCCGCGCACGGCGCCGCCGCTGCGCCCGCGACCGCGCCGGCATCCGCGCCGCCGCCGCGCGCCGGCGTCGCGCTCGTGGTGCGCACCCTCACGCTGCGCGCCGCGCTGCTGGTCACGACGTACGCCGTCACGCCGGCGCCGCCGCCGGCGCGGCCGACGTCGACCTCGCCACCCACCAGCTCGCCATGACGCTCTGGACGCTTCCTCGCCTTCGCGCTCGACGCGATCGCGATCGCCGCCCAGGCCGCTCACCGGACGCGCGCTGGGCGCCGGCGACGTCGACGGCACCCGCGCGGCTGACCCGCCGGATGGTGCAGCTGGGGCGTGGGTCAGCGGCGTCGTCACCGGGCTGCTGCTGGCCGCGGCCGCGCCCGCTGCTCGGCCCGCTGTTCACCGGCGACCCGGCGGTGCGCGCGCTGCTGGTGCCGGTGCTGCTCGTCGCCGCGCTGGCCAGCCGGTCGCCGGCGTGGTGTTCGTGCTCGACGGCGTGCTCATCGGCGCCGGCGACGGCCCCTACCTCGCCCGCGGCGGGCCTGGTCATGCTGGCGGTCTACGCCCCCGTCGCGCTGCTGGTCGCCGACGCTGGTCGGCGGGCTGGTCGTGGTCTGGGTCGTCTTCGCCGTGCGTCTTCATGGGCGCCCGCTGGTCGTGCTGGTCCGCCGCGCCCGCGGCGACGCCTGGCTGGTCACCGGCGCCGCGCGCCCGTGCGCCGGGCCGCGCCCGACGCGTCGTAGGCTCACCGCATGAAGCCGCTGCAGTCGATCGCGATGGGGCTGGTCATCATCGCGCTGGCGGCGCCCGCGCGCGACGGGTACGACGTGCTCCCCGACCCGGTCGGGCTGGGCTGCTGGTGCTGCTCGGCGTGCCGCCGCCTGCCGCCGCGACCGGCCTGGGGCGGCACCGTCCTGGTCGCTGGCCGCCCTGGCGGCCGTGCTCAGCGTGCCGCTGTGGTTCCCCGGCGTGCTGAGCCGCGCTCGAGCGACGCCGACGTGTCGCTGCCGTGGGCGGCCGACCTGCCGCAGCTGGTGTTCGCCGCGCTGCTCACCACGGGCCTGGCCCGGGCGGCCGCGGAGCGGCGAGGACCGCGACGGCGGCCAGCTGGCTCGGCGCACCGCCTGGGACCCTGACGGTCGTCGCCGCGCTGCTGCCGGTCGCCGTCTTCGGCGCCGGGCGGCGGGCGCTGCCGACGCTCGCCCTGGTGCTGGCGACGTCGCTGCTCAACCTGGCTGCGTCTCTGGCTGCTCTTCAGCTACGCGGCGCCGCCGGTGGGCCGGGACCGCCCGCGGCGCCGATGCCGGCACGGCCCGGCCGCCGCGCCCGGAAAGGACGGAACGGCCCCCCCGAGGCGTGACGGCGTCGTGCGTGCTGCCGGTGCGGTCGGTCAGGCCGGGACGACGTTGAGGCGCCACCGAGGCCGAGACCTCGTCGTGCAGCTTGACGGCGACCTGTGTGGGCGCCGAGCGACTTGATCGGGTTGCCGACCACGATCGTGCGCTTGTCGACCTGCTCGCCGGCGGCCTCGGTGAGCGCGGCGGCGATGTCGGCGGCGGTGACCGCGCCGAAGAGCCGGCCGCCCGTCGCCGGCGCGGACCTGGACGTTGACCGGCTGGCGCCTCGAGCTTGGCCTTGATCTCGCTCGGCGTGGTCGTGGTCGCGCACCGCGCGCGCCTGCGCGCGCCGCCTTGATCGACTCGACTGTCTTCTCGCCGCCCCGGGTCCAGCGGATCGCGAAGCCGCGCGGGACGAGGTAGTTGCGGCCGTAGCCGTCCTTGACCTCGACGACGTCGCCGGGGGCGCCGAGGCCGGTGACCTCCTGGGTCAGGATGAGCTTCATCGTCGCGTGCTCCTCTCAGCGAGCCGGTGGAGGTGTAGGGCAGCAGGGCCACCTCGCGGGCGTTCTTGACCGCGATGGCGACGTCGCGCTGGTGCTGGACGCAGTTGCCGGTCACCCGACGGGCGCGGATCTTGCCGCGGTCGGAGATGAACTTGCGCAGCAGCGCGGTGTCCTTGTAGTCGACGCCGGTCGCCTTCTCCTTGCAGAACTGGCAAACCTTCTTCTTCGGCTTGCGCATCACTGCCTTGGCCATTGTGGTGCTCCTCTCTAGAAGCCCGGCTCGACGCCGGAATGGTTGAGTGCGGTTGGATGGGTGCCGGTGGTGCCGGTCGTCGACTCGGCGGTCGGGCTCGGATCAGAACGGCGGCTCGTCGGAGCCGCGACGCCGGGGCGCCCCACGGGTCGTTGGCCGCGGGCCGCCGGGCCGCCGCCCTGCCGGCCGCCCTGGCCGCCCGGGCGCCGGCGTGGCCCACGGGTCGTCGCCTGGGGCCGCCGCTGGCCGCCGCTGGCCGCCGCCGCTGGCCGCCGCTGGCCGCCGCCGCCGCAGCCGCCGCCACCGCCGCCGCCACCCGCGGGTGGTCCGGGTGACCTTGGCGGTGGCGTACTTCAGCGCGGGCCGACCTCGTCGACCTCGAGCTCGAAGACGGTGCGCTTCTCGCCCTCGCGGGTCTCGTAGGAGCGCGCTTGAGCCGGCCCTGGACGACGACGCGCATGCCCTTGCTGCAGCGACTCGGCGACGTTCTCGGCCGCCTGCCGCCACACCGAGCAGGTGCAGGAACAGCGCCTCGCCGTCCTTCCACTCGTTGGTCTGCCGGTCGAAGGTGCGCGGCGTCGAGGCGATCCGGAAGTTCGCCACCGCCGCACCCGAGGGGGTGAAGCGCAGCTCCGGGTCGTCGACGAGGTTGCCGACGACGGTGATGACGGTCTCGCCTGCCATGCAGGTCTCCTGCTGCGTCTGGGTGCGGTGGTCGGTGCGCTCGCCGGTGGCGCCGACAGGCGGCGCTCATCCGACAGGTGCGAGCCGGCGCGTCGGCACGGGACGCTCAGTGAGCGTCGGGGCGCATGACCTTGGTGCGCAGGACGGACTCGTTGAGGTTGAGCTGGCGGTCGAGCTCCTTGACCGTGGCCGGGCTCGGCGTGTCAGGTCGATGACGGCGTAGATGCCCTCGGCGTTCTTGTTGATCTCGTAGGCCAGCCGGCGGCGGCCCCAGACGTCGACCTTCTCGACGGTGCCACCGTCCTTGCGGACGACGTTGAGGTACTTGTCGAGCGACGGCGCGACGGTGCGCTCCTCGAGGTCGGGGTCGAGGATGACCATCACTTCGTAGGCACGCATAGCGGTCCCACCTCCTCTGGACTCAGGCGGCCACGGTCGTCTCCGTGGCAGGAGGGCTGCGTCGCGTCCCGGCTCCGCGGTGACCGGGTCGGCGCGGACGGACCGGCAGCCGTCGCCACCGTCCGGCGGCGGAGCGAGCGACAGTCGCAGGGTACGGCGCGCGAGCACCGGCCGACCGGACCGCCGAGCCCGGCCGTCTCGGCAGCCAGCGCGGCTGTCGGCACCGCGTCGCTCGAGCACCGGGGCGGCCGACGGCGGCGGGACGCCTGACCGGCAGGCCCCGACGCCGCAGCCAGCCCTGCCTAGGACGCGCCGCATGACCCTCAGCATCGGCGCCCACGTCGACCAGACCGACCCGATCGCCGAGGCGAGGCGCGCGAGGCGCCGCTGGTGCAGTTCTTCCTCGGCGACCCGCAGGGCTACAAGGGCCCCGAGGTCGCGTACGCCGGCGGCGCGGAGGCGCTGCGGCCGCCGCCGAGGCGGCCGGCGTCGACCTCTACGTGCACGCGCCGTACATCGTCAACGTCGCCACGACCAACAACCGGATCCGGATCCCGAGCCGCAAGCTGCTCCAGCAGCACGTCGACGCCGCGGCCGCGATCGGCGCCAAGGGCCTGATCGTGCACGGCGGCCACGTCAACAAGGCCGACGACCCGGCGATCGGCTTCGACAACTGGCGCAAGGCCTTCGAGGCCGACCGACCTCAAGCTGCCGCTGCTGATCGAGAACACCGCCGGCGGCGACAACGCGATGGCCCGCCACCTCGACCGGATCGGCCGGCGTCTGGGACGCGATCTCCGGCGGCGAGCGGCGCCGACCGGTCGGCTTCTGCCTCGACACCTGCCACGCCCACGCCGGCGGCAACGACGCTGGTCGACCGTCGTCGACCGAGTCCGCGCGATCACCGGCCGGATCGACCTGGTGCACTGCAACGACAGCCGCGACGCCTTCGACTCCGGCGCCGACCGGCACGCCAACTTCGGCGCGCGGCCAGATCGACCCCGACGCTGCTCGCCGCGGTGGTCCGCGACGCCGGCGCCCCGGTGGTCTGCGAGACCCCCGGCGGCGCCGAGGAGCACCGGGCCGACTTCGCCTGGCTGCGCGAGCGGCTCTGACCGCGTCGCGCGGCTCGCCGTGCGCCGCGGCGACCCTCCGACCGCCGACGGGCCGCCCGGTAGCCTCGGCGGACGTGACCTCCCCGCCCTCGACCGTCCGCACGATCTCCGCCGACGAGCACCTCGGCTTCCTCGCAGCCGCAGCGCGTCCGCGAGCTTCCTGCAGACCCCCGCCTGGGGCGCGGGTGAAGTCGCGAGTGGCGCCGCGAGTCGCTCGGCTGGTTCGACGGCGACGGCGAGCTGGTCGGCGTCGGCGCTGGTGCTCTACCGCCAGCTGCCCAGGGTGCAGGCGCTACCTGGCCTACCTGCCCGAGGGCCCGGTCATCGACTGGGACGACCGACGACCTCGGCCGCCTGGCTCGACGCCGATGACCGCCCACCTCAAGGCCGCGGGGCGCCTTCGGCGTCCGGATGGGCCCGCCCGTGGTCACCCGCCGCTGGAACGCCGCCCAGGTCAAGGAGGGCATCGCCGACGAGGCCGTGCGCCGCCTCGGCGACGTC
Organism: uncultured delta proteobacterium; assembly: GCA_963728055.1. GTDB lineage: Bacteria > Desulfobacterota > Desulfobacteria > Desulfobacterales > SG8-13 > JARFQH01. The sequence goes on along the minus strand of CAVSIM010000005.1, from coordinate 152,673 downwards.
GCCGCCCACCGAGCGCGAGCCGCGCCGGCGCCCGGGTGGTCTCCCAGCTGCGCGAGCTCGGCTGGCGGCCCCAGGCGCGTCGAGGGCGGCTTCGCCGCCGGCCAGCCGCAGTACAACTTCCAGATCCCGCTGCGCGACGCCGACGGCGCGCCGCGCACCGAGGACGACGTGCTCGAGGGGATGAACCAGCAGTGGCGCCGCAACATCAAGAAGGCCGCCAAGGCGGGCGTCGAGGTCACCGGCGTCGGCACCGAGGACGCCGAGCGGCGCTGCCGGCGTTCCACGACGCTCTACGTCCACACCGCCGAGCGCGACCACTTCACGCCGCGGCCGCTGTCCTACTTCCGGACCATGTTCGACGCGCTCGGCGCCGAGGAGCCCGGACCGGATCCGGCTCTACCTCGCCCGCCACGAGGGCGACCTGGTCGCCGCCACCATCGCGATCCGGGTCGGCGGCCACGCCTGGTACTCCTACGGCGCCTCCTCCACCGAGAAGCGCGAGGTGCGCGGCTCCAACGCCGTGCAGTGGGCGATGATCCGCGACGCGCTGGCCGCCGGCGCCGACGTCTACGACCTGCGCGGCATCACCGACACCCTCGACGCCGACGACCCCCACGTCGGGCCTGATCCAGTTCAAGGTCGGCACCGGCGGCGAGGCCGTCGAGTACGCCGGCGAGTGGGACCTGCCCGCTCAACCGGCCGCTCTACGCCGGCCTTCGACCTCTACATGAAGCGGCGCGGCTGAGCGCCGATGAGCCTGACCCTCACCGTCGACGGCGAGCGCTGGCGCGCGCCACCTGCGCGCCGTCGCCGAGGCCAACCCCGGGCTCGTGCCGGTCGCCAAGGGCAACGGCTACGGCTTCGGCGTCGGCCGGCTGGCCCGCGACGCAGTGGCTCGCCGACCAGGGCTCGGCGGCGACACCCTCGCGGTCGGCACCTACGACGAGCTCGCCGCACGTCGCCGCACCGCTTCGACGGCGACCTGCTCGTGCTCACCCCGTGGCGGCCGTTCGGCGCGGCGCTCGAGGTCGACCCGGCGCTCGCCCCGCGGTGGTGCACACCGTCGGCCGGCTCGAGGACCTCGCCGGCGCTGCTGGCCGCGGCAGCCCGGCGCCCGGTTCGTGCTCGAGCAGCTCACCATCATGCTGCGCCACGGCCTCGCCGCCCGCGAGCCTGCGGGCCGCCGCCGCGCTGCTCGCGCGACCGGCCGCCGGCGCCCGGCTCGAGGGCGTCGCCCTGCACCTGCCGCTGGCCCGCGGCTCCCACCTCGCCGAGGTGCGAGCGGCTGCTCAACGACGTGGTCGCCGCCGAGCTCCCGGCCGACCGGCGCGACGACCGTCTGGGTCAGCCACCTGACCGCCGCCGAGCTGGCCGCGCCTGCGCGCGGCGTACCCCGACTTCACCGTCCGGCCGCGGATCGGCACCGAGCTGTGGCTCGGCGACCGCGGCGCGCTCCGGGTCGACCGCGACGGTGCTCGACGTGCACCCGGTCGAGCGCGGCGACGTCTTCGGCTACCGCAGCCGCACGCGCGCCCAAGGCCGGCCACCTCCTCGTGGTCAGCGGCGGCACCGCGCACGGCATCGGCCTGGAGGCGCCCACCGGCGACGCCTCGCCTCAAGGCCCGGGCCGCCACCCTGGCCCGCGGCGGCCTCGACGCGGTCGGGCTTCGTCCGCTCGCCGTTCTCCGATCGACGGCAAGCAGCGGCTCTTCGCCGAGCCGCCGCACATGCAGGCCTCGATGCTGTTCCTGCCCGCACGGCGCGCGGGTGCCGGCGATCGGCGACGAGATCGACGTGCGGGTGCGCTTCACCGCGACGGCGTTCGACCGGGTCGTCGTCACCTGAGCGCCAGCGACGCTCGGCGCAGCGCGGGCCGGACCCGGCTCCGGCGGCCGCACCGGGTCGTGCCCGGGCACCAGCACGTCGCGGACCACGAGCGCCACCAGGTACAGCTCGGCGGCCACCCGCACGCACGATCGCGACCCAGTAGAAGCCGGCGAGCGCCGCCGCCGGCCGGGGTCGAGGTAGCCGCCGAGGTACCACCACACCGCGGCGAAGTAGAGGACCTCGCCCGGCCTGCCAGATCGATCTGGTCGCGCCAGCGGGGCCGGGCCAGCGCCGCGAGCGGCAGCAGCCACAGCACGTACTGCGGGGAGTAGACCTTGTTGACCAGCAGGAACGCCGGCCACGATCAGGAAGCCAGCTGGGCGAGCCGCGGGGTGGCCGGCGCCAGCAGCCCGAGCACCAGCGACGCCGAGGCACCAGCGCCGAAGAACAGCCACGAGACCGCGTTGATCGTGTGCGCGGCGACCGTCGCGCCGCCGCCTGGTCGATCACCAGCCAGATCGAGCCGAGGTCGGCGCCGCGGTCGGCGTTGAAGGTCCAGAAGACCTTCCACTGCTCCAGCCCGGTGAGCATACGCCGGCAGCGTTCGCGAGCAGCCAGGCGCCGCCGCGGCCGCCGCGGTGGCCAGGCCGAGCGCCGCGCATCCGGCGCCGGCGCAGCGCAGATCACCAGCAGGCCGCCGAGCAGGAACAGCGGGTAGAGCTTGGTGGCCGTGCCGAGGCCGATCAGCACGCCGGTCGAGCACCGGCCGGTCCCGCGACCACGCCCAGAGCGCGCCGGCGACGCAGGCCACCGCCAGCAGGTCCCAGTTGACCAGCGCCGGTGAGCGCCAGGGCCGGCGAGAGCGCGAAGACCGCGCGTCCCAGGGCCGTCGCCGGTGCACGCCGGCGAGGAACCAGGCCGCCAGCGAGCGCCGGCAGCGGCCAGCCCGACGGCGTTGACCACGACGAAGTAGCCGGGACCTCGCGCGACGATCCGCGGCTGCGCCGTACAGGGTCGCCGGCGGCGGCCGTACCGCGGCTCGAGGTCGGGCGAGCCGCTGAGCCAGTGGGTGACCCAGGCGGCGCCCCACGCCCAGTAGGAGATCACCGACGGGGTACTCCATGACCTCGTACCGGCCCGGACCTGCGGTCGTCGGTGTAGGGCCAGTTCAGCTCCGCGAAGCCGCGGCCGGTGTAGAGGTAGGGCAGGTCGGAGTAGCACATCTGGGCGTAGCGCGCCTGGCCGTCGCTGCCAGGAGTCGTCGCAGCACGGCGCCTTCTGCACCATGCCCGAGCGCGAAGCAGACCGCGGTCAGCGCGAGCACCACCCGCACCGGCGTCCACCAGCGGTGCCGGCCGGCGCGGCCGCCCGACCGGCCCGCCGACGCACCTCGCTGAGCGCGGCGACGACCGGGTCGTCCCGCGTCGGGTGGACGCGGCCACCGGGCCGCGTGCACCGCGCGGCGTCCAGCCGCGCGCCGTCGCCGCGGCCGCCGCGGCCCGGCCGCCGGCGTGCTGCCGCTGGGCCGCGGCGTCGCGGCTCGGGCGGCGCCGCGAGTCGGCGGCGGCGACGGCGAGTGCGGAGTCGGGCGGGCAGCCGGACGGGCCGCAGGTCGGCGCTCGGCGACGGCGTGCGGCGTGGGCGTCGGCGGTCGGCGTCGGCGTCGGGCTCGGCGTCTTGCGTCGGCGTCGGGCTGGCGTCTTGGTCGGCTTCGGCGTCGTCGGTCGGCGACGGCGGCGGCGTGTACGGCGCGTGGCCCGTCGTCGGGCGCGTCGCCGTCGACGTTGGCCGGCGGCGGGAACTCCTCCACCGGCAGGCCCTCCATGTCCCGCTGCATCACCGCGGTCCAGGTCCGCGCCGGGTAGTCGGCACCGAAGTACGACGGCAGCCAGCCGTCCAGCCGCTCGTTGCCCTTGCCGCGGACGTACATCACCGCGGTGGACAGCTGCGGGGTGTAGCCGACGAACCAGGCCGAGGAGACACGTCGTCCTTCGTCGTTGGTCGCGGTGCCGGTCTTGCCGGCGGCCGGGCGGCCGAGGGCCGAGCGCGGCGGTGCCGGTGCCGTGCTGGACCACCTGCTGCAGCGCGTAGGAGGTGTCGGCGGCGATGTCCGCGCGCGATCGCCTGCTTGGTCGGCTGCTTGTAGTCCGTAGAGCACCTCGCCGTCGCGGTCGACGACCTTCTCGATCACGTGCACGTCGGCGCGCTTGCCGCCGTTGGCGATGCGTCGCGTAGGCGTTGGCCATGTTGATCGGGCTGACCGTGGCCGATGCCGAGCGCGATCGGCGATCGGCTCGAGGTCCGGGCTGGTGTCGAGGATGCCCGGGTACTTCTGGTCCGCTGGCGGGATGCCGAGCGCGTTGGCGGTCTCGAGGATCTTCTCCGGGCCGTCGGGGATCGACGTCGGTCAGGTCGACGAAGGCGGTGTTGATCGACTCCTCGGTCGCCGTGATCAGGTTGACCGCCGAGCCGTAGTCGTTGCCGCCGTCGGGCCGCCCTCGTTGCGCACCGTCGGTGCCGTCGGGGAAGTAGAAGGGCGAGTTGCCGTCGAAGGTGTCCTTGAGCGAGAAGCCGGCCTTCGAGCGCCGGCCGCGAGCGCGAACGGCTTGAACGTCGAGCCCGGCGAGCCGCCGGTCGCGGCCCAGTTGATCTGGGACTCGAGGTAGTCCTGGCCGCCGTAGAAGCCGCGCAGCGCGCCGGTGCCGGGCTCGACGCTGGCCACGGCGATGTGCAGCTCTTGTCGCCGAAGCCGTCCGGCCGGGCCTCCGAGCACGCCCTGCTCGGCCGCCTCCATCGCCTTCTGGGTGAAGGTGGTGGTGACCCGCAGGCCGCCGCCGTCGATCTCCTCGTCGGTGTAGCCGAGGCGGTGCAGCTCGTCGCTTGACCATCGTCGAGCATGTGGCCCGCTGGCCGCCGTACTGGCTCTGCTGCCTCGATCTTCGGGAACTTCGGCAGCCGCTTCGCGGCCTTCTCGGCCTGCGCCGGCGGTGATGTCGCCCATGCTCGGCCATGCTGTGGAGCACGTAGTCGTAGCGCTCCTTGAGCGCCTGCGCGCGCGTCCTTGCCGTTGGCCGGGTCGAAGCCGCGTCGGGGTTGTTGAGGACGCTGGCCAGCACGGCGGACTGCGCGCAGCGTCGAGGTCCTTGGCGTCCATGTCGAAGTACGCCTGCGCGGCCGCCTGGACGCCGTAGGCGCCGCGGCCGAAGTAGATGGTGTTGAGGTAGCCCTCGAGGATCTCGCGCTTGCTCGCTGCTGCTGGATCTTCAGCGACAGGATCGCCTCCTTGACCTTGCGCTTGAGGGAGCGCTCCTGGCTGAGGTAGAGGATCTTCACGTACTGCTGGGTGATCGTGGAGGCGCCCTGGGTGGCGTTGCCGCGGGCGTTGCTGAACGCCGCCCGGATGATGCCCTTGGGGTCGATGCCGCTGTCGGTCCAGAACGTGCGGTTCTCCGCCGCGACCACCGCGTCCTGGAGCGTCTGCGGCATCTCGCCGAGCGGGATCGAGTCGCGGTTCTGGGTCGGCGAACTGCCCGAGCTCGGTCTTGCCGTCGGCGTAGTAGACGAAGGACGTCTGGGTCTGGAAGTCCTTGTTCGGGTTCGGGGATCGTCGATCGTCTGGTAGAGGTAGACGAAGCGCGCCGACCAGCGAGCAGCGCCGACCAGCGAGCGACGCATCAGCAGCCACTTCAGCGACGCGCAGCGGGCCGCGCTTGCGGTCGTGCGGCCGTTCTGCTTGCGGCCTCCGCGGTCGCCGGCGGCGGCCCTCGGCTCGGCGCTTGGCACTCACAGGTCGCTACTCCGCGCTGCTCGGGGCGATCGGTGCTCAGGGCGAGGCGGGACCTGCGCTTGACCACGCCGTCGGCGACGAGGGTACGGCGGCCGCGGTCACGCTCCGGGACGCGGCGCCGCGTGCCGCCGATGTATCGCACGAAGGGCACGCGATAGAACGTCGCGACACATCGACCGACGTCCCGGATCATCGGCGATCGCTCCGGATATATCGCTACGATAGGTCGACATGGCACGTCGTGGCGGAGACCATCGAGCTGGCAGTCCTCGGGCTGCTGCACGAGGGCCCCATGCACGGCTACGAGCTGCGCAAGCGGCTCAACCTGATGCTCGGCTGGGGTCGGGTGCTGTCCTACGGCTCGCTCTACCCCGCGCTGAAGAAGATGCTGCGCGGCCACCTGATCGAGGAGGCCGCGGCGACCGCGACGCCGGTGACCGCGGCGCCCGCGCATCGTCTACCAGGTCACCGAGGCCGGGCACCGCGAGTTCGAGCGGCTGATGTCCGAGGTCGGTCCCACCGCCTGGGAGGACGACAACTTCGACATCCGGTTCGCGTTCTTCGGCCGCACCGACATGGAGATCCGGCTGCGCGTCCTCGAGGGCCGCCGCACCCGTCTCCAGGAGCGGCTCGACCGGGTCCAGAAGCAGCTGTCGATGACCCAGAAGGAGGTCGACCGGTACGCCGCCGAGCTCCAGCGCCACGGCGTCGAGTCGGTCGAGCGCGAGGTCCGGTGGCTCTCCGAGCTGATCCACGCCGAGCGCAGCGGCGACGGAGCGCATCGGCGCCGAGCACCGGCCGACGCCGGCAGCACGCACCACCCCGACGAGCGCAGCACCGGCCGCTGACGACCGACCAGCAGAAGCAAGAGGAAGGAAACCCCATGGGTTCGGTACGAGTAGCAATCGTGGGAGTCGGCAACTGCGCCACGCTCCCTGGTCCAGGGCGTCGAGTACTACAAGGACGCCGACCCCGACGGCACCGTCCCGGGCCTCATGCACGTGATGTTCGGTGACTACCACGTCTCCGACGTCGAGTTCGTCGCCGCGTTCGACGTCGACGACAAGAAGGTCGGCAAGGACCTCTCCGAGGCGATCAACGCCTCGGAGAACAACACCATCAAGATCTGCGACGTGCCCGCCGCTCGGCGTCGAGGTGCAGCGCGGCCACACCCTCGACGGCCTCGGCAAGTACTACCGCGAGACCATCGAGGAGTCCGCCGCCGAGCCGGTCGACGTCGTCCAGGTGCTCAAGGACACCGAGGCCGACGTGCTCGTCTCCTACCTCCCGGTGGGCTCGGAGGAGGCCGACAAGTTCTACGCCCAGTGCGCGATCGACGCCGGCGTGGCCTTCGTCAACGCGCTGCCGGTCTTCATCGCCTCCGACCCCGAGTGGGCCAAGAAGTTCGAGGACGCCGGCGTCCCGATCGTCGGCGACGACATCAAGTCGCCAGGTCGGCGCCACCATCACCCACCGGGTGATGGCCAAGCTGTTCGAGGACCGCGGCGTGGCGCTGGACCGCACCTACCAGCTCAACGTCGGCGGCAACATGGACTTCAAGAACATGCTCGAGCGCGAGCGCCTGGAGTCCAAGAAGGTCTCCAAGACCCAGGCCGTCACCTCCAACCTCACGGCGAGCTGGCCGGCAAGATCGACGACCGCAACGTCCACATCGGCCCGTCCGACTACGTCGCAGTGGCTCGACGACCGCAAGTGGGCCTACGTCCGCCTCGAGGGCCGCGCCTTCGGCGACGTCCCGCTGAACCTCGAGTACAAGCTCGAGGTCTGGGACTCCCCCAACTCCGCCGGCATCATCATCGACGCGATCCGCGCCGCGAAGATCGCCAAGGACCGCGGCATCGGCGGCCCGATCATCTCGGCGTCGTCGTACCTGATGAAGTCCCCGCCGGTGCAGCTGCCCGACGACGAGGGCCGCCGCCGCGTCGAGGCCTTCATCAAGGGCGAGGAGTGAGCTCACCCCGGTGAGCCGGCGCTGAGCCGATGACCGAGGGCCCCCGTCGCCGTGAGGTGGCGGGGGCCCTCGTCGTACGCCGGGGGGTGCGGTCCGCCGTTCAATTGCTCGAGCTTGCGGGGGTCACCGGCCAGTGGACCGGCTCGAGTCCAGACAATTGAACGGACCATGGGCACCCCGGCCGGGCCGGGGCGGAGTGATCAGGCGGGGGCAGACCCCTCGGCCTCGGCACGGACCCGCTCCAGGGTCTGGCGCATGCCCTCGTGGAGCTCGGCGGTGAACACCTGCTGGCCGCCCAGGGCGAGCCTGGTCATCCCGCGGGAGACCGCCGAGATCCCCTTCGGGGCCTCGCGCCGCTCGGTCAGCCGGGTGCCGCCGTCGGCGGTGGCCTCGAGCGCGAACGACCACACGGTCCAGTTCTCCTTGATGCGGAACGCGAACGCGCGGTGCGGCTCGAAGGTGACCACCCGGGCCCGGGTGGGCCAGAACAGCGGCCCGCGGCGGTTCAGGTTGTAGAAGCTGGTGCCCTCCCGCACGACGCCGCCGCGGACGACCGTCCGCACCACCTGCGGGCTCCACGAGGACATCCGGACCACGTCGGAGACCAGCGCCCAGACGGTCGCGGGCGGCGCGGCGATCTCGATCGACTCCTCGAGCAACGGCTCGATCCGCTCGGTGTCGGTGGTCGGCTCGGTCATGGCGCACTCTCCCGCAGGTCAGGTGGTCGGCGTGCCGACGCTACTGACAGATGTTCAACAACGCAGTGACCCCCGCCACGCCCCCAGCGTCGACATCGGTGTCGATGTCGGTGTCGATGTGGGTGTCGGCACCAAGGAGCTCGGGTCGTCCGAGCAAAGGCGCGGCATTCTCTACAACCTGTGGCGCTTTGCGGACCAACGGCGGGTGGTGGCCGAGGAATACCGGCGCGTGCTGGCGTGCGCGACAGACGAGTTGCGGGCCGATGCCCTGATCCTGCTCGGGATGATCGGCGGGCTGCAGCACCACGAGCCCGCTTTCCGCGGGCTCCTCACGGACCCGGACGCGCGCATCCGCGAGCTGGCCTTCAAGGAGTTGGCGGGTCTCGCGGCGCAGGAACTGGCCGCTTTTAAATGCGATATCGACGCCGGCCTGGCCGATCCCGAACCAAGGGTGAAGCGCGCGGCCCTGAAGGCATTCAGAAAGATGCCGCCTCAGGTGAAGCGGACAGAATGGGGGGCCGAATAAAACGATTTGACAGGACCATGAATGTGGGTAATTATAGCTATAACGATCCACATTATGGGTGTGTTTATGAGAACAATTCAGATGACGCTAGATGATGACCTTGTCGAAGCGGTCGACCGCGTGTCGAAGCTGCTTCATACGAGTCGATCGGCTTTTACGCGACAGGCCCTGCGCGAGACGCTCGCCCGTTATAACCTCGAGCAATTGGAGCGCCAGCACCGTCGCGGATATGAACGAAACCCGGTAGTTTCCGATGAGTTTTCGGCTTGGGAAATGGAACAGACCTGGGGAGATGAATGAAACACGGCGAAATACGGTGGTACAAATTCGTCACGGCCGGATAAAAAGAGGCCGGTTCTTATTTTGACCCGGGATTCCGTGTTGGAATATCTGGGTGAAGTCACCATCGCTCCCATTACGAGCACCATCCGTGACATTCCGTCCGAGGTACCGTTGTCGACCGCCGACGGCATGCCCCGGAATTGTGCCGTGAACTGCGATCACCTGCAGACTGTTTCAAAAGTAAAGATCGGATCATTGATCACGGTGTTACCACCGGTAAAGATGGTCGATGTCGGAAGGGCCATCTGCTTTGCCCTCGCTATTTAGTGTCCATCCATAAATGGTCTTTTTTCCGCTGGACTGCACGATTATCTCCTTGACCTATGACGCAAAACCCATTACCTATACCCCCATAAATAAATTTTGAATGTCTTCGGGAGCTTGGTGAAACCGGGCTGAGAGGGCCGCTGGGGCAGGGGGCCGACCGTCGAACCTGATCCGGGCAATGCCGGTGGAGGAAAAGGACAAAAACGCGTGCCGACCCCCACCGGGTCGGCTTTTTTTATGCCGCGACGGAGGCACACAAACGAAGTGAGACGCACAGCGGGGCGGGGCGGATGAACATCGGGGCGGTCAAAATCGAGGACAGAAACCTGGGCGGATTCGATTATTTCCTGCTGTGGGCCGGCGTGGGCATTTCGCTGGCGGAAATCTGGGCCGGCGGGTTCCTGGCGCCCATGGGTTTTTGGGCCGGTGTGGCGGCCATTTTTCTCGGGCACCTCATCGGCAACACCTTCATGGCCATGGGCGGCATGATCGGATCGGACCACGGCATCATGTCGATGGTGTCGGTGCGGCCGGCCTTCGGCATCCGCGGGTCCAACCTGGCGGCGGTGTTGAACATCATCCAGCTGATCGGCTGGGCCTCGATCATGCTCATCATCGGCGGCCGGGCCGGGGCCATGCTGGGAGCCTCGGCCGGCGGGCTGCTGGCCAGCGATCGATTCTGGATCGTGGCGATCGGTCTCGGCACGCTGCTGTGGGCGCTGTGCACCGGCAGGACGATCTGGAAATTCATGCAGACCGCCGCGGTGATCGCCCTGCTGCTGGTGCTCCTTCCGATGACCTGGCTGTCGGTCGGCGAGTTCGGCGCCAGGATTTTTACAGCCAAGTCGCAGGGGATGCCCTTTATGGTCGGGCTGGACCTGGTGATCGCCATGCCGATTTCGTGGATGCCGCTGGTGGCCGACTACGCGCGCTTTGCCAAAAAAGGGTCGCCGGCCTTCTGGTGCAGCTGGTGGGGCTACTTTTTGATCTCCTCCTGGATGTACCTGCTGGGCTTGATGGCGGCGCTGGCGACCGGGGCAATCGATCCGGCGGCCCTGATCCTGGAGATCATGGGGCGGGTCGGGCTGGCACTGCCGGCCCTTGTAATGGTGATCTTCTCGAGCATCACCTCCGATTTTCCGGATGTCTATTCGGCGACCTGCTCGATGCTGAACATTTCGCGCCGCTTCGGTGCGACGACCATCATGTGGGCGGCCGGGATTCTCGCGATCCTGGTGGCGCTGGTGTTTCCGATGGAGCACTACGAGAACTTCCTGCTTTTCATCGGCGCCATGTTCGTGCCGCTCTTTGGCGTCGTCCTGACGGACTATTTTCTGATCCGCCGCCGGCGGCTGGATCTCGAAGCCCTTTTTGCGCAGGGAGGCGAATACTGGTACCGCGGCGGCTTCAACCGGGCCGCCATCACCGCCTGGGCCAGCGGCTTTGCCCTCTACTGGCTGACCGTCGAGCTGACGAGCCTGGGCGGCTCGCTGCCGTCGATTCTGTTTGCGGGCCTGGTCTATCTGGTCTTGATGCGCCGCGGCATGCGGTTTAAAGCCGCATAAGCAGCGTCGGCCGGCGGCAGAGGCTGAACTGAGAGGGTCACGGTTCAGGTGGCCTTCAGCTTTTCATCGAAGGCGCGTTTTTTTTTCTCGAGGGCTTCGCTTTGGCGCTCGAGGTCTTCGAAAAGGCGGTCGATGACCGCCCGGCAGGCGTGCATGGCCTGGGAAAGCGCCGTTATTTTCGTCCCGTCGCCGCTCTGGCTGGCGTCCTGCATGTCCTGCGTCAGCACTTCGAGACGCTTTTCGTGCGTGTCGATCTCATTTTCGATCCGGGCGGCCTCGCGCTCGATCGGGCGCAACACGCGGGCGCGTTCCGCCTGGAGTTCGGAGCGCCGCCGCCGCAGCTCCTTCTTGCTGACCTTTTCGGGTTTGCGCTCCTCCGCAGGGCCACCGGCCGGTGCCGAATCAACCGGAGCCTCCTCCCGCCAGCCGCCGCGAGCTAAAAACCGCGCGTAGCCGCCCTCGAAAATTTCGATGGCCTCCGCCTGAAACACCACCAGGCGCCCGGCCAGGGCGTGCAGGAACATTTCGTTGTGCGTCACCATGACCACCGCCCCTTCGAAGTTGTCGAGCGCGGCCAGCAGGGCGTCACAGGATTCCATGTCGAGATGGTTGGTGGGCTCGTCCAGCAGCAGGAGATTGACGGGCGTGGCCAGCAGCTTGCCGAGCATGACCCGGCTCTTTTCGCCGCCGGAGAGCACCGCGATTTTTTTCAGGGCGGCCTCGCCCTCGAACATCATCGCGCCGCAGATGTTGCGGGCCGCCTGCCGGCCGATTTCCGGATCGGCATACAGGATTTCCTCTTCGACGGTGCGCGCGTCCACCAGCGTTTTCAGGTTGGTCTGCTCGAAAGCGCCGGAAACCACCTGCGGGTTGTAGCGGAGGCTGCCCGCCTGCGGCGCGAGGGCGCCGGAAAAGAGCTTGAGAAGCGTGGTCTTGCCGCGGCCGTTGCGCCCGACGACGCAGATGCGGTCGTTTTTAGCGATCGTGAGGCCGAAGCCGCGGATCAGCGGCGGCTGGCCGGGATAGGCAAAAGAAAGGTTCTTTGCGGCCAGCATCTGGCGGCCGGCAAACGGCCGGGCGCGAAAGGAAAAACCGAGCGACTTGATTTTTTCGAGCTTGTCGTGTTTTTCCATCTTCTGCAGGGTCTTGATGCGCGATTGAACCATGTTGGCCAGCCGCGCCTTGGCGCGGAAGCGCGAGATGAACAGCTCGATGTCCTTGCGGCGCCGCTCGTCGTTAACCCTGGTTTTTTCATGCACCTCTTCGTCCTGGGCGATCTGGGCGTAGTATTTTTCGGTGGGGCCGGTGATCTTGCGCAGTTTGCGCCGGTGAATGCCCATGGTGTGGGTGACGATGCTGTCCATGAAACTGCGGTCGTGGGTGATCAGCATCAGCTCGCGCGGCCACGTCAGAAAGAACCGTGCCACCCAGCGGATGGAGGCGATGTCCAGGTAGTTGGTCGGTTCATCTAAAAGGATCAGGTCGGGCTCGGCCACCAGCGCCTTGGCCAGGTTCAGACGCACCTGGAAACCGCCCGAGAACTCGTGCGGGGCCCGCTGCAGGTCTTTTTCCGAAAAGCCGAGGCCGGCCAGAATTTTTTCGGCCCGCCAGAGCTGGTCGCTCCCGTCGGCCGGCAAGCCGGTGGCGGCTTCTTCCAGGATGGTGTCGCGCGAAAAGTCTATGGCCTGGCGGACGTGAACGATGCGGTAGCCCTTGGGGATGTTGACCAGGCCCTCGTCGGGCTCCTCCTCACCGGCGATGATGCGAAAAAGGGTGGTCTTGCCGTGACCGTTGCGGCCCACGAGTCCCAACCGCTCGCGGGAATTGAGCTGGAAGGCCACATCCTCGAAGAGGACGTGCTCTCCGAATCTTTTCGAGAGATTTTCAACGCTGATCATATTGCCGACCTAAAAATTGGGGCTTGAATGGATCGACGCTCATGTCTCGCGGGCCGCCGCAAGGGTATAAAACACAGGTCGAGCCGTTCAGGGTTCAACGTTCCGGGTTGAAAAGAACACCCCATGATAGCGCGTCAAAGGACGCTCTTCAACCTCCGGGGCACGTTCTCGAGCATCGCCGTGTGCCGGCGCCGTCCGCGCCGAGGGTGCCTGAATTCCCTTGTGGGCCGTACGGGACCTTATTCCTGCGCACAATTAGCTGATTTCATTAACCATGCGAGAAATTGCCCCTTTCCGGGTCGGCAACCGACCGGGGCCTTAAAAAGCCCGCGGATGGGCACGAACTTGACATAGCCAGGCTATCCATATATAAATTCATGGTTTATTCGACCGCCAGTGCCCCAAAGCCATCTCAACCACAGGCAGGATTCCTCTTGATGAACCGGTCAGCATCCATCGCTTCACCGCTGGCGGCCCTGGGCCGCATGTGCATCGATCTGGTGCGGGAGATGGGCGCCGTCACGATCTTTTTCCTCCAGGGCTTCGTCCGGATTTTTTCGCTGCCGACCATTTTTTCCAAGACCGCCCAGCAGATTTATTTTATCGGCTCGAAGTCTATTTTCGTCATCTGCCTGACCGGCGCCTTCACCGGCATGGTTTTAGGCCTGCAGGGCTATTACGTCCTGGTCAAATACGGCTCCGCCGGCTCGCTGGGATCGGCCGTGGCCCTGACGCTGGTGCGCGAAATGGGCCCGGTGCTCACGGCCATCATGATCATTGCGCGGGCCGGCTCGGCCATGGCGGCCGAAATCGGCATCATGCGGATTTCGGAGCAGATCGATGCCCTGGAGACGATGAGCATCGATCCGATCCAGTATCTCGTCAGCCCGCGCATCGCCGCCGCCCTGATCAGCTTCCCCCTGCTGACCGCCCTTTTCGATGTCATCGGCATTTTCGGCGGTTACCTGACCGGCTCCATTCTGCTGGGGCTCAGCTCGGGCATCTACTTTTCGCGGGTCCAGTCGAGCGTTGCCATGGTGGACCTGAACGGCGGGTTCATCAAATCGATCGTGTTTGCCCTGGTGGTCATCACCATCTGCTGCTATCACGGGTATTACACCCACCGCCGGTCAAACGGCCAGGGGGCCAAGGGGGTCAGCTTTTCCACCACGTCGGCCGTGGTCCAGTCCTGCGTGTTGATTCTCGTGACCGATTACGTGCTGACCTCTTTTCTGCTGTGAGAAGACAATGGACCGCCCCCTGATCCAGTTCATAGATGTCCGCAAGCATTTCGGAGACAAGCAGGTCCTCAACGGCATCGACCTGAGCATCTACGCCGGCCAGATCACCTCGATCATCGGCAAGAGCGGGGTCGGCAAGAGCGTGCTCCTGAAGCACATGATCGGTCTCATCCGGCAGGATGCGGGCGATATTTTCTTTGACGGCCGGCCGCTGGGCGCCTTCGGCAAGAAGGAGCGCGAGGCGCTAAAAAAGAAATTCAGCTACATGTTCCAGGGCACCGCCCTTTTCGATTCGCTGACGGTGTTCGAGAACATCGCCCTGCCGCTGAAGGAAAAAACGGGCCTGTCGCGCGAAGAAATCCGGCGCCGGGTGCACCAGAAAATGGCGCAGCTCGATTTACGGGCCATCGACGAGGAATATCCTTCGCAGCTCTCGGGCGGCATGAAGAAGCGCGTGGCCCTGGCCCGCGCCCTGATCACCGACCCGCAGATCGTGCTTTTCGATGAACCGACCACCGGGCTCGATCCGATCCGCAAAAGCGTGGTCCACGGCATGATCGCCGATTACCAGAAACGCTTCGGGTTTACGGGCGTGATCGTCAGCCACGAGATTCCCGACATTTTCTACATCTCGCAGCGCATCGCCATGCTGGAAGAGGGCCGGATTCTCTTCGAGGGCACGCCCGATGAAATCCAGTACACCAACGAGCCGGTGATCCAGCAATTCATCAGCGGGCTCGAAAGCCGCCGGGACGAGCTGACCGGCCTGGCGTCCCAACAGGCCGGCGATCGCAAATTCCACGAGGAGATGACGCGGCTGCAGAGTCACAAGATCGCCTTTTCGATGGTGCTGCTGACGGTCCGCAACATCGACCAGATCAACGAAACCCTGGGCCGCAAGGCATGCCAGACGGCGCTGAAGAATTTCGCCTTGCAACTGCAGCGCCAAATCCGGATTACCGACACCTGCTCGCGCTACGGGCTGAACAAGATCCTGCTGGTCCTGTCCAACACGACCAGCGATCAGGCCCGGGCCTTCTGCGCCAAACTCAGCCGCAAGATCAGGGGCGAAACGATCCTGGCATCTCCGCCCGGCGTGGAAATCTGCTTTACGGTCGGGGTCGGTATCGTCGAGGCCCAGCGGGGCAACACGATCGACGGCATTCTGACGACGGCCGAGGCCAACCAGGAGAAAATGTTCGATTTCCGCGTCTGCTCGCAACAGGAGGAAAGATGAAAAAATGGTCCGTTGAGGTTGCGGTGGGCCTGTTCGTGCTCATCGGCATCGTCTGCGTCGGGTACCTGACCATTCGTCTCGGCAAAATGGAAGTCATCGGTGACAATTATTACACGGTTACGGCCCGGTTTCAGTCGATTGCGGGCTTAAAGACCGGTTCCGAGGTGGAACTGGCCGGCGTTCCGGTCGGCAAGGTCGAGGAATTTTCGCTGGACCAGGAGCGTTGGATGGCGCTGGTCCGGATGAAGATCCTGAAAAATATCGTTTTGAGCGAGGACGTCATCGCTTCGATCAAAACCGCCGGTCTGATCGGAGACAAATACATCAAGCTTTCCCCCGGCATATCGGATGTGCCGCTCAAACCGGGCGGCATGATCACCGAAACCGAATCGGCCCTCGACATCGAGGAGTTGATCAGTAAATTCGTGTTCGGCAAGGTCTGACACCGAGGGAGTGATGAAGGAGGCGGCCGTGAGAAATGTGCTCTGGTGTTGTTCGATCCTTCTTTTGGGCGTCATGACGGCGCCGGCGATGGCCGGGGCGCCGATCGACGCGCTGAAAGGACCGGTTGACAAAGTGATCCTAATTCTCGAGGATCCGCAGTACGACAATCCGGCCCGGCGGGCGGAACTGCGCGAGAAGATCCGGTCGGTCACCAACGCCATGTTCGACTTCGAACTGATCGCCAAACGGACCGCCGGCCGGTATCATTGGGAAAAAAGCCTCACGCCGCCTCAGCGCCGGGAATTTACGGACCTGTTCGCCGAATTTCTGGGCAACATCTACCTGTCACGCATCGACGGCACCATCAAAGGACTCAAGATCGACTACCTCGACGAGGTGGTGGACGAGGCCGGCAAGAAAGCCAAGGTCAAGACCAGAATCCCCAGAAGCGACGGCGAAGTCAATGTCGACTACAACCTGTGGCTCAAGGACGGCAACTGGAAAATCTATGACGTGTACGTCGAAGGCGTCAGCCTGGTGCAGAACTACCAGACCCAGTTTTACGATCTGTTCAACAAGGAATCGGCCGCGCAGGTCATCGACCGGCTGAAGCAAAAGATCGATGAGCAGAAAATCCAGGAAAAAACCGATGGGTGACGGCGCGCGGCAAAATAAACCGGTGCTGAAAGGGGCGGTGACCATCCTGCGGCGCAGCGCCCGGACCCCAACCGGTTGGCCGGATTCCGCCGGCGCCGACCGGGCGCGGGGGAATCCGCGGCCACCGGCTTTATACAGGCGCCCGAAACTGCGGGCTCTCGCCCGGACGGCCGTGCGCGCGCTGATCATCGCCATGGTGATATCAAGCGGCGCGGTGCGGGCCGAAAACGACGGCCCCGGCCCGGCGGCGGCCGCGCCGGAGAGCTTGCCGGCCGCCGGTCAGCTGAACGGGCCGCCGGCGGCGGCAAACGATGACGAATTCGACTTTGCCCCGGAAGAGGCCCGGCCGGTGGTTCGGATCGCCGATCCCTTCGAGCCTGTCAACCGGGTCGTCTTCAAGTTCAACGACCGGCTTTACTTCTGGGTGCTCAAGCCCGTGACGCAGGGCTACAACAAGGTGTTCCGGGAAGATATCCGCCAGTGCGTCGCCAACTTTTTCAGCAACGTGCTGACCCCCGTGCGCCTTGTGAACTGTCTGCTGCAGGGAAAAGTGAAGGCGGCCGGAACGGAAACCGCGCGCTTTTTCATCAACACGACCATGGGCGTGCTCGGCTTCGGCGACGCGGGCAAAGATATGTTCAATCTTGAAATTACCGACGAGGACCTGGGGCAGACCCTGGGTTTTTACGGCATCGGCAACGGGTTTTTCATCGTGTGGCCCCTGCTGGGACCCTCCACGGTAAGAGATACGGCCGGCTTCGGCGGCGACTTGTTTCTCAATCCGATCACCTATCTCGAGCCGACCGGGCTTTCACTGGCCGTTGGAGGCTACCGGCGGCTGAACGACCTGTCATTTCGGCTGGGAGAGTACGAGTCCGTTTTAGCGGCCGCCATCGAACCCTACACGGCGGTCAGAGACGGATACATTCAATTCCGCAAAGCGCTGGTCGCCCAGTAGCCGGGGACCGAGTCCAGCCCAGCCGTTGGCCTGAAAAGAGGCCAATGTTATCGTTACAGAACTTTTAAGCTTCCGGGGCAAATTCCAAATCACAAATGACAAATATCAAATAAATCACAATGACCAAATTCCTATTTGCGAGTTTCGAGTTTCCAGTTTCAAGTTTCTATTCGGGGTTTCCAGTTTCTCAGGGATCAAGCAAAACGATTGGAGTCGTTTAAAACAGGGAGACGAGAATGAAGGTACTGGTCAGTGACAACCTGGGTGACATCGGGATTCATATGATGCGGGCGGCGGACGGGCTGGAGGTGGATGTCAAAACCGGACTGCCCCCCGCAGAACTCGAGTCCATCATCGGTCAATACGACGGCCTGGTGATCCGCAGCGCCACCAAGGTGACCGAGGATCTTTTGAATGCGGCGACAAAACTGAAGGTCGTCGGCCGGGCCGGCATCGGGCTCGACAACGTCGATATTCCGGCGGCCACCAAACGGGGCGTGGTCGTCATGAACACGCCGACCGGCAACGTCATCACCACCGCCGAGCACACGATCGCCATGATCATGGCGCTCAGCCGCAACATTCCGGTCGGAACCGTCACGCTCAAGGCCGGCCAGTGGGAGAAAAAACGGCTGCAGGGCCGCGAAGTGTACAATAAATGGCTGGGCGTCATCGGTTTCGGCAAGATCGGCTCGATCGTGGCCGACCGCGCCCGCGGGCTCAAGATGCGCGTCATGGTCCACGATCCCTTCGTCTTGCCGGAACAGGTCGAGAAAGCGGGCTATAAAAGCGTCGGTCTGGAAGAACTCTACCGCAGCGCCGACATCATCACCGTTCATGTCCCCAAGGTGCAGGGCACCGAGAAGCTGATCGACCGGGCGGCCTTTGCACTGATGAAAGACGGCGTGATGATCATCAACTGCGCCCGCGGGGGCATCCTGGACGAAGAGGCGCTCGATGAAGCCCTGGCTTCGGGCAAGGTCGCCGGCGCCGCGCTGGATGTCTTCGAAAAAGAGCCGCCGGGCGTCTGCCGGCTCTTCGATCACGAGCGGGTCATCTGCACGCCGCACCTGGGGGCCTCGACCCTGGAGGCCCAGACGAATGTCGCCATGGCGATTGCCGAGCAGATCATCGCCTACCTCAAAGACGGCACGATCATCAACGCGGTCAACGTTCCGTCCATTACCGGTGAACTGCTCAAGAAACTGGGGCCCTACCTCGCGCTGGCAGACCGCATCGGCCTTCTCCAGGCCCAGCTGTCCAGGGGGCCGGTCAAAAAAGTCGAGGTCATCTATGAAGGCGATTTCAACGGCCTGGACCTGTCGCCGGTGACCACCGCGATGCTCAAGGGCCTCTTGACCCCGATGGTCAGAGATGCCGTGAACTTCATCAATTCGGCGGTGATTGCCAAGGAGATGGGAATAAAGGTCATCGAGAGCACCAGTGCCGAATCGGACCATTTTATCAACCTGATGTCGGTGCGGGTGGCTACCACCGACATGACCACCACGGTCGCCGGCACCATTTTCGGCAAGAGCGACCCGCGGATCGTCAAGATCAACAACTTCGGCCTCGAACTCATCCCGGAAGGTCACCTGGCCCTGATCTACAACCAGGACAAGCCGGGGGCGATCGGCAGCATCGGCACCACCCTCGGCCGGCACAACATCAACATCAGCCGCATGCAGGTGGGCCAGGACCAGGACGGCGAGAACAACATCATCTTTCTCAGGACGGACACATCGATTCCGGCCGATGCCCTGGAGGAGCTGCGGGCCCTGCCGCAGGTCAACACGGTGACACCGCTCGAGTTGTGACAGCTGCGCCGGGCTGCGGCAGCGAGCCCGGGCCGACATATTCGGCACCATGAGGATTCAACCCGATAATCGGCTGGCCACCGTGCGTTTATGGCGCTTGCAGAGGCGAAAAATTTTTCGCCCCTACGTCTCGATAAAATCGATGTTAATTTATTCATCGGCTCAATCCCGCCATAGCGGGACTAAACGGGCAAACGGGCTAAACGGGTGTAACCGTTTCCCATGCCCCAGTGGCGGCTCGGAAAGTCATGATCGTTTAACAGGAGGTCAAAGATGCCGGACGAAGAAAAAGGATTCAGCGTAAAAGACCGCCGCCTGTTTTCCGGCGAAGAACGCGAAAAGCCGGACCAGCGAGTTCCATCCGCAGACAAGGCATCCGCAGAAACACCGGAAAAAAAGGCGACGTCCGAAAACAGGGCATCCGCCCCAAAGCCCCCGCAGCCCTCGCAATCGGAGGCGGCAGCCGGAGCCTATGCCGATGCCGTCGAGGACATGCCGCTGCCGACGGTTAACTTCCCGACCTTCATCCTCTCGTTGAATGCTTCCGCCCTGCTGCACCTGGGGGCCCTCGAAGACCCGGAGACCGGTCGGCCGTCCAAGAACCTGTCGATGGCCAAGCAGACCATCGATATCCTGAGTATGCTCGAAGAAAAAACCCGCGGCAACCTGACCAAAGACGAGGAAAACATGCTCAAGAATATCCTGTATGACCTGCGGATCGCCTATGTCAGGGAAAAATCCTGAATCGGCTTCCCCGATTTTCAAGGTGCTTCCGGTAATCTTTTATCCCGTGCATTTCCGGCTATCTGAAAGGCACGGATAATTTCCGATTCGGAAATGCGCAATTTACCGCCGGACCTGCGCCGCGGGACCACGGCCCCCATGATTCAAATCACCGCCCCGGCCAAGATCAACCTGTTCCTGCGGGTCACCGGCAGACGGCCGGACGGATACCACACCCTGTCGACCCTGATGTGCCCGCTGGAGCTGGCCGATGACGTCCGGCTGGACCCGGGCGGGCCGGGCATCCGGGTCGTCTGCCCGAATTCGGCCGTTCCTACAGACGACACCAACACCGCCCACCGCGCCGCCGACCTGTTTTTCGGTGCCCTGGCCCGGCGCCGCCGCCTGCGCCGGGCCGGCGTGACGATCAGCATCGACAAAAGGATTCCGACCGGTGCCGGCCTGGGCGGCGGCAGCAGCGATGCCGCGGCGGTATTCAGGGGTCTGAATCGTTTTTTCAAATACCCGTTCCGGCGGCCGGAACTGATCGAGATGGGACTGGCGGTCGGTGCGGACGTTCCGTTCTTCATCTTCGGGCAGCCGGCGCTGGCGCGCGGCATCGGCGAGCTTCTGGAACCCTGCCGGGGGCTGCCACCCTACCACGTGCTGCTGAATTATCCCGGCATCAGCGTATCGACGGCCGAGGTTTACAAAAATCTTGATTTGGGATTGACAAAGTGTAAAAAAAAACTTAAAGACTTCGATTTGAAACAGCACGCCTTCGATGCGGCGCAGCACCTGTGCAACGACTTGGAAACAGTGACGCTGAGCCGATATCCGCGGGTCCGGGCGGCCAGGCAAGCCCTCGAAGGACACGGAGCGCTCGGCATGTCAATGTCCGGCAGCGGCTCGAGTGTCTTTGCGCTTTTCGCCGATGGCAAATCGGCCCGCCGTGCCCGCCGGGATCTCGAAGGACAGACCGACGGGTCGTTGTTTCTGACCCGGCTCATCGTCGATACGGACGCCGGCAGTCGGTAAGATGATACCGGATGGCGATCGGAGAGGCCCCGTACAGGTATCCAGCCGCCGGCATCATTTTATTTTTTGGGGCGTCGTCAAGCGGTAAGACACAGGACTTTGGTTCCTGCATTCGGAGGTTCGAATCCTCCCGCCCCAGCCAAACGCCTTTACTTTCGCCGGCGACGCTGACACCACTTTTCCGGGCGGCAGGTTTCGGCGGGAAAACGTCAGTCAAAAAACGGTAGCGGCAATGAGAGACCTGGTCATATTCAGCGGCAATTCCAACCTCGACCTTTCCGGCAAGATCTGCCAGTACCTCGACCAACCGCTGGGCGGGGCCAAAGTCAAGACCTTCAGCGACGGCGAGATTCAGATCGAAATCGATGAGAATATCCGCCAAAAAGACGTTTTCATCATCCAGTCCACCTGTTCGCCGGTCAACCACAACCTGGTCGAACTGCTGCTGATGATCGATGCCTGCAACCGCTCCTCCGCCAAAAGGATCACGTCCGTTCTGCCCTATTACGGCTATGCGCGCCAGGACAAGAAAGTCGCCCCGCGCGTGCCGATCAGCGCCAAGCTGGTGGCGGACCTTCTGACGGTCGCCGGCACCAAGCGCGTCATCACGCTCGATTTGCACGCCGGGCAGATCCAGGGCTTTTTTAATATTCCGGTCGACAACCTCTTCGCCGCACCGGTCCTGATCGACTACATCAAATCGAATTTTCACGACAATCTCGTCATCATTTCACCGGATGCCGGCGGGGTCGAACGCGCCCGCGCCTTTGCCAAGCGCCTCGATGCCGATCTGGCCATCATCGACAAGCGGCGCTCGGCGCCCAACAAGGCCCAGGCGATGGCGGTGGTGGGTGACGTCCGCAACAAGGTAGCCGTGATATTGGATGACATGGTCGACACCGCCGGGACCTTGACCGAGGCCGCGGCCGCCGTCAAGAATGCCGGCGCCAGGGAGGTCCACGCCAGTTGCACCCACCCGGTGCTCTCGGGTCCGGCGATCGATCGCATCGAGTCCTCGTGCCTGAAGAGCCTGGCCGTCACGGACACGATCCCGCTCAAGCCCAACGCCGCCGACTGCGCCAAAATAAAAGTGCTGACCATTTCGGCGCTGGTCGGAGAGGCCATCATCCGCAGCCACAACGGCGATTCGGTGACATCACTCTTCATTTAGATTGCGTCTATTGCGTCAAGAGAAAAAGGAGCCCAAGATTTGGAACAAATTCAGTTAGCGGCAACACCCCGGAAAGCCACCGGAAACGGACCGGCGCGCGTGCTGCGCCGCAGCGGCCGGATACCGGCGGTCCTCTATGGCCCCGAAACCGATGCCCTGCTGTTATCGGTGAACATACACGAATTCGAGCTGATCCTCAAAAATCACAACATCAACCAGATGGTCCTGAACCTGGTCGTTCAAAACGGCGAGTCTTCCACCCGGCCGGTCATGATCAAAGAACTGCAGACTCATCCGGTGTCCAGAAAGCTCATTCATGTCGATTTCTACGAAATCAGCATGACCCGCAAGATCTGGGTCAGCGTCCCGGTCACGGTCGAGGGCAAATCGATCGGGGAAGAGCGCGGCGGCATCGTTCAGGTCGTGCGACGGGAACTCGAGGTGTTGTGTCTGCCGGGTGAAATTCCGGAATCGATCGTGCTCGAGATCGGCAGCCTGGACATCGGTGATTCGATTCACGTCGAAGAAGTCAAGCTGCCGGAGGGCGTCGAGATTTCGGCCGACACCAACTTCACCATTGTGACGGTCACCAGCCCGAAGGCCGAAGAAGAAGAGGCGGCGGTCGAGGAAGGTGAAGCCGAAGCGGCCGCGGAAGCCGAAGCGGCGCCCGAAGAAGGTGAAAAAGAGTGATCGGCGTGAAGGGCCGGGGCGAGGCCGTCAGACACCCGGGACCTTTTGTGTACCACCATCCGGCATGGTCCGGGCGCCGGTATGCGGATGGACCAAACGGCGCGGATGCCTGAAGCGGATCTATGGCTGGTGGTCGGTCTGGGCAATCCCGGTGACGCCTACCGCGAGACCCGCCACAACGCCGGTTTCAAGATCGTCGAAGCGTTGAGCCGGCGCTTTGCCGTGGCGCTCGACAAGAGCAAGTTTCAGGCGCGTTTCGGGCGGGGACGTCTCGAGGGCGTCGAGGTGGTGCTGGCCCAGCCTTTGGCCTTCATGAACAACAGCGGGCCCCCGGTCAGGCGCCTTGCCGATTTTTACAGGATTTCCAACAGTGGTCTGCTGGTCATTCATGACGATGTGGACCTGTCATTTGGACGATTAAAAATCAAAGAGAAAGGAGGGCATGGAGGGCACAACGGGTTGAAATCGTTGATGAGCGTCTTTGGGGGCGGTGATTTCGCCCGCCTGCGCATCGGCATCGGACGGCCGGCGGAAAAGGCCGACGTCACGGGCCACGTTCTGGGACGGTACTCCGTTGCCGAGTCGGATCTGCTGAAGCGGATCGTCGACCGGGCGACGGATGCGGTGGTGACCGTTCTGATCAGTGGGCTGCAGGAGGCAATGAACCGTTTCAACGACAAAAACTTTCTGGTTTCGCTGTAAACATTCACATTTTAGATGGAGGAGAGAATGAGCTACAACTTACCGTTGATTTGTGCGCTAGTCGGTCTGGCAGGTGTGCTTTTCTCGATCATCACCGCGAGCGTCGTGAAAAACGCACCGTCGGGCAATGAAAAGATGAACGAGATCGCCAATGCCATCAAAACCGGCGCGATTGCCTACCTGAACCGGCAGCTGAAAAGCATGGGCATTGCCGCCATCGTCCTTTTTATCCTGGTCGCGGTCTTTCTGAATTTGAAAACCGCCATCGGGTTCATCTGCGGTGCGACGGCATCCTTCATCGCCGGTTACGTCGGCATGCGGGTTTCGGTTATCGCCAACGTCCGCACGGCCGAGGCCGCGCGCGGCGGGCTTAAAAAAGGCCTGGCCATGGCGTTCAAAGGCGGGGCGGTAACCGGTATGATCGTGGCGGGCCTGGCCTTGACCTCGGTCGCGGGTTTTTACGCCATCCTGCTGGCCACCGGAACCCCGGTGCGCGAGGCGGTCATCGCCCTGGTAGCCCTCGGATTCGGCGGCAGCCTGATCTCCATTTTCGCCCGTCTGGGCGGCGGCATCTTCACCAAGGGTGCGGACGTCGGTGCCGACCTGGTCGGTAAGGTGGAAGCCGGTATTCCCGAAGACGATCCCCGCAACCCGGCCGTCATCGCGGACAACGTCGGCGACAACGTCGGCGACTGCGCCGGAATGGCCGCCGACCTGTTCGAGACCTATGCCGTTACGGCGGTTGCCGCCATGCTGCTGGGCAACCTCTTGTTTCCCGACCAGCTGATCGCCACCGAATTTCCGCTGGTCCTGGGCGCGATTTCCATCGTGGCCTCCATCATCGCGGTCGGCTTCGTCCGTTTAGGCGCCAACGAATACATCATGGGGGCGCTCTACAAAGGGATGTTCGGCGCGGCCATCCTCGCTGCGATCGCATTTTTCATCGCCTGCCAGAAGCTGATGCCGACCCTGGAGATTCCCGGCGTGCGGATCATCACCCCCATGGCGGTTTTTTATTCAGCCCTGGTCGGTTTGGTGTTGACGGTGGTCATCGTTATCATCACGGAATACTACACCGGTATCCGTAAGCCGGTCAAAATGGTGGCGGAAGCCTCCACCACCGGTCACGGCACCAACATCATCGCCGGTCTGGCCGTCAGCATGGAAGCCACCGCCCTTCCGGTTCTGGCCATCTGCCTGAGCATCGGGGCCGCTCATCACTTTGCCGGCCTTTACGGCATCGCGATGGCCGCCATGTCGATGCTGTCGATGACCGGTATGGTCATTGCCATCGATGCCTACGGCCCGATCACTGACAACGCGGGCGGCATCGCCGAAATGGCCGGCCTGGACGAGAGCGTGCGGGCCGTCACCGACCCGCTGGACGCGGTCGGCAACACCACCAAGGCCGTGACCAAGGGCTATGCCATCGGGTCCGCCGGTCTGGCCGCGCTGGTCCTCTTCGCTGCCTACACCCAGGAATTCGTCCTGCACGGCGGCGGTGAGAAACTCTCTTTCGACCTGAGCAACGTCAACGTCATTATCGGGTTGTTCCTCGGCGGGATGCTGCCGTACCTGTTTGCCTCCATCTCCATGCGCGCGGTCGGTAAAGCCGGTGGGGCGGTCGTGGACGAGGTGCGCCGCCAGTTCCGTGAAATTCCGGGCATCATGGAAGGAACCGGGAAGCCGGACTACGCAGCCTGCGTCGATATCGTCACCAAGTTCGCCCTCAAAGAGATGATGATTCCGGCCCTTCTGCCGGTTGTGGTGCCGGTTGTTGTCGGGTTGCTTCTGGGCAAAATCGCCCTGGGCGGTCTCTTGATCGGCAGCATCGTCACCGGGCTGTTCCTGGCGATCTCCATGACCACCGGCGGCGCGGCCTGGGACAATGCCAAGAAGTATATCGAAGACGGTCATCTGGGCGGCAAGGGCAGCGATGCCCACAAGGCGGCGGTGACCGGTGATACGGTCGGCGACCCCTACAAGGATACCGCCGGGCCGGCTATCAACCCGATGATCAAGATCCTGAACGTCGTGGCCTTGTTGCTGGTCCCGTTGCTGATAAAAATGGGATAACGACCCGGCGGGCCGTTTTTGACGGCTTGACACACCCACCAAAAAGGACCGGCACCCGGCAACGGGGGCCGGTCCTTTTTTTTATTGATTGTCGGTGGCGGGCGTGGTATAAATTCTTGGTCATTATTTTATTTAATATCACTCAGTTTGATTCGATTGCCCGCCCCGGACGGTAAATGCACCTCTTGTTTTTGCAGTGGCGCCCGTGCAGCGTTGGCCGACCCCGGCAAGCGCCAGCCTTGTTGCTGCCGATGTGGTATTGATTTGAAGCAACCGGTATCAGGTGGGTAACTTTTAATCGGCAGGGCGAAACTTTGCGTATCGGTGGATAAATGAGCAGCAAAAAAGCGAGCGGGCAGATTAAACCAACCGTGAAAAAACCGAAGGTAAAAGAGTTTCGCGTGGGCGATCTGGCCGTTTATCCGGCCCACGGCGTTGGAAAGATCGAGGCCATCGAGAGCCGCGTGGTCAACGGCGAAAGACATGATTTTTACATGATGAAGGTCCTCGAAAACAATATGCTGATCATGATTCCCATCAGCAATGTCGATTCGGTCGGATTGCGGGACATCATCGACAAGAAGGAGATCCCCAAGGTCTACGAGGTCATGAAGGCCAAAAAGGAAACCCTGAACGACAACCAGACCTGGAACCGGCGCTATCGCGATTACATGGACAAGATCAAGACCGGCTCGCTCTACGATGTGGCCGAAGTGTTCCGGGACCTGTCCCTCCTGAAACTGACCAAGGACCTGTCTTTCGGAGAGCGCAAGCTCTACGACACGGCCCAGGTGCTGCTCGTCAAGGAACTGTCAACGGCCCGCATGACCGATGAAGAAACGATCATCTCCGAAATCGAATCGTTTTTTGCCCCGGCCGAAATCCAGAGTCCCAGCCTCTAATTTTTCCCTTCCACAATGCCGGGTAACGGTTCTTTCCACTTCGCCGCCGAAACCATCGATGCGGGTCTGCGCCTCGATCGGTTGGTGGCCGCGCATGTCTCCTCCTTGACCCGTTCGCAGGCGGCCGGCCTGATCCAGCAGGGCCGGATCACGGTCAACGACCGGCCGAAGAAGCCCGGTTACCGGGTGCAGGCCGCAGACCGGATCGCCGGGAGCATTCCGGAGCCGATCGATGTGGTAGCACGACCCCAGCCGCTCGACCTGGATATTCTGCATGAAGACGAGGATATGGTCGTGATCAACAAATCGGCCGGCATGGTCGTTCATCCGGCGCCCGGGCACGCGACCGGCACGCTGGTCAATGCCCTGCTGTATCATTGTCCGGGCATCGGCCCCATCGGCGGCGAACTGCGGCCGGGCATCGTTCACCGTCTGGACAAGGACACCTCCGGCGTTCTGGTCGTTGCCAAGAATGCGGCCGCGCATGCCCACCTGGCGGCGCAGTTCGCCGCGCGCGGCATTCGCAAAATCTATCTGGCCGTCGTCTACGGCGAGATGACAGCAGACAGCGGGGTGATCGCGCTGCCCATCGGGCGGCACCCGGTGGACCGCAAACGCATGTCCACCCGCAGCCGCAAGCCGCGGGCGGCCGAAACCCGCTGGAAAGTCCGCGAGCGGTTCGAAGGCTTGACGCTGCTCGAGTTGAACCTCAAAACCGGGCGGACTCATCAGGCGCGGGTCCATTGCGCGGCCGTCAATCACCCCATTCTCGGAGATCCGGTATACGGCGGACGCCATACCGGCCGGGGGCTGCCCGCGGCGATCGGTGCACACCTCCGGCAGATCAAACGACAAATGCTGCACGCGTGGCAATTGACGTGCATTCACCCAAGCCGCCTGGCGCCGGTTTTTTTCGAAGCCCCGCTGCCCCAGGATATGAATCTGCTGCTTGCCCATCTCCGCCGCCTGTCGTCGCCTTGAATCGATCCCGGTTTCACGTCTCGATACCGTTGAAAAAACGACTCCGTTGGTGTAGCTCAGAAGTTGCGCCTCAATAATACGGCGATTTGTCTTCGGGGAGGTTTGCAGATGGTTCAACAGCCATTGTGGCATGTGATGCACAGGGAAGCGGTTTTAAGGGAACTTGATACCGATCCGATCAACGGTTTGACGCCGCTTGAGGCTAAACGCCGCCTCGAGCGGGTCGGGCCCAACGAGCTGAAACACGACACCGCGGTGTCACCGCTGACGATATTTCTCCATCAGTTCAAAAACGTTTTGATCGTCATTCTGGTTGTGGCCGTCATTCTCTCGGCCCTGGTGGGCGAACTGGTCGACGCCGCCGTCATACTGATCATCGTCGTCTTCTGCGCCGTGCTGGGGTTCGTTCAGGAATACCGCGCCGAACGCGCCCTCGAAGCGCTCAAAAAGATGCTGGCGGCGACCGTGACGATCATCCGGGATGGCAGGACGGTCGAACTCGAGTCCACCCGCATCGTCCCGGGAGACATCCTGGCGCTCGAAGCGGGCGATAAACTGGCGGCCGACGTGCGGCTCGTCGAAAGCCACTCGATCCATTGCGACGAGGCCGCGCTGACCGGCGAATCGGTTCCGGTCGAAAAGACCGTCCGCGCCCTGCCGGAAGGCACGGCGGTGCAAGATCGGAAGAACATGGCCTTCACCGGAACGACGATCACCTTCGGCCGCGGTGTCGGCGTGGTCGTCGCCACCGGCATGCTGACCGAATTCGGAAAAATCGCCGAACAGGTCGCCGCGATCGAGGTGGACAAAAGCCCGCTGGAGAAACGCACCGACGAGATCGGAAAATGGCTGAGCCTGATCTGCTTTGCGATTTGCGGCCTGGTCGTCGCCATCAGCCTGGGGCGCGAGCTGATGGTCGGCACGGTCGATACGGCTTTTGTCCTGAAAATGTCGATGTTTGCCATCGCCCTGGCCGTGGCCGCGGTGCCCGAAGCGCTGGCGGCGATCGTTACCGGCGCGCTGGCGCTGGGCATGCACGCCATGGCGCGCCAGAACGCCCTGGTGAAGAAGATGCCGGCGGTCGAAACTCTCGGGTGCACCACCGTTATCTGCACCGACAAGACCGGCACCTTGACGCGGGGCGAAATGACGGTCCGGCGGGTGTATGCCGCCGGCCGGTCGATCGAGGTCGGCGGCACCGGCTATGACCCGCAAGGAACGTTCAGCGATCCGGAAGAACGGCCGCTGACCGGCGATGCCGCGCTCGAGCGCCTGTTGACGGGCGCGGTGCTGTGCAACAATTCGGAACTTCGCGGCGGTGATGACGGCTGGACGATCAGAGGGGACCCGACCGAGGCCGCCTTTCTGGTCGCCGCCGCCAAGGCCGGCATCTCCATCGAGCAAGCGCGGGCCGCACAGCCGCGCACAGACGAGGTCCCCTTCAGTTCCGAAAGAAAGTGCATGACGACGCTTCACCGCCGGCATGACGGGCGGACAGTGGCCTATATGAAAGGGGCGCTCGAGGTGGTGGTGAAGTGCTGCGGCTTTACGGTGGAAGCCGGCGAAACGGTGCCGCTGACCCCGGACAAGCGCGAGGGCATCCTGCACAGCGGAACGGCCATGGCCGGTGATGCCCTGCGGGTGCTGGGCGTTGCCTCCCGGCGGCTCGATGGGGTCATGGGCCCGGATGTGGTCATCGAAACCGACATGGTTTTTCTGGGTCTGGTCGGCATGATGGACCCGCCGCGGGAAGAGGCCGCGGCGGCCGTTCGAACGTGCCGGGAGGTCGGCATCAAACCGGTCATGATCACCGGCGATCACCTGTTGACCGCCGTGGCCGTGGCGCGGGAACTCGATATCCATCGGGACGGGGACCTGGTGCTGACCGGCAAGGAACTGGAGGACATGTCCGCTGCCCGGTTCGCGGAGCTGGTCGACAAGGTCACCGTCTACGCCCGGGTGTCTCCGCTCGACAAGCTGAAGATCGTCAAGGCCTGGAAGGCCAGGGGGGATGTCGTGGCCATGACCGGGGACGGGGTCAATGACGCGCCGGCCCTGAAGCACGCCGACATCGGCGTCGCCATGGGCATCAGCGGCACGGACGTGGCCAAGGAAGCGGCCGACATGATCCTGAGCGACGACAACTTCGCCACGATCGTCAGCGCCATCGAACGGGGGCGCTGGATCTACGACAACATCAAGAAATACCTGGCCTACCTGCTGCAGTGCAACGTCACCGAGGTCATCGTCATCGGCGGCATCGTCCTGGTGTTCGGGCCGGAATTCTTACCCCTGCTGCCGGCCGCCATCCTCTACATCAACCTGGCCTCCGACGGCCTGCCGGCCCTGGCGCTGGGGGTGGCCCCGCCGGACAGGGACATCATGCGGCGCCCGCCGCGCAACCCGCAGGAAAGCTTTTTCAGCTGGGACATCCTGTCCTTCATCCTCAGGGCGGTGGTTATCGAAAGCCCGTTTTTTTTCCTCATCTTCTATCACAACCTGTCTGATCTCACGCAGGCCCGCACGATGATCTTTTTTCTCTTCATCGTCGTGGAGTTCGTGATTGCCCTGAATTGCCGCTCGCTCACCTACAGCATCTTTCAGGCGCCGCCGCACAAATGGCTCCTGGTCGCCCTGGGCTGGGAACTGGTCCTGGTGGCCGTTCTCGTTCAGATTCCCGCCGTGCGCACGGTCTTCGGCATCACCGTACCGACCCTGCCCGAGCTGGCGACCGTATCGGCCGTCGGGCTGCTGGTTTTCGTGCTGATCGAAGCCACCAAGTTTGTCTTGAGAAAAGGAAAGGGCTTCAGCGGATTGGAAACAGATAAGAGGTGGGGGTTTTGAATTGTTAATCGTAACAAGTCGAGGATAAGTGGGTTCAGTTTGCAATTCAGAATGAAGGTACAATATATATGAAATATGAATGGGATCCAGACAAGGCCGATACAAACAAGCGAAAACATGATGTCAGTTTTCATGAGGCGGCCACCGTGTTTGGGGATCCACTTGCCATCACTTTTACGGACCCGGATCATTCCATTGATGAACATCGATATCTCACTTTTGCTCTTTCGGAATTCAACCGACTGCTGGTTGTCTCACATGCAGACAAGGGCAACAAAGTGAGAATCATCAGTGCGCGTCTGATGACGCGCCAAGAGAGGAGAATATATGAAGAAGGTTAAATCCGATGAAATGCGTCCCGAGTACCGACGCGATGACCTGACAACCGGAGTTCGAGGCAAATATCTGAATTCTTACCGTGCGCACACCAATTTAGTCCTGATTAGCCCTGAGATATCGAAGGTATTCCCAACGGACGAAGCCGTGAATGATGCCCTTAGAGCTCTTATTAAAATAGCACAAAAATCGGTCAGCCTTAATAAGCCCTCCCGTAGAGGCGCCAAAACACGTGGCTGAGCTTTCCATTGATCCGTGCATCAGTATGTCAAGTAATAACAAAACTGCTTTACGTGTCTTTTCTCTCCATATACGGTTTCTCATTTCCATTGACACCCACCATTTCAGCCATTTCCAGTGTGAGGCCAAGCGGAATGACACACCCGGCAGTTGTGGGAAAGTGTGTTTGTATGGCGCCAAAAGAGTGAAATAGGCTTTGAAAATGCCTGTGAATGGATTGATTTTAAATATATATCATGAAACGGCGATGGCCCGACCCCGATTGGCCGGGCGGGGGATCGGCCGGTGAGTCAACTCTTTATCGACAGCGCTCCCGGGGGCGGTGAACCCCTCGCCTGCCGGCTGACGCCCAGCGGTCGCATCGATCTCCAACCGGGTCGGCCCGAAGATGGACCGCCGCTGTCGGCGACCGCGACGCGGCGCATCATCGCGGCCTTCAACGCGGGTCGCGGACACGGTCTGCTGCACCTCGGCGTGGCGGAACTGGCAACCGGGCTGCCGCCGCAGCTGGCCTTTTGGCGCGATGTCGGGCGGGCATTCGTCGCGCGGGTGTGCTGTGCGCTCGATCCGACCGAACCGACGTCGCTGGTCGTTCCCGACCCCGAACCCGATGAGGTGTCGGCCCTGGTTCAGGCCGTGCCCCCCATGCCGGGCGCCGAGCTTCTGTCGCCGGCGCTGCTGGTCGAGCTGTGGGCCGAGATGGGAACGGCCCTTCGAGCCGAGACGAAGCCCTACAAAGACGGCTTTCAGGGCTACTTGAGACAGCACGGCGCCGTCTGGAACGTCGTCGGCCGCGTCTGTTTTCACCTGGCCGAGAACAAGCGCGATCCCGAATTTCCCTTTGCCTTCATCGCGACCTACGTTCACAGGGTTTCAAAACAGGCCCAGCCGCAGCACCTGCCGCTGGGGCGGGCGCTCAAGGACTACGCCGGAGCCGGAAACCGGCAGAAGCTGCTCGCCCTGCTGGCGCCCCTCTCCCGGGCGGCGGAAAAAAGCGCGTTCATCGGCGAGTTGGTCGACTCGGGCGACATGTATCATCCGCTGTCGTGGACGCCCCGGCAGGCGCATCGTTTTCTGTGCGAGACGGCGCTGTACGAGCAGGCCGGACTGGTGGTGCGCCTGCCCGACTGGTGGAGCGCCAGGCACAGGCCCCGGCCGCGGGTGTCGGTCACGGTCGGCGGCAAAGCGCCGTCCACCTTGGGGATGGATGCGCTGCTGGATTTCGATATCGGTCTGACTCTCGACGGAAAGAGGCTTTCTAACGGTGAGATCGAAGAGCTGCTTTCGGCCGGCGAGGGTTTGGTGCTGATCAAGGGCAGATGGGTCGAAGTCGATCGCGACAAGCTCTCGCAGGTCATCGACCAGTGGCGTGAGGTCCAAGAGCAGGCCCGGAGCGGGGGGGTCAGCTTCGGCGAGGCCATGCGCCTGCTCTCCGGCACCCGCCTCGAGGGCGCTGACGAGGGTATCGAAGACCCGCGGCCCGAATGGTCGGAGGTCATCGCCGGCAAGTGGCTCTCCTCCCGGCTGGATGCGCTTCGCTCTCCGGAGCTGCAGGCGGATATTGACGCCAACGCCGGGCTCACCGCCACGCTGCGCCCTTATCAGAAGACAGGGGTGCAGTGGTTGACGACCCTGCGCGGCCTCGGCCTCGGCGGTTGTCTGGCCGACGACATGGGCTTGGGCAAGACGATTGAAGTGCTCGGGGTGCTGTCCCTGAGCCGTCGCAGCAAGGAAAAGGGCACCGACCTTCTGGTCGTTCCCGCCTCGCTCCTCGACAACTGGCGACTTGAGATCGAGCGCTTTGCTCCCGAACTGACGGCGCTGATCGCCCATCCGTCGCGCATGCCGTCGGCCGAGCTGAAAGAACTGCCGAAAAAACGGGTGGAGGCCCACGATGCGGTGATCACAACTTACGGAACGCTCATGCGCACCGCGTGGATGAAGACCTACGGTTGGCGTCACGTGATCCTTGACGAGGCGCAGGCCATCAAGAACCCGGGCGCCAAACAGACCAGGGCGGTCAAGGCGCTGAAGGCGAACTGGCGCCTGGCCCTCACGGGCACGCCGGTGGAGAACCGTCTCGGTGATCTGTGGTCGATCTTCGACTTCCTGAATCCCGGCCTCCTGGGCTCTCCCAAGGCCTTCAACGGGCTGTGCAAGTCCATGGCGGCGAGCCGACAGGGGTATGCGCCGCTGCGCCGGCTGGTGCAGCCCTACATTTTGCGCCGGCTCAAAACCGACCGGAATGTCATCGGCGACCTGCCGGACAAGACCGAGGTCACGGCCTACTGCCTGTTGAGCAAGCGCCAGGCCGCGCTGTACCAGCAGTCGGTCGATGAGATGCGACAGACCATCGTGGAACTTGACGGCATCGAGCGGCGCGGGGTGGTCCTGGCTTTCCTGATGCGTTTCAAACAGATCTGCAACCACCCGTCCCAGTGGTTGGGCGACGGCGGTTACGAGCCGCAAGACAGCGGCAAGCTGTCGCGGCTGCGTGAATTGTGCGAGGCCATTGCCGCGCGCCAGGACAAGGTGCTGGTTTTCACGCAGTTCCGCGCGATGACCGAGCCGCTGGCCGGGTTTCTGGCCGACGTGTTCGGCCGTAGCGGCCACGTGCTGCACGGGGGCACGCCGGTCGGCAAACGGCAGGGGCTCGTCAAGAGCTTCCAGGAAGACGACCGGGTGCCTTTCATGGTGCTCTCGCTCAAGGCCGGCGGCACCGGACTCAATCTGACGGCCGCCGCACACGTGATCCATTTTGATCGGTGGTGGAATCCGGCGGTGGAGAACCAGGCCACGGACCGCGCCTTTCGCATCGGCCAGAAGAAGAACGTGCTCGTCCACAAGTTCGTTTGCCGGGGGACGGTGGAGGAGCGCATCGACGCGTTGATCGGCGCCAAGCAGAGGCTCTCCGACGAGATCTTGTCCGGCGGTGCGGAGTCGGCCTTGACCGAGTTGAGCAACGAGCAGCTGTTATCGATGGTGTCGCTCGATGTGAACAGTGCCCTGGAGGGATAGACAGCAAAAGTGCCGCCGACCAAGGTCCGGCACGCATATTAACACTGGAGGTGAAGTCCATGGGGCGGTACGCAAATGATTACTGGCGACCCTACGTTCCGGTGGCCGAGCGCCGCCGTCAAGCCGCGAAAAAGCTCGCCAAGCTCAAAAAAGCCGGCTGCGAGGTCGCGCCGGTCGAGATCGCGGGGCGCAGGATCGCCGTGACATTCTGGGGCGACGCCTGGTGCAAAAATCTCGAGGCATACAGCGACTATGCCAATCGGCTGCCACGCGGCCGCACCTACGTGCGCAACGGGTCGGTCATCGACCTGCAGATCGAGGCCGGACGGGTTCGCGCGGTCGTCAGCGGCTCGGAGATCTACGAGGTGGACATCAAGATCAAGCCCCTGGTCACAGGCCGGTGGGCGGAGATCAAGGAGCACTGCGCCGGACGGATCGACTCGCTCGTGGAACTGCTCAAGGGATCCATCTCCAAGAGCGTCATGGAGATCGTCACCCGCAAGGGCCAGGGACTGTTTCCCTCGCCGCAGGAGATCACGCTCGACTGTTCGTGCCCCGATTGGGCCACCATGTGCAAACATGTGGCCGCGGCGCTTTACGGCGTGGGCGCCCGTCTCGATCAACGGCCCGAGCTGCTGTTCACCCTGCGCGGGGTGGATCCGGCCGAGATGATAGAGGCCGCCGTCGATCGGCCACCGGCTGCTTTTGGCGCGCGCAAGGGGCGGGTTCTCGAAACAGACGAGCTGTCGTCGGTGTTCGGCATCGACATCGACATGGGGCAAGCCGACCCGCCCGCGGTGGCGACAGCCGCCAAACCGGCGAAGGCGGGCAGGCGCAGCGCAGCGGCGGGGAAGAAGGCAGCGCCCAGGACGAACACGGAGAAGCCGGTGGCCAAAGCGGTGGCGAAGAAGATATCGGCAAAGAAAGGTGTGGCAGCGAAAGCGACGGCAAAGAAGGCCGCCGCCAAGAAGACAAGTACCAAAAATACCTCAACCAAGAGAACCAAGACGCGAAAACCTGCGAGGACGAAGTCGTCTACCGGAAAACCCGTCGCCCGCAAGCCGGCCGGCACGAAGTGATCGCGTATGCACAAGGATGTTGACGTCGGGCAGGATCACGGAGCGTTCATGACCCTCTCCAGGTCGCTGGAGCTGTTCAGGTCAACGCCCGGAAGGACGCCGCCCGATGCGCCGGATACCGGCAGCTCAACCCGTTTCCGTCGGTTCGCCGTCGGTTTTGACAGTATGAGCGTCAAGCCATCTTAGGCCAGGGAGGTGAGGGTGCGCCCCTCTTCCGCGGCGCATTTTTTGGCCCGCTTCAGCAGAGCGTCATTTATTCTGATCGTTGTTCTCATACATCATACCATATCTTTGATGCATCAGTATGCCAACCTGTAGGGGCACGATGCCGGCCCGTGTGGTGTTGGGGTGACATGGCGTTGCGGCAGGCTCAGTTCGATATTTATACGGCGATTCATTGGCCCTTGTTAAAACCATAGACGAAAGAGACTGTCGACATGACCGAACTCTACCGGAACTGGTTTCTGGCCAGCCGCCCGTGGTCGTTTACCATGACGGCCATTTCCGTGGCGGTGGGCGGTTCTATAGCGGCCGCGGACGGGCCGTTTTACTGGGGGCTGTTTTTTCTCTCCATCTGCGGGGCGGTGTTCCTGCATGCGGCCACCAACCTGATCAACGACTACTACGACGTGAAAAGCGGCGTGGACACCATCGAGGTTTCCACCGCCCAGTACCGGCCGCACCCGCTGGTGGAGGGCAAGATTCAGCCGCGCAGCGTTCTGGCGGCCGCCTACCTACTTTTTGCCGTGGCGACCGTGATCGGCCTCTGGCTGGCCGCGGTCCGGGGCTGGCCGCTGCTGGCCATCGGGGTGGCGGGCATCCTGGCCAGCATCGCCTACACCGCACCGCCGGTCAGCTACAAGTATGTGGCCCTGGGCGAAGTGTCGGTGTTTCTGATGTGGGGGCCGCTGATGGTGGGGGGGGCTTATTTCGTCCAGCGTATGGTTTTCAGTCTCGAGGCCCTCTGGATCAGCATCCCCTTCGGGGTGATCGTGGCCCTGGTCCTGCTGGCCAACAACCTGCGCGATATCGATCACGATAAAAACCGGGGCATCCGCACCATTGCCATTCTGTTGGGGGCGCAAAAAGGATTCGTTCTGTATGCGGCGTTGATTTCACTGGCCTATCTGTCCATCCTGGTGATGGTTCTGCTCGAAACGCTGTCGCCGTGGTCGCTGCTGGTCTTTTTTTCCCTGCCGATCGCGCTGAAGCTGCTCAAGCTCATGGCCAAAAAGATACCGGATGACGCCGATGCGCGCACGGCCCAGCTCGATACCGCCTTCGGGGTCCTGCTGGTTATCTCCCTGATTCTGGAGGCGGTATTTTGAAGCCGGTAGAACAAGAAGGACTGGCGCCGGTGGTCGGCACGGCTGCGCTGGCGGCCGCCTTGTGGGTTTTTACCTTCTATGTTCAGTGGGGCGTTTTCTGGTACAAGATTTCCGCTTCGGCCCTCACCCTGACGGCGCTGTCGTTCCTGTTCCAGTCCCCCCGGGTGCTGCACCTGAAAATTGACCTGCGCGCCGCAGCCCTGGGCCTGGCCTCCGCGGCCCTGCTGTACCTGATCTTCTGGGCGGGAAAGACCGCCTCGGCGATGATCCTGCCGTTTGCCGGCGACCAGATCGGCTTCATCTACCAAAAAGGGGAGGGGACCTCCCTCTGGAAGATCGCCCTGCTGCTCTTTTTTGTCACCGGACCCTGTGAAGAGCTCTACTGGCGGGGATTTTTGCAGCGCCGCCTGATGGGCCGATTCGGAAACCTGCAAGGGTGGATCATCGCCACCGTCCTCTATGCCGGCGTGCATATCGCATCGCTCAATTTCATGCTGATCGGGGCCGCCGGCGTCGCCGGCGCCTTCTGGGGCGCCATGTACTGGCGCCTGAAGGACCTCACCCCGGTCATCATCTCCCATTCCATCTGGAGTACGGTTATTTTCGCCATCCTCCCGGTTCCATGATTCTCGTTTGAAAAAAGTCATCGGGAGTCACGAGAACGACCTTTTTCTGAGCAAAACTCGGGTCGAGCAGAATACCTTCGGTTTTGGCCATCAGATTGACGGCCTCGACCATTTTCTGGTTGGGAACGGAGTATTTTGGCTGCCAGAAGCCGCCAAAGGAAACCACGGCGCTGCGAGCAATATCCTGCTGAACACCCAGGCGTTCGGCGCCTTGAAACCTCTATGATTGGATTTATTTTCTTTGGGTATCATGCAATCATAATGGCCCGACCCGATTTCCAGCAACCTGACTCTAAAGCAGGAGGAACGTTAAATGAGAAAACCCTTCGTATGGTGCATGCTCTTGGGCCTGTTTCTCACTGCCGGACCACTCTGGGCCGCTCAGGAGAGCAGGATCGTTCATTTCACGATTTTTCTCAAAGACGATGCGGTTATTAGCCTGGATAGCAGGAAGAAAAGGCTCAACATCGAAAGAAGTGCTTTTGATATCATCGCTTATGAAAAAGAAGGGTACTCGTTTCGGCAGGTGAGTCAGGTGGAGTGGCCGGAGATCATTCGGAACATCTATTCCATTGATTTCATCAATCCCAACCACGCGGTCCATTCCAAAACCAAACTGTTGCTGACCAGGCAGGACGACACTCAGATGGTGATCCGTTACGGTTCCCTCCGCTACACGGACGGCGACCCCGTGGGCGAACTCCACTACAGCGAGTACAACCGGGTGGCAGGCCGATGGACCGAGGCAAGCATTCCCATCGAACGAATCAAGAAACTGGTACTGGGAACCACCCGGCTCATGATCAACACGGCAACCGGGACCCTTTACCCGCCCGATTATCGCTACGACCCTCATACCGGCGCTCCGCTGGCGGAAAGCGCGCTCAAGGAAGATTGAATCGATCCTCACCCATCGCTTTTTTGGACAATACTCGCAAATGTATCACCGGTTCATTGATTTTTTCGTGAGGAGAACAACCATGGAGTTGCTCACCCAGCGACTATATTGATCTTGACAACTTCCTTCATTTTCGATACGGAAGAGCTATAATTCATTTCAAACAGATTGGTTCTCCTGAACCTACTCTTTAAGACTCGTCCATTTCGATTCATTCCTCTCATCTGGCAGCTAATCTCGACTTCCAATTGCTTCCAGGCAGTTAACCACCTGCAAACAACCAGTTTCAATCAATTTTGACTGACAGCAATTCAAGCGTATGGAGGATACACCATGGCCGTACAAGAACAAGTCTTTGGATTTTATATTCCGACCGTGACCCTGATGGGTGTGGGGGCGCACAAGGAAATCGGTAATCAGATCAAAGCGCTCGGCGGTAAAAGACCCTTTATCTGCACGGACAAAGGCATTACGGATGCCGGCATCGCCGATCAAATCGCCAAGGTCATCAAGTCCGAGTGCGGTGTGGATCCGGTGGTTTATGACGGCACCAAGCCCAACCCCACCGATAACAATGTTCACGAAGGCTACGAGATCTTCAAATCCAATGGCTGCGACCTGATCATCTCCCTCGGCGGGGGCAGCGCCCACGACTGCGGCAAGGGCATCGGCATCGTTGCCACCAACGGCGGCCATATCCGTGACTACGAAGGGGTCGACAAGTCCACCAAGGCCATGCCGATATTTTCAGACCAAGTTGGATCGGTCTTTATACCTGAGGCCTGCTTGTTTAATAAAAAAGCTTTTAC
The DNA here is from genome assembly GCA_963728055.1 of uncultured delta proteobacterium. Taxonomy (GTDB): domain Bacteria; phylum Desulfobacterota; class Desulfobacteria; order Desulfobacterales; family SG8-13; genus JARFQH01. Next base: position 113,976 of record CAVSIM010000005.1, on the reverse strand, counting down.
ACCGCTGATTATGAAATCATTGGCGATGTGATTCGTAATGAGTTCCATGGCGGATGAGTTAACGGTGATTATTTTTGTTTTTTTATTAACAAGTGGGCGAAAAAAATAGCATTGGTAACCTTCTCGCAGATAGCAGCCATCAGGATATTGCTTAAGCGCTTGAGTGGAGATTCAAAACCTTGAGAGTCTCTTGAGCGATGGCTCTTTCTTCATCGGTTGGAACGACGATAACTTTGACCTTACTGAAACAGCTTTGTATTTCGAGGCATTTTCCTACTGCTGCCGAATTTTTTTCTGGATCGATCGCAATCCCCAATTGTTCGAGACCGTCACATATCAGCTGTCGGACAAGAGGTGAATTTTCACCGATGCCGGCTGTGAAGACGATAACGTCGATTCCTCCCATAGCAAATGTGTAAGCGCCAATATATTTTTTTACGCGATAGGAAAAAACGTCGAGGGCAATTCCGGCCTGCTGATTGCCATGTGCTGCAGCAACGGAAATATCTCTCACATCGCCGCTGCCGATACCGGCCAAGCCTAAGAGGCCGCTCCTCTTGTTGAGCAGGTCGATTGCTCCTTCAATGTCCAGTCCATGGTTTTTCATTAAATAAAATATAATAGCGGGATCGATATCGCCACTTCGGCTGCCCATGACTAGCCCTTCCAGCGGTGTCATTCCCATGCTTGTGTCAATGCTCTTGCCGCCATTTATGGCAGTTATGCTGCAGCCGTTCCCCAAATGACAAGAGACTATTTTCAGTTTCTCCAGGGTGCTGCCGATCACTTTAGCAGCCTGCTGGCAAACGTAGCTGTGGCTGGTCCCGTGAAAGCCGTATCGCCGCAGCTTGTCCGACTGATAAATATGGAATGGCAGTCCATAGAGAAAGGCGCGCGGGGGAATATTCGCATGATAGGCGGTATCGAAAACAGCAACTTGAGGCAGTCCTGGAAAATATTCCTCACAGGCTTCTATGCCATCCAAATTAGGAGGGTTATGCAGTGGCGCCAAGACAAAGCAATCCCGGATGGCCTTTTTCACAGCAGCATCAATAAAAACCGCACGCCTGAACTGTTCCCCGCCATGCACCACCCGATGTCCAATAGCCGTAATCTGATTTATGGAGGAACTTGGAAACAATAATTTTCTGCAGATGAAGTCGGTTATAATACGCACGGCAGAACGGGTATCTGCGACCAAAACCGGTTCACTGCGTTCTACGCCATCGGCATTCATCTGGGTTAATCGCGAATTCTCCGATCCAATTCGCTCGACCACGCCCTTGGATAGCAGGCGTTCCTGGTTCTGCATATCGTATACAGAAAACTTTACAGAAGAACTGCCCGCATTGATGATCAGTAATATCATAGGATTATCTTTGCCCAAAAATGGTTGGGCGGTTTCATTTTTACGGCCAATGGCCGAGCATCGCGAGCCCGGAGACACCTAAAGTAATAACGATCGTACCCAAAGCTTTCAACCGAGATATCGATTCCTTTAAAAACAGCCATCCGATAACAGTGCTGAACAAAATTCCCGTATTTCTGGCAGCGGCGACATACGTTACATTACCGTACTTCAGCGCAACCAGGATTAAAAAATAAGCTATGGGAACACAGCACCCGACAGTCACAACTCCCTTACGGTTAAAAGACCATTCATCAATAATGCAGCGGCGACGGCCGCAGATAAAAACCACCCAGATGGCAATAAAAAACGCCAGAAACAGGTGTACGGCAAACAGGTATTCAACCGGATGAGGCGCATTGGCGTGAGCCATGGCTCCTCGGTCCACCAACTGGTAACCGGCAATCATCGCCCCGGTCGCAACAGCCAGCAGGATGCCTCCCTCATTTAGTTCTGCCGGATTGTTGGCATTCGCTGAGATACTAACGGTGATGACACCCGATATTATCACCAGTACCGCCACAAAATGTGCGGAACCGATATGGTCGCCGACCAGGAGTCCACCCAGAAGTGTTGTAAAGGCAGGCGCAACTCCGCGACTCAAAGGATAAATTATGCTAAGATCTCCCACTTCATAGGCTTTGCACAGCAATATGGTGTACATAGCCTCAAAAAATCCGGAAAAGGCCGAATAGCACCAAAAATTAATCCCCATTGGAGCATATCCGAACCAGCGCACCAGCATGAAGGCAGGGGAAAGGATCAGAACCGCGAAAGCATTGGATAACAAGGCAAATGACGGCTTGTCTACACATATCTTGACCAAGGTATTCCATAAGACGTGTATGGCGGCGGCAATCGCCACGAGCAATAGGACTGTCGGGGACATTGTTGAGTTATCTATGCATTACTGATACTTGCGCAGACCTCTCGAAGGGAAAAAACAGCGTTTTCTCAAAAGGAGGTAAAAAGCTTTCCTGCCTGAAAAGAACCAGGCAGGAAAGCTTTTTCTTACGCAAAATGATTTCTCCACGAAACCGTTATTCCGGCTTCACAGGAGGGTGTCGGCATCAACATAGGACATATCGAATGCCTCGGCCACACCCTTACAGGTTATTTTGCCATCCACCACATTAAGACCGCGTTTGATCTCGACATTATCCTTGCAAGCCTGTCGCCAGCCCTTGTTAGCGATCTGAACTGCATAGGGCAAGGTCGCATTGGTCAATGCCAGCGTTGATGTCTTGGCTACGGCACCCGGCATATTGGCCACACAATAATGTATTACCCCATCTATTACATAGGTGGGCTTGTTGTGGGTCGTGGCCTGGGAGGTTTCAAAGCATCCCCCTTGGTCTATTGCCACATCAACAAGTACGGTGCCTTTCTTCATCGTCTCCAGCATGTCTCGGGTAACTAAACGCGGGGCTTTCGCTCCTGGAATCAGGACGGCCCCCACCACCACATCCGCCTCCTTCACCAACTTACGGATTGTCGCCGGACTGGACATCAGCGTGAAGCAGTTGGCCGGCATCACGTCGCTCAGATAACGCAGCCGTTCCAGGTTCATGTCCAGCAGGTAGACCTTGGCCCCCAGGCCGCAGGCCATCTTGGCCGCATTGATTCCCACAACACCACCGCCGATGACCAGAACCGTGCCCGGATCCACTCCGGGAACCCCGCCGAGAAGCACTCCATGACCGCCCTGTGCCATTTCCAGATACTTGGCCCCTTGCTGGATGGCCATGCGCCCAGCTACCTCGCTCATTGGCGTCAGCAGAGGCAGGCTGCCGTCGTCCTTCTGTATAGTCTCATAGGCTATGTCAATGGACCTGCTTTTGATCAATGCGCGTGTCTGGCCTTCATCGGCAGCAAGATGCAGATAGGTGAAAACGATCTGTCCCGCACGGATCAGGTCATACTCGGATGCCAGCGGCTCTTTAACATGCATGATCATGTCGGCAACTTTGAATATCTTCTGAGGGATGTCTATTATTTCAGCACCGGCCTTAGAATAAGCATCATCGGTAAAACCGCTGCCGGCTCCGGCGTTTTTCTCCACCATCACTGTATGGCCGTTGTGTATCATGACCTCCACGCCCGCCGGGGTCATGCAGACGCGGTTCTCTTCAGATTTAATTTCCTTAAGAATACCGACTATCATGGTGTCCTCCAGTTCAATAGTTAGAATCGTTCTATCGCTTTTTTGACAGCCGCGACAATTTCATCGATGTCGGCCCTGGTAGCGATCAATGCGGGTGCAAAATTCATGATTGTGTTATTTCCGGGAAGCGAACTGTTGGTTCTGCCCACCAGAACCCCTTCGGCAGCCACCAGACCCATCATGCGGCCCATCTCCGCTTCGCTGATGGGCTCTTTGGTGGCTTTATTTCTGACGAATTCCAAGCCACAGAACAATCCCTTCCCGCGGACATGACCGACAAGGGGCATGTCGGATAAGGCCTGTAGCTTGTCCAGCATGTATTCTCCAACGATGCGGCTGTTTTCAACCAGGTTTTCTTCTTCTATTATGCGGGTGCTTTCGAGGGCCGCGACGGTTGCACCGGCACAGCCGCCATAGGTGCTGATGTCACGAAAATAGTTGATATGTGTTGCCGGGTCGGCGGGGTCGCAGAGGAACTTATCGAAGATTTCCTGGCGGACGACCGTCGCCGATAGAGGCATATAGGAACTGGCCAGCCCCTTGGCCATTGTGACCATATCAGGATCCACATCGTACTGTTCAAGGCCCCAGAATTTTCCGGTCCGTCCGAAACCACAGACCACCTCGTCCATGATAAGATAAACACCGTGTTTGTTGCAGATATCTTGAAGGATCGGATAGTATTCCGGCACCGGCACGATTATGCCGCCGCCGGCGGTGATCGGTTCCACAATACAACCGCCAACACTGTCCGGGCCTTCCTTGAGAATGACGTCTTCGGCACTACGAGCACAATCGATGTCGCAACCAGGATATGCTTTATCGAATGGGCAACGATAGCAAAGTGCATGGGGGAATTCGGCAAAACCCTCGGCGAATGGACCAAAATCCTGCTTGCGTTGGAGCTGTCCCGTCGCACTAAGCGCCCCAATGGTCGTTCCATGATAGTCGCGATCACGAAAAAGAATTTTGTATTTGCCCTTGCGCGACGCGTCTATGTGGGAAAGCTGACGGACAATCTTGAAAGCTTTTTCATTTGCCTCGGAGCCGCTGTTGGAAAAGAAAACTTTGCCGAGGTTTGGTAGCAATTTTATGAGTGTGGCGGCAAATTTGATGGTTGGGATGTTGCCCACCGAACCGGCATAATATCCTAACGTTTTAAGCTGGTCGTACACGGCCCTGGCTATGCTTTCTCGTCCATGTCCAACCATGACACTCCAGACTCCGCCGGATGTCGCATCCAGGTATTCACGACCACGGATATCCTTGACGCGCAACCCTTTGCCTTCTACGATAATCATCTGCTCGGCAGACTGGAAAACCTTGTGGGGCTTGATATGGTGCCATAGGTATTCCCGATCGCCACGTACCATCTCTTCAGTATCGTAATCGAGCCAACCTTGTCTCATAATTTTGCTCCTTGTGGTCTCGCCTCTTTAGAATTGATGCCCGAACACATACATTATGGTTTTCAGGATGCAGCTCCGGCATTTTCGATGTTCATCGATGAACAGTTATGTCGGTTTTTTATACATAACTTGGAAATCATTTTTTTTCTTCTTTATACTTCGTGTTGCGGACGCATATCGGCAGGGTCTATTCCGGCTACGATCACCGGCTTTTTCATGGCATCGCGCCGAAAGGGCTCGCCCAGTTCCTGGTTCGTCATTACCTCTATGAAGGTAGTTTTGCCTTCTTTCATTTGCGCCTTTATCGCAACTTCCAGTTTCTTGGTCAAATCATCCATTGAGGTCGCCTGAACCCCTTCTTGGCCGCAGGCTCGGGCGATGCCGGCATAGGAAACATCGACATCCAGTTCGGTGCCTACAAAATTGTCGTCAAACCACAGGGTGGAGTTTCGCTTCTCGGCTCCCCATTGATAATTGCGGAAAATTACCATAGTGATTGCGGGCCAGTTGTCTCGTCCGCAGGCTGTCATTTCGTTTACTGAGATACCAAAGGCACCGTCACCGGCAAAACCGACCACAGGCGTCTGGGACTGGGCGATTTTTGCCCCTAAGATAGAGGGGAAGCCATAGCCGCAAGGCCCGAACATTCCTGGAGCAAGATATTTGCGCCCGCTTTCAAATGTCGGATAAGCATTGCCGATGGCGCAGTTGTTACCGATATCTGTAGAGATGATCACATCTTCAGGCAAGGCCTTCTTGATGGCGCGCCAGGCCATGCGGGCCGTCATTTTTTCAGGCTCGCGCTTGCGGGCACGCTCATTCCAGGTCGTGCCGGCATCGTCTTCTTCATGATCCATAGCAGACAATTCTTCTTCCCAGGCTTCTTTGGTTTTTTTAATTATCGATTTACGCACCGAGCGGTTCATATCTCCGGCAGCAGAGGAAAGTTTGGCAAGAATGCCTTGTGCAACTTTTTTCGCCCCACCGGCGATGCCCACGGTAATTGTCTTGGTAAGCCCGATGCGATCGGGGTTGATGTCAGCCTGGATGATAGCCGCCTTTGTCGGCCAGTAGTCGATGCCGTAGCCCGGAAGGGTAGAGAAAGGATTCAGGCGGGTACCAAGCGCTAAAACAACATCGGCTTGGGAAATCAACTTCATAGCGGCTTTCGAGCCATTATACCCCAAGGGACCGGCAAACAACGGGTGACTGCCTGGAAAGGCGTCATTGTGCTGATAACCACAGCAGACCGGGGCATCCAGACGCTCGGCCAACGCCATGGAATCTTTTATGGCGTCGCCGATCACAACTCCCCCGCCGTTCAGGAGCACCGGGAATTTAGCGTTCGACAAAAGCTCTGCTGCCTGGATGATTGCATTCTCAGCGCCGGCCGGGTGCTCGAAATCGATAATGGCGGGAAGTTCGATATCGATCACCTGAGTCCAGAAGTCACGCGGAATATTGATCTGCGCCGGGGCTGAGGCACGCTTTGCGCGCATGATCACACGGTTAAGAACCTCGGCGACGCGGGATGGGTGCAGAACTTCCTCTTGGTAGGCGACCATATCCTTGAAAAGAGCCATCTGCGGAACTTCCTGGAAGCCGCCTTGGCCCATGGTCATATTGGCCGCCTGCGGGGTTACCAGCAACAAGGGAGTGTGGTTCCAATAAGCGGTTTTGACGGGAGTAACGAAGTTGGTGACGCCGGGGCCATTCTGGGCCACTATCATGGAGATTTTTCCGCAGGCGCGAGTGAAGCCATCGGCCATAATGCCGGCATTGCCTTCATGGCCGCAATCCCAAAAAGTAATGCCGGCTTTGGGAAACAAATCAGAAATAGGCATCATTGCCGAGCCGATAATGCCGAACGCATGCTCGATGCCATGCATCTGTAAAACCTTTATGAAAGCCTCTTCGGTGGTCATCCTGATTTTAGCCATACTATCCTCCTCGAAAATTAGGTTTAAACGCACTCTTACTTTCCCGAAACAGCGCCTCTGATGTCTGATGTATCAACAAGCCAGCACAGAATTCATCGGCACCTCTAAATATGGCACCTGTTCATGCTACAGCACCAGTTCCGATGCCTCCGTAATTTTATGCCTCAGCTTTAAAAATTCCATATCCGTCGGTTCTCGAGGGCGCTCAAAATCGACTGCGTATTCGGGTCCCATCATCCCCGGCAGTTTTCCTGTCATGGTAACGATACGATCGCCCAAAATCAGGGCTTCATCAATATTGTTGGTGACAAACAAGACTGTACGTTTCTCTGTTTGCCATATTCGCTCGGTTTCTTTTTCCATGAAAAGGCGTGTCTGTGCATCGAGCTGACCAAAAGGCTCATCCAGCAGCATCACCTGCGGTTGATTTGCATAGGCTCTCGCGATTCCAACGCGTTGCTTCATTCCGCCTGAAAGCTGATGAGGATAGTGTTTTTCAAACCCTTTAAGTCCCACAAGATCAATGTAGTGTTCTGCAATTTCCCGGCATTCTTTTTGGGGCAATCCCTTTAATTTGGGACCCATTTCGACATTTCCCATAACAGTCCGCCATGCAAATAGCATGTAACTTTGAAAAACCAGGCCCCGGTCCGAACCGGGTCGGGTGATCGGTCGGCCGTCTAAAACGGCCCGACCCTCAGTTGGTGTTTCCAGGCCGGCGACGATTCTGAGCAGGGTGCTCTTACCGCACTGACCAGGGCCAAGAATAACCAGAAATTCGTTGTCATATACTTCAAGAGTGACCCCTTCCAACACGCGAACCTGCTGCGTTCCCTTTTGAATAAACGTCTTGCTGATATCCTGGCATTCAATCTTAATCTGTGCGTTTTTTGGCTCCGCCATGGCACTTTACCCCTGTTCGCCTACATTCGCCAGTCAACATGAAGAGGTGGTGGGGCCCGAAAAAATGATACGTGTTGTCATAGCCCTTCGATATGACGTTTCCAAGGACACAATACCCGCTCCAGAGCGGACACCAGCAGCGTCGTCAGCCAGGCAACCAAAGCGATGATCAGCATTCCGCCGATGACCAGTTCCGGTTTGGTAAGTTTCATCCCCTGAACGATGATCCATCCCAAACCGGAGCGTGCGCTGACCAACTCAGCCGCAAGAACGCAGGTCCAGGCGATGCTCAAGGAAATCTGAAGGCCTGCAAAAATTGCCGGAAAGGCGGCTGGAAAACTGACCAGCAAGATTTCCTGCCGCCGATTGCCCCCCAGCGAACGAATAACGTCATAGAGTTCCGGTTCAATCAGCCTGATGCCATTATAAGCGTTCAACAAACAAGGAACGAATGTACCGATAAAGATAATGAAAATTTTTGAAGGTTCTCCAATTCCGAACCAGAGAATGGCGATTGAAATCCAGGCGATTGGCGGCATCGGTTTGAACAGGTCGAACACCGGCTTTACGATGGCATTGACCGTTCTGTTCAGTGCCATGAAAAGCCCCAGAGGGATCGCCACGATTGCAGCAAGTGAAAAGCCTATCAGGATGCGTCTGGTGCTGGCCCATGCGTGCCCCAGCAGGTTTTTGCCCGCCAGCTTGATAGTCATCAGACGGCCGAGCTCGTTGATGACTTCGTAGGGTGTGGCCAGGGATTTGCCTAAAATTTGCTCTTTAGCCGTCCAATGCCATAGCCAGACAAAAGCCACGCTGGACACCACGTAAAGAAAATACTCGTTGCGGATTAGCGCGAGGATTGAGAATTTCCTCTTTTCCCGAGTGCTTATGATGACTTCGTTGGCCACCGATTGCGTATCCATAAATCACCTCCTGATACTGGCCAGCAATCTTCTCTCAACGGCATCGATGAGGACGCCGATAATGGCGCCGCCAATACCGACGGTCACCATGCCGAGAACCACCATGTCGGGAAGTGCCAGACGCCGGCCCATGCTGATCAAGAAACCGAGCCCCTGGTCGGCCGCCAGCAATTCCGCCGCCACGAGATTTGTCCAGCAATACGCCAAAGCGATCTGAAGGGCGCCAAAAACCATCGGCAAGGCAGATGGAATGCAAATTTTTGTAAAAATCTGCCAGTCGTTGGCGCCGTAGGTGCGGGCCATCTGTATCAGCGTCGGATTGGTCATGCCGACTCCCACCCAGGCGTTGATGACACAGGGTACGATCCCCGCGATCCAGATGATGAACACCTTGCCCCACAATCCGATTCCGAACCAGAAAATACACAGCGGTATCCAGGCGATCGGCGGAATGGGCCGGATTAGTTCGAAAATGGGTCTGAAAAGACCGCGTACGATGGTAAACCATCCCATCAGAAGCCCAAGGGGTAAGCCGATCAGCAAGGAGAGAAAGTATCCGATGCCGGCTTCCTTCAAGCTCACCCATGCGTGTTGACCCAGAAGAGCGCCGTCCGGATTGGGGTCGCTCAGCTTAACGAAGAATAGCTTGATAACCTGGGAAGGTGCCGCCAGCATTGTAGAGGGCACAATTCCGGATTTCACGATAAATTCCCATGTCCCGAAAAAGATAAAAATGCTGATGACAGGCAATATTTTGAGGATAAAAGGTGTCCGGATTTTTACTTCTTCATAAGACATTGAAAACCTGCCTCTTCAGGATGTTCGATGCAGGAGCCTATCAGGACAATAAAGGAACGAATAAAGTCTTGCGGCCGAACCGAGGTCGGTGCGTCATCCCGACCTCGGTTCGGGCGATATAAAATTCAGGTTAGGCTATTTTTCCCCGCTTACTTGTATGCGGGAATCGGGGTTTTAACCATTTTTAAATATTTATCCGTAATCCAGTCTCCTTTGGAGACTTTTTTCAACTCTTCATCCGTAATACGGCCATTGGCGTGCAGAAGCAAATCAGCGATTTGGCGCTCATATTTCTGGACACGGCTTTCCCCATTGGAGGTGTCGAAGAGCTTGAGCTGCTCCTCCAGCTTCCACACCGGATGCATCTCGATATCTTTTTTAGCGTCCGCGTAACTGTATTCCATGCCGGCCCATTCCTGGTACATACGCTGAAAGAGCTTGACATTTTCGTCTGTGGCCCCTTCATCGGCCAATTTGTTGATGCCTCTGAACATCACCCGCAGAAACTTGGCCACCACTTCGGGATTTTTTTCACAGAACTCCTTGTCGCCGACGAAATTGATTGTCAGAGCGGCGCCGGCCTTGTTCACGTTTGAGACTTCTACCCATCCGTTGGCTTCGGCTTTATAACTGTAGGGCGCCCACAAGCAGGCGAAATCACCAATGCCGGAATCAAAGGCGGCCATTATCGAGGATTGATCCATTTGTTTGACCACCACATCGCTGTCCTTGAGTCCCAAAGCCTGAAGATAGGTGCTCATGGCGTAGTGAGCCGAAGATGCCGTCGTCACCAGAAATGTTTTGCCCTTGACATCTTCCGGCTTGCCCATTATTTCAGGAAGATCTTTGTTCCACCCTTTGGTTTTGACTACAGCCGCATCAGGGCGAGCGAAGACGGTGTTCAGGAATGACTCATTATTGCCGAGGCCTATCATTTGAGCGTTATAGCGTAAGGCGCCCAGAACATGCGGTACACCGCCAGTGGCGCCCAGAACCCACTGTTTGGCGGGCAGAGCTTCCAACTGTGACATCCCGCTTTCAAAATAGAGCAATTCCAGGTCGAGCCCTTCTTCCTTATCCCACCCTTTTTCTTTGGCGTACCAGGCAAAAAAAAGTTCGTGTTCCGGCATCCAGCAGGTGGACACCTTGACCAAGTCTTTTGCCGCTACCGAGCTGGTGACTGTTAAAATACCCGCCAATGCCGCTACAATGGCAATCAGAGACACTATACGTTTCATCGACATCCTCCTTCACAGTTGAGGGTATTAAAAAAAGCTGCTTTGGATTTATTCACATTTTCACCAAGAAGCGTTTACCTCCTTTCTTTTCGAATATAATAAAATTGGTAAAATGGTTCAGTTTTGAAAGGTTTCTACCACCACCGAATGAGGTCGGTCACATGTTTTCGTATTTTAACGAATTCCGGGTCTATCATGCTGCGCGGGTGCGGCAGGTCAACCCGCACTTCGGCTTTGACGCTTGTCGGTTTGTTGCTCAGCACCAGGATTCGCTGAGACACATAGACGGCTTCTTCGATGTTGTGGGTGACGAAAATAACCGTGCTTTTCAATGTCTTCCAAAGTTTAATTAACTCGTCCTCAAGGTAAAACCGCAGCTTTACATCCAGTTGCCCGTAAGGCTCGTCCATCAGCAAAAGATCCGGATTTACCGCAAATGCCCGAGCCACGGCAATGCGTTGCATCATTGAGGCCGACACCTGATTCGGGTACAAATCGGCGGTATCAGACAGCCCCACCAACTGAAGGATGCTGTCCAGGTTCTGGTTGAGTTTATCCTTGGAAAATTTTTTAACTTCCATGCCATATGCCACGTTTTGCCTCACCGTTCGCCATGGCATGCAGGTCGGCTCCTGAAAAACAAAGGAGATATTGTGTTTGCGGGGATTGGCGACGTCATCACCGATAAAAATATCGCCTTCACTGGTCGGAAGGAGCTTGGAAAGGCAGTTTAAAAATGTCGTCTTGCCGCAACCGGTCGGGCCCACAATAGCCAGGAACTCACCTTGAGCGACATGAAAATTAATCTTGTCCAGGACCAGAAGGGCGCCAAAGCGTTTTGTCAGGTCCTTGACCTCGATTTTATTTTTTCCAACTGAATCGCCGCTCACATCTTCCTCTTGGCCATATTTTATACATTCGGCTGTTTATCTTTGGAAGCCATACAGTCCTCGCCCTGGTTCAGGAGGCAACACAACTTCTGACAGTAGAAGGGCTATGAGCTGGCTCAGAGTTGGCGGAGCTGTTTTTCGAAGAAGGAGCGCAGCGGATCGTGGCGATCTTGTTCTGGGTAAAAAAATCTATCCCATCCTTGCCCTGTACCTTGTTGGTACCTAAATGCGAGTCTTTGATGCCCCCGAACGGCAAGTAGGGATGCGGAGCGGGAATACCCACATTGACCCCGATCATCCCCACATCGGCTTCGCGGATGAACTTTTCCGTATAGTACAGGTTCTGGGTGAAAAGGCAGGCGCCGTTGCCGAAACCCTGGTTGCGGATGATCTCGAGCACATCGTCCAAGTCATTGATTCTCATTATCGAAACCACCGGACCGAAGATCTCTTCCTTGGCAATAGTCCGACAGGCAGTGACGTCGGCAAAGATGGTCGGGCCTACAAAGTATCCGTTTTTACACTCATCGGGAACGGAGGGATTACGGCCATCCAAGATTAATTTAGAACCTTCTAGAATGCCGATGTCGATGTAATCTTCGATTTTTTTCTTGGCGGCGAGGCTGACGACCGGCCCCATATAAACTTGCGGGTCCATGGCGCTGCCGATCTTGATTTTTTTCGAAACTGACAGCACTTTCTCAATGAGCTCATCGTAGATAGCAGGAACGGCGGCAACGATAGAACCAGCCAGGCAGCGCTGGCCGGCGGACCCATAACAGGAGTTTACAAAGTTTTCCAGGAAAACATCCCACTGTAAATCTTCCATAGCTACCAGAAAGTTCTTCGCGCCGCCCAGCAGCATAGAACGTTTGCCGCCCTGACCACACGCTGCGGCCATTTTTTTGGCGGTCGGGGTGGAGCCCACCAGGCAGACGCCGCTGACCCGCTTGTCTTCATACCACGGTTGAACGACATCACGATTGCCATGTACGATATTGATGACGCCTCTGGGCAACCCCACATCATTGAAAATATCCCCCATTTTCTGCATAAAAAGGGGCGACTGTGTGGAAGGTTTAAATAAAAAGGTGTTTCCGACACCGATGGCAAATGGGATGAACCAGCCGAAAACAAGCGCCGGGAAGTTGAACGGAGCGACCCCACAGAACACTCCCAGCGGGGATTTGACGACCCGCCCGCTGATGTTTTCCGCAATGAGATCCAATGTTTCGCCCTGCATCAGCGTGGGTATGCTGCAAGCCGTTTCCAGGATCTGGGCAACGCGTTGAATTTCTCCACGGGCTTCACTGATGTGTTTGCCCTGATCGATGGCAATAGACTCGGACAGTTGTTCTTCTCTATCGGTCAGGGCCTGTCGGATCTTGAAAAGAAATGCCATTCGTTTACCCAAGGGCAAATTTTTCCAGACATCGAAAGCTTTGTAGCAGGACTCTACTGCCGCCGTCGATGTCTCGGGGTTTGATAACGGCACTTCTCCCAACAGTTCGCCTGTGGAAGGATTGAAAAGGGGAACGTATTCGACTTCGGCAGCCTCTATCCAGGTACCGTCGATAAAATTGCGTATCCTCTTTATTTTACTCATTTTACACCTTCAATGCTGCCGGTTTGGGTATGGCCGATATGGGATTTTTAGTTCTGCCGGCTTTGACATGGAGGAGATTTTCAGACCATGAGCGAAAGTGCCCTCCCCGCGATATGTGACTTTTATGAGGAGATTAGGGCGAGGAGGCAAGAAATGAAGCCGACAGGATGGGAAAACTGAATAAGGCATAATAACAATCCCCGCGCCTATTGTGTGATGTTTGATATATCTGTTTATCATTGTCAAGCAGAAACTTTATAATACCGAATTCGACACAAATTTAAACCAGAGAATCCTTGAATGAAAGAAGCGTGTCGACTTGAAGGGATGGATAATGTTGGGATGACTTTAATCTTAAAAAATACAATATATTAAAAGAGTTACAACCAAAGAGTAGAAATCGAGTACAGAGAAAGAAATGAGCAGCGATTACAACAAGGTGCCCGTCAACCTTCCGCCCGATCGACCGGCATTTCGTTTATAGAACTCACGAATAAATGTTTCCTGGGTACAGAACGACCAATGAATGTCACGAATGCAGTGAACTGCCCGATTTCGATCGCCTTCAATGACAGACTTGATGAACATATCATGTTCTGTGCAGTTGTTTAGTTCCCACTCTAACACATAAGGGCGCTGCTGAAAGTCATACAATCGCTGTTTCATCGGCATGATCAGTTCGCGCAGGTGCATATTATCGGACAGAACCAAAAATGTATCATGGAATTCCAGGTTCATGCGGTAGTAGGCATCAAAGGCATTCTTCTTAAGCGCTTCTCTCATATCGGAGTTCAATTGGCGCATGGACGAAATCTGTGATTTTCCGAGCCGGGCAAAGACCTCCTTGACCACTTCACCTTCCAGGGCACCGATGATTTGGTAAAAATTTTTAACATCCTGAATTTTCAATGGATTGACAACCACCCCGCGCCGCGGCACTATAGTGACGAACCCTTCGGCTTCGAGTTTAATGAGGGCGTCGCGCAACGGCGTCTTGCTTACCCCAAGGTGCTGGCTGATTTGATTGAGATTGAGGGTGGAATCGGGTAAAAGGCATCCTTTCTGAAGCTCAGCCCGAAGGTATCCATACACCTGCTCCCGAAGTGATTGTAGGTTAATCATTGATTTTTTTCTTACGAAACAACTATTTATCTTGTAAAGCATCCTTGATCTGCCAAGTGACCGATGTTCAAAAACACATAAGGTTTACAAGCCACGCCTAACGCTGGTGAATTATTATGTCAAGGAATGAAATTAAAAAACATTTTTTTTAATTTGGAAATTACAGATGAAAGTGATGGTGACATGACCGAACTTTACCGGAACTGGTTTCTGGCAAGCGCCCATGGTCGTTTACCATGACGGCAAATTCCGAGGCGGGGGCGGTTCCATAGCGGCCGCGGACCGCCTCGGCGATGATCCTGCCGTTTGCCGGCGACCAGGTCGGCTTCATCTACCAAAAAGGGGAGGGGACCTCCCTCTGGAAGATCGCCCTGCTGCTCTTTTTTGTCACCGGACCCTGTGAAGAGCTCTACTGGCGGGGATTTTTGCAGCGCCGCCTGATGGGCCGATTCGGAAACCTGCAAGGGTGGATCGTCGCCACCGTCCTCTATGCCGGCGTGCATATCGCATCGCTCAATTTCATGCTGATCGGGGCCGCCGGCGTCGCCGGCGCCTTCTGGGGCGCCATGTACTGGCGCCTGAAGGACCTCACCCCGGTCATCATCTCCCATTCCATCTGGAGTACGGTAATTTTCGCCATCCTCCCGGTACCGTAAAAAAAAAACCCGCTTGTCTGTCTTGATTAAGGCGGAAAAATCTGTGGAACGCTGGGTCGAAGTTGCACGGCGGCGGGAACGGTCGATGTTTACGTGCTGCGAGTTCAAGAGGTGCCTGAAGCGCTTGATGACTGGCAACAGTAGCAAATTCAAAGTTTTGAATTTGTGAGCCTTTTTAGCAGGATATCCTCAATATTGCGGCGCGAATCCAAAACCGATAATACGAGGACGCTATTTTCCGAGATTCTATACAGAATTCTCCACGGGAAAATGACTATTTCCCGATATTGTCGTATTCCTTGCTCCCTCAATTCCGGAACGATTCGTCCTCTTTCTGGAAAGGTACAAAGGCTTGAAGCTGTTTGTTTTAAGCGTTTATGCACTGATCCAAAAAGTCATCGCCTTTGAATTCGATGGCATCGACTAAGGAAATAAATCAGAAGCGGGGGCCAATTAAGCGGATCACGACTATCGCTTCAGGCCGCTCAGCAGAGGCCGCTCGGGTGATGGCCGGAAAGTATTACATTCAGTCGAAGGGCCGCTTCGTTTCGGGGATGACAAATCCCGAGTTGGGTAAAAGCCGGCCAGAGTGCGAGATCTCGAATGCCGATATTGTATAAAGCAGCCAAGACAACAGTACAGGCTTTGAGAGGCATGCATTTCGAAATGCGCGGAGTTCGTGCCACTTGTCAATAAAGAAACAACGTCTGCTACTTCCGGACTTTTTACCTTTCTCCCACGCCAGCCATTTTTTTGTCAAACGACAAGCGCCGAAAAGGCCACCCTTTAGAACGAAAAACACTTGATGGCAGAACTTGACACGGTTTGCATATTGAATATAATGGTTACATAATTACATAATATGTAAATTCATGCAAAATATTTAAAAGCGCAAGCGAGAGGAAACCGCCATGCCCTTGGTTAAGGTCATCCGAAACGGTCAAATCACCATCCCCAAAGGGCTCCGGGCAACTTTGGGCATCCAGGAAGGGGATTTTTTGGAAATCAAATTAAAGGGACGCCAGATGGTGGTGATCCCCAAAGTGGCGATTGATAAGGAGCTGGCCCGAGAAAAGTTTTTTCGGGTGGTGAATGAAATCAGAGCATCGGTAAAGGATGCCGATCCCGAGGAAATTGCAAAAGAAATCGACGAGGCGGTGCAAACGGCAAGAAAAGCCGCCGCTAAAAAAATTAAGGCGCGCGCAAAAAAATGATAAAAGTCGTGTTGGGCGCAAATGTTTTTGTCAGCGCGTTGCTAGCGGCCGGATCGAATGCCGCGACCATACTTGATTTGGTGCGAGCAAGAAAAATCGAGCTGTTGGTATCAGACGGCATTTTGTCGGAAATAGCCAGGGTGCTTCAATACCCAAAAATCAGGAAGCGACACCGGCTGACGTACAAAGAGCTTGCCGGGTTTCTTGAGGATTGCACCCGGTTTGCCACGGTAACTCCGCAAACTTTGAGGATTGAATATCATCGAGGAGGATCCCGCTGATGACCAATATCTTGCCTGCGCGGTGGAAGGAGATGCGGATTTTATCGTTTCCGGAAACCATCACCTAACCGACCTGGGGACGTTTCGGACAGTACAGATTGTTAATCCGGCGGAATTTTTAAGGATCATAAGAGAGAACGGGACCGGCTAAAGGAAAATACGATTACTCGATAACGGCGCCGGGTGCGTTTATGCGAGCGTTACGAGGCATTTGATTTAATTATCCTTTTCTCGCTCTCTTGCCAACAAAGAAACAACGATGTCCCCACTCCCCGCTGGTCTCCGTCGTGTCTTTCGAATTGGCATGTGTGCGTCAATCGAGAGTCTGGTTATCCCTTTTCCCGTCTCCCGGCGCAGGCTTTCGCCTGGCCTTCGTTTCTGCCGGAAGTGGTTTCAGAAAAATCTGGATAAGGCCATCTTTGCCAAGGTGCCGTTGGACTGTGAACATTGCATTGTATACCAGCAGCGCGCCGGACAGGCAGATGGTGTTTGCCCACACATGGTAAATATCCTCCTGCTGGAACAGGTGTCGCAGGGCCGGACCAAAGCCACCCCGCTCATGCCGGCCCTCGAATCCTTTCTCGAGGAGCAGCACCACCAAAACGCCCAGTGCATACATGATGGTGCGCAGGACCACTTCCACCCACGCGGGCCGATTGTGCACCCACGCTCCCAAGGAGACTTTCTCCAACACGACTACCACCTTGGAGAGCACCAGCGCTCCCACCACGGCCATGGACCATCCGTCAAAGGCGATCTTGTATTCGGCCAGGACCAGCCACTTGATCACCAACAACGCAAAAATCCAGCAACCGAAGTAGAGTGCGGCGATACCAAGGGCCTTGAGCTCTTCTTGTAGTTTCTCCTTTAATGGCATTGCCTATCCTCGCCGGCCTCCGCCGGTGACGTTGCCGTGAGTGGATAGGTTGTGGTCATCTTGTATTGCTTGGCCGATGGTGCAGCGATTGTGCAGCCACTAAGCAGTGTGGCAGCACCGGCTAGTGCCAGTGCCGAGTTGGTCGAGTTGCGATTTTTCATCTTCTCCATTTCCTTCATTTTATTGCTCCGGACGTGAAGTCGCGGGATCCACCGGCAAGCTTGATGGTCTTCGTCCGGCTTGTTTTCATCATGGCAATTATTCATTTTTTAGGATTTGTTATTTCGCCTGCACGATGCCCGGTGGATTCCAGCTTCCTGCGCCGGCTGGAAGTATGGAAGGTGCTTCCGTCTTCGGCCAATAGAGACGCATCACAAGGTAAATCGTGTCATCTGGTGCCGGCAGCCAGTTAGCTTCCTTATCCTTACCTGGCGAGTCCTTCTGTATGTAAAGCGTAATTGATCCGTCCGCATTCTTCTTCAAGTCAGGCAACATGGGCGAGTTGATAAGATAGCGATTGATCGGATTCTTGGTCAGGAGCTGTGTCTTGCCGTCGTATAATGTCACTGACCAGAAAGAGTTCACGGGCGGCAGTTTTCCGGCCGGGAAGGTAATTGTGTAGTTGTGCTTGCTGGTATCGAGTGTCTTGCCGGCCGCATCGGTACGGGTCATGGGATACATGGCCTCGACGCTATCATTGCCGTAAATACCACCCTTGGCCGCAGCGGCCCGCTTGAGCCAATCTCCGTTGTAGAAAGCGCTGTCACCGAACAGGGCACCTACCTTCCAGCCGTTGATGTTTTTCATTCCGGAGTCGAGATACTTCGTTACTTTGTCGTCGCCTTCCTTCATCGCCACCAAAACGGCGGCCTTGTGTTCCAGTGACAGCTCCTTGAAGTCAAAGGTCTTGCCCGGGCCGATGCCGATACTGGCAAGCCTGCCACGAAGCTCCTTGGTCTCAGGGGTGATGGGCACGAACTCGAGGGCGGCGTCCAGGTAGGCGTAAAAATTATCCTTGACCCCCTGGGCCGTCACCGCCAGGAAGTCGATCTTCGGTGCTGCGGCGGGCGCGGGCTGATTGAGGAAGGCAGAGAGCGGCTCGACCTTATAACCGGCCTGGATTTTAACCACGTTCGGCATGTCGTCGGCGTTGAACAGCTGGGTGCGGAAAAGAGTCAGCGCGAAGGGCGTCGTTGATTTAAATACCTCCCTGATATCCGCGGGCTTCTCGCCTTTCCAGTCAGGGCCAACCACGAGATAGTGACCGGCATCCGGGCCCGTCGCACGGGTACCGATATAGCCATAGTTGTAGGTATTGCCATCGATCAATTGCACAGAGTAGTAGCGCTCTTTTTCCACAGCCGGCACCGAGATCACCAACGGCTCCGCCCGCAGGTCCAGCCAGACCATCGAATACGGCGTGTCGGCATTGGGTGTGACGACGGCCGTGTCTTTGTAAGTGAGCGTAGCGGCATCGTTATACATTGTGTTGAACGGCGCCTTGAACTGCCCCGAGTTTTTGTCAACCGAGAACTCCTGCATCACCACGTAGTTCATCACGATCGGCAGACCGTAGATGAAGCCCTCCTCAGCGATAGCCTTGGTTTCGGCGATGCCCGGCGCCGCGATGCCTGCTTTTTTATCGGCTTGTTCTGCAGCCACAATGGAGTCGGCTTTCGGAGCGCAGCCGGTTAACAGCGCTACAGCGAAGACGCTGCATAAAGCGCCGGACAAAAGCATGAGTCTTGATTTGTTCATTTGTCTCTCCTATAGGTTTACTTGCATTGACAATTGTTGATGTGCAATCGCGGCTGCCCGTCCAGCATTCAGTTCGCCTGAACGACGCCCGGCGGTGACCAGGTGCCTTCACCCGCCGGCACCGAGGGTGCTTCGGTCCTTGGCCAGTAAAGGCGCATGACCATATAGATCGGACCATCCGGCGCGGGTAGCCAATTGCTTTCCTTGTCCGCACCAGGCGAATCCTTTTGGATGTAGAGCGTCAAGGAACCGTTAGCGTTTTTCTTCATGTTCGGCAACATCGGCGAGTTGATGAGGTAGCGGTTGACCGGATTCTCAATCAGTAACTGCGTCTTGCCGTCGTACATCGTTACCGACCAGAAGGCATTTACGGGCGGGAGCTGTCCGGCCGAAAAGGTCAGCATGTAGTTATGTTTACTGCCGTCGAGGATTTCCCCATTGGCCAACGTCCTGGTCACGGGATAAACCGCTTCGGCCGCGTCGTTGCCGTAGATGCCGGCTGCGGCGGCGGCGCCGCGTAGCAGCCAGTCGCCGTGGTAGAAGGAGCGGTCGCCGAAGGGGGAGACCACGATCCAGCCATTGACTTTGGTGAGCTTGGTTTCGAGGAAGTCCTTGATCTTGGCTTCGCCGCTCTTCATCCCCAAGCCGATCTCCAGCTTGTGTTCAAGATCAAGCGCATCGAAATTGAATTTCTTTCCGGCACCAATTCCGATGCTGGCCAGCTTGGCGCGAATATCCTTTTCCTCCGGGCCCGCCGGAGCGAACTGCAACGCAAAGTCGAGATACTGGAAGAAATTGGTCTTCATCATCTCCTTGTTGATGGGCGGAAAGTTGATGGCTGGCGCGGCCGGCGGCGCGGGTTTGCCAAGGTAGGCGGAAAGGGGGCGCACTTTGTAACCGGCCTGTACCTTCTCCACGTTTGGCATGTCCTCCGGGTTGAAAAGCTGCGTACGATAGGCTGCCATTGAGAATTGTGTTGTGGCATGAAATACCTTCTTGATGCCCGCCGGGGTTTCGCCTTTCCAGCCAGACTTTGGGAATTGTCACTTAGCCTCTTTCTGCGACTTTAGCCTTCATATCCAGTCTCCTTCGATGCTGTTGTATGAATAATGTTGTATGAATCCATACTTGTCAAACATGTTTTGCTTTTTAGATCTTACGCTTTGAAATAAATTACCTCGGGGAGTGTGCAAATGATTGTTTTAGTAGTGGTTTACGAAATCGCTGATCAGCTGATCGTCCAACCGTGACATGACGGCTATTCTGCCGGCATCCCAAAGCCGCAGGGAAGCGGGCATAAAAACAAACAGGCAGAATACGGTTTTGTATTCGGCCTGTTTCACTCCGCAGGTGCTTTAACGTCGATATGGCAAAATTTTTATTATCGCCCAACTCTGCAGTTGGGGCCATAAACTGCTTTTTGTCTGTCCGTTCAGCGACTTCGTTGTTACGGCCCCCAACCCCCTTACTTATCACCCCGCTTTTTCATGCCTCCGGGTTGTAGCATAGCCGGCAGCAGGAGAGGCAGCGGCGGGACTCTGCCAGGGCGTCGGCTTCGCTGAGCACCAGGTCGGTTTCATCGAAGGTCTTGATGCGCTCGCCCACCGGCAGTTCGGGCATCTCGGCCCGCTTGGTCTTCTTTACTCCGGCGACGCCCTCGAAAAGCGACTCGGGGATGTGTTTCTTACGCAGCGATCCGGCCACGGGTTCCACCGGCAGGCCGGAAAGAAACAGATGGATGGCCCGGGCCGCGCGGCGGCCGCCGCCTATGGCCTCGACCACCAGCGAGGCGCCGGTGTAGGCGTCGCCGGCCGCAAAGACGTGCGGGATGTTGGACTGGAGGATTTCCGGGTTGGCGTCGATGGTGCTCCAGCGGGTGATGCTCATCTCTTTCAGGCGGTTGTCGGCCTCGATGAAGCTGACGTCCGGCCCCTGGCCGATCGCCGACACCACCATGTCGACTTCCATTTGGGTTTCGGACCCCTCGACCGGCACCGGCCGCCGCCGGCCGCTGGCGTCGGGCTCGCCGAGTTCCATCTTCAAAAATTCAAGATGGGTGGCCCGGCCGTTTTCATCGCCGATGATGCGCGTCGGCGCGGCCAGGAAGTGAAACTTGACGCCTTCGTGTTCGGCCGCGACGATTTCGACTTCGTTGGCCGGCATTTCCTTGCGCGTGCGGCGGTAGACGATCGACACCTCTTCGGCGCCCAGCCGCACCAGGGTGCGGACGCAGTCGATGGCGGTGTTGCCGCCGCCGATGACCGCGCACTTGCGGCCGATGCCGACCTTGTCGGACGGCTGGCCGGCCTGCTGGTTGAGTGCGAATTTGGTGAGAAAATCGATGCCGGTGTAACAGCCCTTCAGATCCTCGCCCTCGACCTTCAGGCTGTAGTCGCGCCAGGCGCCGATGCCCATGAAAACGGCGTCGAAGCCCTCGGTCTCAAGATCCGCGAGGGTGAAATCGCGGCCGAGTTTGACGTTCGGGCGATGGTCGATGCCCAGGTTGAGAATGCCGTCGATCTCCCACTGCAGGACCTCTTTGGGCAGCCGGTATTCGGGGATGCCGTAGCGGATCATCCCGCCCAGTTTGGGCATCATGTCGAAGATGGTGGCCGCGTGGCCCAGGCGCCGCAGGAAGTAGGCGCAGGTCAGGCCGGCCGGCCCGCCGCCGATGACCGCGACCTTTTTTCCGGTGTCGGGCGCGCAGGGGATCGGCAGGCGTTTGCCGTTGTTCATTTCGTAATCGGCCGCAAACCGCTTCAATTGGTTGATCGACACCGCTTCGTCCTCGATGCCGCGGCGGCAATAGTCTTCGCACGGATGCGGGCAGACCCGGCCGCAGGCCAGCAGCAGCGGGTTGCGCTCGCGGATGGTGTTGACCGCACCCTCGTAGTCGCCCTCGCGGATGCAGGCGATGTAGCGCGGGATGTCGATTTCGGCCGGACAGGTCTGCTGGCAGGGGGCCAGGGCATCGTCCTCCTGGTTGAAGTGCAGCAGCCGCTGGGACATGGTGCGCACCTGCAGGATGGATTTGGGGCAGGCGGTTTCGCACGCCCCGCAGCCGACGCACTTGGCTTCGTCCACCTCCGGATACCCGTCGGGCCCCATGTGGATCGCATCGAAGCGGCAGGAGCGGATGCAGTCGCCCAGGCCGATGCAGCCCACGCGGCACTCGCGCTTGCCGCCGGCCAGGGCGGCCAGGGCGCGGCAGCTGTTGACGCCCGCATAGATGTACTTGTCCTCCGCGCGCTCGCCGCCCTGGCAGGTGTTCAGGGATTTGAGCGGCTCGACGGTGCCCGGATCGATGCCCATCACGGCCGCCACCTGGATCGCGGCTTCGAGACCGGCCACCACGCACACACTCGGCGAGGCCTTGCCGTCGACCACGGCCGCCGCCGCACCCGAGCATCCGGGATACCCGCAACCGCCGCAATTGGCGCCGGCCAGCAGGCCCTCGATTTCGGATATGCGCGGATCTTCATAGACATAGAAGACCTTGGATGCGATCGTCAGCATCGAGGCGCAGGTTGCGCCCAAGCCCAACATAACCATGACGGCTTCTATCAAGGTAACCTCCGTTTAACAGCAGTAATGAAGTGTTGGATTCGGCCGACCGGCATGAAACATTCGCACCGGTCGAAGCCGATGACAATAAAACTAAAAAGGATTTTTCTTGTCAACGCTGCGTGAGAGGCAACAGGCCCCGAAGACGCGGGACGATTCGTCACCGGCCGATCTTGCGGACGAAGCTTCCGGGCAGCACTCGCTGTGATAGAGACCCTGTCCGTCCCGCCGGTCCTTTTGCGCCCAGCGAAAGCCTTTTATGGCCGCTGTTTGCGACGCGGCGGCTACACCCAGCCCTTGAAGGCGAAGAAGGTCAGCGACAGGATACCGGCCGTGATCAACCCGATCGAGGTGTCCTGAAGCGGACGCGGCACGCGGGCCAGCAGGATCCGTTCGCGCACCCCGGCGAAGAGGACCAGCGCCAGGCCGAAGCCGGCGGCATAGCCGAAGGAGGCGACCAGTGTCTGCAGGAAGTTGTACTCCTCGTTGATGTTGATCAGACACACGCCCATGACGGCGCAGTTGGTGGTGATCAGCGGCAGAAAAATGCCCAGGCCGGCATAGAGCGCCGGGATGCTTTTCTTTAAAAACATTTCGACGAACTGGACCAGCGAGGCGATCACCAGGATGAAAGCGATCGTGCGCAGGTACTCGAGTCCGAATCTTTTAAGGACATAGGTGTCGACCAGCCAGGTCATGGCGCCGGCCAGAACCAGGACGAAGATAACCGCCATGGCCATGCCGGTCGCGGTCTCCATCTTCTTGGACGTCCCTAGGAAGGGGCAATTCCCCAGATACTGGGCCAGCAGGATATTGTTGATCAGAATGCAGCTGATGGCAAGAACGAGGTAGTCGGTCATGGGAGATCTCCTATTTTTTGCCCAGCAGGTTCATGACGCACAGCATCAGTCCGAGAGCCATGAAGGCGCCGGGGGCCTGAATGGCGAACTCGAAAGGCTGAAACGAGGGCCCCATGATCTGGATCGGCTTTTCCCAGATGGTCAGGGTGCCGCTGCCTAGAAGTTCGCGGATGGCTCCCAACGACGCCAGCGCCAGGGTAAAACCGATTCCGATGCCCAGGCCGTCGGCGGTGGAGGCGATGACCCCTCTCTTCGACGCAAAGGCTTCGGCGCGGCCGAGGAGGATGCAGTTGACCACGATCAGGGGGATGAAGATCCCGAGTTTGAGGAACAGCGGGTAGGTAAAGGCCTGCATCACCAGTTCGACGACCGTCACGAAAGTGGCGATGATGATGATGAAGCACGCGATCCTGACCTTGGAGGGGATGACCTTGCGCAGCATCGAGACCAGGATGTTCGAGCAGACCAGCACGAAGGCGGTCGCCACGCCCATGCCGATCCCGTTTTCGACGGTCTTGGTAACGGCCAGCGTGGGGCAGAGGCCCAGCACCAGACGAAACGGCGGCACTTCCTCCCATAGACCCTTGGTAAATTCTTGTACGAGTGTTTTGGCCATCTTTATCTCCCGTGTCTACTTGGAAAAAGTCTTTGCCTTATCGACAATCTCGGGTTTGAGCTTCGCAAATATTTTACCGGCTTCCGTCAACGCCGCCGCCACGCCGCGCGAGGTCACCGTGGCGCCCGAGAGGGCGTCCACCTGCCCGCCGTCCGGTTTCACCTTGAAGGTCTCCTCGACTGGCTGGCCGGGAAACTGGGCGGCAAAGGCCGGATCGGTTTTGGCGCGCGACCCGACGCCGGGCGTTTCGCTGTGAGTGGTGACCCCGACACCTGAGATCTTGCCGTCATCGAGGTTCACGCCGACCATCAACCCGATGTCGCCGCCGAACCCTTTGCCGGAACTCTCGAAGGCCACCATTTTCGGCTTGCCGTCGAACACGCCCACGAAAAAGCTGTGTTCGGTGTTGCCTTCCTTGAGTTTGAAGCGATCGGTGATCGGATCGTTACCGGCGCCCTTCAGGATGGCTTTAATGGCGGGACCTTTCACGAACGTGAGCTGCTGCACCTCGATCTGTTCTTTGGTGTTGTCCTTGACATAGGCGAGCAGGCCGCCCGAAACGAAGCTCAAGACCGTGAGAACGACGACCATTTGAATCATTTCACGCATCTTAGACCACCTTTCCTACCGCCTGGGGCCGGATCTTGTCGACCAGGGGTTGAATCAGATTGATGACGAGAATGGCATACAGCACCCCATCGGCATAGACGCCGATATTTCTGATCAGCACGGTGACGATGCCGCCCGCCGCACCGTAGATAATCATCGGCAGGAAGTTGACCGGTGAGGAGGAGTCCTCTGTGGCCAGGAAAAAGGCGCCGACCAGGGTGTAGCCGGTGAGCAGGTGGAAAAAGGGGTTGGCAAACCGGCCGGGGTCGACCACGTAAAAGACCGAGGCCATCACGAAAATTCCGGCCAGGAAGGAAGCCGAGATTTCCCAGCGGATGAACCCCCGCAGAATCAGGTAGATGCCGCCGGCGATCAACCCCAGGCCGAATCCGGACCCGATGCCCCCCGCCTGGCGGCCCAGAAGCAGATCGAGGTAGGAATAGTCCTTGATCGCGTTGACACCGAAAGCCTTTAATTTTACGAGCGGCGCGGCCATCATGAAGCCGGGATCGTAGTTGACCAGCGCGGCGTCGAAGTCGAAAAGGTATTTCCAGGATATCGCGACGATGGCCACCGCCAGCACGACGGGGTTGAAGACGTTGCCGCCGATGCCGCCGAAGATGTGCTTGCCGAGCACGACGGCGATGAAGGTCCCTGCCAGAACCGCCCACCAGGGCACGGTGGCCGGCACCAGCATGGCAAACAGCAGGCCGATGAGCGCCGCGTTGCCGTCGCCGATCGTGATGGTCCGCTTGGTGACCTTGTTGATGACCAGCTCCCAGCCGATGGCCGATGAGATCGAGAACGCCACGACGGCCACGGCCGGAATGCCGTAGATGAAGAACCCCATCAACACGGCCGGCAGGGCCGCCAATATGGTGTGGTAGCTGCGCTCGGTGATGTTGCTGCCATAGTGCCAGAAGGGCGCGTGTGAAACGATGAATTTTTTACGACTGGTCATTCGCCGCCTCCGCTGCTCTGGTCCGGCCGAGTTCGAATTTGGCCAAACGGATGTATTGGAATATCGGGATTTTCGCCACACACACGAAGCTGCACAATCCGCAGTCGATGCAGGAGTAGAGATCGTACTGGTCGGCCGCGTCTTCGTACTGCCCCGCCTCCAGGAAGCGCACGAGCATGTTGACCGGTATGTCGACCGGGCAGATCCGGACACAGTCGCCGCAGTTGATGCAGGGATAATCGGAGACAAACGGCACATCGGCCCGATCCTGCACCATGATGGCGCCCGTCGCGGGCGTGACCGGAAAGTCTTCGGAATAAATGGCGGCGCCGGTCATGGGGCCGCCGATGATGAGCCGGTCGCGATCCGCCAGGGTGATGCCCAGGGCGCTCAGGATGTTGCCGACGGGCGTCCCGATGACGGCCGAAACCAGTCTGGCGCCGCCGGCCTTGTCGACCACCGTGATCAGCTTTGACGTCGGCAGGCTCCCGGTTTTAAAGGCCGTGCCGATGGCGGCCACCGCTTCGGCGGTGACGAATGTCACCCCCAGGTCCTCGGGCGTCTGGCCGGCCGGCACGACCCGTTTCAAAACGTCTTTCATGATCATCGGCGGCAGGGCCGCCGGGTATTCGGTGGACACCCGCTTCATCTCGGCGCCGATGTGGCCGTAGCCCTGAACGGTTTCTCCCGGAACGGCGATGACGACCTTTTCCACCCCGGTGATCCGCTTTAAAACGGCAATGCCGGCCTTGACCTCGTCCAGGCGCGCTTTGATGACGAACTGGTTGGTGGTGACCAGCAGGTCACTGTCGCCGCCGTAGATCACGATCGTTTCGATCGGCACTTCCGGGTCGACGAACTTGTTCAGCGGCGGCGCGCCGGGAACACCGACCAGATAGTCGAGGGCGGTTGCGAGCGCCGGCAGTTTGGACTGTTCCGCAAAGCCGTCGTCGATTTCCTCGGTTTCGGTCACGCTGACCTGCACGGCGGTGTAGGTTTTTCCGAAGTCACCGATGTGCGGGGCGATCGACACCACCTTGCCGCTGACGGTGGCGGCGACACCGGGTCCGCCGTTTCCGGTCAGGGAAAGCTTCTGGCCGCGTTTCACCGCATCGCCGACCTTCAGGCCGGCGGCGTTTTTGCCGTCGAAGGGCGCTTCGATGAAAAGGGTTGCCGTCTCGGGCGGCGGGATGGGCCGCGGCTCCGGCAGCTCACCGGTCAGCAGGGTATACTCGAGGCGGGGCGTTGCGAGTCCGAAAAACGTTTTCCGTATCATGGGTCACCCTTTTTGGTTTTTTGGCACACATCAGGGGAACAAAAGTCGGGCAGCGATCCGGCGCCGGCTTACAGCACGTGACATGAATTGCAGTCAACGGGACCGGCACCGACCGACTTGTGACAGTCGATGCACTGGGTGTGGTAGGCGTCGACGCGCTTGACCACCTCGGTTCCCTCGACGTCTCCGGCATCATGACATTCGAGGCAACTTTCCGGCACGGTCCCTTCCGCGGGTTCTGCGGGGTGGCAGGTGCTGCAGGCCTTCAGCGCCGATTCGTCTTCGGGTGGATGGTGATGGCAATCGAAACAGGAGACGCCGTATCCGGATTCGGACAGGTGGGTTTTGTGATCGAAGAGCACTTTTCCGGCCGTGGTTTTGTAAAGGACGCGTATCGGCTCGTCGGGCGGCTTGGCGGAAAAGGCGGTGTATGCGTAGCTTGCGATGCCCACAACGAGCAGGACGATCGCCAGTTTGTATGCCAGCTGCAGTTCTTTCCCGGAACGAGACATATACATTCCTTTCAAGGGCAAGGCGGTGTTAAAGAAGGGGCGGGCGCAAAATGACGCAAATCGACTATCACAATGAAAATGTCCTTTCAAGTGATTTTTTCGGGATAAACGGCAAAAACACCTGCCCGCGCGGGGAGGCGCGGCGACGTGCCGGAGAAGAAAACGGGCGGCGCGTTAACGGCAGATGCCGCAGCTGCGGCAGTCGTCCATGGGGCAGGCGGGGGAAGGGCGGCCGGAAAGCGCGCGCCGGTACTCGCGGATCAGAAAACTTTTCTTGACGCCGTGGTCGATGAAGTCCCACGGCAGCACTTCATCGACCGGGCGCGGCCGCAGGACGTAGAAATCGGCGTTGAGCGGGGTTTCCTTGAGGGACTGCGGCCAGTTCTGCCCGTACGCGTGGACCGTCTCCAGCAGGCCGGCCACCCGGCGATCGCCGCGCGAGAGCAGCGCCTGGATATAGGCCCAGCGCGGCACGTCGGCGTGAACCCGGACATTGGGCACTTTGCGCAAACCGTGCTTCACCGTCCGGATCTTTTCTTTCAAAACGGCCGTATCATCCATGGCGGTCCACTGGAAAGGGGTCGCCGGCTTGGGCACGAAGCAGCTCAGGCCGACGGTGATCCCGCCGATCCGCTTGCGGCCGCGGCTGTGGCTGAGAAAAACGTGTTTGATCCTTTTGCACAAGGCCACGATGGCCTCGATGTCCTCCGCGGTTTCGGTCGGCAGGCCGATCATGAAGTAGAGTTTGAGATTCGGTATGCCGCCGTCGACCAGAAGGGCGGCGGCGCGCAGGATCGCCTCCTCGTCGATGCCCTTGTTGATGACCCGGCGCATCCGCTCCGAGCCGGCCTCCGGCGCGATGGTGGCCGTCTTGACGCGGTTGCCGGCCAGGGCGGCCACCAGTTCTTCATCGAGCGCATCGGCCCGCAGGGAACTGAACGATATCCGGACATTGTCCGCCTGCGCCCGGCGGCAGAGTTCCTTGAGCCCCGGCAGGTCCGAAACCGCCGCGCCGACCAGGCCGATGCGATCGGTCAGGGCCGCGCCCTGGCGCAGGCAGTCCTGCAGCAGCGACGGCGGCCGGAAGCGGGGCGGGCGGTAGGTGAACCCCGCGCTGCAGAACCGGCAGCCATGCGGACAGCCGCGGGAGACTTCGATCAGAAAGGTGTTTTCAAAAATCGTGTGCGGGGTGACAACCGTGCTGCAGGCGGGGGTTCGGGACAAGTCGGCCAGGTAGGGTCTTGTGATTTCGGCCGGGACGTCGGCCAGCACCTCGATTCCGGTCAGGGCGCCGGTTTTGCCATAGGCGGGGCGGTAGAATTGCGGGGCGTAAACGCCCGCGACCTGCCGGGCGCAGGCCGCCAGAAGGTTTCGCCGATCGCGCTTTTCGGCAATACCGTTCTCCAGCAGGCAATCGATGAAATCCGCGAGCACGGCTTCGGCTTCGCCGATCAGAAAGCAATCGATGAAGGCTGCCAGCGGCTCCGGATTCAGCAGACAGGCGACTCCCCCCGCCATCACCAGGGGGTGGGCGTCCTCGCGCTCACGTGATGGCAGGGGAAGGCCGGCTGCGGCCAATATGGCCAGTATGTTCGGATAATCGTTTTCGAACGAGACCGAGAAGGCGATGATGTCGAAATCGGTCAGCGGCCGGCCCGATTCGACCGATGCCGGGCCCAGCGCGGCGGGAGCCGGCTCCTCGTCGGGTAAAAACGCCCGTTCGCAGGCCACGCCCTCCAAAGCGTTCAGCAGGCGGTAAACCACCTGGAACCCGAGGTTCGACATGCCGACCGCGTAGCGATTGGGATACACCAGCACGACCCGCAGGCGATGGGGACCGCTTTTACGGATCGTTCCGAGTTCCTCGGCGATGTGATCGCCGGCGTCCTGCCGGGTTTTCGTTTTCATGAAATCTGCCTTCGACCGCCGCTTGACTGCCGCCTGTGGCGGGCACGGTACGACCATGCCGTCACTATAGGGACGCCGCAGTCGATTGGCAACGTGGCAGAGGCCCGGTTGACGCCGGTTTTACGGTCGTTTCAGGCGCGTCGTCCGGTTTGTCGTCCGGTTTGTATTCCGGGCCCGAAGCCGGCCACCCGGCCCGGGCCGGTCAATCGGCCTTGCGCCGCAGAAATGTCGGCACGTCCAGGTCGTCGCTGTCCAGAACGATGCCCCGGTATCCGCGGTAGGTCGCGCCGCTGTTTTCGCCGACGGCTTCCTTCTGGCGGATGAAGGTCGGCACCTCGAAGTCCTGGCCGTGGTTGAGGTCCGCCGGGGTCAGGTCGCGCACCTTGCCGCGCAGTTTGACCTCTTCACGTCGGCCGCGGATGGTCGTTTCGGCGGAGCCGCCGATGCCGGTGGCGATCAGGGTGACGCGGATCTCCTCGCCCAGGGTGTCGTCGATGACCGTGCCCCAGATGATGTCGGCATCCTCGCCGACCTCGCTGTAGATGCGGTCCGAGGCCTCGGTCATCTCCTCCATGGTCAGATCGCTGGTGCTGGTGATGTTCATCAGCACGCCGCGCGCTCCGACAATGGAGAGATCTTCCAGCAACGGGTGGCTGATGGCCCGTTCGGCGGCCAGCACGGCCCGGTTCTCGCCGCTGGCGGTGCCGATGCCCATGATGGCCATGCCGGCTTTGGACATGGTCGTCTTGACGTCGGCGAAATCCAGGTTGACCAGGCCCGGCATCATGATCAGGTCGGTGATGCCCTTGACCGAATGCAGCAGGACCTCGTCGGCCCGCCTGAACATCTCGATCATGGTGGCGTTCTTGGAGGCGATGCCGCGCAGGCGGTCGTTGGGGATCGTGATGGCGGTGTCGGCCATCTCCTTGAGGGCTTCCAGGCCTTCATCGGCCTGGCGCGAGCGCTTGCGCCCCTCGAACGAAAAGGGCTTGCTCACCACGGCCACCGTCAGGGCGCCCAGGTCCTTGCAGATGCGGGCGATGACCGGCGCGGCACCGGTGCCGGTCCCGCCGCCCAGGCCGGCGGTGATGAACACCATGTGGCTGTCCTTCAACAGGTCGCGGATCTCCTCCTCGCTTTCGATGGCCGCCTGCCGGCCGACTTCGGGGTTGGCGCCGGCGCCCAGGCCTTCGGTGAGCTTTTCGCCCAGCTGGATCTTGACCGGGGCGTTGGAGGTCTCGAGCGCCTGGGCATCGGTGTTGGCGGTGATGAACTTGACCCCCTGGAGCTTGCTGGCGATCATGTTGTTGATGGCGTTGCCGCCGGCGCCGCCGACCCCGATGACCTTGATTTTTGCCGATTTTTCATTGTCAACAAACGTAAACATGTGTCACCCCCTGTGTGAGTAATGATCCGGGTTGCAGAAAACCGGCCGGCGGAAGGCAGCGGCGTTTCCCCATCTGCGCCGCGTTCATCCGCCGGGCAGCAGCCTTTATCCCGGATCGTTGGATTGGCATTTCTCTTGATTCCCGATTCTATCCGCGGCCGGCAAAGTGAGCCGGCGGCGGTCCCGTGTCTACACCACTTCCTGAAACCAGCGCTTCATGCGGCTCATGATGCGATTGAAGATATTGTTGTCGCGGATCCTGAATTTCTTGGCACTTTGCCGTTTGGCGCCGTAGATCACCAGCCCGACGCCGGTGGCGTACATGGGATTGTTGACCACGTCGATCAACCCGCTGATGCCGCGGGGCTTGCCCAAACGCGTCGGCAGGCCGAAAATCGACTCGGCGATCTCGGTCGTGCCGTCGAGCATCGAAGAGCCGCCGGTGAGGACCACTCCGGAAGTGATGGAATTCTCCTGGCCTGCCCGGAATATTTCGCGGTTGACCAGGGTGAAGATCTCCTCCATGCGCGGCTCGAGAATTTCCGCCAGGATCTGCCGCGGCAGCTTGCGCGAACTGCGGCCGCCCATGCCCGGGATCTCGATGTTCTCGTCGTTGCGGATGTTGGCCGCCAGACACGTCCCGTAGCGGGTCTTGATTTTTTCGGCTTCTGCGTGCGGTGCGCGCATGCCGATGGCGATGTCGTTGGTCAGGTTGTTGCCGCCCAGGGACAAGACGAAGGTGTGCTTGATGTTCTTGCCCGAAAAAACGGCCAGGTCGGTGGTCCCGCCGCCCATGTCGATCAGCGCCGTGCCGAGGTCCTTTTCCTCATCGGTCAGCACGGCCTCGCCGGAGGCCAGGGATTCGAGCACGATGTCGCCGACGTCCAGGCCCGAACGGTTGGCGCACTTGACGATGTTGTGGGCCGAGGTCACGGCGCCGGTGACGATATGGATCTTGGCTTCCAGCCGCACGCCGGCCATGCCGACCGGGTTCTGAATGCCGGCTTCGTCGTCGACGATATATTCCTGGGGCAGGACGTGGATGACCTCGCGGTCCATGGGGATGGCCACGGCGCGGGCGGCGTCGATCACCCGTTCCACGTCCTTCTCCGTTATTTCCGGGCCCTTGATGGCCACGATGCCTCGGCTGTTGAAGCCCGTGATGTGACCGCCGGCGATTCCGGCATAGACGGAGGAGATCTCGCAGCCGGCCATCAACTCGGCCTCTTCGACCGCCTTCTTGATCGATTCGACGGTCGACTCGATGTTGACGACCACGCCCTTGCGCAGTCCGATGGACGGGTGGGTGCCGATGCCGATGATGTTGAGCTTGTCACCGGAGACCTCGCCGACCACGGCACAAATCTTGGTCGTTCCGATATCCAGACCGACGACGATTTTTCCCTGTCCCTGCATAATCCCCTTCTCCTTTTACGGCCGCATCGATTGGCAACGCGGCATTCGATCGCTTGTTCTCGGGCGCTTAAGAGGTCTTCGCGCCTTCCACTGCGTCCTGGTAGCGCGGCTCTACGACGATGCGCTCGAGGTTGCTCAGGTCCACGGTCTCCATTTCCCGCCAGCCGCCCGGCCCGCGCTGCGCCAGATAGGCGAGCAGCCGCCGCAGCACCCCGTATTTTGCGGCGTAATCCTGGAAGCCGAGCTTGACGGTCCGCGGGCCGCCGCGTGATTCCAGGCTGATGCCGGTCTCGCCGTCGACCACCAGCCGGACCAGGTCGCGGTTGGCGATGACGCTCTCGGCCGCCATCCCGAGCCGCAGCACGGCGAGAGCCTCCGCATACAAAGACGCCGGCGCCGGGTCGCCGGGCGAGCGGCCGCTTGCCGCCGCCGGGGCGCGGCCGGCACCGTGTCGCAGGTCGATATCCGCGTAGCGCAGCCCCGCGATCACCGGCAGCGTGTCGGCTTCGGACGGCGCCGCCTCCTTGAAAATGATTCCGTCATCGGCTACCAAAAACTTGCGGCCCAGGTCGACAACGGCCAGGGCGCGATGCTCCCGGATGGCGACGTGAATCTTGTCCGGAATGTCGCGTCGTATCTGCACCTCGGCGATCCAGGGCTCGGCCAGCAGCCGCTTGCGGGCGACGGCCGTGTTGACGGCCAGGATGTTGGCACCGGGCCGGATGCCGGCCCGCTCGCAGACCTCTGCGCGGCTCAGGTGGCGGTTGCCCGTTACGGTTATCGATTTGGTGCCGAGCGCTTCGCACTGGGTGACCGCATCGTGGCAGAATATAAAAACGATGCTGAGCAGGGCGATGCCGATGGCGCCGGTCATCACTTTAAAGGCGGCGGCCAGGCGGCGTTTCGGGGCCACGCGCGGGCGCTTGAAGCGGTTTTGCCGGCGTCTAATGCCCAACAATTTTCACCTCCGGCAGGAGATCGACCGCGAATTCGGCGGACACGCGGCCCTGCACCAGGTCCATCAGGTCAAGGATGTCGCCGGCGGTGGCCCCGCCGGCATTGACGATGAAATTGGCGTGTTTTTCCGACACGCGCGCGCCGCCGATTTGCCGGCCTTTGAGGCCGGCCTTCTCGATCAGTTCGCCCGCCGACCGGCCCGCGGGCGGATTTTTGAAGAAGCAGCCCGCGCTCGGCTGGTCGACGGGCTGCCTTGCGGCCCTATCCGCGAGGATCCGCACGGCCTCGTCTGCCAGCATTTTCCTGTCGGCCGGCTGCAGGGCAAACGTGCCGTCGACGATGACCGGATCCTGGCCGCAGCCGTCCCCGCCCGGTTTGAAGGCCAGTCGGCGGTAGGAAAACGCCAGATCGCGGCGCGCGAAACTCACCCTCGGGCCGCCTGGCTGCAGGCAGCCGAGCGACTCCAGGACGTCCGCCATCGACCCGCGGGCCGTGCTGGCGTTCATTACGAGCGCCCCGCCCACCGTCGCCGGGATGCCCAGCGCAAAGTTCAACCCGGAAAATCCGTGTTCGATGCAGTACCGGCAGAGAACCGGCAGTTTGACCCCGGCCTGGGCCGTGAGGTGGACCCCGGCGGCGCCGGCATCGGCCGACTCGATTTTTGTCAGGCAGCGGCGCAAACTGATGACGACCCCGGCGATACCGCCGTCCCTTACCAGCAGGTTTGATCCGCCGCCGAGGATCAGCCAGGCAATGCGGCTGTCCCGGCACCAGGTCAACAGCCGCTCAAGGTGGTCCATGTCGGCCGGTGTCGCCAGGGCTTCGGCCGGCCCGCCGACCTTGAACCAGGTGTGCCGCGCCATCGGCTCGTCGAACCGGACCCGGCGGCCGAAGTGTTCGCGCAACCAGTTTTTGTGCTGATCATCCATCGGCTCTCTATCCGGCCCCGTTTTCATCAGCGTGTTTTTTTTCCGTGCGGACGCCGTCATTTTTCGGGCCCCCGCGGTTCCAATTGCCGCAGGACCTCTTCGCCGACCTTCCAGACGTCGCCGGCCCCGAGCGTCAGCAGGACATCGCCCGGGAGCAGGGTGTCCTCAAGGCCGGCGACGGCCGCCGCGAGGCTGTCGCGGCAGACCACCTCCTTGTGCCCGTGCAAGCGGATGCCGTCGCACATGGCGCTGCTGTCGACGCCGGCCAGCGCCTTTTCACCGGCCGAGTAGATCGGCAGGACCACCAGCACGTCCGACTGGTAGAAAGCCCGGGTGAAGTCGTCGAAAAGCGCGCGGGTGCGGCTGAACCGGTGCGGCTGGAACACGACCACCAGGCGCCGGTCGGGCCAGGCTTCCTTGGCGGCCTGCAGCGTGGTCTTTATCTCGGTCGGATGGTGCCCGTAGTCGTCGACGACCAGGATGCCGCGGGCATCGCCCTTGATTTCCAGGCGGCGCTGCACGCCCTCCACGGTTTCCAGGGCCGCCTTGACGGTTTCGAACGCCAGACCCAGCTCCAGGGCCACCGCCACACTGGCCATGGCATTGTACACGTTGTGAAGGCCGGGCAGGTTCAGCCGGATCTCGCCCAGCATCTCGCCCTGGTGATAGAGGGCAAAGCGGCTGCGCAGGCCTTCGAGGGCCACGTTGCGGGCCTGAATGTCGGCCTGGGTGCTCATGCCGTAGGTCGTGTAGCGCTTCTTTATGGCGGGGATCAGTTCCTGAATCGACTCGTTATCGAGGCACAGGACCGCCAGCCCGTAAAAGGGGATGCGATCGATGAACCCCAGAAATGCGGATTTGATCGCCTCCAGGTCCGGGTAGAAATCGAGATGTTCGCGATCGATGTTGGTGACCACGGCAATGGCCGGCGACATTTTCAAAAAAGAGCCGTCGCTCTCGTCGGCTTCGGCGACGATGAAGTCGCCCTCGCCCAGCCGGGCGTTGGTGCCGATGCTCTTGAGCTTGCCGCCGATCACCACGGTCGGATCGAACCCGCCGCGGTCGAGCACGGCGGAGATGATCGAGGTCGTGGTGGTTTTACCGTGGGCGCCCGCGACCGCGATGCTGTATTTGAGCCGCATCAGTTCGGCCAGCATCTCGGCGCGGGGGATGACCGGGATCGAGGTCCCGCGGGCGGCCCTGACTTCGGGGTTTTCGGCATCCACGGCCGAGGAGACGACCACGACATCGGCGCCGGCGACCTGCTCGGCGGCGTGGCCCTTGCAGATGCGTCCGCCGAGGCGCTGCAGGCGCTCCGTGATGTCCGATGACCTCAGGTCGGACCCCGACACGGTGTAGCCCAGGTTCAGCAGCAGCTCGGCGATCCCGCTCATGCCGATGCCGCCGATGCCGACGAAGTGGATGTGGTATTTTTTACGGTACATGGGTAACGGGGGTTCAGGGTTTAAGGTTTAAGGTATAGGGTTCCGGGTTGCGGGTTGCGAGTTACGGGTTCCGGGTTCAACTGACACCTTCAAATCGGTTCCGAAATCCCTTTTGCCAGTTTCAAGTTTCCAGTTTCGAGTTTCTATTCGTCGCCTGCTATTATTTTGCAGCAATCGTCTACGATAAGGCCGGCGGCTTCGGGGCGGCCGAGTTTTTTGGCCTGGGCCGCCATGCGATCGAGCGCCGTCCGGTCAGTGGCGTAGCGCTCGATTCTTTGCGCCAGGCCGGCGGCGGTCAATTGCTTCTCGGCGATGATTTCGGCCGCGCCGCGACCGGCCAGGGCTTCGGCGTTGAGCCGCTGGTGATCGTCCGCCGCAAAGGGAAACGGGATGAAAATCGCCGCCTTGCCCATGGCGGTGATTTCGGCCACCGTGGTCGCCCCGGCGCGGCATATGACCAGATCCGCCTGGCGGTAGTGCCATTCCATGTCTTCGAAGAAGGCCGCGACCACGGCGTGGAGGCCCCGGGCGGCATACGCCTTCCGGACCGTGTCTTCGTCCGCCGTCCCGGTCTGGTGCACGATGGCAAGCCGCGCTTTGCCCCGGATGAGCGGCAGGGCGTCGACCATGGCCATGTTGATGGCGTGGGCGCCCTGGCTGCCGCCGGCGACCAGGATGTTCAGGGCGGCCGTTTTTTCCGGCCCCGTTTGTCCGTCACGGACGGCCGCCGGAGGCGACAGGATTTCCCGGCGCACGGGGTTGCCCGTCCAGCGGACCTTTTCGGCATTGAAACGGCCGGCCGTATCTTCGAACGAGACGTAAATCCGCCGTGCAAAACGGGCCAGGAAGCGGTTGGTGATTCCCGGCAGCATGTTCTGCTCCTGCAGCACCACCGGTATTCCAACCATCCAGGCCGCCAGCGCTACCGGCCCGGCCGCATAGCTGCCGACGCCCAGTACCAGATCCGGTTTGAAGTTTCCAATGACCCGGAGGGACTGGGCCACGCCGACCGGCAGGAGCGCCAGCGATTTGAGCGTGCGCCCGAGGCCGCGTCCCTTGATGCCGGCAACGCTGATGGCGGCCAGGGGGAATCCGGCGCGCGCGAGGGCCTTTTTTTCAAACGCATTGCCGGTGCTCACGAACAGGACCGCGTTTCGGGCATCGCGGTCCATGAATTCCCGGGCGATGGCGATGCCGGGGAAAAGATGCCCGCCGGTGCCGCCTCCGGCAATCACGAGGCGCGGCGCGCGATCCGGTGGCGGAGGCGCTGCGCGAAACGGCCCCGCAACGGCTTGTCTGATGTCAGCTGGCCGCATGCGCGCTCCTTCGTTTGCCGGCCATGGCCCGCCGGTCGGTGGAACTGATGTTCATCAGGATACCGACCGCCGCCATGTTGACCAGCAGCGATGTGCCGCCGTAACTCAAGAAGGGCAGGGTCAGGCCCTTGGTCGGCAGCAGGCCCAGCGCAACCGCCATGTTGACGCAGACCTGAAGGACGATGCCGACCGTCAGCCCCAGGGCCAGAAACGAGCCGTAGGGGTCGGATGCATTTCTGGCGATGCCGATTCCGCGCCACAGGATCAGCCCGTAGAGTCCCAGGATAACGACGACACCCACCAGACCGAGTTCCTCGCCGATGACCGAAAAGATGAAGTCCGTGTGCGGTTCGGGCAGGTAAAACAGCTTCTGATACCCCTTGCCGACCCCGGTGCCCCACAGACCGCCGGTGCCGAAGGCCATCATGGAGTGAATGATCTGGTAGCCCTCGGCGCTCGGGTACTGCCAGGGGTCCAGGAAGCTCATCAGGCGTTTGAGGCGGTAGGCGGCATGGATCAGCACGTAGTATGCCGCCGGCACCAGCATCGCCACGGTCAGCGCCAGGTAGGCGATGCGCACGCCCCCGACAAACAGCATGATCCAGGTGATGGCGGCCAGAATGACGACCGATCCGAAATCGGGCTGGGTGATGATCAGCGCCATGAACAGCGCCAGCACGGCCATGTGCGGCACGTATCCGATCGAAAACACCTTGATGTGGGTCTGTTTTCTGTCCATCGAATAGGCCAGGTACATAATCAGGACCACGCGCGCCAGCTCCGACGGCTGAAAGGTGACCGGGCCGAGGCGCAGCCAGCGGGTCGAGCCGCCCGCCTCGAAACCGAGGCCGGGGATATGCACCGCGGCCAGCAGGATAAGCGCCACTGCCAGCAGCGGATAGGTAAACGGCCGGTACCAGCGATAGGGCACGTGCCGGCAGACGATCAGCATCGCCGCCCCGGCCAGGGCGAAGATCGCCTGCCTTTTCAGGAACAGGTAACTGTTGTCGTAGGTTTCGTGGGCGATGGCCGAACTGGCGGAATAGACCATCACCACGCCGATGCCCACCAGAAACAGCACCGGGAAGAGAAGTCGGAGGTCGTAGGCCATCAGCGGATTTTTCGGGTTTTTTCCCGGCACGGCCGGCCTCACCTTGCCTGCGAACGTCTTGCGACGCTGCGGCGGAAATCTTCGCCCCGGCGGGCGTAATTTTCATACATGTCGAAACTGGCGCAGCCGGGAGACAGGAGCACGACGTCGCCGGGGGCGGCGACGCGCCCGGCGGCGGCGACGGCCTCGGCCATCGATGGGGCGCGACAGGCGCCGGCGGCCCCGCCGAGGGCGGCGGCGATCTCCTCGCCGGCTTCGCCGAACAGGACCAGCTGTTTGACGCGCCGGCGAACGCTCTCTTCGAGGAGCCTGAAATCGCCGCGTTTGTTGCGCCCGCCCAGAAGGAGCACGATCGGCGCCTCGAAACACTCGATGGCGCGGCGTACGGCATCGACGTTCGTGGCCTTCGAATCATCGTAATAGCGGACGCCCGCGACGGCGGCCACGAATTCCAGGCGGTGCGGCAGCCCGCCGAACTCCTTCAGGGTGTCTGCGACGGCCGCCATCCGGCCGCCGGCGGCCAGCGCGGCCAGCCCCGCCGCCGCGGCATTTTCCATGTTGTGGCGCCCGAACAGCTTAATGGCGGAAGCCGGCACGCCGGCCCGCTCCGAATCCGGGCCGGAGGCGGTCCAGCGGGTTCGAAAAAAAATGGACGCATCGGAAATCAGGGCCCCCTCGGCATCCAAGGGCGGCGCGCCGGCATCGACCCGGCCGAAGACCAGTTTGCGGGCGGAAATATGGCCGGTCATCCGGGTCAGACGATCGTCGGCGCCGTTCAGGACGGCAAAATCGTCGGGACCCTGGTTCTCGAAGATGCGCGCCTTGGAGCGGGCGTAGGCCTCGAATTCCGGGTAACGGTCCAGGTGGTCTTCGGCGATGTTGAGCACGACCGCCACCTTCGGCCGAAAGCGCTCGATGGTGTCGAGCTGGAAACTGCTGATTTCGGCCACGACCACCGCCGCCTTTTTGCCCGCATCGACATAGCTGATCAGCGGGGTCCCGATGTTGCCGCCCACGAAGGCGTCGATGCCCGAGCGCCGCAGCATTTCCCCGACCAGCGTGGTGGTGGTGGTTTTGCCGTTGGTGCCGGTGATGGCGACGATCGGCGCATCGATGAACCGCGCGGCCAGTTCCACTTCACCGATCACCGGGATGCCGCGCGCTCTGCAGGCGGCAAACGGCGCCGCATCGTGGGGCACGCCCGGGCTGATCACCACCATGTCCGCATCCGCGAACACTTCCGGCCGGTTGCCGCCCGGTTCGAGCTTGACCCCCGTGTCGCGCAGGGCCAGGGCCGCGGGGGAAAGGTCGGCTTCGCGCGCCGAATCGGTGGCCGTCACCAGCGCCTTGCGCCGGGCCAGAAAAGCGGCCACGGCGGTGCCGGAAGCCCCGAGCCCCACCACCGTTATTTTTTTACCGTAAAGGTGCATGAACAAAATTGGTTTTAGGTTTTAAGTTTTAGGGTTTAAAATTCCGAAATTGACAAGTAACTCAGGACCTTGCAAACAAAGAGGTTCACAGGTTCACCGTTCAGGGTTGAAAGATTGAAGTCTTTTATTAAACTCGAAACTCGTAACTCGTAACCCGCAACACGAAACGCGCAACCCGGAACCCGGAACCTCAAACCCTGAACCCATTTTTACCCATCACCTGCTACCTTAACTTGAGCGTGCTCATCGCCAGCAGCGCCAGGGCCAGGGCGATGATCCAGAAGCGCACGATCACCTTGGGTTCGGCCCAGCCTTTCAGCTCGAAATGGTGGTGCAGGGGAGCCATCCTGAAGATGCGGCGCCCCTTGGTGACCTTGAAGAAACCGACCTGGAAGATGACCGACAGGGCCTCGATCACGAACAGGCCGCCGACGAGCACCAGCAGGATTTCCTGCTTCGTGATGACGGCGATCGTCCCCAGCGCGCCGCCCAGGGGCAGCGAGCCGACATCGCCCATGAACATCTGGGCCGGGTAGGCGTTGAACCACAGAAAACCGACCCCCGCGCCGGCCATGGCGCTGCAGAATACCGCCGCCTCTCCGCTGCCGGACACATAGGTGATCTGGAGGTAGTCGGCGATCTTGACGTTGCCGGCCACATAGGCAAAAATCATGTAGGTGATGCCCGCGATCACCACCGGCCCGATGGCCAGCCCGTCCAGTCCGTCGGTCAGGTTGACGGCATTCGAGGTGCCCACGATCACGAACGCCGCGAAAACGACGTATCCCCAGCCCAGGTGCGGTGAGAGGTTTTTAAAAAAAGGTATCGTCACCTGGGTGTTGAAATCGGGCCGGGTGGTGACCAGTACGCCGGCCATGACGGCCACCAGGGTCTGAAGTATCAGCTTGCCCCGGGCGCTGAGCCCCTTGCTGCGTTTTTTGACCTGCATCAGGTAATCGTCGATGAACCCGATGCCGGCATAGCTGGTGGTGACCATCAGCAGCACCCAGACATAAAAATTGGTCAGGTTGGTCCACAGCAGGGTCGAAACCACGATCGCGAAGATGATCAGGGTGCCGCCCATCGTGGGGGTGCCGGCCTTTTTCAGATGCGCCTGCGGACCGTCGTCGCGAATGTACTGGCCGACCTGCATCTCGCGCAGTTTGCGGATGAACCAGGGCCCCAGGATGAAGCAGATCAAAAAAGCCGTCAGGCTGGCATAGATCGCCCGGAACGTGATGTACCGAAAAACGTTGAACGCCGATATGCTGGTGTGCAACGGGTAGAGGAGGTGGTACAGCACGGTTTTCCTTACCTTTTTGAATTTAGCGGGCTGATGCCCGGTTCTGCCGGTTCATGAAAAAATCGCGGCCGCATGGGCCGGAGACCCCTCGAAACGGTCTCAGCGGTCCGCCGACCATTGCTTGAGTCCCCAGACGATCTCTTCCATGGCCATCGCCCGCGAGCCCTTGACAAGGACCCAATCCCCCGGTTTCAGGGTCCGGTGCAGCGCCTGCAGGAGAACCTTTTTGGTCCCGGTGACGATCGCCGCCGCATCCATTCCGGCCTGACGGGCGCCGCGGCCCACGACCGCGGCGAATTCGCCCGTGGCAAAAAGGCCGTCGATGCCCGACCGGGTGCACAGAGCGCCCAGTTCGTCGTGAAGGACCTGCGCCTGGCGTCCCAGCTCGCGCATGTCGCCGGTGACGAAAAAGGCCCGCTGCTGCCGGCGCAGGGCGGCGAGGGTCGCCAGGGCGGCCGCCATCGAACCGGGATTGGCATTGTACGTGTCGTCGATCACGTGGATTCCCGATTGGGTGGTCAGGATGCTCATCCGGTTCTCGGCCGGCACGAAGTTTTCGAGGCCGGCCTTGATCTCGGCCGGCGACAGGCCGATGGCGCAGCCCACCGCCGCCGCGGCCAGGGCGTTGGAGAGCATGAAGGCGCCCGGAATTTTCAGCGCGACCTGCGCGCGGCCGCCGGGCAGCACCAGCTCGAAGCGGCTGTCGCGGGCGCCGGATTCAATCGACTCGGCGCGGATATCGGCCCGCGGCGCACGGCCGAAGAGCAGCACCCGGCTCTTGGACTTTTGGGCCAGGCGCAGCACCAGCGGGTCGTCGGCATTCAGAATCGCCGTGCCGCCGGCGTCGAGCTTCTCCAGCAGTTCGCCCTTGGCGTGCATGACCCCTTCGAGGGAGCCCACCCCTTCCAGGTGGGCGGGTGCCACGTTGGTGATGACCCCGATGTCCGGCCGGCAGATTTCGGCCAGGGTGGCAATCTCGCCCGGGGCGTTCATGCCGAGTTCGACCACCGCCCAGCGATGATCCGGACGCAGTTCCAGCAGGGTCAGGGGCAGCCCGATATTGTTGTTGAAGTTCTTGCGGGTCGACAGCGTGGAAAAGCGCTGCGACACGACGGCCGCCGTCATCTGCCGGGTGGTGGTCTTGCCGTTGGAACCGGTGATGGCCGCCACCGCTGCGGTGTTGCGCCGGCGATGATAGGCTGCCAGCCGGCCCAGGGCCGCAACGGTATCCTCGACCGCGATGCAGACCACCTTTTCGGCGACCCATTTTTCCCAGGGCAGATCTGTCAGTTTGGCGCGGGCCAGCAGCAGGCCGCGACAGCCCCTGCCGACGACATCTTCCGCAAACCGGTGACCGTCGTGGGTCTCGCCCCTGATCGCCACGAAGAGGTCCGCGGGGGAAATTCGGCGCGAATCGATGCCGACGCCGGCAAAACGCGGGCCGGTCTCGGGGCCGAGTGCGTCGCCGCCGGTGGCCGCGACCAGATCGGCGACCGTCCACTCCAACGGGGGCGGGTGCGGCGAGCTTTGCTGACCGTGCGGCTGCGTCATTCCGGTTTCCCCTGTTTTTGCGCGGTGTCCGTCAGTTTGGCCAGCGTCTGCGCGGCCACGATGCGATCGTCGAAGGCGATCGTTTTACCGGCCAGGATCTGGTAGGTTTCGTGCCCCTTGCCGGCAATCAGCACGATGTCGCCGGGCCTGGAGGCGGCGATGGCCAGCCCGATCGCCTTGCGGCGGTCCGGTTCCACCACGTAGCCTTTTTGCGGTGTGCCGTTGGTCAGTTCGGCCGCCCGGTATTCCCTGAGCGCGACCTGACGCGTGCCGGCCAGGACCTGATCGATGATCGTCAGCGGCGGCTCGGAGCGCGGGTTGTCGGAGGTCACCACCGACAGGTCGCACATCTGCGCGGCAATCCTGCCCATCTGGGGGCGTTTGCCGCGGTCACGGTCGCCGCCGCAGCCGAAAACGCACACGAGCCGTCGTTTGGCAATGGTGGTCAGCGCTGCGAGAACGTTGCGAAGGGCCTCGGGCGTGTGGGCGTAGTCGACATAGACGAACCGGTCGCCTGGCCGGCCGACCGGCTCGAGGCGCCCGGGAATGACGGCCGTGTCGTCGATCCCGGCCTTGACGGCCGCCGGCGAGATGCCTAACGCGACGGCGATCCCGGCCGCGCACAGAATGTTCTCGCCGTTGTAGCGGCCCACGAGCGCGGACCGAAAATCGATCGAAGCCGCCGGCAGGTCGATGCGGCCGGCGATGCCCGACAGGTCCAGGCGCGAGAAGTCCGCACGCACGGTATTTTCCGGCGCGTCGCCGACCGTGACGATCTTCAAGCCGTCGATCCGGGCCAGCTCCTGGCCCCGCGGATCGTTCAGGTTGACGACCGCCGCGGCGCTTTCGCGCTTGGGGCCGGACCGCAGATGCTCGGTGAACAATTTTTTCTTGCAGCCCCAGTAGGTCTCCATGTCCTTGTGATAGTCCAGGTGATCCTGGGACAAATTGGTGAACACGCCCACGTCCAGCCAGCAGCCGTCCACCCGGTGCAGGTCCAGGGCATGGGACGAAACTTCCAGGATCACGTGGGTCACGCCGGCCGCGCGCATGCGCTCCAGGATCCGCTGCAGGTCGAGGGATTCCGGCGTGGTGGCCGGGTTTTCGAAGACCTGTCCGGCGAAGCGGTAGTTGACGGTGCCGATCACCCCCGGCCGAAACCCGGCCGCCAGCAGAATGCGCTCGATCAGGTAGGAGGTGGTCGTCTTGCCGTTCGTGCCGGTGATGCCGACCACGACCAGCTTGCCGGACGGGTGGCCGTAAAAAGTCGCCGCCAGGGCCGCCAGGGCCTTGCGGGAATTCTCCACCTGGATCAGGGGCGCCGCAACCGGGCGATCGACCGGTTTCTGGGTGACGACCGCGACCGCGCCGTTGGCCAGGGCCTGGTCGATGAAATCGTGGCCATCGGCGGCAAACCCTTCAATCGCCACGAAGAGCCCGCCGGGCTTGACGTTCTGGGCCCGGGAGTGCAGGGAGGTGATGTCCGGGTCCGCTGCGAGGATGCGGGCCACATCGCCCTGCCGGCGGGCCCGCCGGCCGTCGACCCGGTCGATGTGGATGGCCCCGATCAGGCTGGCGAGTTTCAAATCCGTCCCTCTGTGCCCCCGGCGGCCGCCAACTGGCCGTCGGTCAGGTCGGGATGAACATTGAGGTAGTTCAGGGTTTCCTGGGCGATGCGTCGAAAGGCCGGTGCGGCCACCACCCCGCCGTAATACTCCTTGCGGGGTTCGTTGATGATGACCAGAACGGTGATGGCCGGGTCGTCGGCCGGTGTGAACCCGACGAAGGACGCGATGTAGTTGTCGTCGGAATAGGTCCCGTCCGGACCGATCTTCTTGGCGGTGCCCGTTTTGCCGGCGACCGAATACCCCTGCAGCGCGGCCTGGGTCCCGGTGCCGCCTTCGGTCACCACCGTCTTCAGGATGGTGCCGATTTTGCGGGCGGTGTTCTCCGACACAACGCGCCGCACCACGTGCGGCCCGAACGACTGCAGGCGCTGATTGTTCTGGTCCGTTACGGCCGTCACGAGGTAGGGTTTCATCAGGACGCCGCCGTTGGCGATCGCCGAAACCGCCGTGGCCAGCTGGAGCGGAGAGGCGGACATGCCGTGTCCGAACGAAATGGCGCTGGTGTCCATCCGGCTCCAGTGCCGGTAGTTGGACAGGCTGCCCGACGATTCTCCGGGACAGTCGATGCCGGTTTTGGTCCCGAAGCCGAATTGCGCCAGAAGGTCGTGCAGGTGTTTGGGGCCGACGATTTCACTGATTTTAATCGCCCCGATGTTGCTGGAATACTTGACGATCTGCTGCAGGGAGAGCCAGCCGTGGGCCGAAACGTCGCGCACGGTCTTGCGGCCGATGCGGTAGGCGCCGTTTTCGCAGAAG
Organism: uncultured delta proteobacterium; assembly: GCA_963728055.1. GTDB lineage: Bacteria > Desulfobacterota > Desulfobacteria > Desulfobacterales > SG8-13 > JARFQH01. The sequence continues at coordinate 69,254 of CAVSIM010000005.1, read as the reverse complement.
TAAATCGTGTTCGGCGAAGAGTCGCCGAACTCGATGGCGGCGGTGGCGCTGAATATTTTAAGGGTCGATCCCGGTTCGATCGCATCGGCGACCGCCCGGTTGCGCCAGGAGGACGATTTGAAGTCGCGATAGGCGTTCGGGTTGAAAAAAGGGTACTGGGCGACGGCCAGAAGCGCGCCGGTTTTGGGTTCCATGACGATGGCGATGGCCGAGTCGGCCTCGAATTCGGTCACTGTGTCTTCCAGGGTACGCTCGGCGATGAACTGCACGGTCTGATCGATGGTCAGGGTCAGATTCTTGCCGCCGAAATCCTGGACGTTGCCGCCGCCCGCGACGAATCGATTGCCCAGAGCATCGCGCAGGAAGGTGGATTCGGTTTCGGCGCCTTTCAAAACGTCGTCGTAATAATGCTCGAGTCCTTCGAGACCGGCGCCGTCGACGCCGGTGAATCCGATGACCTGGGCGGCCAGGGTCTTGTTGGGGTAAAAACGGTTGTACTCGGGCACGAAGCCGATTCCCTCCAGGTTCAGTTCCTTGACCTTTTCGACCTCGCGGGGCGTGGCCTGGCGCTTGACCCACACGAAGGTTTTCTTGGATTTCAAGCTTTGCAGGAGCGTGCCGCGGTCGACGTTCAGCGGCTTGGAAAGGGCCGCCGCCGCCTTGGCCGGATCGCCGAGGCGCGCCGGGTAGGCGCCGATGGAGGTCACCTGGATGCTCACCGCCAGCTCCGACATCCGGCGGTCGAAAATGGTGCCGCGTTTGCCGGAGGTTTTAACGGACGCCTCGTACTGGCCCGCCGCCAGCTGCGACAGCCAGGACCCGCGATACAGCTGCAGATAAGCGGCCTTGGCGCAGATGACCCCCAGGAACAGGCCGAAAAAAATGCCGACCGTCACGACCCTGAACCGCAGATATTTCTTTTCTTTCAGATTCATGGCAACGAAATGATCTGTTCGGCGCGCGGCATGGCCAGCCCGAAGCGGTCCTTGGCGATCTTGACGATCCGCTCGGGTGATTTCAGGCGCGCCAGCTCGATTTTCAGGTTGTTTTGCAGCATGACCTGGCGGTGCAGGGTTTCCATGGCCCGGCTGGTCTCGTAGCCGAGCTGGGTGCACTGCACCCGGAACCAGGTGTAGAGCAGCAGTTCGGCGATAAAGATCACCATCAAAAGGACCCACATGCCGGCGTGCTGCAGGTAAGGGGCCTGTGCGCGTTTCTTGTTCATCGCCACTCCTGGTCTTTTCGGGGTATCGACCGGCTGCGCCTGCCGTCAGGCGCCTGCAGGCGTCAGTTTTTCCAGAACTCTGAGTCGGGTGCCGCGGGCCATCGGGTTGGCGTCGATCTCTTGCGGCTGCGGCCGCACGACCTTGCGGGTCACGATGCGGGCCTGCGGCGATTTTCCGCAGGCGCACAGCGGAAAATCGGGCGGGCAGGTGCAGCCGCGGGCCAGGGCGACGAAGCGTTGTTTGACGATCCGGTCTTCGAGTGAATGGAAAGAGAGCACGCACAGCCGGCCGCCCGGGTTCAGGTAATCGACGGCGAAGGCGAGAAACTCCTCGAGCCGGTCGAGTTCGCGGTTGACGGCGATCCGCAAGGCCATGAATACCCGGGTCGCGGGGTGGATCCGGCGGCCGTGGCGCGCCCCGGCGGGCAGCGCCGCCATGACGATGCGGGCCAGATCACGGCTCGAGCCAATCGCTTCCTTCTCGCGGGCGAAGGCGATTTTGCGGGCGATCGCCCGCGCGTGCCGTTCTTCGCCGTATTGCCTGAAGATGGCGGCCAGGCCGGCCGCGCTCTCTCGATTGACGATCTGTGCGGCCGTCACGCCGGAGGCGGTGTTCATACGCATGTCCAGCGGCTCGTCGCGGGTGAAGCTGAAACCGCGGCCGCCGGCTTCGATCTGGTGCAGGGAAAGCCCGAGATCGAGCAGCAGGCCGTCGACGGCGGGAATGCGCAACCGCTCCAGGATGGCCGGCAGGTTGACGAAGTTGTCATGCACGACATGGACATGGGCGCGGCAGCGTTTCAGCACCTCGCGGGCATTTTCGATGGCATCGATATCCTGATCGATACCGATCAGGGTCCCGCCCGGCACGATTTTCCCGCATATGCCCAACGCGTGGCCGGCCCCCCCCAGGGTGCAGTCCGCATAGATCCGTCCGGGTCGGCAATTCAGGTAATCGATCACCTCGCCCGGCATGGCGGAAACATGGTGATAGCGCATTCAACTAAAGGCCTATATCGCCGATTTTCTCTTTGAATTCGATGGTTTTATTGCTTTGCTCGTAACGGTCCTGTTCAGCTTTCCAGTTGTCGCGCGACCAGATTTCGAAGTGATCGACCACGCCCGCCAGAACGATTTCCTTGACCAGGCCGGCGTATTCCCGCAAAGGCGGTGGAATCAGGATGCGGTCCTGCCGGTCGCAGTAGCATTCGGTGGCGTTGCCGATGAAAAACCGTCGGAAGAGCCGAAGATCGTCGTCTTTTTTGGCTTGAGAGAGGATTTTTTCCTCGACCCTTTCCCACTCTTCGAACGTGTAGGCCACCAGGCCGCCATCGAAGTTGGTGACCATGACACCGGGACGGTCTCCATTTTTAAGAGGCTCCTTGAAGCGGGTCGGGATGATGACCCGACCCTTGGCGTCGATGTTGTGATATGAAGAGCCGCGGAACGACACGTTTTATTCCATATCTCCAGAAAGGTCCACTTTCAACCACTTTTATTCTCATTTAATGGTATTTTGCATGAATTGTCAAGTAAAACAATTTCCAGAATACATTTTTTATAAGTGATTTGTGGAGGTTAATGTTGATAACGTGTGGTGGATGAGAGTGGTTGATATTAAGCAAAATCGACCAGTTAATCGGTAATCCCTCATCCAGATTATCGTTTTTGCCCTATTTTATCCTTGAAATCGGCGCTTCTTCCCCTGTACAAGGGAATGCAAAAAACCGCTGCCGGCTCATCGACGGGCAGCGGGCGGCGCCGCAAGGCGAAAAGGGGACAGCATGCGACGAAAAGACAAGGAGATCACCGACCGCAGGCAGATCGAGGCGGTCATCGAGGACGCTGCGGTGTGCCGGCTGGCGATGGCCGACGAGGCCGGGCCTTACCTCGTGCCGCTGTGTTTCGGCTTCGGGGACAACACCCTTTATTTTCACTCCGCCGGCGACGGCCGCAAGCTCGGCATCCTCAGGAAAAACCCGCGCGTGTGCTTTGAACTAGACGGTGACACCGCGGTGCGCACCGGCGAAAAAGCCTGCGACTTCAGCATGCACTACAGAAGCGTCATCGGGTTCGGCAGGGTGGTGTTCGTAGAGACGGCGGCGGCCAAGCGCGAGGCGCTCGACATCATCATGCGCCATTATGCCCCGGGGTCCTTCGACTATCCCGCGAAGACGCTGGAACGGATCACGGTCTTCAAGGTCGAGATCGACACGATGACCGGCAAGGCGTCAAATTAAGCACGCAGGGGCGAAAAATTTTTCGCCCCTGCGAGACAGTCAGCTACCGTTCGCAACCGCCCATCCGGGTTCCGGTGCATTTTTCAGGTACCGGCCTGTTTCGATTTGATCGATGATATCGATGTATCCACCGGCCAAATCCCGCAGGCGTTATCAAACCGGCAAACCGCCCAACGGGCCAACGGGTAAACCGGCCAACGGGCTAACGGGTTAACCCAACGGGCCAACCGAAAGGAACACGCCATGAGTATCAATGTGGTCGAAAAAATCGATGCGCTGGTGCCGATCCGGCACGTGCTGGTGAGCGTGTCGGACAAAAGCGGACTGGAGGACTTCGTACCGCGGCTGCTGGAGATCACCCCGGGGGTGAAATTTTTTTCCACCGGCGGCACTTTCGGCCGGTTGAAGGAAATTCTCGGTGACCGGGCCGGGTCGTGCCTGACGCAGGTCTCGGACTACACCGGGCAGCCGGAAACCCAGGGCGGCCTGGTGAAGACGCTCGATTATAAAATTTACCTGGGGCTTCTGACCGAAACCTACAACGAGGCTCACCAGGCCGACCTGAAGCGGACCGGCAGCGTGCCAATCGACATGGTCGTGGTCAACCTGTATCCATTCAAGGAGACGATCTCGCGGGCGGGCGTGACGGTGGAGCAGGCCCGCGGAAATATCGATATCGGCGGTCCGTGCATGATTCGGGCGGCCGCCAAGAATTTTATCCGGGTGGCGCCGGTCGTCGAGCCGGCCGACTACGGCCGCATCGCAACGCAACTGCAGGCCGGCAGCGGCTGCCTGCCGCTCGACCTGCGCTTCGAGCTGGCCGCAAAGGCGTTTGCGCACACGGCGGCCTACGACCGGGCGATCGCCGATTTCATGGCGACCCGCCGCATCGAGGACGTCGAAAGGTGCTACGGTGAGTAGGCTTTGGCCGGTTGTGCCCGTTAGAGCCCGTTAGTCGGTTTGCGCATTTGATCGGTTTTACTTTATGGTCACCACGGGGTACGGGTTCTGAGTTTCGTAACCGTTCACAGGGTTGCCAAGTCCGATGGGCGTCAAACCACCTCACTGTAAGCGTTTACAGGTGCCGCAGATGCAGGGCGTCGGGCGCGCAGACGTTCTTTGGTACGTCAATTGCCCGACAACAAAGCAGATGCGGTGCCCGGTGAACGCTTACTGAGTTCATTTTTTTTCGTATTAAAAGGAGACCAGGATGGCCGAAGACCTCAAGAAAATGTACCGCACCATCGTCGACGATCATTTTCCGCCCCGGATGGAAATCAGTTTCATAGAAGAAAAGGAACGTCAGACGCTGGTTTACGAAAAAGTCCTCTGGACCGTCGAGGGGGAGCACAAGGGGCTGCGCTACGGGGAAAACCCGGGTCAGGAGGCGGGCCTCTACAAGCTGGTCAACGGCAACCTGGTCCTGGGAGCCGCGGAATCGATCCAGCCGGGCCGGTACCTGGCATCCGACATCGAACTGCTGCAGTCGGGCAAACACCCGGGGAAAACCAACTTGACCGATGCGGACAATTCCCTGAATATTCTGCGCTATTTCATGGACCGGCCCACCGCGGTGATCGTCAAGCACAACAACCCGTGCGGGGTGGCGCGCGCAGATTCCCTGGAGGCGGCCTATCTCAAGGCCAACATGGCCGACCGCGTGGCGGCCTTCGGCGGCTGCATCGCCCTGAACCGCCCGGTCGATAAAACCACGGCCGAGGCCGTCAACCAGCAGTACGCCGAGGTGGTCGTGGCGCCGGATTTCGAGGAGGGCGTGATGGCCATCTTCGCCCGCAAGAAAAACCTGAGGGTCATCCGGATCGGCAACATCGAGCGCCTGGAGTCCTTCGTCGGCCAGCGGGTGGTGGAGTTCAAATCCCTGATCGACGGCGGGATCGTCGCGCAGTGGTCTTTCGTGCCGGTTTCCCGCAGCCGCGAGGCATTGAAAACGGCCGAATGCGAGTACAAGGGCGATCTTTACCGGGTCAAGCGCGGACCGACGGATGCGGAAGTCGCGGACCTTCTCTTCGGTTGGCTGGTCGAGTCGGGCATCACCTCGAACTCGGTGATCTATGTCAAGGACCAGGTGACCGTCGGCATCGGCACCGGGGAGCAGGACCGGGTCGGGGTGGCCGAAATCGCCCGCGACAAAGCCTACCGCAAGCTGGCCGACCGGTACTGTTTCGAAACCTACGCCACGGCCTACAACGACCTGAAAGACAAGGACAAACGCGCCGAAATCGACTATCGGGTGGCCAGGGAAAAGGGGGGGCTGATCGCGGCGGCCATGGTCAGTGACGCCTTTTTTCCTTTCCGTGACGGGATCGATGTCGGGCTGCGCGAGGGGGTTTCGGCCGTGATTCAGCCGGGCGGCTCCGCCAACGATTATCAATCCATCGAAGCGTGCAACGAGGTCGATGCCACCATGGTCTTCACCGGCCAGCGCTCGTTCAGGCACTAAAAGCGCCTCGGAACCATGCGGCGCGGCGGGCCGGGATGCGGCACCATAAAAAGCGCCGGCAGGGAGAGCCGTCGCGGACGGGCGGCGATGCCGGCAACTACCGGATGTCGCCAACGATCGTTTTGGTCAGCCGTGCCTGGTGAACCGGCCGGCGTCATGAAACCGTAAGGCGGCCCGGTCTAAGCCTGCAACAAAAACCCGGCCCGCCTTCTCCTTGGATTACATCATGCCGCGGTGCCCGTGGCGGCCGACAGCAACCGGTAAGCCTGCCAGATGACGTACATGGCGGAGCCGATCAGGGTCCACAACATGGCGGTTGCCAGCGGTACGAACAAAAGGCCTTTGATATTCATACGTCCCCCCTTCGGTATCTCTGCACTTTTTTGAAAACCCGCCCGATACAATCGGATTTTTTCGCGCCGATCCGGGTTTTCCCCGTCGCCGGGCCGCGGCAGTTTAAGGGGCATTTCAATCAAAACCCGTGCCAAGTCATGAATTATAAAAACTAATTTAATTTCAGGTGGTTAGAAAGAAAGGCAAAAAAACGTGGCGAGATTGTTTTAGAAAAGAAGATACCAAGGTATGAGAAAACAACTACACAGACGGAGCGGGAAACCCGATCCTCAATTGACCTCGAAGTGCAGGCTTTCCAGCACCTGACCATCGAGCGTGGCGATGTCGACCTGCCATATGCCTTTGTACCGCTTGTCCGCAATGGTCTGGTAGCTCCAGGTGCGCCAGGAGAAAGACCGGACATTCAGTTCGACGTCGCTGATCTTTTGTCCGCTAAAATAATAGATGTGCCGGATCTTGGCCGGGTAATTTTTGGCGTTGACCAGGTTCCAGACATACACGCGCCCCGTCGACCAGGGAAAGGACGTGCTCGCCCCGGCCGGCATCCTGTCTTTGACGGCCGAAGAAATGCTGGCTTGTGCGATGCTCAGGTTGGCCGCGGCCGGGCGCGCCGGCGGCGGCACGGGTGACGGCTGCGGGGGGGATTTGGCATTCGCAGCCTTACCGGCCGCGGCTTCCGGCGGGGCGGATTTGACCGGTGGCGCGGGTGATTTCAGCGGTTGAGCGCTCTTGCTGCTGGAAACTTCCGGAGAAGCCGCCTCCTTTTGTGCGGCAACCGGGGCACTGGCGACGACGGCCTCCGCTGCGGGCGGCGGCGGGGCTTTCAGATCGGTTGGCGGCCGGGACGGCAGCGAGGCGACCGCATCCGGCTTGATGTCAACCGATGGGATGGCCGCCGGAGCCGCCGGTGGCGGTGACGGTGAAACGCGGGCCGCTTCGGGCCTGGCCGCAACCGCCGGTTTTACGTCCTTGTCGTGCGGCGTCTGCACGGCCGCGGTCGGGAGCGGATTTTTCTGGTAAATGAACACGTGGTAAAATCCGAAACCGGCCAGGACCAGAATGCCGGAGCCGACCAGAATCCCGCCGGCATAGAGCCAGGCGCGCCGGTCGGGGATCAGGCGGTGCATGCCGCCGGGCGCCTTCAGGGCCCTTAATATCGGAGCGGAAAGAATCGGGGCGAATTTTTTCAGGGAGGATGCCGCTGCGGCCAGCCGCCGCCCGCCGGCGCCGATCCGGCTGCCCGAGGCCCTCACCGACGAGGTCATCGCGGTCGCGGAAGGAATCGGGGCCTTGAGAGCCGAGGCCGCCTTCTGTAAACCGGCCTTGATTTTTCCGGCCGGGGCTGAAAAGGGTTGCGATGCGAGGCATTCCGCCATCGACGCGGCGGTTTTGGACCTTACCGCCGCGAGCCGGTCCTTGATCGAAGAACCATTTTTTTCCTCCGCGGCGACAACGACGGATTTCGCCGGCACGGCCGGTTCCGGCCTTTCGGTCTGGAACGCTTCGGCCGGTTTCATCTGCTCCTGCAGGGAATTGTACAGTTTGAGGGCCTCATCTGCGCTGCTTCCGATCAGCCGGGCATAGGATGAGATGTAGCCCTTGATATAGGGTCCCTGCGGGAGTTTCTCGTAATCGTCTTTTTCGAGGAAATCCAGGTAGAATTGAGAAATCTTCGTTAACTGGGCCACCTCGCCCAGACTGATATTTCGAGACTCGCGCTCTCTCTTGAGGTAAGTGCCTACGGTTTGCATTGTTCAGTCTCCAAAGTTTCCAGGCATCTTGAGTTCACTTTGAAAACAAATCCGAAATCGGATTGGCAGAAAAAGGCCACAAATCCGGCGGCATCCTTCCGGGACGGTCGAGATGAATGGGTGATGTGAGATATCGGCTTGTGGATTAAAATTTGGACTGCCGGTATCGGTCGTTGGCCTATCACCCGAGCGGCCGCCGCCCGCCGGCCTTGCCAACATCATGGCCTTGAAGCCTATATCCCTATAAAAATCAAATTATTAAACGGATAAGTGGTGTGCGGGTGCAACCGTCGGAAATCGCGTTATTTTTTCCGCCGGCGTTCACCCATTCTTTTAGCGTGACGGGCGGGGAATTGTCAAACTAAAATCGGAAATTTTCTCCCGCGCCGTCGCCGAAATTTCCGGCCGAGACGGGTGCCGGGCCTGGTCCGAACGCCGGCATCCGCAACCCGCCGGCGCACGGGTATTGCGGCGGCGCGCGGTTGGCGCCCTGCTTTCGGTTTAAACCGCGGTGAGCTTCTGGTCGATCAGCAGCATGTAGGTGTCTTTTTCATTGGTATCGATCCGGATGTGCTGGTCATCACGGATACTGAGAGTGGAAAGGGTGCCATCGCCGAGCTGCCAGGTGGCTACGGTGTCGGACCAGGCGCAAGGGGCGGCTAAAAACAGGGCGAGAACAACGATCAGAGCACGCATGATATACCTCCCTTGGAGAGTTGCGTTCGACGTTTCAATACTGATATGACGCGCGCCGGCATTTGTAACCCGGGTGCGATCCATTTGCACCGCCGAGCGGGCCGGTGTCAGGCGGCAGTCTTGATGAACACCGCCAGGGCGTCGTCGATGTCGGCGGCCGTGATGTGGTAATGGGTGACGGCCCTGAGCCGGCGCTTTCCGGTGGCCAGGACGTGGATTCCCTCGGCGGCGAGCATTTTGGCCAGACGCTCGGCCGGCAGGTCGTCCCTGTCGCTGTCGAAGAAGACGATGTTTGTTTTCACACGCTCCAGGTCGACGGCGATGCCCTTTATGTCGGCCAGGCCCGCGGCCAGACGGCGGGCCCTGGCGTGGTCTTCGGCGAGCCGCGCGGTCATGTCCGTCAGGGCCACGATCCCGGCCGCCGCCAGGACCCCGGCCTGTCGCATGCCGCCGCCCAGTAGCTTGCGGGACCGGCGGGCCTCGGCGATGAAAGGCCGCGTCCCGCAGACCACCGAGCCGACCGGCGCCGCCAGCCCCTTGCTCAGGCAGACGCTGACGGAATCCGCCGGCGCCGCCAACTCGGCGGCGGGAACGGCCAGGGCCGCGGCGGCGTTGAACAGCCGCGCGCCGTCGACATGGACCTTCAGTTCATAGCGGTTTGCCAGCCGGCGGACCGACTGCAGGTAGGCCGTGTCCAGCGGGCTGCCGTAACAGCGGTTGTGGGTGTTCTCGAGCACGATCAGGCGCGTGCGCGGGAAGTGGACATCCTCCGGGCGTATGGCCGCCTCGATGTCTTCCAAAAGGATTTTTCCGTCGGGCTGATTCGCCACGGTCCGCGGATGAATGCCGCCGACCGCGGCCGACCCGCCCTGTTCGTAATAAAAGATGTGGGCCTGATCGCCCAGGATCATTTCGTCTCCGCGGCCGCAATGGGCCAGCTGACTGACGAGATTGGCCATCGTGCCGCTGGCCACGAAAAGCCCGGCGTCCTTGCCGAGCCGTTCGGCCGCCATTTCCTCCAGGCGCCGGACGGTGGGATCTTCGCCGAAGACATCGTCGCCGACCTCGGCCTGCGCCATGGCCCGCCGCATCGCGGGCGTTGGCAGCGTAATGGTATCGGACCTCAGGTCGATTTGCCGATCGCTCATTTATCTTCCTCCTCGATCGTCGGGGGTATCCATGCGGATGGCCTCTACTTAAAAGATATCCGGCCGGCCGGCAAGAAATATTATGTCGGCAACGGCACCCAGGCGCAACAACCGGCACGGCTTGACGAACCGCTTTATTCGTGTGTAAATGGGAAGGGGGTTGCGGGTTGCTGGTTACGGGTTGCGGGATACGGGTTGCGGGTTGCGGGTTGCGGGTTGCGGGCCTGCTAAAAGGCTTCGATCGTATAACCGTGAACGCTGAACGGTGAACCTTTGAACCTCCTGTGTTCCGGGTTCAATTGCCGAGATCGGAACGGTTTAGAATACCTATTTGCAAGTATCAAGTTTCAAGTTTCAATTCCGGTTTCACGTTTCTATTCGAGGGAGTATAAAGTTCACTGCATCGGCAGGGCGCGGCAGTGCCGGCCGCTGCACGATCATCGGGATCTCGTCGGGAAAGGGAAGCGACTCATGGGCAAACTCTTGTGGCAGCCATCGCAGGAAAGAATCACGGCCAGCAACATGCACCGTTTCATGACGGAAATCAACGCCCGCTTCGGCCGTAATTTCACTGAATACGAGGACCTGTATCGATGGTCGGTCGAAAACATTCCCGATTTCTGGGCCACCCTGTGGGAGTTTGCCGGCATTATCGCCTCCGCACCCTACGAGCAGGTGATCGACAATCCGGACAAGATGCCGGGCGCCAAATGGTTCACGGGCTCCCGGCTCAACTTCGCCGAAAATCTCCTGCGGTACCGCGATGACCGGGTGGCGCTGATCTTCAAGGGCGAGGCGCGGCAGCCGGTCTATCTCACCTATGCCGAACTCTACCGCCAGGTGGCGCGGCTGGCCCGATCTCTCAAACAAGCCGGCGTGCAGGCCGGTGACCGGGTGGTGGGGTTCATGCCCAACGTGCCCCAGACGGTCACGGCGATGCTGGCGGCCACCAGCATGGGCGCCGTCTGGTCTTCCTGCTCGCCGGACTTCGGCATCAAGGGCGTGCTCGACCGCTTCGGTCAGATCCGGCCCAAGGTGCTCTTCACGGCCAACGGGTATTCTTTCAAGGGCAAGGAGCTGGACTCCCTGAACCGGATCGGCGCCATCCTGCAGCAGCTGCCCTCGATCGAAAAAGTCGTCGTGGTGCCCTACACGCAGGAACATCCCGACATCAGCGGCGTGCCCAATGCGGTGCTGTTCGACGATTTCATCGCCCCGCAAGCCGATCTCGACATCGATTTCGCCCAACTGCCTTTCGACCATCCGCTTTATATCATGTATTCCTCCGGCACGACCGGGCTGCCCAAGTGCATGGTTCAGTGCGCCGGCGGGATCCTGATCCATCACCTGAAGGAATTGATGCTGCACACGGACCTCAAACGCGCGGACCGGATTTTCTATTTTACCACCTGCGGCTGGATGATGTGGAACTGGCTGGTCAGTTCCCTGGCGGTCGGCGCCACGGCGGTGCTCTTCGACGGCAACCCCTTTCATCCCCATCCCGGCGCCTTGTGGGAGATGGCCCAGGACGAAAAGGTCACGGTTTTCGGCACCAGCGCCGGCTATATCGCGGCCCTGCAGAATGCCGGCGTCAAGCCGGGGCGGACTTACGACCTCGCGCCATTGAGGGCCCTGCTCTCGACCGGTTCGCCGCTCTCGATCGAGGGATTCGATTTTATCTACGACGAGGTCAAATCCGATTTGCAGCTGGCGTCGATTTCGGGCGGTACCGATCTCAACGGCTGTTTCGCGCTGGGAAACCCGATTGGTCCGGTCTATGCCGGCGAGCTGCAGTGCCGCGGGCTGGCCATGAAGGTCGAGGCTTACGACGAAAACGGCCGCCCGGTCATCGGCGTCCAGGGCGAGCTGGTCTGCTCGAAGCCCTTTCCGTCCATGCCGATCTACTTCTGGGACGATCCGGACGGCACCAAGTATCACAGCGCCTATTTCGACGTTTACCCCAACGTGTGGCGGCACGGGGACTTCATCCTCATCAACGATCACGGCGGGGTCGTCATCTACGGCCGGTCGGATGCCACCCTGAACCCCGGCGGCGTGCGGATCGGAACGGCGGAAATCTACCGCCTGGTGGAACAGGTCGAAGAGGTCGAGGACAGCGTCGTGGTGGGGCAGCACTGGAAAAACGACGTGCGGGTGATCCTGTTCGTCAAGATGGCGGCGGGCTGCGAGCTGACCGACGACATCCGCAAAAAAATCACGGGCATGATCCGCGACAACGCCTCGCCGCGCCACCTGCCGAAGAAAATCATCGGCGTTCCGGCCATCCCGTACACCCTGAACATGAAAAAGGTGGAACTGGCGGTGAAAAAAATGATCGAGGGCAAGCCGGTCCTGAACCGCGATGCCCTGAGCAATCCGGACATCCTGGAATTCTACGGCAACCTGAAGGAGTTGCAGGAGGATTAGCCCGACATGGCCGAAGCCTACGCCATTTATCCGATCGGCGTGATTCACCAGACCGGCGCCGGGGCGCGGATCGAAATTTACCCGGCCTTCACGGAGGGGCTTCTGGGCCTGGAGCAGTTCTCGCACATCACCGTGCTCTACTGGCTGCACCACAACGACACGCCCGAGGCGCGGGGCGTCCTGCAGGTCCACCCGCGCAAAAATCCCGCCAATCCGCTGACCGGCGTTTTCGCGACCCACTCGCCGCGCCGGCCGAACCCCGTCGCCCTGTCCAGATGCCGCATCCTGGCGGTCACTTCCGACAGCATCGTGATCGACCGCATCGATGCCGACGACGGTTCCCCGGTCATCGACATCAAGTCCTTTTTCCCTTACGACGATCAAGGGCCGGTCAGGGTTCCCGAGTGGCAATGAGCCCTCGCCGCTCCGGCCAGCCGCCGGCAACGCAGCCATGCCAGTCGAACTCGTCGGTCAGATAGAGCACATCACCTACACCAGCGAGGAAACCGGTTTCACCATCGCCCGCGTCAAGATCGAAGGGCGGGGGGAACCGGTTTCCGTCGTCGGCACGCTCTTGGCTCCGACGGTGGGCGAAGTCCTGCGCATGACCGGTGCGTGGGGGCGCCATCCCAAGTACGGCGAGCAGTTCCGGGTCGAGCGCTATCAGAGCAGTGTTCCGGTCACGGCCGACGGTATCCGGATTTATCTCGGATCCGGGATGGTCAAGGGCTTGGGACCGGCCATGGCGCAGCGGATCGTCGAGAAATTCGGCGCCGAGACGCTCGAGATCATCGGCGGGGCCATCGACCGCCTGGCCGAGGTCGAGGGTATCGGCCCGAAACGCATCGCCCGGATCAAGGCGGCCTGGGACGACCAGAGAGAAATCCGGAACGTCATGATCTTCCTGCAGTCCCACGGCGTGAGTTCGGGCCATGCCACCAGGATTTTCAAACTGTACGGCGGCCGGTCGATCGCCGTGGTCAAACAGAATCCGTACCGGCTGGCGTCCGAGATCTTCGGCATCGGTTTCAGAACGGCCGATCACATCGCGCAGCAACTCGGTTTCGCGCCCGATTCCGAGCTGCGGGTGGCGGCCGGGATCCTGCACGTGCTCGATCTTCTGGCCGGCGATGGCCACGTGTACGCGCCGCTTGAAAACCTGGTGACCGAGTGCCGCAAGGTGCTCGCCATCGATGGTCGGGGTGTTCTGAAGGCCCTCGATCGACTGGTCGGCGCCCGGCGCGTGGTGGTCGAAGAAATACACATAAACGAGGGCGGCGCCGCGCGCAAAGAAACGGCGGTCTATCCGGCTCACCTGTTCGTGTGCGAGACGGGGCTGGCCGAGCGCTTCAAGGCCCTGTGCGCGGCACCCAAGAGCCTGCGTCCCGTTCGGGTCGAAGAGGCCTTGACGTGGGTGCAGCGACGGCTGGCGATCGTGCTGGCCGAAAATCAGGTCGCCGCCGTACGGGCCGCGCTGATCCAAAAGGTGCTGGTGATCACCGGCGGGCCGGGAACCGGCAAGACCACCATCATCACCGCGGTCCTGCGGATTTTCGCGCGGATGGGAGCCAGGGTCCTGCTGGCCGCTCCGACCGGGCGGGCGGCCAAGCGCCTGAGCGAGACCTGCGGCCACGCGGCCCGCACCATTCACCGGATGCTGGAATACAGCTTTGCGCGGGGCGGGTTCCAGAGAGACGAAAAGGACCCGCTGGCCTGCGACCTGCTGGTCGTCGACGAGGCCTCGATGATCGACACGGTCCTGATGTATCACCTGCTCAAGGCCATCCCGCACGGGGCCACCGTCATTCTGGTCGGCGATGTCAACCAGCTGCCGTCGGTCGGGGCCGGGAACGTCCTCAAGGACATCATCGATTCGGGGATCACGACCGTCGTGGGGCTTAGCGAGATCTTTCGCCAGGCCAGGCACAGCCGCATCGTGGTCAACGCCCACCGCATCAACAGCGGCCTGATGCCGGTAGCGATGCCCGCGCCGGCCGCCGATGCGGCGCCGTCGGATTTTTATGTCATCGAGCAGGAAGACCCCGAACGGATCGCGGACATCATCCTGGAGCTGGTCAGGGACCGGATTCCGCAGCGCTTCGGGCTCGATCCGTTCAACGACATCCAGGTGCTCACGCCCATGCATCGCGGCGTTATCGGCACCGAAACCCTGAACCGGCGCCTGCAGGAGGCGCTCAATGCCGGACGGGACCTGATCCGGCGGGGGGATCGCGACGTGCGGCTGAACGACAAGGTCATGCAGGTGAGAAACAATTACGAAAAGGATGTCTTCAACGGGGACATCGGGCGGGTCAGCCGCATCGATCCGGTCGGCGGCGAGCTAGCCGTTCGTTTCGAAGATCAGGCCGTGACCTACGCGTTTTCCGAGCTGGATGAAATCGTTCTGGCTTACGCCATATCGGTCCACAAGTCGCAGGGTTCGGAATACCCGGCGGTCGTCATTCCGGTGGCGACCCAGCATTTCCTGCTGCTGCAGCGCAACCTGCTGTACACGGCGATCACCCGCGGGCGCCGCCTCGTCGTGATGGTCGGCACCCGCAAGGCCCTGGCCATCGCCGTCAAAAACTGCGATCCCCGGCGACGCTGCACCCGGCTCAAGGACCGGTTGACGGCGGCCGGCCCATAGATATCCCCGCCGCGAGGCGGCGGGGATATCCGTGAATGCCCGACGAGTGTAAACCCGCGTACCTTGTGCGATCAGCGGGTCATTTTGGCGACGACGAAGCCCGACTGACCCCGCTTCAGCAGGAGCATGACCGGTTCGCCTTTTTTAACCTCGTTCATCTGCTTGCGGAATTCTTCCATGCCGCTGACCGGCTTGTGGTTGATTTCCTTGATCAGGTCGCCCTGCTGGACGCCGGCCTTGTCGGCCTTGCTGCCGCCCTCCACCGCCGTTACCAGCACGCCCTTCTCGGACTCGTCATATCCGAGCCGCGCGGCCATGTCCGGCTCCAGAGCCTGCAGGCTCAATCCCAGCTTGTCGTCGCTTTCCGCATCCTTGCTGGCCAGCGTCTGCTCTTCCTGACGTTTGGCGGTTTCGACCGTCACCGTTTTTTCCCGACCGTCGCGCAGCAGGGTGATCTCGGCTTTCTGACCGACGCCCAGCGCGGCAATACCGCGTGACAGCTCCCGGCTGCTGGTGACCGGCTCTCCGTTGACGGCCTTGATGATGTCATTGACCTTGATTCCGGCCCTGTCCGCCGGGTCGCCCGCGAAGACCTGCGTGACCAGCACCCCGGTTTCGCCCTTGACCTTGTAATACTCGGCCAACTCGGGCGTCAGGTCCTGAATGCCGACACCCATCCAGCCGCGGGTCACCTCGCCCTTGGTCTTCAGCTGGTCGATGATGTCCTTGGCCATGGTGATCGGGATGGCGAATCCGATACCCTGGCCGCTGGCCACGATGGCCGTGTTGATGCCGATCACCTCGCCGTTCATGTTGATCAGCGGCCCGCCGCTGTTGCCCGGATTGATCGAGGCATCGGTCTGAATAAAATCATCGTACGGACCGGAGCCGATGATGCGTCCCTTGGCACTGACGATGCCGGCCGTGACCGTCTGCTCGAGCCCGAAAGGACTGCCGATGGCCACCACCCAGGTGCCGACGGCCTGGGTGTCGGAATTGCCGATCGGCAGGGGAACCAGATCGGCGGCACCCTCGATTTTTATCAGGGCCAGATCGGTTTTGGGGTCGCGGCCCACGACCGTGGCATCGTACTCTTTTTCATTGGACAGGCGGACCTTGATCTGATCGGCACCCTCGACGACGTGATTGTTGGTGACGATGAAGCCGGCCTTGTCGATCACGAAGCCCGATCCGAGGCTGCGCTGCTTGAACTCCTTGGAAGGGCCTTCTTCGGGGGCACCGAAAAAGTCCCGGAACGGATCACGCTCACGGCCGCCGAAAGGGTTGCCGAAAAAGTGCCGGAAGACCTTGCCGCCGCCCTGGACGGTCTTCTCGGTCCGGATGTTGACCACGGCCGGCCGGGCGACCTCGGCCAGGTGGCTGAAGTTTTCGGGCACCATTCGCATGGCATCCGCGGCCTGGAGGTGCGGCGCGGCAATGCCCGCCAGAAATGCGATCGTGACGATAAACGCACAGACACCGGTCCAGTAGGGGTTGACTCTTGACGGACTCATACACATTTCCTTTCTGTAAATACGCTTGCTGCCGAATTTACGGCAGTCTCGGATGGGGGTTGAAGCCGACGGGGTGACATGACGGTATCGTGACGTCTTTGACCGCTTTAATATATATCCCCAATCGGTCCTGGCAACCTGTTGGCGGCAATATGCGCCATATTCCGACCAGGAAGCTACCACATAAAGATGACCGCAGGATGACCGCAACATTACCGATTCGTCATCTTTCCGACGGCAGTGAAACGACGAGGACGACCCCGCCGGACGGGTTGTTTTCCACGCGGAGGTTGCCGCCGGCGGCCCCTGCGACCGCGTGTGCCGGGCTGCGAACGGCTGTGGCCGGCGCGGTAGAAGCGCTCGAAGATGTACGGTGTCACAATTCGATCTGCCGTGGCCTATCTCCGCAAAGCGGACGGTGCCGCACGGGGTCGGGTTTCGAGTCCACCCGCAGCGTTTCGGCTTGACTTTTCGGGAAAAATAGCTAAAATTTATCCGTTATACTGATACTGACGCCGTGATGCGCGGTAATGAACGAGGAGGGAACAGAGTATGCCGGTGTATGAATTTGAATGCAGCTGCGGCCAGGTGACCGAGGAACTGACCAAGATGGACACCCGGTCGATCACCTGTCCGAAATGCGGGAAAAAGGCCAAAAAAATAATCTCGGCCTGTGCCTTTGAACTCAAGGGCGGCGGGTGGTACGCCGACGGCTACGCTTCCAGGAAAAGCGGCTCGACATCGGATTCGACAAAATAAAATTGGCAGCGGGGGTGCCGGTTCTTTTAGGCCAGGCCGGTGTCCGCGCTCTCACGCCCGATCAACGGAGCGCAGGAGGTCACTCGTGGCCGCTGCGCTCTGCTTTTTTTGGGGTGGTCACCAAAATGGTTTGGGCACAGCCCGCCGTGCCCCTACCGGGTATTTGCCGATCCGATCTTGTAACCGCGGTTGATCCAAGGGCCATAAGCGATTGCAACTCGCAACCCGAATTGAAACTCGAAACTTGAAACTCGCCATTAGGAATTCGAACCCGATCTGATAAGGGCGATCGAACCCGGAACACAGAGGTTCAAAGGTTCAGTGTTCAGCGTTCACGGTTGAATGATCGAAGCCTTTCAATAAGCCCGTAACCCGCAACTGACCCGTAACCCGTAACGCGAGTAGCCCGTAACCCGCAACCCGCGTAACCCGCACCCCGCAACCCGCCGAGGCCTGTTCAATGGAAACCACGCTCACGCCCCTGACCGCATTGTCGCCGGTGGACGGTCGCTACCGCGTCACCACCGAAAAGCTGAGCGCCTTTTTCTCGGAAGCGGCGCTGATCAAATACCGCCTCATGGTCGAGGTGGAATATTTCATCGCCCTGTGCGAGCTGCCGCTGCCGCAGCTGGCCTCGTTCGACGGCGTGCAGGCGGCGGTGCTGCGCCGGATCTACACCGATTTTTCGCTTTCGGATGCCGGGCGCGTCAAAGACATCGAGAAGATTACCAATCACGACGTCAAGGCCGTCGAGTACTTCCTCAAGGAAAAGTTCGACCGGCTGGGTTTGTCGGCCTTCAAGGAGTTCATTCATTTCGGCCTCACTTCCCAGGACGTCACCAACACCGCCGTACCGTACAGCCTGAAGAAAGCCTGGCTGGAGGTCGTCAAGCCGGTGCTGATCGAGGTCATCGCGGCATTGACCGACAGGGCCCGCGCCTGGAAAGACATGCCGATGCTGGCCCGCACGCACGGGCAGCCGGCTTCGCCCACGCGCACCGGCAAGGAGATTTACGTCTTCGTGGAGCGGTTGAACCGTCAGCTGGACCTGCTCGAAACCATTCCGTTCACGGCAAAATTCGGCGGTGCGACGGGCAACTTCAACGCCCACGTCGTGGCCTATCCCGACATCGACTGGTTCGCCTTCGCCGACCGGCTGCTGCACGACCGCCTGCACCTGGTGCGCTCCCGCACGACGACCCAGATCGAACACTACGACAACCTGGCGGCTTTCTGCGATGGCCTGAAACGGATCAACACCATTTTGATCGATCTGGCGCGCGATGCCTGGGCCTACATTTCCCTCGATTATTTCAAGCAGCGAATCGAGCCGGGCGAGATCGGCTCCTCGGCCATGCCGCACAAGGTCAATCCGATCCATTTCGAAAATGCCGAGGGAAATCTGGGCGTGGCCAACGCCCTGTTTTCACACCTGTCCGCCAAGCTCCCGGTGTCACGGCTGCAGCGCGACCTGACCGACTCGACCGTCATCCGCAACATCGGCGTGCCGCTGGCCCACACGCTGATTGCGCTCAAAAGCCTGCTGCGCGGCCTGGCCCGGCTCATCATCAACGAGGATGCGATCGGCCGCGACCTTCAAGACAACTGGGCCGTGGTGGCCGAGGCCATCCAGACCGTGCTGCGCCGCGAGGGATACCCCCAACCCTACGAAGCCCTGAAGGCATTGACCCGCACCCATGCCCGCATCGATCGAAGCGTCATCGCCGAATTCGTCCAAAGGCTTGATGTGAGCGCCGCTGTCAAAGCCGAACTCCTGAAGATTTCACCGGAGAATTACACCGGGCGGTGCGAATTTTAGGCCCCGCCGACTTTCTTTCCACCGATCGGGCGATGATCCCGGACAACAAAACAAATGTCTTCCGGTTTATGTCAAGATGTCGGCCTCCGCCGCCGCCCTTCGCCGGGCGTCGCTTCCGCAGGCAGCCCGCCATGATCTTCGATCCCGCTTTGTATCCGGCGGCCGATTCGAGGGCTCCCCGCCGGTGGTTCCTCTTTTGCGGCGACCGCATCCTGGTTCACAACCGCCGGGACCAGAGCGTCCTGCCGTACTTCACCGAGGTGTCGTTTGCCGAAACGGCGCACTTGGACGCCCAGTACCTCGGGCGCCTGGACGGTATCGATTGCTTTGCCGCCGAACTGGCCCCCGACACGCCGCTGCCCGCCGGGGTCGAATTGCAGCCGGTGCGGCGGCTGCTGGGTGTGATCGACGACGAGCTGGCGGCGGTTGCCGGCCGGGCCAACCAGATGATTCACTGGGCGCAGACCCACCGGTTCTGCGGCCGCTGCGGTCACCCGACCCGTGATGCGCGCAGTGAGCGCGCCAAGGAGTGTCCGGCCTGCGGTCTCGTCAACTACCCGAGGGTCTCGCCGGCGATTATCGTCGCGGTCATCGATGCCGGCCGCATTCTGCTGGCCCGGTCGACGCGGGTCGGTGCGAGCTTTTACAGTGTGCTGGCCGGATTTGTCGAGCCCGGGGAAACTCTGGAGGAGTGCGTGCGCCGCGAGGTGCGGGAAGAAGTCGGCCTGGGTCTCACCGCGATCCGCTATTTCGGCAGCCAGCCCTGGCCGTTTCCGAACGCGCTGATGGTGGCCTTCACCGCCCGCTATGCCGAGGGGCGGCTGCGCTTGAATCCGGCCGAAATAGCCGCCGCCGACTGGTTTTCCGCCGGCGCACTGCCGCCGGTCCCCGGCCGCTGGAGCATTGCCCGCCGACTGATCGACTGGTTCGAGGAATCGCAAGGGGTGGTGACAGGCGAAAAGTGAGGACGCCGCCCAACGGGCGCGTCGCGGTCACCCGCGGTTTTCCTCGGCCAGGACCTCGTTCATCCAGGCGGTGATGAGCTGCAAGGCGACCGACTTGGTCCCGGGCAGCAAAATGGCCTGGTTGTTCCGGTCTGTCACCGAACGGATGTAGGGGTGGTTTTCGAACTCGTCGATAAAGACATTGTCGATGATAAACTGGTTGAAGGCGATCGGGTCCTCGATAGGCTCATTTTTCTGTGCTTTGCGGCGGTACATGGACTTGGTGTACTGCTTGAGTTTCGGAATCACTTCTTCGCGGAAGTGCCGGGCCTGATCGTCCCGGATCCCCAGCTGATCGGCCAGTTGATCGGCCAGAGACCGGTCGGGAGGGCCGACCCGGCGGTCGACGAGCTGCTTGATCCGCAGGTCGGTCAACTCCGGCGCCAGCAGCTTGACCAGAAAAAGCATCACGCTCTTGTTGGTTTTCAGCCCATCGAGGGCGTAGTTCGACAGCACCCGCGGCAGCTCCTCGCCGAGGATCGTCTCGACCCGGTTTTCGATGGGCTCCCCGGCGGGCGCCGCCCGGGACAGCAGGGCGAACTTACGCGTCAGCAGTGGAATGATGTCGGTGGCGAAGGTTTCCGCATCTTCCGGGTCGATGCCCAGATGAGCGGCGAGTTTCAGCAGTTTACCGGATGGCGGGCCGGGCGATGCGCTGTCGTTTGTCATGGCGAGCTGATCTGGTCTCCGTTTACAAGTGGCCTCTTCTTGCCCGGTAACGCTTCCGGATCGATTCCGGCAAAGAAATTTGACCTCATTTCCCCCTCTTTGTCAAGTGGCTCACCGGCCGTCGGCCGCCGCCGATCGGCGCCGCGATTGACAAGCGATTCGGAAATGGTTTAGACGGGAGCGACAATCGGAAACCTGGCGCAGATCTGCACCGCCGATCCAGAGAAAAGAAAGGATTGAAAGAAAATGAAGAAAGACGGCTCGCCGATGGCAAACGCCCTGCTGGTGGCGACCACGTTGGTCGCCATTTACCTGTTGTTCATTCTGGTTTTCCGGGCCCCCGACGGCCGCGTGGCCGACTCCGGGCATCCACCGGCCGCCGCGGCGGTGACGAAGAAAATGGCTGACCACGGCGCCGCGCCGCAGCCGGCGGCCGTCAGCGAAAAAAAACGGGTCCGGAAACCCGGTCCCGACGAGGTGCTTCAACATCTCCAAGCCGGGAACAAGCGGTTTTACTCCGGCAAAGCGTCCCATCCCCAGGCCGATGCGGCCCGGCTGGCCCTTGCGGGCCGCGAAAACCAGGGCGACTACGCCTATGCGACGGTGATTGCCTGCTCGGATTCCCGCGTACCGGTCGAATTGATCTTCGATGCCGGAATCATGGACATTTTCGTCATCCGGGTGGCGGGCAACGTGTGCGACGTCGATGAGATCGGGTCGATCGAATACGGTCTGGCCCACGTCAACACGCCGGTGCTGGTCGTTCTGGGGCACACCCAGTGCGGCGCCGTCACGGCGGTCACGCAAGCCGTTCAGGGCCACGACCACAAGCTCGAGCGCAATATCCCGGCCTTGGTGGATAACATCGTGCCGGCCGTCCAGCGCGCCATCGAAAAGCATGCGGACGTGCACGGCGAAGCGATCATTCCCTATGCGATCGAGGAGAACGTGTGGCAGGCCGTCGAAGACCTTTTCACGAATAGCCCGGCGGTGCGCGCCATCGTCAAAGAGAACCGGGCCAAAGTGGTCGGGGCCATTTATGATGTCGGCACCGGCAAGATCGAGTGGCTCGGCACGGAAAAGGTCGTCGAGATCATGAAACGCGTCGAGGCCTCACCCACCAAGGAAACCGAGGCGTTTGCGGCCGATTGAGCATCACAGAAAGTCTATCTTTTCGCTGGCCGACTTTACGACGAAGATGCGTTCGTTGTTACTCTTTTTTTCGGCGGGCGTTATGTAGAATCCCTGGCGATCGGGTGAGTAGCCGGTGGTGTAGCCGACGATTTGCTCACCGTCCTTGAATTTCACGCGTATCTTGCGGCCGCAGCCGCTGAGGTCGTCCTGGTACGCGTCGACCCGCTTCTTGTTGCCGGCCAGATCCTTTACAAAAAAAACGGCTTTGAGCTGGTCCACGTTCACCGTCAGGATCCCGCCGTCCTCGGTTTCCAGGTGAAACTGGCTTTTGTTGGGTAGAAAATCGCTGGTGTTACCTTTGAGAATCGACCCGTTTTTGAACCGGGCCACCACTTTGTTTTTTCCCATTGCTTCCTCCGTGCCTGTTGGGCCGTCCGAGCGGTAGACTCTATTTTACCATAAAATTCAACAAATTCGAAACTCTATATGAATCAGGCGCCCGAGGCGACGCCCCCGGGGCGGCGAGGCGCGGCTGCGCTACAATCAGGCCGCCGGGCACGTTGCAGCGGCCAATGGCCTATTTGAGAGGTTCGGCGAAAGGTGGTAAACTGGGTCATAGGTTGAGCGGTTCAGGGTTCAACGTTCCGGGTTGAAAAACGGTTTAGGTTAGGGAACGCTGAATCCGGTCGATCACCGGGCAGGATGGAACCAAGCGGAAGGAATTGATCATGGTCCGATATTTCGGTTATGCGGTGTGCGTCCTGGTGGTGCTGCTTTTTCTCGAATGGTTTCAAATCATCGACGTGCCGTTTCTGGACATACCCGATTTCACGAGCGGTAAAAAGGTGCTGTTGGAAAAATCCGGCGATTCCCTGCGGCAGCGACTGGGCGACTGACAGGAGAATCGCAGGGGCGGCCGGTCACCGAACGACGGTCGTGTGAAACCGGTCCCCGCGCCGGACGATGATTCCTTTCTTCAAGAAATCGGCAACGATCTCCTCGTATTTTTTGCGGTAGGCCCCATCGAAGTATAGATCGACCGTCTCCCTGAACCAGATCGTTTTCATCAGCGATTCGAAGAAACTCTCGGCTGCGACCGTTTTTTTCATCAGCAGGGTGTAAACGGTAATTTTTTTCAGAACGTCCTGCCCGGCTCTTTGAGGCTCATCCAGGTAACCGGTCACGCGCTCGCGGCTGCGATCGAGGGCCCCGTGAAAATCGTCGAAAAAAGGCCCGTGGCCCGGATAGACGGTTTTGACGTCCAGCCGCGCCAGCCGCTGCAGGGATTTTCTGGTGGTGTAGGCCGCGGCGCTGCCCTCCACGCGCACCGTGTGGACGGCCAGATCATGCGCCCACAGCGTGTCGGAGGAGAGCAGGAGGCCGTTGTCGCGCTGGTAGAGAACGATGCCGTCGGCGGCGTGGCCGGGCGTGTGCAACACCTCGAACCGATGGGGGCCGACAAGGATGGCGTCACCGTCGGCGAGTGCGCCCGTGGGCGTGAAGAAATCGGCCTCCTGGCCGTAATACCGCCACCAGGTCGACCAGGCGTCGCGGGTGTCGATGAAAATTTTGCCGATTTCATGAAGGACGATATCACACCCCGCGGCTTGCTGGATCAGGTGGTTTCCGCCGATGTGGTCGCAGTGGCAGTGGGTGGTGACAATCGTGCGCACGGCGGAAACATCGATGCCCAGATGCGCATAGATTCGGCGGGTGTGATCGAAATCGCCCTTGTAGCCGGTGTCGATCAGAACGGGCGCGGGGCCGCGATAGACGAAATGGTTGGCATTCAGGTAACCGCGCTCGATAAAAAACAGATCTTCCAGGATCTCCGTGATCTTCTCTTCCATAGCGGTAAAAGGGCCCGGCCGGCAGGTTCGGGTTTCTGAAAAGGCTTCTTCAGGCGGCTGAATCGTTCAGAAAGCCATGGTGTCCTCGACGATGAAAGCCGAGCTGCGGACGGCGATGCTTCCTTTCTCGACCCAGATCCGCACCATCAGCACCGCATCTCCGTCCAGGCTGACGACGTTCGGCAACTCCTCGACATACGAAATATTTTTTTTCATGAATTCACAAAAGATCGTATTGGCGCTGCAGGGATCCAGGACAAGGACCACCCGGTGATCGTCATACGGGTGCTTCTGGGGCGATCCGGTGAATGCCACGTGGGTTTTTCTTAATTCCTTCGGATTTTTCGGACGTTTGTAGGCCTGAATCTCAAATTTTTCGGCGGCCTTCAGGAAATTAGACCCATCCATGGTCAGACCTCCTCGATGATTGGGTTGAACCGTGTCCATCCCCAAACGGTCTTTCCGCCGGACTGCCGGTCGCAGCGGGTTTTCGTCTGCGGCGACCGTACCGTACGCCGCGCCGCATTTCCCGCCGTGCGGGACGGCGTTGCCCGGCGAAAACTCCCCATTTATGAAATGGACACTCTAATCGTGCCTTTTGAAGAACGTCGATGGGCACCGGACAGGTTTCACGCCGGTACGGTCTTTGGCGGCATCAGCTCCCGCCGTCGGGCAGCAGGTCCCGCAGGGCCTGTTCGTCGACGATGCCCAGCTTGCGGGCCACTTTCGGTTTGAGAAGGGCGAAAACGCCGCGCGCCTCGGCGCACACCTCGTCTTCGGGGCCGTAGAGCAGCCCCTGCATGACAGCCTCCCGCTCGTTCTTGATTTCGACGATCCGGCCGACGGCCCGCAGGGACTGGCCGATGTAAACCGGTTTTCGGAAGTCGACCCGCATGGATTTGGTCAGGATAATCGTCTTGAGCAGGTGGATGGCGGCCCAGCTCATGATTTCATCCAGGATGGTCGATGTCACCCCGCCGTGCACCAGGGTGTTCCAGCCGCGCAGGTGATCGGGGACGCTCAGCCACGAGACGACCGAATCCTGGTTGGCGAAAAACCGCATATTGAGCCCCGCCGGATTGGCCGGCCCGCACGCAAAGCACATGTGGTTATCCTGGATGGGCAGGGCCGTATATCCCGGGGGTGTTTTCATGGCGAACGACGTTCCTTTAAAGCGGCGTGGCGGGTGTCACCGCGGCGCAGGTCGAGGTTTTGCCGGTATCGCGATCAGTCGGGCCTCTTGAAAAGCATCAGATAATTCACGGCCGGACTGCCGCCCAGTTTTTTTCTCTTGAGCACCGGGTTGTAGTAGAGACCGCTCAGGTCCTGGTGCCGCAGTCCCGCATCGGCGGCCCAGCGGCCGAGCTCCGACGGCTTGACAAACCGGTGGTGGGTATGTGTGCCCTTTTTGACGATCCCCAGGATGTATTCCGCCGCCACGATGGCCAGCAGAAACGATTTGAGCGTCCGGTTGAGCGTGGCGAAGAACACGGCGCCGCCGGGCTTTACCAGTCGGCCGCAGGCCCGCACGATCGACGGCGGATCGGGCACGTGCTCCAATAGCTCCATGCAGGTGGCCACATCGTAGGCGCCGGGGGATGCGTCCGCCAGTTCCTCGGCGGTTGCACGCCGATAGGCGATCTTCAGCCCGCCCGCCGCGGCGTGCGCGCGCGCGGCCGTAAGGAGGGCCTCGCCGGCGTCGATGCCGGTGACCTCGGCCCCCAGCCGGGCCAGGCCTTCCGCGAGAATTCCGCCGCCGCAGCCCACGTCGATGACCCGCGCGCCGGTCAGGGGCACGTGACCGGCGATGTATGCCAACCGCAGCGGGTTGATGTCGTGCAGCCCCTTGAACTCACCCCTTTTGTCCCACCAGGAAGCCGTCTGGGCCTCGAATTTACGAATTTCATCGCGGTCTATGTTGGGCATGCCGGCCATCACGGGTTTACAGCGGAGCCGTCTTCGCGGGTGGTCCGCGCGGAAAAGTCTTTCAGGATTCCGGCTTCCGGCAGGACCACGAAGGCCCAGAGCTGCGACAGGAGCATGCCGGAGAGCATCAGGGTGCAGCCGAGAAATCCGCGGGCCGTCAGGCGCTCGCCCAAAACGATCCAGCCGCCGATCGCGGCAAAAACGGCTTCCAGACTCAACAGGATCGCCGCATGCGCCGGATGGGCACGACGCTGGGCCACCACCTGCAGCGTGTAGGCCACCCCGACCGACAGAACGCCGCCATAGAGGAGCGGCACCGCCGCGCGCTGGATGCCCGCCACGGTGGTGGTTTCGACCGCGGCCGCCGTCAGCAGGCTCAGGACGGCACAGACCGTAAACTGGATGAAGGCCAGTTTCAGAGATTCCGTGCGCGGCGCCAACCAGCCGATGAGCAGCACGTGCCCGGCCCAGAAGAAGGCGCCGATCAGCACCAGAAGATCGCCGAAGGCGATCGTGAAACGGTCGGTGATGCTCAGAAGATAGAGGCCGACCGCCGCCAGCAGCACGCCGATCCACGTGCCGGCGTTGGGCCGCTGCCGGAAAAAAAGGCCCAGGACCGGGACGATGACGACATACAGCCCGGTAATGAATCCGGCATTGCCGGCCGTGGTGTACACGATGCCCACCTGCTGCAGGGAAGCGCCGGCAAACAGCAGCAAGCCGATCAGAAAGCCGCCCCGCAAGAGAGTGACCGGACTGCGGCAAAAGGCGGGCTGCGAGGGCCCGCGGCCGTGCTTCAGGATGAAAGGCACCAGCACCAGGCTGCCGAGGGCAAACCGGATGCCGTTGAAGGCAAACGGCCCCACGAAGTCCATGCCGACCCGCTGTGCCACGAAGGCAAAGCCCCAGATCGTGGCGGTCAGCAGCAGCAGGGCGTCGGATTTAAGCGTCGGCGACGGCATGGCAGAAAATCCAGCGGAGGTGGCACCATTTTACGGCGTGGCGATTTCGGCCGGTCCGGGACAATCCCAACAAAGACTATCACCATAGCTTCAGCTCGAGGCTCCGTCAAGGTGAAGATGGTGAGGGAACGGCGAACGGCGAACGGCAAGAAAAAACGGCGAACGGCGAACGGCAGACGGCGGATGGCGGATGGCAAGAAAAAACGGCGAACGGCGAACGGCGGATGGCGGATGGCAAGAAAAAACGGCGGACGGCGAAAGGCAAGAAACAACGGCGAACGGCGGATGGCGGACGGCGAAAGGCAAGAAACAACGGCGAACGGCTGATGGCGAGAAATGATGGCGCATGGTTGAGGCTAAGGGGTCAACCGGCAGACAAGCAGCTCGTCTGAAAGTCAGTTTCGCTTTATGCCTCGCTGCCTTTAAAGAATGGCGACCGGAACCGTCCCATCTGAATCTGCAGCCACCGACAAAGCCAATCAGCCAACGGGCTCAACCGGCCAACCGAACACACCGCGTCCCCTCAGCCCAGCTGGCCGACGGTGGCCTCTGTGTGCCACCGCCGCCAGGTCGGTCAAGGTCAGAGTCTCGTTTCCGATTTGCAGCGGTTCCATATAGCCTGATCGGTTGTGTCGGTTTGGTCGGCTTGGTCGATTTGGTCGGTTGGGTCGGTTAGGTCGGTCAGTTGCGTCAGTTGAATAGTACGGCTGCCGTTAAAACTCAATCCCGCCGTCAGCCTTGATTTTTCGGTGACGGTTGGCATATGTTGATCTGAGGGTTCAAGATTCAGCCCAGCCGCTGGCTGCAAGAATCAGGTTGATCGCTTATAGCAGGCGTTAACAGGTTCCATTTATAAGAGGGCTAAGTGATGAGACTTTTTACCGGAGGTATCACCTTGTGTGTCATCCTGGCGTTCGCGATGACTTCCGCGGGCAGGAGCGGCGAGGAAGCGGCGGCTGTGGTTGCCGCCGAAGACTGGGTCAAACTGGTCGACGACGGGCGGTATGTCGAAAGCTGGCAGGAGACTGCCGAATATTTCAGGAGCATGGTCAAACAGAATCAGTGGGAAGCAGCGATTCGGGAAGTCAGGGTGCCGTTGGGGGCGGTCATTTCCAGACGGCAGACCGCCGCGGAGTTTACCACCGCCCTTCCCGGTGCTCCCGCTGGTGAGTATGTCGTTATCCGGTTTGCGACCTCCTTCGAGAACAGGGACGCCGCGGTCGAGACGATTACGCCCATGATGGACAAAGACGGTCAGTGGCGCGTTTCAGGTTATTTCATAAAATAGACATACCCAGTCGATCGTTTCGACAACACCCGGCCCGAGGAACACCCCCATGTTTGCTGATCTTTCGATAAAAGACTACCTGGAAAAAGCGGGCTCGGCCGCGGCGGTTCCCGGCGGCGGCAGCGTGGCCGCCCTGGCGGCCGCATCGGCGGCGGCGTTGACGCAGATGGTCGCCGGCCTGACGGTCGGGCGCAAGGGCTTCGAGGCCGTCGAGCAGGAGATGACGACGATCGTCTCCGCCGCCGCGGCCCTTGCCGGCCGGTGCATCGAGGACATCGACCGCGACCCCGAGGCCTACCGGCAGGTGCTGGCCGCTTACCGGTTCCCGAAAGACGGGGCCGCGGCCCGGGCGGCCCGCACCCAAGCCATCCAGGCCGCGATGAAACAGGCGTCACTGGTGCCCCTGGCGCTGGCCGAACGGGCGCAGAAAATTTTGGAAATGGCAGGCGAGGTGGTGCGCAAGGGCAATCCCAACGCCGCCGGCGACGGCGCGGTGGCGGCCATGATGGCCCGTTCGGCCGGGATGGCCGCCATCTGCAACGTCCGGGTCAACCTGGCGGCGATCACAGACCCCGAATTCGTCGAGGAAATCGCACGCAGGGTCGCCACGCTGGAGAGAGAATTTCTCGACGGCGAAAAAGAAATCCTTCAGGCGATCGCCTCTTAAAGACCCATTCAACGACACCTTCCCATTTCAAAATGAGAAGCGAGGGCAGCTTGAAGAAGTTCACGGCGGTGGTGTGCGCCTGCGGCGCCCTGCTCGCTTGCGCCTATGTCCTGGGCGGCGTCTACCTGTGGTCGCAGCAGGACCGCTTCATCTTCAGACCCGGGCGCGACATCACCCGCACGCCCGCCGATGCCGGGTTGACCTACGAGAACGTTTTTATACCGGTCGCGGGCGAGAGTGCCGGCGGCGAGCGGGTTCACGCCTGGTGGATTCCCTCCGTGATCCCCGCTGCGCCGGTCCTGCTCTACCTGCACGGAAACGCGCTTAACATCGGCGCCAATGTCGAGCACGCCAAACGGTTGCACGACCTCGGGATATCGGTTCTGCTGCTCAGCTACCGCGGGTACGGCCGCAGCGACGGGGATCAGCCCTCCGAGACCAAGATCTACCAGGACGCCGAAGCCGGATGGCACTATCTGGTGAGCGACCAGGATAAATCGCCGGCCGACATCCTGATCTACGGTCACTCCCTGGGCGGGGCGGTGGCGATCGAGCTGGCCGTCCGCCACCCGGAGGCCAGGGGCCTGATCGTCGAGTCGACCTTCACCTCTATTCGCGACATGGCCGCACGCAGCGGCGCCCTGCGGATTTTTCCGCTCGCGCTGATCCTGACCCAGCGCTTCGATTCCCTCTCAAAAGTCGACCGCCTGCGCCTGCCGGTCCTCTATCTGCACGGCACCGCCGACACCGTGGTGCCGCCCGAGATGAGCCGCCGCCTGTATGAACAAACGCGCGCGCCCAAACGCCTGCGGCTCATTTCGGGCGGCGGGCACAACGACAGCGCCCAAATCGGCGGACCTTCCTATCTGCAGGCCATCACGGATTTTCTTAACGCCACCGCAGCGGGCGACGGCCCATCGCAATGAGGCGAAAAGCCGTTGCAGAGTTTTTTGAATGCCGGTTTTTACGAATCGCGTGGGGGTCTTGATCGAAATACCCGCTATACGGGTAACCGGGTGATGACGGAGTCGTTGATTATAAATCGCTCACTTCCGGAAGGGGGCTGTTCGGCGCGGCAGGCGCAGGCAGAAAACCAGGCACACCAGAGACGCGGCCGCCGAAACCCAGAAGACCATCGACACCCCTTGCCCGACGGTTTCCTGGAGAGTTTTGAGGGCGTCCACCGGAATCAAGGCCTGGATGTCGGGCCTGAATATCTGTTCGACGTGCAGACGGATCTGTTCGGCCAGCCCCGCCGGCAGACGCTCGCCCAGCCCGGACGCGGTCAGTGTATCGATGAAGCGGGCATTGAGCAGGCCGCCCGAAACCCCCACCCCGACGGTGCCGCCGAGCGTTCTGGCGAACTGCTGCGCGGCTGTGGCGGCCCCCAGGTTGTCCGCCGACAGGCTTTCCTGCACGATCAGCAGCGAGGCGATCGACACGAACCCCATGCCGGTCCCGGCCAGCGCCAGGGCCATCGAAAAAAACCACATCGAGGAAGAGCCGGTCAGCGTCAGGGCGCTGCCGGCCAGCAGCAAAAGCGCGCCGGCCGCCGCGAACGTGCGTTTGTTCACGCGGTGGGCCATCTGGCCGCACAGCAGCGCGCCCCCGGACCAGGCCAGACTCAGCGGGATCATCGCCACGCCCATTTCGGCCGGCGATCTGCCCAGGGCCCCCTGGATGAACAGCGGGCTGAAAGCCGACAGGGAAAAAATCGCGAAACTGCTGAAAAAAGCGGCCGCGTTGCCGGAGCTGAATCCGGGCCGGCCAAGAAAGTCGATCGACAGGATCGGGTCGGCGGCGCGCTTTTCGGCGAAATAGAACGCGACCCCTGCCGCCAGCGACAGTGCCAAAAGCCCGATGACCGGAAGCGAAAACCAGCGGTGCTGATTGCCGGTCATCAGAAAGACCGTCAGCAGGGAGAGGACCGTAACGGTCAGGGCGGCCCCGCCGAGCAGATCGAGAGCGGCGCGGCGCCGCTTGACGCGCGTTTCCTTGAAATAGAGATAGATGCCCAGAAAGGACAGGAGGCCCAACGGCAGGTTGATGAAAAAGATCCAGCGCCAGGACCAGTAATTGACGATGAAGCCGCCCATCGGCGGTCCCAGAACGCTGGCCAGACCCCAGACGAAGCTGGCGATCGACATCATCTTGCCGCGCTTTTCGGGCGCGGCGATGTCGGCCAGCAGGATGTACACCAGGGCGAAGGCCGCTCCCGCGCCCACACCCTGCAGCACCCGCGCGACGATCAGCTGGACCATCGATGTCGCCAGGCCGGCAACGAGCGAGCCGGCCATGAAAACGCCGATCGCGAAACCGAAGAGGTGCTTGCCGCTGTAAATATCGGCCAGCTTGCCGAAGATAGGAAGCGCGATGGCCCGGCTGAGAAGGTAGACCGAAAACACCCAGCTGTAGAGTTCCAGGCCGCCCATGTCGGCCACGATGGTCGGCATGGCGGCACCCATTACCAGGGTGTCGAGGGCGCCCAGAAAAAGGGCCAGAAGCGCCGCGGCGATGATGTAGAACCGGTCCTTGCGGGTCAACTCGTGCACGGTGGCGACGGTCTTCGCCGCGGACTGTTTGCTTGCGGGGCTGGTCATTTCGGGGGTCGAATTGCCGTTTGTCTCAAAATCTCCGGTGACCAAGCGGTCCGAGGAGGCGGCGGTGAAGCGGTGTTTGTCCCGGTTTGAAGGGGCCGGAAAAAAGCGGCCGGCGGTACATCTTCCGCCGGCCGCTTTTTTTATGGGCAGCGCTGCACGGCCATCCCCGAAACAGTCGGCTGCGTCGGGGATGGTGGTCTCGGGCTTATGCTACCCGTCGACGGCTTCGGTCACCTCCTGCCTGGCCCCATCGGCGTCATCGGTTACAAACGCCACCGTCAAGGCTTCGTCGATCCGGTCGACCGTCACGAACACCAGGGTGTTGCGCACCTCGTCGGGCAGGTCGTCGAGATCCTTTTCGTTGCGTTTGGGCAGTATGACGGTGGTGAGCCCGGCGCGATGCGCGGCCAGAATTTTCTGCTTGATGCCGCCCACCGGCAGCACGCGCCCGCGCAGGGTCACCTCGCCGGTCATGCCCACATCGCCTCTGACCGGACGGCCGCTGAAGAGGCTGGCCATGGCCATCGCCATGGCGACGCCGGCCGAGGGGCCGTCCTTGGGAACCGCTCCGGCCGGCACATGCAGGTGGACGTCGGTTTTCTCGAACCGGGTCGGATCGACGCCCAGGTCGACGGCCTTGGAGCGCACGTAGCTGTGGGCGATCTGGGCGCTTTCGCGCATGACCTCCCCGAGCTGGCCGGTAAGGGTCAGCTTGCCGCGGCCGTTCATGCGCGTGGCCTCGATAAAAAGGATGTCGCCGCCGACCGCCGTGACGGCCAGGCCGGTGGCGATGCCGGGAATCTCGATGTTCTCGGACAGCTCGGATTCGAACTTTTCCTTTTTGAGGTAGTCGCGCACCAGCTCGGGGGTAATGATCACGTGCGACCACTCCTGGGCCGCGATCTTGACGACACCCTTGCGGCAGACCGCCCCGATCTGCCGCTCGAGGTTGCGGACGCCGGCCTCGCGCGTATAGTCCTGGATGATCTTGCGCAGCGCCTCGGCCGTGAAGGTGATCTCGTCCTCGATGAGGGCGTGGGCCTTCAGCTGTCGCGGCACCAGGTGCCGCTGGGCGATCTGGAGCTTTTCGTATTCCGTGTAGCCGTCCAGCTGGATGATCTCCATGCGGTCTCTCAAAGGAGCGGGAATCGTTTCGAGCTGATTGGCGGTCGTGATGAAGATGACGTCGCTCAGGTCGAAATCCACGTCCAGGTAATGGTCCCGGAAGGCCTTGTTCTGGGCCGGGTCGAGGACCTCCAGCAGGGCGCTGCTGGGATCGCCGCGCCAGTCGACGCCGATCTTGTCGACCTCATCCAGCATGAACACCGGGTTGCGCGTTCCGGCGCGCTTGAGGGCCTGGATGATGCGCCCCGGCATCGCGCCGATGTAGGTGCGGCGGTGGCCGCGGATTTCGGCCTCGTCGCGCATGCCGCCCAGGCTCATGCGGGTGAACTTGCGGCCCAGGGCGCGGGCGATGCTCTGGCCCAGGCTGGTCTTGCCGACGCCCGGCGGACCGGCGAAGCACAAGATGACCCCCATGGCTTCCGAGGTTTCGGGCTCCTTGTCCTTGCCGCCGTCCTTGTCGGCCGCGCCGGCACGTTCCTGGATCAGCTTGCGCACGGCCAGGTACTCGATCAGGCGCTGCTTGACGTCCTCGAGCCCATAGTGGTCTTCATCCAGCACCGTCCGCGCGCGTCCGATGTCGGCCTGGTCCTCGCTGGCCTTGCTCCACGGCAAATCGACCAGCCAGTCCAGGTACGTTTTTATGACCGAGTGCTCGGCCGCCTGCGGCGACATGCCCTCGAGCCGCTTCAGTTCGCGCTCGGCCTCCTTGCGGGCTTCTTCCGGCAGGGCTGCATCGTCGATTTTCATCCGGATCTCGTCGGTTTCGGACTGACCCGGTTCGGTTTCGCCCAGCTCCTTCTGGATGGCGCGCAGCTGCTGCCGCAGGTAGTATTCCCGCTGAGCCTTGTTCATTTCCTCGCGCGCCTCGGATTCGATCTTCTTGCCGATCGTGAGCACCTCTTTTTCGCGGGTCAGATGACCGATCAGCCGGCGGTATTTTTCCTTGAGGGAATCGAGTTCGAGGATCTGCTGGGCCTTCATCACTTCCAGCCCGGCCCCGCTGGCCACCAGGTAAACCAGGTAGCGCGGATTTTTGACCTGGGAGAGGTAGTCGCCGACCTCCTTGGGAAATTTCGGCGACAGCGCCACGACCTGCTGGGCCAGTTCGCGCAGGCTGCGCTGCAGGGCATCCAGCTCGAGGTCCTTTTCGATTTTGTCGGGCGCCATGGCGATGTGGGCCTTCAGGTAAGGCTTGTCCGAGAGCCAGTAGTCGATCCGGAAGCGTTCGATGCCCTGGACGATGACCTGCAGGCTGTTGTCGGCCGAGCGGGTGACATGTTCGACCTTGGCGATCGTTCCCACTTCATAGGTCTGCCCCGGCAGCGGTTCCTCTATTTCCGGGTATTTCATGCCGACCAGCCCGATCAGACGATCGCCCTTGAGGGCATCGTTGACGAGGTTCACCGACCGCGGAATACTCACCGCCAGCGGCATCATGGAAAACGGGAAGGCCACCGTGTTGCGCAGGGGCAGGATCGGCAGCTCGCTGGGGATATCGGTCGTCAGGTGCGCGGGGCCAGGCTGATCCGCCTGGACCGTGCCGGGATCGGCGGCGTCGTTGACGGTCTTGTCTGTGTCGCTCATTCATTCACCTTCTTTTTATATGCTCAGGCCGCGGTGGGCCTGGTGGTTTTTGGTGATGCGGAAATCCTTGAAACGTCTTCTTTTCCGCGGCATTACCCTCTCATTCGCGTCTAAAAAATAATGCCGAAAGATATTTTGTAAAGCGCCGCCGCGCACCGGCACTGTCGGCCGGTGTGAAATTTTCACTCAAACCGGTCTTGCCGGGCGCAGGTCGGCGAGCAGACCGCGCGGCGGCTTAAGTTATTTGGAGTCGGCCGCCGGTCCGTCAGCCGCGAGCAGCGTGGCCAGCACCCGTTCCATCCCGTCGTGCGGCGGCGGCTGGGCCGGAATGAGGCCGGGGGAATACCGGCTCCGGCTGAAAGGCTCGAGAAACGCGGGGTTGCGGCTGAGGATGTGCACCGGCACGGACCACGAGGCCTGCGGGCCGGTGATCTGGGCGTTGGGCTGGTGATCGCCCATGATGACGATCAGGGCGTCGTCGCGGACGAAATTCTCGAGAAAGCCGGCGACGACCTCCAAACCATAGGTCAGAGCGGCGATGTAGGCCTCCTCGGCCTCGGACATGTCCGACCAGGTCACCGGGAAGGTGGTCGGCGCGAGGCGGCCGAACACGCTGCCGTCGTCGAGGCGGGACCAGTCCTGAAGGTAGGGCGGCAACGTCCGGAAAGGTGCATGGCTGCTGCCGAGCACGAAACTGATAAAAAGCGGCCGGCGGCGGTCGGTCATCTCCCGGTGCCGCACGACATCCACCGCCAATTGATCCGGCATGGGGGACCAGTCGAATACGGGTCCGCGGTAGCCGAACGACGGCTGGGTGTAGATCCGGTGGTAGCCGAAGAAGGCCCCCTCCGGCCACGGCCGCACGGTACCGGGCATGGCGCACACGGTGCGGTAGCCGGCGGCGTTGAATCGATGAACGACGGTGCGGACCGTGGATGTCAGCAGCAGCCGGTAGGCGAGCGGACTGTCGATGCGCAGGCCGCTGACGGCGCTGGCGTGCGCCAGCCACGACATCCCGCCGAAGGTCGGCGAAGAGACGAAGTTGGAGGCGATCGCAAAACCCGCCGCGGAAAGATCGCGCTGCACGCGGTGCAGCACCGGTTCGAAGAGTTCGAAATGACCGGGCTTGGCAAAGGCGGTCCGGCCATAGGACTCTATCAGAAACAGATAGACATCGGTGTTGTTCAGCCCGGCGACGGTGGCGGCCGGATCGCCGGAAGGTTGTCCGGCCTGCTGCAGGTCACCGAGGATGTCACGCCGATAAGCGTCCATATTCAAAACGAAGCGGATTTCTTCGGCCAGCCGTCGCAGCGATCCGAAAGGCTGGACGTTTGGCGGCGCTACGCCTGACACATGCTGCATGCCGATCGTCACCAGCAGCGCTGAAGCCGCGAGGGCCCAGAACAGTCGTCTTTGCTGCGGAAGACGCATAAATCCGGTCACGACGGCAAGAGACCCGTGGATGGCGACGATAAGCAGAAGAGCGAGCGCGATCAGCAGAAAAATGCCGCCGAAGAAGGTGCCCCGTGGCACGCTATTGTAAAGCAGATGCACCAGATCCGGCAGAAAGGCTGCATCCATTGCCAGGTTGAAGGGCCGATTCAGAAACTGCGGGGCCAGGAGATCGGCGAGAGTGAAAAGGCGCAGAAACAGCAACAGGACGATCGCCGGAACATGCCAGCCCGGATGACGCGATACGCCTCTCCGGGCGGCGGCGGCCGCCACGGCCAGCAGGAGGATAATTTCACCGGAAGGCAGCGCAAAGGCGGTCCAGTGAGGGGGTAAACCCGCAAAACCGGTGGTCATCAGGAGGTTGAGAAAGCCCCAGGCGACTAAGAATTTCAGCGTCCTGCGGTTCACCGCTGAGGGTATCCACCGCAGAAACATCGTCGCCGCTTTCCCGGCTGTGACGTCGGATCGTGATCCCATCACGACAGCAGGTCACTCATGGTCTGGTCGTCGTTGACGATTTCCTCGAACGAGGAGCAGATGTACCGGACCTTACTCGAAAGCGCATAGTACTGCCGCAGCAAGTCTTCGGCCGGCTTGGTGTTGACGACCACGAGCGTGGTGTCCGTCCGCAGGTTTTTTCTGAACAGCGCCTTGATGTGCACATCCGCGTTCGACAGCGAATAGCCGATGAAGACGATTTTGCGGGTGGCCCGGATCTCGATCGACGCCTCGCCGAACAGCTGCGTGATGATCGGGTGCGTCAGGGACTTGATGTAGGAGGGCGGCATGATCAGCGTCTGAAAATCCGTTCCGTCTATCGGGCAGTTGTAATCGTATTGCCTGGCCTCCGGGTAGGTGTGGCCGATCAGCTTGCCGCGATTCAAATCGATGATGCGGTCCCAGGGCGTCAGCAGGACCTGGTTGCAGCAGTTGCAGTATTTCCAGTTCAGGCTGCCGTGGACCTTGATGATTTTAAAGGGCACCGGACTCTCGCCGGCCTGCACCGCGATCGGCTCGCGCGGGTTGATCCAGAAGTTGACGTCCCGCAGCTGGGGCAGTTTCTCGTAATTGAGCAGGTGGATGCAGTAGTCGATATAGCCGCAGGTGCGGTAGAGAAAATCGAAGGCCTGTTCGAGCAGGGTGTCGTAGTTGAGGGTAATGATGGAGACATTGCGGTTGTGCCGGCACACGGCGCGCCAGAAGCGGTGATAGACGAGGCTGCGCCGGTCGCTGCGCAGATTGACGATGAAGTGAATGGCCTTGATCAGATTTTCCTTGAGCTGCCGGATGACGGTGGTGTCGTAGGTCGAACTCAGGCTCTCGTTGCGCTGGATGAAGTAGTCGAGAAAGCCGAAAACCGCCTCCAGGCGCGGATAGATCTGCGCGCGCGGGTTGACGTAAAAGTTGTCGAGAATGAATTGAGTGATCTGGCGGCCGATGGCCGAGCCGGCGATTTCCTCGATCTCGCCCGCGATGATCATCGGCAGGATGTCCTGCTGAAGCGGGACGCCGTCCGGGTGCGAGGCGCCGGCCCCCAGAACGAAGACGATATCTCGCGACGGCGCGTAGTTGAGAAATTTTTCGGTCACGGTTTCCGGAACCATGCTGCGTTTCCTCGCATGAACCGCTGCGGCCGGCAGATTCCGGCCCCTGGCGATCTTTCCCGAATTTGGCTCGACGCGTCACACGTGCCGGTGCGGTGAGTTACAGGTAGGTGATCGTTTCGAGGCCCTTGGACCGGCGCAGGGCCTCCAGCAGTCCGACCGTTCCTGTCATCATGTTGTCGCCCCACGGCGCGCCGAAAGTGATCGGCAGGTGCGAGGCTTCGACGAGACGGCGTTTGGGACCCGTTGCCAGGATGATGTCGAGTTTGTCGAAGCCGATGGCGCGGCGCACATAGGCCCCGTGGCCGCCTTCCTTTAAAATATCGTCCTGGGTCAGCCGCCCGTCGGCCAGCTCGCGCAGCAGGGTTTCCAGCCGGCGCAGCGTGAGGTCGCGGGTGTGGTACTCGAAAAAACCGGCCAGCTCTCCATTGACCAGCGTGGCGCCGACCGTGTGCGAAGTGGCGATGTCGAGCACCAGCACGTTCTGCTTGTCGCGGGCGAGCGGATCGACGGATGCGCCGAGAATGGCGGCCATGCCGCTGTCCATGACAAAGACCTCGTCGGTCGGCAGTCCGGCGGCGCCGGCCGCAATGGAGTTCAGCCGGTTGAGCGTGGCCGGCACCCCGGACCCCCGATAGAGCAGGACGTGGGGGAAGGGCTCGCGGTTAAGGACCCCGGTGGTGAGGTCGTGCCGGTAGGCCAGGTGCGAGGTTCCCGCCGGCGGAACGCCGTGATCCTGGGCGCAGACGGCCACGGCCTCGAATTCGAACGGGACGCCGAAGGCGCCGACGATGTGCCGCAGCCGATCGGCCTCCAGGTCGGCGAGGACCAGGTGGGCGGCCGACGGCTGCCGCGCCAGTTCTTCGGCCGCCGCATCCGCGACCACCTCGATCCCCCAGGCGCGGACCTGCTCCGGGCGGTGGCTCAGGGTGGCGGCGGCCGAGACCGACATGACGACGCCGGCCTCGGCGGCCCGCTCGCGCAGCACTTCCGTGACCGGCCCGCCGCCCATTTCGGCGCCGGTCACCACCAGGTCGCCGCGCAGCCCGGCCGCCCGCTCGGCCACCGTTCGCACCGGCGACTTGACGACCGCCTTGTAGTGCTGGGCGGCGGAAGTGTCGTAATAGAGAATGTCCATGGTTCCCGCGCCGATGTCCACCATCAAAAAGCGACTCATCGCCCGACCTGCCTCCCGTGCCGTGTCATTTATGTGGATGTTGGTGCTTGGAAGCTGACATTTTCATGTAACCGCCAAGCCGATTCCCTGCGATGTCCCAAAGGCCTATAACCGGATGGTTTCGCCTCTTTTCGGAACCAGGGCCGCATAACCGCTTGCGCGCAGGTGGCCGGCAAACGCCAGCGCCTGGTCCTCCTCGCCGTGCACGACGGCGATGCGCTTGATGTTCAGGTTGGAATCCTCGAGAAACCGCAGCAGTTCGTGTTTGTCGCCGTGGGCGCTGAATCCGCCGAGACTGGCCACATGCGCCTTCAGGGGATAGGCCTTGTCGAGAAATTTCACCATCGGCGGCGGGCCGCTGCGGCCCGAGCGTTCGTAAGCCGTGCCCTGGTCGAAGATCCGACGGCCCAGGGTGTTTTGCGCCATGAAACCGACGATCAAAATGGTGTTTC
The DNA here is from genome assembly GCA_963728055.1 of uncultured delta proteobacterium. Classification (GTDB taxonomy): domain Bacteria; phylum Desulfobacterota; class Desulfobacteria; order Desulfobacterales; family SG8-13; genus JARFQH01. The sequence continues at coordinate 30,719 of CAVSIM010000005.1, read as the reverse complement.
TTTCGTCGTGAATCTTATGGCGCAGGTGGTGCAGGATCCGGCCGGCCTCGCACATCCCGGAGGCGGCCAGGACGATGTGCGGTTTTTTTTCACGGTTCAGCCGCATCGATTCTTCCACCGAGGCGACGAAATGAACCTGATCGAAGAAAAACGGGTTTTGGCCGTTTTTGAGAAAGGTTTCCTGGGCATCGCGGTCGTACACCTCGGGATGCTCGCCGAAGACGCGGGTGATATTGACGGCCAGCGGGCTGTCGACGAAGACCGGGACGCGCGGCACGGCCTTTTCGTCGTAGAGCTGGTGCAGAACGTAGAGCAGTTCCTGGGTGCGGCCGAAGGCAAAGGCTGGGATCAGCACCGTTCCCCGGCGGTTGACGGTTTCGGTCACGATTTTTTGGAGCTGCGGCTTGAGCGCCGCGACCGGCGCGTGCGTGCGGTCGCCGTAAGTGCTCTCCATGATCATCAGGTCCACGACGCGGTGCCGTTCCTCGAAATCAAAAACCGGGTTGCGGACGATCGGTTTGTCGTAGCGGCCGAGATCGCCGGTGTAGCAGACGGTGACCGGACGCCCGTTTTCTTCGGCGCGGACCATGCTGACGGCCGATCCCAGGATGTGCCCGGCATCGTAGAACGTGCAGGTCATGTCGGTGCCGACGGCCACCGGGTAGCGATAGGGGGTGCCGTCGAAGGCGGTGAGTGCGTTCCGGGCATCGGCGCCGGTGTAGAGCGGCTCGATTTTCTCCAGGCGCAGCCGGTCCATGAAGTCGTTGATGACGGCGGCATCCAGCTCGTGACGGTTTTTCTTGAGCGCCTGCTTGATGTCAGCCGTCCGGCCGCCGACGTTCATGGCCTTGCGCGTGGAGGGTTTCATCTGGTTGAGGGCCCCGCGCAGGGTTTTGTAATTCAGGTACTCGGCGTCCGACTCCTGAATATGGGCCGAGTCGGGCAGCAGATAGGAACTGGCCGCCGCCGTCGCCCGCGTGCAGAAAACGCGCCCGTTGAACCCGTCTTTCACCAGCAGCGGGATGCGTCCGGAGTGGTCGATGTGCGCGTGCGACAAGATGACGTTGGCAACGATCTGCGGATCGAAGGGCAGGACCCGGTTGCGGGCCGCGCTTTCCTTGCGGCGGCCCTGAAACAGGCCGCAATCGAGCAGCACCCGATCGGTCGCGGTGGTCAGCAGGTGCAGGGACCCGGTCACCTCCCGCACGGCACCGTGAAACGTCACGTCCATAGATAACTCCTTGCTTCCTGTGGGGATGGCTTGCCCGGCGGCGAAGGATTTCGCGTTCCGCTTCGTCCGGCCAACCCCGTCACTATACCCCAGGCCGGCCGAATTGAAAAGGCGTGCTTGATTTGGGGTGAAAATTTGTGTAAAATATAGAGCTTAGGGATGGTTGTGGGTACAGGTGTTCAGGGCTCAACGTCGCGGTGGGCACCTCCACCCGGATGAAACAGTTGCAAACAGCGGCTGAAACTTGCCGTTAACGGGCTCTAAGACCGGACTGGGCCCGTTGTTGAATAACGAGGCCTGATTCAGGCTTCAAGAATTTGGCTGCGAAACGCCATCGACATGGGTCCGGTCCAAGAGCCCGTATACGGCTTCAGGCAGTCAGCCACTGCTTGCAACCGCCCATCCGGGTTCCGGCGCATCGTTTTTAGGCATTGAGCAGGTTAAACCGAAGATATCCCTTCACTGGCTCAACGGGCAAGCGGGCTAAACCGGCACACCACATTTTATGCGTCTTATGCGTCGTGGCGGCCTCGATGAGGCCTTGTGCGTTTAGTTCGAAAATAGAATTAAGGTCTACGTCGAGGTGGGCACCTTTACCCGGGTGAACGGTTGGAAACAGCGACTGAGACTTGACGCTGACGGTAGTAAGGGTACGGCGCGGCGTGCCCTGCGGGATCGTCTGGATCTGCGCAGTGCCGCAGGAGAGATCGGGACCATGACCGAACAGATTAGCACGACGGGAACCGGCGGCACCAGCCGGGAGCTGGCGGATCTTTTGATCGGCCTGAATGTCACCCGGGATTTCCTGACCCTCGTGGAGCTGCTGGACGCCCTGCCCGACATGCAGAAAACCCCCTACAACGTCACCCGCAGCCTGTACCAGGCCGTCTCCGCCGGCCGCGACATCCAGACGCTCGGCACCCGGCTGGAAGGTTTTTTCGGTCCCGCTAAAAAACCGGCCGGCAAGCCGATGCCGGTGACGTTGCGCTTCAACGCGACCCTGAAAATTCTCAACGGCATCCGCGAGGAGCAGGCCCTGTACCTGCGCAAGGCCGGCCGGGGGTATTATTACGGCGCCCTTTGGCCCTGGCACAAAAAACCGGGCAACATCACCGTGCATCTGGGCTACTGCCCCAACAAGATGAGCGGTCGGGACGTCGAAAATTTTCAGCGGCTCATCAAAACGAGAATCCTGAACAACCAGATCTTCGACGAACTTTGTGAACGCAGCGGCGGAAAGGTGCAGGGCATCAGCCTGCCGTTTTTTCTGCACATGGCCCAGTTCGAAAGGCTCACCTGCGCGCTTGAAATCAGCGCGACCGGGGCGGTAGGCCATCTGCACCTGTGCGACGGTGTGTTGGTCGCGGCCGAATCCGGCAGCCTGAAAAACAAGGCGGCGGCCTACGAGATCATCAGCTGGGACACCTCGGAAATCTTTTTACGGGATGCGGCCGGCCGCAGCCGAAACGAGATCAACCAGCCGCTGATGGAAGTCCTGGCGGAGGCCCTGCGGCTGCGCAACGATAAAAAAGGCAAAAATGAGGTGGCGCCGGCCGCGGCGGCATCGGTTCTCGATATGGCGTCCACCGATCGCTACAAACCGCTGCGGGAGGCGCAGCGGGCTCCGCAACTGCGGTCGCTGAAACTGATGGCCGGCGTGCTGGCGGCTTTGCTGGTGATCGGGGCGATCGGGACCTACGGCACCCGCTACCTGAAGGCGCGCCAGCTTTCAAGAGAATACCGGGCCATCCTCGAAAAGGTCGACGCCGGCACGGATCCCGACGCTAAGAAAGTGCTGCTGCAGTATTTCATCGACTCCCATGCCGACAGCATCTATCATGACGCGGCCCGACAGAAAATCCGCGACCTCAAGCAGGCCGCCGAACGCGAGAAGTATGAATTTATCACCGCCGAGGTGAAGAAGCTTCCCATCGACGGCAATTACGAGGCCGCGGCCGCGGCCCTTTACACCCCGTATCTCGAGCAATATCCCGAAAGCCCGCGGGCCGCAGAAATTCAGCAGCAGCTGGCCGGAATTCCAACCCTGATCGACGATATCGATTACGCCCGCCTGGAGGATGTCGCGCGGCTCGATTCGAAAAGACGGATCGAGGCCTACCTGGGGTACCTGGTGAAACACCCCGGCGGCCGGCACCGTGCCCAGGTCGAGGCCCTGGTGTCCGACATGAGCGAAGAATATTACGGACACCTGATGAAAAGCATGCCGCTGTGCGACCAGCGGGGCAACTGGGACGACTGCATCCTTCTTTGTGAAAGCTTTCTGGACAATTTCAAAAAAAATTACCGCACCACGGAAATCGAAAACCTCAAACTGGTCATGGAGGACAAACGCGATGTCGCCGAACTGATGGGGACCGTGCAGCGGCTCGGGAACAAGTTCGAATCGGCCCGTAATGTTTTGAGGGACTACCTCGAACAAAATCCGGGGTCGAGCCAGGCCGCGCGGATCAGGGACGACATCGCCCGCCTCGACCGCAACCTGCGGGAGAGCCGCGAGTGGCAGGCGGCGGCCGGCTACAGCCAAAACAGTCAGCACAGCCTGCCCGACCGAATCAGTTACATCGGCCAATACATTCGGCTGAATCCGTCCGGAAGATTCGAACCCAGTGCCCGCCTGCTGCTGAGCCAGCTGCAGAACGAAAACCGGATCCTCTACCAGGAGCGCATCGACGAGCAGCGCAAGCGCCAGCAGCTCGACCTGGCCCGCGAACGACAGCGCCTGGAAACGGAAAAAACCAGAATCGCCACGCAGATCCGCCAGGCCGGCCGGCGATTCGTCGTCAGTGGCGCCGACACCTTCACCGACACCAGAACCGGCCTGACCTGGAGCCTGCTGGACTCGGCGGCCGAACTGGGCGACTGCCAGGATTTCGACGATGCCCGTAAATATGTCGGCCAATTGGCCGCCGGCGGCTATCGCGACTGGCGCCTGCCCTACGGCAGCGAACTGGCCGAACTCTACAAGACGCCGCCCTATTTTCCGGGTCAGGGCGCCCCCTGGTACTGGACCGCGGAAGTCTTTGCCAAGGGTTACAAGAAGGAAGCCCTGATCGTGACATCGATCCGCGAAAACGGCTTCACGCGGCTTCATCACGACCTCAACGCCTGCGGCGCGGTCCGGGCCGTGCGCCCGTGACCTCTTTATCGCAGGCCGCGCAGCCGGTCCAATCCGCCGGTGGTCTCGGTGATGCGGATGCCGTATTTTTCGTCTTTGACCAAAACGACTCCCCGGGCAATGAGTTTGTTGTTGGCCAGGATGTCCACCGGTTCGCCTTCCAGGCGCGACAGCGCCACGGCCGATCCGGGTCCCAGCTGGAGCAGTTCGTGAATCGTCATTTTGACGCGTCCCAGCTCGACCGTGATATCGAGCGGAATGCCGAGGATGACATCCAGGTTCGATCCGTCGCCCAGGCGCGGGGCGTTCTCGCGGCCTGTTTCCACCGGCCGGTCTTTCCGCGGCGGCTGAGGTTCGGCGGTCATCGGCACGGTGGCGTGGTCTTTTTTGTCGGCCGTGTCGGCTCCGGCCGCGCCGCCGGTCGCTGAGGGGGCATCTTTTTCCGGCGGCTGGTCCTCGAAAACCACCTTTCCCGCTTCCATAGCCGACGTGTTTTCAGGTTTGTTTTCCATCAGTAAATCCAGATCTCGACGCGCTTCTCAACGGTTCAGGTCGATCACCACCCGTCCGCTCACCCGGCCCTTTAGAATCGTTTCGATCAGCGGGTCCACCTCTTCGAGAGAAACGGTCTGGCACAGCTCGCCGAGCCGCTCGGGTTTCCAATCGGCCGCCAGCTTTTGCCAGATCTCCCGTCGCAGGCTCATCGGACAGGCCACCGAATCGATCCCCAGCAGGTTGACATTACGCAGGATAAACGGAAAGACCGTCGTCTTCAGTTCGGGGGAGGCCACCAGTCCGCAGCAGGAAATGGACCCGCCGTAAAGGGTCGTCTTGAGGGCGGTGGCCAGGATGTCCCCCCCGACGGTATCGATCACCCCCGCCCAGCGGCCCTTCAGCAGGGGACGGCTGGAGGTGTCGCTCGCCTCCTCGCGGCTGATGACCTCGGCGGCCCCCAGGTCCCGAAGAAACGACGCGCGGTCGGCCTTGCCGCTGACCGCCACGACGCGAAAGCCGATTCTGGCCAGGATGGAAACCGCCAGGCTGCCGACGCCGCCGGTCGCGCCGGTGACCAAAACATCGCCCGTGTGCGCTTCGAGTCCGTGATCCATGAGCTTGACGATCGCCAGGCCGGCGGTGAATCCGGCGGTTCCGTAGATCATACTCTCCAGCGGCGAAAGGGCGTCCGGGCGCGGGACGACCCAGTCGGCCGGGACGCGGATGTACTCGGAAAAACCACCGGAGGTGTTCATGCCCAGATCATAGCCGGTCACGATGACGTTTTGTCCGGGGGTGAATTGGGCGGTGCTGCTCTGCGCCACGCTGCCGGCGGCATCGATGCCGGGGGTGTGGGGGTATTGGCGGGTCACGCCCCGGTTGCCGGTGGCCGAGAGGGCATCCTTGTAATTGAGCGAGGAGTGGGTGACCTTGATCAGGACGTCGCCGTCGGGCAGGTCCTCTATCGACTTACGGCCAATACGGCGGGTGAAGGTGTGCTTGTCTTTCTCTTCGACGACCATGGCCTTGAAGTCAGTAGTCGACACGGTGATCTCCTTTCTGAAATAATTTTTTTTCGGGAAAAAATTTATGAAACGCAGCAGAGCTGCTATAAATTAAAAAAAAGAGAGACGGGGCGTACCTGTTTAAATTTACATTGACATTGTACTACAATATTTATACAATAATATCATGAAAAAAGACATCGTTTACAGCATTCGAATGAGTATCCTCGTCCGTGAAGCTCTCAAGCGGGCGGCCAAGAAGGAACGGCGCACGGTTGCCTCCCTGCTGGACAAGATCATTCTCGACTACCTGGAAGCCCAGCGCTATCTGCTACCGCACGAAACCGGCTCCGACCGCCGCGGCCACCAGAGAAGCAAGATCACCCTTCCGGCGAACACGACCATGGAAATCGATGGCCACAGGGACACGTTTCCGTGTGTGATCACCGACATTGCCATGGGCGGCGTTTTTGTCACCTATCCTAAGGGCTCGAAAATCAAGGAAGCTTTTCTGCGCGAACTGGATCGCTTCAACCTCTCCTTCCGGCTGCCTCAAACCGGCGAACAGCTCGAATTCCAGTGCGATGCCCGGCGCATGGTGGAAGTGGACGGCGAGATTCAGGTCGGCGCGATTCTCAACGACCCGGCCGAATTGGACCTCTCGAAGCTTAAAACCTACCTGATTTAGACTCACCGCGTCGGTTTCAGCCGGCGAGTCCCTGGGCCGCGGGCAAAAACGCCCGCGGCGATGCGGGGACTGTTGTGCGCTGATGCCGCCGATCAAAAACCGTCCTGAGATCCCGCGCCCCGAACGTCCGGGCGGGATCGTTCAGGAGCCTGACGGCTTCAGAACTGTTGTTCTTCGGTGGACCCGGAAAGGGCGCCGACCGAAGTCGTTCCCTCACTGACCGCATTCATCACGCGATCGAAATAGCCGGTTCCCACGAATTTCTGATGGGTGGTCGCCATGTAGCCGTCGTCGGTGCCGTGTTTGAACTCCTCCTGCTGAAAGCGGGAGTAGGCCAGCATGCCTTCCTGGCGATATCCGAGTGCCAGGTCGAACATGCCCATGTTGAGGGCGTGGAAGCCGGCCAGGGTGACGAATTGAAACTTGTAGCCCATGGCCGCCAGTTCGCGCTGGAACGTGGCGATGGTGGTCTCGTCCAGATTGGCTTTCCAGTTGAACGACGGCGAGCAGTTGTACGCCAGGAGTTTGCCCGGGTGCTCGGCGTGGATGCCTTCGGCGAATTGACGCGCCTGCTCCAGGTCGGGCTTGGAAGTCTCGCACCAGACCATATCGGCATAAGGGGCATAGGCCCGGCCGCGTGCGATGGCCGATTTCACGCCGTTTTCGACGTAGTAGAATCCTTCCGACGAGCGCGGGCGGGGCAAGATGAAGGGTTGGTCGCGCTTGTCGATATTGCTGGTGACCAGCCGGGCGGCATCGGCATCGGTACGGGCGACCAGCACCGACGGAACGCCGCAGATATCCGCCGCCAGGCGCGCGGCGATCAGCTTGGTGATAAACTCCTGGGTCGGGACCAGGACCTTGCCGCCCAGGTGGCCGCATTTCTTGGCCGATGCCAGTTGATCCTCGAAGTGGACGCCGGCCGCGCCGGCCGCGATCATCATCTTCATCAGCTCGAAGGCGTTCAGGGGGCCGCCGAAGCCGGCCTCCGCATCGGCCACGATCGGTGCATACCAGTAAGGCCCTTTCTTGCGGCAGTCGAGCACCTGAATCTGGTCGGCCCGGCGCAGGGCGTTGTTGATCCGCTGGACCACGGCCGGCACGCTGTTGGACGGATAGAGGCTCTGATCGGGATACATTTCCCCGGCCAGATTGGCATCGGCCGCCACCTGCCAGCCGCTCAGATAGATGGCCTTCAAACCGGCCTCCACCTGCTGCACGGCCTGGTTGCCGGTCAGAGCCCCCAAGGCCGGAACGTATTCCTCCGTGTTCAAAAGTTGCCAGAGCCTCTTGGCGCCGACCTCGGCGAAGGTGTGGCTGACGTGCAGGGTCCCGCGCAATCTCAGCACGTCCTCCGCCGAATAGGGCCGGATGACGCCCTTCCAGCGGGGGTCCTTTTCCCAACTCTCGGTAAGCTCGCTGACCTCGTCGGGCAATACCTCGTGGCAGCAGAGCCGATCGCATATTTCGGCCGCGGCTTCTTCGACTGTTTTCATCTTGGCTCCTTCCCCTCAGTTGTTAAGACGCACATGACGGATATCGCCTGGTCCGTGAACCGCCGCCCGCCACCCGTGCCGAACCGGCCGCGGCGACCCTCGCGCGCCCATCCGTCAATCGAGATACTCATAGGCCCGCAGGGTCAGAAATTCTTCCAACTCGTCGTCGGTGACGATCTCCTCGAAAAGGCGGGCCGCCAGATCATAGCGGGTCGTTTCGAACGGCTTTTCTCCGACCTCGGCGCGGATGTGCGCCATTTCCTCTTTTATGACTTTTTGCACCAATTCGGCGTCGACTTTGCGCCCATCTTCCAGCAGGCCGCGCGGGTGATGGACCCACTGCCACACCTGGGTGCGGGAAATTTCGGCCGTGGCGGCATCCTCCATCAGGTTGTAGAGCGGCACACACCCCAAACCGCCGAGCCAGTTGGCCATGTACTGGATGCCGACGCTCACGTTGGTGCGCAGGCCCTGCTCTGTGATCGTTCCGGAGGGCAGCCGCAGCAGGTCGGCGGCCGTCACCCGCACGTCCTCGCGCAGTTTATCGATCTGGTTCGGCCTCGGCATGGCCTTGTCGAACTCTTCGCGGGCGATCGGCACCAGGCCGGGATGGGCCACCCAGGTGCCGTCGTGGCCGTCGGCCGCCTCGCGGGTCTTGTCGTCGCGCACCCGTTGCAGGGCGGCCCGGTTTTGCGCCGGATCGTTCTTGATCGGGATCTGGGCGGCCATCCCGCCCATCGCGTGCGCCCCGCGCTGGTGGCAGGTCCGGATGGCCAACAGGGAATAGGCGTGCATGCAGTGGCGCGTCATCGTGATCTGGGCCCGATCCGGGAAGATGTAGTCGGGCACGTTGCGGAAGCGCTTGATGAAGCTGAAGATGTAGTCCCAGCGGCCGCAATTGAGGCCGGCGGCGTGCTCCCGCAGTTCGTACAGGATCTCGTCCATTTCGAAGGCCGCCAGGATGGTTTCGATCAAGACGGTGGCCTTGATGGTGCCCCGCGGGATATCGAGCTGCTCCTGGGCCTGGATGAAGACATCGTTCCACAGCCGCGCTTCCAGGTGGCTTTCCATTTTGGGCAGGTAGAAATAGGGGCCGGTACCCTTGGCGAGCTGCCGGCGGGCGTTGTGAAAGAAGAAGATGCCGAAGTCAAAGAGGCTGCCGGATATCGGGTGGCCGTCGACGTTGACGTGCTTCTCCACCAGGTGCCAGCCGCGCGGGCGCACGATGAGGGTGGCGGTGCGCTCGGCCAGGCGGTAGGATTTGCCTTCCGGGCTCTCGAACGCGATGGTCCCCTCGACCGCGTCCTTGAGGTTGATCTGCCCCTGGATTGTGGCCTCCCAGGTGGGGGCATGCGAATCCTCGAAGTCGGCCATGTAGCAGGAGGCGCCCGAGTTGAGCGCGTTGATGACCATTTTGCGGTCGACCGGGCCGGTGATTTCCACCCGGCGGTCTTTCAGATCGTCCGGCACCGGTTCGATTTTCCAGTCGCCGGCGCGGACCTCTTTTGTTTCCGGCAGAAAGTCCGGCAGCTGGCCGGCATCGATCCCGGCCTGGACCTCTTGACGCCGGGCGAGCAATTCTTTGCGGCGGGTGTCGAATTTGCGGGCCAGGCCGCCGACGAAAGCCAGGGCCTGCGGGGTGAGAATCCCTGAAAAATCCGGAGACACGGGGCCGGTGACCTCGATGCCGGCAACTGAGGTGTGCGTGTTCATCTGAACCTCCCCTTTAGTTGAAAAGTTGGCTTAAGCATAGCAATTTCTAACACAATGTAAAGAGGATCCGCACGGGCCGCAACGCCATGGGCACGGGTGTTTCAACGCCGCTCCGGCCGGCGGGCGTCCTCCGCAATCCGTGCGGCCGGGGACGGTTCCGCCAGGCGGTATTGCGGCGGGTAGGGCAGGACGTGAATGATCTTTCCGGCGCCGATCGCCGCCTGGGCCGCGCGCCAGAAGTCCACGCCGAAGAGATCGGAGTGGTGTTTCAGGAACACGTCCCGCAGCGGGGGCGCCAGCCCCAGGAAGCGTTGGAATTCTTCGGGGAAAACGTCGTTGTCATCGACAAAAAACCAGGGGTCGCTGGCCAGTTCGTCCTCGAAGCTGCGCGGCGGGGGCATTTTTCTGAACCGGCACTCGCTCAAGGGGCACAGCTCGTCGTAGTCGTAGAAAACGATGCGCCCGTGGCGGGTCACCCCGAAGTTCTTGAGCAGCATGTCGCCCGGGAAAATGTCGCTGACGGCCAGGTCCTTGATGGCGTTGCCGTAGTCGATGACCGCCGCGGCCGCCGCCGCGGGCTCGGCGCCCGGCAGGTAGATGTCGAGCGGGGTCACCCGCCGTTCGACATAGGCGTGACGCAAAACGACCTCGTCCCGAACCACCTTGACGGTGTCGGCGGCCTCGCGCAGCAGCTCCTCGAAAAGTTCGTCCGAAAACCAGCAGCGGTCGAACTTCAGGTACTCGAAGCTGTGGGCTTCCACCAGGCGGCCGGCACGGTCGTGTTTGAACACCAGGTCGTATTTGTCCATCACCGCCCGGCGCGTGGTGCTCTTGGGGTTGCGAAACCGGTCGCGGATCAGCTTGACCACCAGATCGTCCTGGGGCATGTTGAAGACGATCATGACCATGCCGCGCTGGCCCGCTGAAAATTCGAAGCGTTCGCTGCCGCACTCGCTGGTGTAGCGCATGATGTCGCGGTAAAGTTCGGTCTTGCCGTGCTTGTTGTAGCCGATGGCGGTGTAAAGTTCGGCGGTGCGTTTGTGGGGCAGGATGCCCTTTAAAAAATGAACCAGGTCGCAGGGCCGGTCGGCGCAGACGAGAAAATAAGAACGGGTGAAGGAAAACAGGACGCTGAGGCTGTCTTCGTCCAGAAGCACGGCATCGACCACGATGCCCTGCGGCGGATGGTGCAGGGCGATGGCCAGCGGCAGGGTGCCGGCGGCCGTAACGATGCGCCCGACGAGGTAGGCGGCCTTGTTGCGAAAGAAGAGGCTGGCGAGCATGTCGATGCGCCGGATGTCCGGCGGCGCGCCTTTTTCGGCCAGCAGAAATTCCATGCGGTCGGCGACGGCGACCGCCTGACCGGCGGGATCCACGAGTTTCGATCCGCAGCCGCAGTCGGCCAGCAGGGCGCGCACCGAACCGGCGAGGCCGGCTTCCGGGAAATAGCTGCGGCACAGCTGCCTGACGCTCGGCGTCGGCGGCGCATCGAAATCCGGGTCGACGAACTCGATCTGCGGGTCGACGCCGACCGTCGAAAAGACCCGGCGGGTGACGGAATTGAAGAAGGTTTCCGCCAGTTCGCGATCATCCTGGTGAAAGATGCTCCCGGAGTAGACCGCTTTCATGCCGGCCCAGGCCAGTTTGTCTTTGACACGCTCGGCCAGGAGACGTCGAACCACCTCTTCGATCGTGTCGACCGCCCGGCGGTAAAGGTCCAGGCGGGTGGTCGCATCGTCGTGCAGGCCCTGCCAGTCGCGGTCGAAAAACCGCCGGGCGGCGTGGCGCGTTATCTCTTTGAACGAGGAGTGAAAAGCGTTGAACCGTTCCAGGATCGCCTGGGCGCCCAGGTTGGCCAGGCGGCTGTCGGAGAGAATCTGGTTCATGCCCGGCTCAATCCGCGCCGTGTTTGCCGCCGCACCCGCACCCGCAGTCACACCCGCACTCGGCGGCGGCCGCCATGGCGTTGATGATCTCGCGGCCGCCGGCCGGTTCGATCTTTTCGACGCGCGCCGTCAGCCGGACGTCGGCCGCCGACGGCATCTCGACCAAGGGGCGGAGGTGACCGAAGGTCGGAGCCGCTTCGTCGGCCCGGAGGCTGACGGCAATCACATCTCCGGTCGTTTTGCCGGCCAGGGCATATTCGAAAGGCGTCAGGCCCGGGGTTCCCAGCCCGTAGACGAACGTCAGCCGCTGCGCCCGCAAATGGGTGCCGGCCGCGGCGTCGGGACTTTCCGCTTCGATCGTCAGGGTGACTTTCTTCAGGTGGTCGATTGTCGCCGGTTTTCTCGATTCTTGCATGCGAATCCCCCGCACGGGTTGCGGCCGCCGGGTCTTTCGAGGCCGCCGTTCACGACGCTTAAAAAAGGATGACACGCCCCTGTCATATGGCTTTCAAAATAGGGCGGCCGGGCCGGTTTGGCAACCGCAAAAATTTTTACACTAAAAAGCCTATGTGGGGGGACCGGGTAGAGCGTGGCCCGGGCGCTAACCGGCCGGTTCAGACGATGACGGCCGGCGGGAGCGCCGCTCGAGATCGGCGAAGAGCGCCAGGACCTGCGCGCGCGTGCGGTCGGGCGAGGCGCTGTTGTCGATCACGATCGTGGCGCGCCGCTTTTTCTCCGCGATCGGCATCTGCGACCGGATGCGTGCCAGGGCCTCGGCCGGCGTGAGCCGGTCCCTTCGCATCAGGCGCTCGAGTTGAAGCTCTTCGGGGACATACACCACGATCAGCTCCGCCAGATCGCGGTCCATGCCCGCTTCGATCAGCAGCGGCACGTCCAGGATCACGACGGCGCGCGGGTCAAGGCGCTCGATTTCCGCAAGCCGCCGTGTGGTTTCCGCTTTGACCTCGGGATGAACGATGGCTTCGAGCCGCGCTTTCCGCTGCGGGTCGTTGAAGATGATCCGGCCCAGTTTCCCGCGGTCGATGGTGCCGTCGGGCAGCAGAACATCCCGGCCGAACCGGGCCGCGATCCGGTCGCGGGCCGGCCGGCCGGGGGCGATGGCCTCGTGCGCGATCCGGTCCGCGTCGATGACCACGGCCCCGGCTGCGGCGAAAACGGCGGCGACCGTCGATTTTCCGGTCGCGATTCCGCCCGTCAGCCCCGCCACTATCATGCGCGCCTCCCCCCGCCGGCCGCTCTAAAGCCGTTTCGGTGTCGTTCGGATCGTTTTTTTTCGTTTGGTTTGTGGTATGACGGATGCCGGACCGAGCTTAGCGATTCGGGCCGGAAAGAACAACCTTAAAAAGAATCACCTTTGAAACCACTTTTAAATCACGATTGCAGGAGGACCGACGATGCCGGAGTTTACCTATCAGGAGATGTTTCCACTGGCCGAAGACACCACCGCGTACCGCCGGCTGACCGGCGATCACGTCGCCGGCGCGACGTTTGACGGCCGGGAGATGCTCAAGATATCACCGGCCGGCCTGACGCTTTTGGCCGAGCAGGCCTTTACCGAGGTGGCCCACCGGCTGCGGCCGTCCCACCTGCGGCTGCTGGCCAAGATTCTCGAGGACCCGGAGGCATCCGACAACGACCGCTATGTGGCGCTGGAAATGATCAAAAACGCGGTGATATCCGCCGACGGCGTTTTTCCCATGTGCCAGGACACCGGCACGGCGGTTGTCATCGGCAAAAAAGGCCAGCAGGTCTGGACCGGCGGCGACGACGAACGGGCGCTGGCGGAGGGCGTGTTCAACGCCTACACCCGCAACAACCTGCGCTACTCCCAGAACGCGCCGCTGTCCATGTACGAGGAGAAGAACACCGGCTGCAACCTGCCGGCCCAGATCGACCTCTACGCCGTGGACGGCCCGGCCTATAAATTCCTGTTCATCGCCAAGGGCGGCGGTTCGGCCAACAAGACCTATCTCTACCAGGAGACCAAGGCGACCCTGACACCCGGCAAGCTGGTCGATTTTATGCGGGCCAAGATGATGTCGCTCGGAACGGCGGCCTGCCCGCCCTACCACCTGGCCTTCGTGGTCGGCGGCACCTCGGCCGAAGCCAACCTGAAGACCGTCAAACTGGCTTCGGCCGGTTACCTCGACGGCCTGCCCACCGCCGGCAGTCCCGCCGGCCACGCCTTTCGAGATCTGGCACTGGAGGCGCAGCTGCTGCAGGTCTCGCGCGAGCTGGGCATCGGGGCCCAGTTCGGCGGAAAATACTTCTGCCACGACGTGCGCGTCGTTCGCCTGCCGCGCCACGGGGCCTCGTGTCCCATCGGGCTGGGCGTCAGCTGCAGCGCCGACCGCAACGTCAAGGCCCGGATCACCGCCGCGGGGATTTTTCTCGAGCGGCTCGAAACCAATCCGGCGCAGTATCTGCCGGAGCCCGCCACGGCCGTCGCGGACGCGGTGCCTATCGATCTCGACCGGCCAATGGACCGGATCCGGGCCGATCTGAGCCGCTACCCCGTGGCCACGCGACTGCTTCTGACCGGCCGGATCGTCGTGGCGCGGGACATCGCGCATGCGCGGCTCAACGAACAGCTCCAAAAGGGGCACGGGCTGCCGCCGTACGTCAAGGACCACATCATCTACTATGCCGGTCCGGCTAAGACGCCGCCGGGCCATGCCTCGGGCTCCTTCGGGCCGACCACCGCCGGGCGCATGGACTCCTACGTGCCGATTTTCCAGGAGCAGGGCGCTTCGCTGGTGATGCTGGCCAAGGGCAACCGCTCCAAGTCGGTGACCGAATCCTGCCGGAAGTACGGCGGCTTCTACCTGGGCTCGATCGGCGGGCCCGCGGCCCGGCTGGGCAAGGAGTGCATCACCGCCGTCGAGGTCCTCGCCTATCCCGAGCTGGGTATGGAGGCCATTTACCAGATCACGGTCAAGGATTTTCCGGCCTTTATCATCGTGGACGACAAGGGCAACGATTTTTTTGAAAGCCTTCTGTGATGAATAAAAATTTAATAACTGATTCAATTTCATAAACTATCACTTTACAAACCGGGAGGCCTTGACTTAAATAGAAAAGTTCGGTTCAAGAAGCCAATAAGATCCCTTTTTCGGTAGGGGCGAAAAATTTTTCGCCCCTACGAGACAGTTAGCCTCTCTGCGCATCCGCTCATTCGGACTCTGGCCCATCTTTTCATGCATCGTGGCGGCCCGCAGGGCCATGACTGTTTTTATGCGACTTATTGGCCCTTTAGGTCATAAGAATTTCGTCTGCTAATACCTTCAAGCACAAAGGAGCACCCGTATGGCAAAGCAAATGAAGACGATCGACGGCAACACCGCCGCGGCGCATGTGGCCTATGCCATGAGCGATGTGGCAGCGATCTATCCGATAACCCCCTCCTCGCCGATCGGAGAGATCGCCGACGAGTGGGCCGCCGCCGGCCGTAAAAATATCTTCGGTCAGAGCATGACCGTACGGCAGATGCAGTCCGAGGCCGGTGCCGCGGCGGCCGTCCACGGCAGCCTGGCCGCCGGCGCGTTGACGAGCACCTTCACGGCCTCGCAGGGACTGCTGCTGATGATCCCCAACATGTACAAGATGTCCGGCGAACTGTTACCGGGCGTCATGCACGTGACCGCGCGGGCCATCGCCGCCCACGCCCTGTCGATCTTCGGCGATCACCAGGACGTCATGGCCGTCCGGCAGACCGGTTTCGCCCTGCTGGCGTCGGCCTCGGTGCAGGAGGCCATGGACCTGGGGCTGGTGGCCCACCTGGCGGCCATCGAGGCCAGCGTCCCCTTTCTGCACTTCTTCGACGGATTCCGCACCTCGCACGAGATCCAGAAGATCGAACTGATCGACTACGAGGACATGGCACGCCTGGTCAACCGCGAGGCGGTGGCAAAATTCCGGGCGCGCGGGACCAATCCCGAACGACCGGAACTGAGGGGCACCGCCCAGAATCCGGACATCTACTTCCAGGGCCGGGAGGCCGCCAATCCCTATTACCTCAAGGTCGCGGGCATCGTCGCCGGTTACATGAAAAAAATCGGTGACCTGACCGGCCGGCGCTATCGGCTCTTCGACTACGTCGGCGACCCCGCCGCCGAACAGGTCGTCGTCTCGATGGGCTCCTCGTGCGAGACGATCGAGGAGGTCGTCAACTATCTGGTCGGCAAGGGCCAGAAAGTCGGCCTGGTGAAGGTGCGCCTCTACCGGCCGTTTTCGGTCGAGAACCTGTTTGCCGTGATGCCGGCCGGGGTCAAGAGAATAACGGTGCTGGACCGCACCAAGGAGCCGGGCGCGCTGGGCGACCCGCTCTACACCGATATCTGCACGGCCTGCATGGAGCGCGGCGAGACGCCGAAGATCCTGGGCGGCCGCTACGGGCTCGGCTCGAAGGAGTTCAACCCCAGCATGGTCAAGGCGGTTTTCGACAACATGGCGGCCGCCGAACCCAAGAACCACTTCACGGTCGGGATCATCGACGATGTGACCCACACCTCGCTCGAGGTCGAACCGGGCTTCGACGTGGCACCGGCCGGCACCGTGCAGTGCAAGTTCTGGGGCCTGGGGGCCGACGGCACGGTCGGGGCCAACAAGAGCGCGATCAAGATTATCGGCGACAACACCGACATGTATGCCCAGGCCTATTTCGCCTACGACTCCAAGAAATCGGGCGGCATCACCATTTCGCACCTGCGCTTCGGCAAGACCCCGATCCAGTCGACCTACCTGATCGATTCGGCCGACTACATCGCCTGCCACAAGGACAACTACGTCGAGATTTACGACGTCCTGGAAGGGGTCAAGCAGGGCGGCACCTTCGTGCTCAACTCCAGCTGGTCGCTGGCCGACATGGAAGAAAAGCTGCCGGCCCGCGTGCGCCGGACCATCGCCGCCAAAAAGCTCAAATTCTACAACATCGATGCGGTCAAGATCGCGCAGGAGGTGGGGCTGGGCGGCCGGATCAACATGATCATGCAGACGGCCTTCTTCAAACTGGCCAACGTGCTGCCGGTCGAGGAGGCCATCAGGCTGCTCAAGAAGGAAATCGAGAAATTGTTCAGCCGCAAGAGTGACAAGATCGTCAAGATGAACCATCAGGCGGTCGACAAGACCCTTGAAAACCTGATCGCGATCGACTACCCCGCCGCCTGGGCCCAGGCCGACGACCATGCCGCGGGCAGCAAAGAAGAGCCCGATTTCGTCAAGTACGTCATGCGCCCGATCCTGCTGCAGCAGGGCGACAAGCTGCCGGTCAGCGCTTTCAGGCCGGACGGCATCTTTCCGGTCGACACCAGCAAGTACGAAAAGCGCGGGGTGGCCATCAACGTGCCGCAGTGGATCATGGAAAACTGCATTCAGTGCAACCAGTGCGCCATGGTCTGCCCGCACGCCTCCATCCGGCCGTTTCTGGTGACCGAAAAAGAACTGGCCGCTGCGCCCGAGGGCTTCGAGGCCAAAAAGGCCCTGGGCAAGGAGCTGAAAGACGACTACTACTTCCGCATCCAGGTCGACACTCTCGACTGCTACGGCTGCGGCAACTGCGCCGACATCTGCCCGGCCAAGAAAAAAGCCCTGGTCATGAAGCCGCTCGACACCCAGGTGCCGCTGCAGGTGCCGCTGTGGGAACATGCGCTGACGCTGCCGCTGCGCGACGACAAGCTGAACCGCAAGAGCATCAAGGGCAGCCAGTTCTGCCAGCCGCTGCTCGAGTTTTCGGGCGCCTGCGCCGGCTGCGGCGAGACGCCCTACGCCAAGCTGCTGACCCAGATGTTCGGCGAACGGATGGTCATCGGCAACGCCACCGGCTGCACCTCGATCTGGGGTGGTTCGGCGCCGGCCATTCCTTACTGCGTCAACCAGGAGGGCCACGGGCCGACTTGGGGCAATTCGCTGTTCGAGGACCCGGCCGAGTTCAGCTACGGCATGTTCCTGGGGATTTATCATCAGCGCCTCAAGCTGGCCGACCTCGCACGCCAGGCCATCGCCGGCGAGGTGCCGTCCGATATCAAAGAAGCGCTCAAGGGTTGGCTGGACCACAGGAATGATCCGGAAGGCTCGCGCGAATTCGGCGACAAACTCAAGGCCTTGCTGCCGCAGCATGCGGACAACGCGCTTTTGAGCGACATCAACGCGATGGCGCGGCTTTTCACCAAGAAATCATTCTGGATTTTCGCGGGAGACGGGGCGGCCTACGACATCGCCTTCGGCGGCATCGACCACGTCATGGCCTCGGGCGAGAATATCAACATGATGGTCTACGACACCGAGGTGTATTCGAACACCGGCGGCCAGTCCTCGAAAGCCACGCCCACCGGCTCGGTGGCCAAGTTCGCCGCCTCAGGCAAGAAAACCACCAAGAAGGACCTGGGGGCGATGATGATGAGCTACGGCTACGTCTATGTGGCCTCGGTGGCCATGGGCGCCAACAAACAGCAACTGGTCAAGGCGCTGGCCGAGGCCGAAGCCTACGACGGACCCTCACTCATCCTGGCCTATTCGCCGTGCATCAACCACGGCATCCTGCGTGGCATGGGCCACAGTCAGGACGAGGAAAAGCTGGCCGTGGAATCCGGCTACTGGCCGCTGTACCGGTACAATCCGCAGCTGAAAGCCGAGGGTAAGAACCCTTTTACGCTCGACTCCAAGGCGCCCGACGGCAGCCTCGACGCCTTCCTTAAAGGCGAAGTCCGCTACGCCTCGCTCAAACGGGTGTTCCCGGACGAGGCCGAGAGGCTCCAGGCGCGGCTGGAAAAGGAAGTGCAGGAACGCTACCAGGCGCTCCGGCAGCTGGCCGACCCGACGATTGTCTGCCCGGCGGAAGCCGGCGCCTAGTGCGGTAACGCCACGTTACCACTGCATGAAACATGAGGGCCGTTTGACACTGTCAAACGGCCCTTTTACGCCACATAAAAACAAAACCGAGTTTCATCGCCCCCGTCAATACCATCCGTGTCTTTATTCCGGCAAATGGATTATCAAAACAACAGATTGGATTCGCCCGATGCGTTTTCCTGCAAGCGTTGCGGCACCTGCTGCCGCAAGGGCGGCCCCGTGTTCCATTTATCCGACCGCCCCCTGATCGAAAACGGAATCATCCCGCTGCGGCACCTGGTGACCATCCGCAAAGGCGAACGGGCCCAGGACCCTGTCCGGGGTGTGGTGGAACCGGTTGCAACCGAACTGATAAAGATGAAGGGCACCCACGATACCTGGACCTGCACCTTTTTTAACGATCGGAATTCCGGCTGCCGGATATATGCGGATCGTCCCGTTGAGTGCCGGCTGCTGAAATGCTGGGACACGGCGGACCTGGAAGCCATTTATGGCAAAGATCTCCTGACGCGGCGGCACCTGCTGGATAATGTGGCCGGGCTCTGGGATCTGGTGGTGGAACACGAGGCCCGGTGCGGCTGGGGAAACCTGGGCGAGATGGCGGCACGCCATAAAAAGGACCGCGATAAAAGCACGGGTAAGGCCATGGCCGAGATTATTGCCTACGATCGCCACCTGCGCCGGCTGGTGGTCGAAAAAAGCGGGATCGACCCGCAGATCCTCGAATTTCTCTTCGGCCGCCCGCTGGCAAAGATCCTGGCGATGATCTAATCCGTGCCTTCAGCGGTTTCAATAAAATCACGGTTCGGTTTCCGGTAAGCTACCTACATCGGTATTGATGGCATGTATCTCTTTATCAAGCCGGTCGGCAAGTTACAGCCGCGTTTAGCCACGGACGATTGGGATCATTCGTTTTTGTCATACACCGTCCTTTCAAATCGTTTGAGATCTCATCAATATGCAAATTCATCCTTACCGTTTCGAGCACCATTCCATGGCCGCCATTTGTAACGGGTCCCAGGGAGACGACAGCGGCGGCGTGTAGGATAGATCCAGGTCGCAAAGTGTCTTCACTGCCATGCCGTGATAAAGGGCGGTGGCAACGATGTCGGCCCGTTTGGAAACCTCGGAGGCCCGATGGCCGACCAGTTGGACTCCGAGCAGACGTCCGGTTGAGCGATCCCCGGTCAGACGGATATGCAATTCCCTGGCACCTGGATAATACACTTTATGGTCCCAAGAGGTCAGCGATGAAGAGTACTTCCAGCGGATGCATCACCGAAAACGGCAGCAGATGCTGAAATTGCAGCCGGCAGCTCAGGCAATCGGTGATAATGGCTTCGGGCGCTGCCGCCGCGTCGTTCATTTGCCGGACGCAGCGCCGCCGGTTGCCGGATTGCAAGTGACGTGGCACACACCGGTAGGCGTCGTCACCGCGTAGGGGAAATATTTACGTTTGAACCACAGGGCCACGTTGACCAGGGCGATGAGCACCGGCACTTCCACCAGGGGGCCGATCACCGCGGCAAAGGCTTCCCCGGAGTTGATCCCGAACACGGCCACGGCCACGGCGATGGCTAGCTCGAAGTTGTTGGAGGCGGCCGTAAAGGACAAGGTGGTGGTCTGCTCGTAGGTGGCCCCCAGTTTGGTTGACATGAAAAAACTGATCAGGAACATCACCAGGAAATAGATGCACAGCGGAATCGCGATGCGCACCACGTCCAGGGGCAGCTTGACGATGTATTCACCTTTCAGGGAAAACATGACCAAGATGGTGAACAACCTTCGGCTATCGGATCGCAACAGACGACCTCCCTTACTTGATGGTTACCGACACTCCCGTGACTGTTCATGACCGGAAGATGAAACAACCGCCGGTCGGAAGAAAAAGATACGCAGGGTCAGGAAGACCGATACGGCCAGAAAACCGATGTCTCGGGCCACGGTCCACAGGTCAGCCGGCCCGGCGGCGGTTTCGGTCGAAAAACAGCCGCAGTGGATATCCAGCCCGCGGACATGGTTGAACACCAAGGCACCGATGAAAACCAACAGCAGCCCGGTGCTTGTCACCGTCGCCCCCGGCAGCCAGAAACCGGTGATCAGGCAAAACCCCAGCAGCAATTCCAGCCAGGGCAGGACAAGGGCCGTCAGGTTGACCGCCATGTCCGGCAGGATCTGGTAATTGTAAACGGCTTGGGCAAAGGCCTGGTGATGCAAAATCTTGTCATAGCTGGCGTAAAGGAACACTGTTCCCAGCAGCAGGCGCAACGCAAGAAACACAATTTGTTGCATCCTTTGACGGATTTGGACATCCTCGGGCACGCTTCTTTCCTGCGTTTTCGAAATGCTGCCCGTTCCCCCGTTGCAAGCCATTGCACACAGAAGGGTGCCCTGGCCACAGGAAGAGGTTTCAAACTGAAGCACCGGGTGGTCGATGCGGAAGCGGTGCAGCAGTTCATGTTTGATGCGGTCGGTCAGATGCTCGGTACGGCTGACCGGCTGATCCGGCACCACCACGTGACAGGAAAATGCGGTGCTATCGGAGGAAACCTGCCAGGCATGCAGGTAGTGAACTCCCAGGACCTCCGGCAGGCGGCACAGGTGTTCACGAATCGCTTCCAGGCTGATATGGCCGGAAGTGGCGTTCATTAGCACCGCCGTGGACTCCTTGAGAAGGCCCCATCCGTTTTTCAAGATAAACACCACGATCAAGACCGACAGCAGCGGGTCGAGCCAATACCACGGATAAAAAATCAGTAAGACACCGTTGATGAGGACTGCCACCGATGTGAGCAAATCCCCCACCATGTGCAGAAAGGCACCGCGCACGTTCAGACTGTGGGCCGCATCCCGGTGCAGCAGCCAGGCCGACAACCCGTTGCCGACTACGCCGACGCCGGCCAAAATGATCACGACGACGGCCGTTGACCGCCTGGGGATGAAAAAAGCGCTCAACAGCATGATAAAGAATAATCCCGGAAGCCCCGGCCAACAGCAGCACATTGATCAGGGCGGCCATGATTTCGGCCCGACGGTAGCCAAAGGTGTTGAAACATTGATTCGCCTTTCTAAAAATCATGCCCAGCTGACGAATGGACTGGCGATAAAATAGATGCCCAGCAGGGCGATCACCACGCCGGCACCGCGCCGAAACCACATGCCGGCCCCCTGCCAGGCGCTGTTTTCGGTTACTCTGCGCACCAGCGCCGTGGAGCTTCCGGCCACGGCAATCGGCAGGCAGTGCCCTACGGCAAAGAGAATCATCATCACCGACCCGGCCACGATCTTTTGCTGCACGGTGACAATGGCCAGAATGGGCGCGATGAAACCGAAGGTGCAGGACCCTGACAGAATTCCGTAGGCCAGGCCAAGTCCGAAAGCGCCGTGGATGCCGCGCAGGTTGAGCCGGTAGAGCAGCGATCCGGACATGGAGCAGGCCTGAACGCCCAGCATGCCCAAAGCCACCCAGATCAAGATGATCCCCACTATGACCTGCCACCAGGACCCCACGTCGCCTAACATGCGGCCCAACAGTGCACACACGATGCCCACCACGGCGATGGTAATGAACAATCCCATCGAAAAAGCGATGGCGTACCAAGCGGCCCGGCGCGGGTTGACAGCGGTCTGCTGGCCGCCCACATAGGCCACGATCAGCGGGATGGAGGCCAGGTGGCATGGAGAAAACAGCACGCTGACCATGCCCCAGGCAAAGGCGCCGGCAAAAGCGATCGCCGATCCTGCCGTCATCCATTGATTCACTTCAAGAAAAAATTGGTCGAACATATCGTTTTCAGCTCCTTGCTTCAGTGCTTTGATCGTCAAATAGGCATCCCCGCGCTCAGGACACCCCCAGCCGGGTCAGGACCTCCACAATGCGCTTTTTATCCATGAACCCGATGTTTCGATGCACCTCCCTGCCGTCGGCGTCAAAAAAAATCTGGGTCGGGATGGCGCGGATACCGTATTTCATGGCCTGTTCCGGATTTTTCCAAACATCGATGAAGATGATGTCGGCCCGTCCGGCGTACTCTTTTTTCAGCTCTTCGATGATGGGCGCCATCATCTTGCAGGGAATGCATTCCGTGGCGCCCAGATCGATCATGGTCACCTTCCCCGGTGTCGGACCCGCGGCCGGGCTGGCTGATGCGGCGGTGGGGGCTTCATTCGGTTTTGAAAAAAACTGCGACCGGACGGCTCCCACGGCGGCCAAGACCACGAGGACGCCCAACAGGACCATCGCGAGGCGCTTTTGGTTCTTTTTCATTGTTTCACCCCCATGGCCGCCAGCAGTGTGTCTTTGTCCAGGGGTGCCAGCACCGCGGATTTGAGCAGGCCCGTGGCAAGTCCGGGATAGCGGATATCCACTGTGGCGGCGCCGGCTGTCCAGGGCATGATCATGGTCAGCAGGAACAGCAGCCATATGACGCCGGCGTGAAAAAAGTATTTGGGGCTGATAATGTCGCGCATGTTGCAAAAATTCCTTGTTCGTCGGCGATGTGGAAACGGCCGGTTGAGTTTAAAATTCGTTTATTTGCGGGCCGAAAAAGAAAGTTGGGGGCCGGGCAAGGGTTGAATGCACCTGTCCACCAACTCTCGCGGTGGAGTCAATCAACAGATGTATGCGCAGTGAAGGGAAAGCAAAGGAGGGGGGTAAAACGTTGAAGGAAATTTAAGAACGTGCCTGCCACCCCGCAAATGGCCCGAACCCGCAATAGGCTGCGTGCCACCGGCAAGCCCCGGCATCGAAAAGATATTGCGCATTTCATCCTGGGGTCGCCTGGAGAATGTGTCGGGCAGCAGGTACACCTTGCCGTTTTGGGCCTGGCAGTGCGTTACATGGCATTTACCTGCGGCGGTCTTGGCAAAGCCGCCCTTTGAATGGTGCTTGGTTTCACAGGCGTTTTTAGCGGTCTTAATTACCAGGGTCGCGCAGACACCTGCTGAGGCCATGCTGAAGATAACGGCCATGTTGATGATAATGATGAAAAACCTGTTCCGCATGCGCTGCCTATACTCCCTGATCGGTTAAACGTTCATGTGTTAAAAAATGCAAGCTTTTCCTGTGCCTTTATCGGCTCTTGAAAAGCGGATCATAACGGGTAATACGCCCGCTATTCAAAATCGAAATTGGCCAGATAGCCGGAAAGTTTCGTTCGCTTTTCCTCGTTCAGTTCCGGGCAGTGCTCCGCTCCCCGGCCGCCCTCCATCACCTGGGCGGCAAAGGCCATGCAGGTGGGCTGGCCGCATTTCTTGCAGCTGGTCTTGGGGAGCAGCTTCAATATTTCCATCAATACCGGTTTGGTCTTACCCTTATAGCAGGGCGTGATCGCATCGCGATTTTCCCACGTATGGTTAATCTCGTTTTTCAGCCACTCCAGGATGCGATCCGCTTCTTGTTCGTCTTGGAGCGCGTTAATGGCGATCTCCCGCGCCCCAACCTTAATAATTCTGCCGTGATGATGAAACATCACCTCCGGTGGATCGCTGAAATACTGGGTGCCGCCCAGACCCGCGTTCAGATAGGGCAGCACCTCGCCCACATCCTCGTTCAGGTGCGCGATGCAATGCACAGACGTAAAATTTGGGTTGCACTCGGGACGAAAGATGGTCTTGATGTATCCGGTCAGCCGCATCGCGTCACCTCCTCTTTCATTCAGCAACAGAATTTGCAGCCGCATCCAACCGCAGGTGGCGCACTGTCAGCCGGGCTTGATTGGCTCGCGATCCGCTTGACCGCCGCTTTGACACGGTCGATATCGGCGCGCTGCAGGTTGAAATTCTTGTTCTTCTCGATGCCCTCGTCGGTGATCACCAGGTAGTGTTTCATCGGCACCTGGGCGTTTTCCAGAATCGCCTTGGCGCAACCCACCTGGCAGCCGTCTATTGCCACTATCATCGGCACATCCTTGGCCGGCTGGACGAATCCGGAAAGTTTGCCGCCGATGCCGGCCAGGCAGAACATCTTGCCGAATCCCTCCTGGGTCAGTTCCACGGCGGCCTGGTTAGACAACTGCCCCACGTTGGAGCCGCCCGAACAGGCCAAAATCATCACGTCATTACCACCCTCGCGACAGGTCTCAGCCATCGCATCCTCCTTATTTTCCAAGCCAGGATTTAACATCCTCTTTACTGGGAATCTTGCCCACCGACTTGACCTCACCGTCCACGACCACCGCCGGTGTACCGAACACACCGTATCCGGCGATCTTCATCACTTCGGTGACCTTTTCCACATCGGCGTACCACTTGGTCAGGGCCAGGGATTCGATCACCGCCCCGGTAAACCGGCTGCTTTCCAGCGGCAGCCAGAAAATGACCAGAAAAACGCCGATAATAATGCTCAAGGGCTTCCAAATGCTTTTCCAGTCGATCAGACTGGGTTGCTCGGGTTCTTTTTCCGCGGCCTCCCTGGAGTCCGCAAGCGTCTGTATCTTTCCGGTAATTGATGCAGCATTGCTCATCGTAAATTCCCCCCCTCGTTCAGGACCGGCCCGCCAGACTCAACCGCCGATCAATGGGTTGGGTCGGATGGTCAAACTAATTTATAAATCGTGATATGGGTATTTAAAATACCCAACGTCAGTTTTTCACGCAGATCTCAAACCGGTTGAGTTGCGGGACCTTTTTTACCAACTCGACGATTTCCGGCTCGTCGTTGAGCCAGTGTTTCAAATTGCCCAGGAGGCTCGCCGCATAGGCGCTTTCCCCGCCGTCGGCCAGGTGGTAATTAACCCATAGACCATCCTTCTTGAAACCGACCAGTCCGGCTTCCTCGAGAATTTTTAGGTGCTTTGAAACCGTAGGTTGGCTTATTTCCAAGGCGCATTGCAGCTCGCAGACACACAGCCGCTTGTGCTGCAGCAACTTGACGATTTTGACCCGGTTCGGATCGGAAAGGGCTTTCATCACTTTTATGAACGCTTTCATAGTATCTCCTATATTCTTGTTTAGCAATATATAAATTCAGTTTTGCGGTGTCAAGGAAAAATTTTATTTGGGGAAAGCAGATTTTAGTTTCAGTGAGAGCAGCGTGGTTTCAGTGTACCGGCTGGATAATTTGCGTAATCTCTGCG
Organism: uncultured delta proteobacterium; assembly: GCA_963728055.1. GTDB lineage: Bacteria > Desulfobacterota > Desulfobacteria > Desulfobacterales > SG8-13 > JARFQH01. Next base: position 5,127 of record CAVSIM010000005.1, on the reverse strand, counting down.
CGAGATCGACGGAGCCGCTTCAAAGATCACGTTGCAAGGGGCTCGGTTTCCCGAAAAGCTGGAGAAAATGACCGGTCTGTAACAGGGACGATGGAGGTGGTTCTGTGATGCTTCATTTGAGAATTGCCCATCAGATAGGGAATCCATCATGAAAGCGGTTAATCATATCAAAGAATTAAACCATCTTCTACGATTTCTACACAGAACGGCAAAGGCAGGAGGACCCCAGAAAAAAAACTACCGGTCTCTTTTTTTTCAGGGGAAAGCCGGAAGCGCCATTTGCCATTGTGTGTCCTGGGGGCGGCTTTACCTATGTCGGCTCACTGCATGAGGGTTTTCCACACGCTGTAGAACTGAGTGAACGAGGATATAATGCCTTTGTCCTGAAATACCGCGTGGGAAGTGGGTTAAGGGCCACCGAAGACCTTGCGGCAGCCATATCTTATATTTTCAAAAATCAGAATGCTGATGCAATCCGCCGGTATCGATCTGTTGGCTCCGATCAACGCCACGTGTCGTTATCTTGGCATCGAAGAAAAGGAGCTGACCCGTCCGACCGACGTGTCGAGATCGCGCGAGCCCGTGCACTAATCGGCCATGTGGCCACGCGGTGCTTGTCCATTTCCGGAAGCGAAGTGGCCCGCCGGTTTAATAAAGACCGTTCAGCCGTCAGCCGGGCGGTCCAGAAGGTTGATAAAGACCCGAAACTTCTTGCGGCCGCCCAGGCGGTTCAAGGAGAATTTGATGATACGAAGCAACGATGAAACAACGTTAGTTCCCCGGCCGTCGTAAAGGAATTTTAAGGCGCGTGGTTCGATCTGCACCGAAGCCGGTGTTTATAGCTTACCCTTCAACGGCGCGAACCGTCCCGTTGCAAGTTTATTAGTGGCTGGGTGTCAACTTTAAAAGGCGGCCCCCGGGCCCGTCCTCAAGCGCGTACAAAGCCCCTTGGGGACCCTGTTCGACCTCGCGTACTCGCTCACCCCATTTGAAGCGTTCGGCTTCTTCGGCAGTGTTTCCTTTCAAATCGACATGAATCAGGGCTCTGGATACGAGTCCACCGATAATCGCATCGCCTTTCCAATCGGCAAACATGTCACCGTCATAGATAACAAGACCGGACGGAGCGATGGAGGGCACCCAAAACGTCCGGGGGGCTTCGAATTCAGGACGGGTGTCATGATCGGGGATCGGTTCACCCGAGTAGTGGTCGCCGTTCGAAACGATCGGCCAGCCATAATTTTTTCCGGCAATGATCAGATTCAACTCATCGCCATGGCGCGGACCCATTTCATGGGCCCACAAACGTCCGGCGGCATCGAAATCAATGCCCAGTATGTTGCGATGACCGACGGTCCAGAATTGCTTTGCAATCTCACCCCGATCCTTCCACGGGTTGTCTTCGGGCACCGTTCCGTCGTCGTTCAGACGCAGCACTTTGCCAAGATTACCGTTAAAATTTTGGGCCGGTGCAAATTTCTGGCGGTCTCCGGAGGTGATGAACAGTTTACCGTCGGGGCCGAACGCGATGCGATGGCTGTAATGTCCTTTTCCCGTAACCTTTGGCTCCTGAACCCAGAGTATCTCCACTGACGCGAGCTTGAGCGGCCTGTTTTTCAGATCGAGCTTTGCGCGGACAACAACTGCACCGAATGCGGCCTTGTCTTCCGCGCGTTCGGCATAAGACAAATAAACCCGGGAATTGCGTTCGAAGTCGGGATGCAGCACCACATCGCCCAAGCCGCCTTGACCGCCATAGGCGACTTTCCACAAGCCCTGAACTTCTGTTTTCGATCCGTCGGAGGTAACATGCCACAGCACCCCTTTCTTCTCCGTGACCAGAAGAGCGCCATCGGGCAGGAACGCCATAGCCCAGGGTTCATCGAAAGCAGCGATTCGCGCGGCCGCAAGCTCGGTTCCCTGCGTTCCCTTAATAAGAAAGTCTCCGGCTGCAACCGGCACGGTGATTGCGACGTTGATCAGTAAAAGAACAATCAAGCGCAAAGGTTTGAACTCTTTTTTTGTTTTTACCGATTTCATGACCACCCTCTTCGGCTTAAGCGTCATTGAATCCCCGGTGGCAGGTTTCCTGTCCCTTCTCGCACTTTTTGTAGCTTTAGTTATCCGTGCACGACTCTAATTATGAAGAAAGTGGATCCCTGTCCCTCCGGCCAGCCAGGCCAGGGCAATGACAGCCAGCCAAAACAGAATTTTTTCGCTTGTGGAATCACCGCCCATGCTTCCGGATTTGCCCCGTTTTATTTTCCAAAACAGAAAGATCAAGCTGACCCCGCCGAAGAAAATGTTTAAGAAAAAAGTGTAATCAACCTTGAAAAATTCGCGGTCGGTGACGCTTCGGGCGGCGCCGGCTTCCGGCAAAAAGCCGAGGAACGCAAAGCCATAGTGCATCAGAAGGGCAGCCGCCACCAAAACGATCAAAAACACCCCCAAGATATACAGCGCCAAGTTTTGATTTCGAGCACTGCCGCTGTCGTATAAATCCTTACGGCGAGTTCAGGGTTTTTTTCTGCCGGTTAACGCCGCCGTGCACAGCCTGTCGTCATCATCGTTCCTCGGACCCACGGTTTACACGGCATTGTTTAATACTCGAATGGCAAACCGTAAAAAGCCGGTAAATTCGCCCCTGGAGCGATGTACCACATCATTGTGAAGGGCTATTCGTGCCCATGGTGCTCAATCGGAAGGAAGATTGAACTTGTAGCTTACGCTATCTTCGTCGGTTTCGGAGTTTCTAAAAGCTGCGCCAATAGCAGATAATGCCGCCTACTACTCTTGCTTAGATGTATTCATCGTAAAGGTGGGTTAAAACCAGTTAAAACACTTCGACCCGACCATGGCTAACACGGCTCTCCTTGTGCCTGGTCCTGTGTATATTTAGAATCCGAGATGAGTGACAGTTCGGCCTTGGCAAGCTCTCGGCCCAAATAGGCGGCATGGTCCAGTTGCGAAATGAGATTCTTCTCTACCAAGGCAGCACAAATGCTTGCCGAATCCATTCCTTCAACCATGTTCATGAGCCGTCCATCGTTGCTGTAATGTTCAACCAGCAAAGGATACTCTTTTCCTTTCATCACAATAATCACGAAATAACCTGCCGGATCAAGTTTCAGACGCTTAGCGGGCTTAGCTCTCTGAAGCTCAACCAAATCGACCTTCAGACCAGCCTCGTACGGTTGAGTCGCCTTTTTATTCAATAGCTCCAGCCGATTGTTAAGTTCGGATATGTCATTTCTGCCGATCATGTCGACAACCAGAATTTGCCGCCTTAGATGTTGGGTTTCGCTTTCACTAAGGTTTTTCAAAACTGGCCTGGCACCGCGTGCACCAATTATTCTCTTTTTCTTGTCAACTCCATTGCCAAGTAAATTAATCAGGGCATCACCTGGTAAATGGCCTTCTACATCTTCACCCCACAGGACCAAGTGGCGGAGGAAGGGATTTGATATAAGATTCTTAACAAGATGTTCAGCCCCAAGGTTCTCCGTAGTGATGTTTCCAATAATTGCAATTTTTGAATAAAGAGAGGCTAAAGCCGGATTATCCAAATCAACGCCTTTTAATACCGCCAACGCAATCGATTTCGTAGCATTTAAAACGCGATAATCTCCAGGCTGTACCGGCCAGTTTTTGACTGTAAAGTCATCGGGTTTGATTAGTTCAATCTTGAATGGGGTGGCTGCGTAATAATCATCCGCATCCAGGCTATCAAAAACCTCGTTGAAAGTGTTGTATGCCGGAACCGGCAAACAAGGCTTGCATCCCAGTCACCCGTGCATTTTCAGCAAATCAGCCTCTCTGATCCAGCGCTCAAAATCATTCTCGATCTTGACCAAGCTATAATCAGACTCGGTTATTCGGAGTTTCTTAATCTTTTCGAAAACGCTGTTTAGAACATCTCCATAAAGGCATGAACATGAGCGGCACTTTTCATGCTTCAAAATGTCTATAAACTCAGCGTGAATCTCCTTAACAGCTCTGATTTTCTGTTCATTTCGTAAATATGATGTGGTTTTCATGATTCCTGATTCTCCGATTCGAGATGATATGCCCATCCCTTTACTGGGTGCTGAATGCTGTTGACCCGGATAACTGAATCCTACTGAAAAAAGCCGGAAATGTATTTGTAGGCGGTAAAAATGATGATAGCGCTTAACATCCACTTGATGACTTTTGCTGGAACATATTTCTGAAAACGAGCACCCAGGTACATTCCGACGATTCCACCCAGACCGAATAATGAGCCAAGTAACCAATCCGGCGCAACCGACATATTGGGGTAAAACGGTGCAATACCCTGATAAAAAATGACACCGGCAATCGACGTTACAAACGTACCCATCAGGGCGGCACCTGCCACCGTGTATACCGGAAGACCAAAAATAGACACAAAAAATGGCGCTATGATTGCGCCCCCTCCAATCCCGTAGATTCCCCCCACGATTCCGACAATGAAACTGAGGGAAAAAACGCCGATGACAGGCACGTCAAATTGTTCGCCGTAGAAATCGTATTTGATCCGTTTCAGACTGAACTCAATGATGGTGACGGCTGGAAGGGCTTCCTTACCTTTTCCTCTGGAATTTTCAGCTTTGCGTCTATGTTCACGCACAAGTTCCTGGAAGCGCTTTTCACTTGAGGCCTTGTCTATACCTTCAAGAGGTTTGCGAATCAAATCTCTTACCATCCGCATCCCGATGTACAGAAGGGTGAGCGCAGCGAATAATTTGAAGTTCTTAGGGTCTGGCAGATAACCGATTCGGAGGATGGCTCCAATAAAGACACCGGGGAGTGTCCCTATTATCACCGTCCAAGTGAGAGGCCAGACCATGCGGCCTTCTTTGCAATAGCGGTAAACCCCACTGGGTATCGCTATGACGTTAAAGAGTTGGTTCGTCGCACTTACCGAAGGGCTGGTGTAGCCAAGAAAGGACATTTGAAAGGGCAGGAGAAGGAACGCACCCGAAACGCCGCCCATTGAGGTGAAAAAAGATACGAAGAGGGCAACCAAGAAAGGGACAATTGGGCTGACCTCAACTCCTGAGATTGGAAACAGCATTTAATTTCCCTGTTCGATTCGAATAGAGGGTGGTGGCTGTTGTTTTTAGT
>CAVSIM010000004.1:102500-117937 GCA_963728055.1 uncultured delta proteobacterium | reverse complement strand
TGCGCGCGCCTGCTGCATCCCGCCCACACCGCTCAGGCATGCGACCTGATTCTTTGTACCAACGGCACCGCGGTGGAAAACATACCACGTTGAACGTAGCGTGTTCAAACGAATTAAACAATTTTGATGGACAATGAGCCGTGCTCTGGGGCAGGGCTGAAGCTGGGCGGCCCGGTTGAGGGACGCCCGTCGCGATGGGCTTGTATTATGGGCTGCCGCTTTGGCCCGCGAACGGCAGCGGAGGCAGCCTGCGGCTTGCCAATCATATTTTCTTGTTACATCGATCCGATGTTGATAAAAAGATGAATTCACGAAATCCGGCCTGAAAATTCGAGCATAGAGACAGTGTACCGTCAGCACCGTTGGAGCGGCGACGAATTATGCGTTTAGTGACCGATATCATAGAACAAAACCGACTCCCGGCAGCAAGCCGGTTCATTCATATCGGAAGGAAGGGAAGATGATGTTGATTGAAACCATCCAAAACATTTTTCCGCGGGCCGGTGATATACCGCAACTCCTTTTAAAGGATATCCCCTGTCGTCAAACCGGCTATCTCGTAAACGGTGAGATCCGGGTCTGGGACGGTCCGCGCCAGGAGGTGCTCTCGCCCGTCCGGGTGGCGGACGATACCGGTCCCACGCCTTTTTTCGTCGGTGAATATCCGCTGCTGACGGCGGCCGCAGCGCTCGAGGCTCTCGATGCGGCGGTGGCCGCCTACGACCATGGCCGCGGCTTGTGGCCGACCATGTCGGTAGCCGAACGAATCGATCACCTGGAGCGCTTCGTTTTTCGGATGATCGACGTAAAGGACCGGGTCGTGAGATTTTTGATGTGGGAGGTGGGCAAATCGCTCCGGGACTCGGAAAAGGAATTCGACCGGACGGTTCACTACATAAACGACACCGTCGCCGCGCTCAAAGACCTGGATCGCAATTCTTCGCGCTTCGTCATCGCGGAAGGCGTCATCGCTCAGATCCGGCGTGCCCCCCTGGGCGTCGTGCTCTGCATGGGACCGTTCAACTATCCGCTCAACGAGACATTCACCACGCTGATCCCGGCCCTGGCCATGGGAAACACCGTGATCCTCAAGCCGCCCAAGCACGGCGCGCTGCTGTATGCACCGCTGCTGGCGGCCTTTGGCGATGTTTTCCCGAAGGGCGTGATCAACGTCATCTACGGCGAGGGTAGAAAAGTGATCCCCCCGCTGATGGCCTCCGGCCGGATCAACGTGCTGGGGTTGATCGGCACGAGCCGGACGGCCAACGCCTTGAAAAAACTGCATCCCCACCCCAATCGCCTGCGAAGCGTTCTGGGGCTGGAGGCCAAGAATCCCGCTATCGTGCTGAAGGGCGCCGATCTCGACCTGGCCGTCAAGGAATGCGTGCTCGGCTGCCTTTCCTTTAATGGGCAGCGCTGCACGGCGCTCAAGATCCTCTTTGTGGAAGCCGGCATCGCGGCGGCGTTTCTCGAACGCTTCAGCGCCGCCGTCACCGCGCTGCCGTGCGGGATGCCGTGGCTGGAAGGGGTTTTCGTGACGCCGGTCGCGGAAAAAGGCAAAACGGATTACCTGCGGGATCTGGTGTCGGACGCCGTTGCGCGAGGCGCCCGGGTTGTCAATCCCGCCGGGGCGACGGTTTGCGGCAGTTTCTTTTACCCGGCCATCCTGTACCCGGTCCACGACAACATGCGCGTGTATCACGAAGAGCAGTTCGGCCCGGTGATTCCGGTCCTGCCGTTCGACCGGATCGAGGAGCCCGTTTCCTACATGATCGACTCGAACTACGGCCAGCAGGTCAGCATTTTCGGAAGCGATCCGGACCAGATCGCGCGCTTGATCGACCCGCTGGTAAACCAGGTCTGCCGGGTCAATATCAACAGCCAGTGCCAGCGCGGGCCGGACACGTTTCCCTTCACGGGTCGCAAGGACTCCGCCGAGGGCACCCTTTCCGTTTCCGACGCCCTGCGGGTCTTCTCCATTCGAACGCTGGTGGCCGCCAAGCAAACGGATTTGAACAAGCAGATCATCACCCGCATCGTGCGGGATCACAAGAGCAAATTCCTGGCGACCGATTTTATTTTATAGCCTTGCCGCGACTGAATTTCAGGCGGATTTTTTTTATCAGATCGTCGATCTCCCGGATGTGCGCCAGGCGCCCGACAGCGAGAAGGGCCGCCGCGAACACGACCCCCACCGCCACCGCCACCGCCAGGTTGCCCGTGACAGTCGCCTGGTCGAACACGCCCTGCAGCCGGTTTTTGAACCACTCCAGCCCGATCCCCAGCAGGCCGCTCAACAGGAGCATGAAGAGATAAAATGTGTACACCACACGGCTGCCGCGGTTGGCACTTTTCCTGTTCCACAGCGCATAGAGCATCCCGACCTGGAAAACCGAGGACAGCGACACCGCCAGGGCGATCCCGCCGGCGCCGATCAGCTTCAGGCCATACCAGTACACCGGCAGGCTGCACAAAACGCCGATGGTCCCGAAGACCGCCGGAAACCAGGTGTTTTGCACCGCATAGTACCCCCTGACCACGACCGTGTAGGCCGACAGCGCAAACGCCCCCGGCAGCAGGTAAAGGAGGACGCGCGCGGTCAGGGCGGTGGCCGCGGCGTCGAAACGGCCGCGCTCGAAAAGAAGATGGACGATCTCGTACCTGAGCACCATGAACAGCACCGACAGCGGGATCACCAGGGCCAGATAGCGCAGGGCCCCGTTTAAGAGCGCATTCATTTCCTGCATCTTGTTTTCGGCGACCAGCCGCGCCATGAACGGATACGAGGCCACGCCCACGGCCTGACCGAAGAGCCCGACGGGGATCAGCAGTATCGTGCGGCCGTAGTTGAGACCGGCGATGCCGCCGGGCGGCAGATAGGCCCCGAAAAAGCGGATGAAGATTTCCATCGAGAACATCATCGTCAAGCCCGCCATGAGGGGCAGCGTGAGAAGGACGTATCTTTTCACGTCCGGATGGCGCAAATCGAAGGTCGGGTGAAATGTCAGCCCTACCCGACGGGCGCCCCACCATTGCAGGGCGAAATTGCCGATGAAGGCCCCGGCCAGCACGCCCCATGAAAACCCTTCCATTCCCAGCCGGGGACCCAGAACGACCCCGCAGAAAATAATGCCGAGATTGTAGAAAATCGGCGCCAGGGCCGGTATGACAAATTTCTCCCTGGCAAACTGAACCGCCATCAAAAGGCCGCCGGTAAAGAAGAAAAACTGGGCCGGCAGGATGATGCGGGTCATGCTGACCACGCGCTGTTTAAAAACGGGATCGGGGCGTCCGTGCGCGACGAGATCGATCAATTGCGGCGCAAAAAGGCAGGCGATCAGGATGAACACGAGCAGAAAGCCCCCCACCACCGTCAGGACCAGGGAGAAAACCCGCCAGCCTTCGGCCTCCTCGCCCTGGGTGATATAGCGCGAGAACAGCGGAATGAAGGTGATCGACAAAAAACCGCTGGCGACGATGTGATTCAGGATTTCGGGGATGAAAAAAGCCAACTGGTAGGCATCGACCGCCCCGCTGGCGCCGCCGATGTAGGCGATGACCATCTCGCGCGCCAGCCCGATCAGACGACTCAGCAAGACCGAGGCCATCATGATGACCGAAGCGATCCCGACCTTCTTTCGCATCGAATAAGACATCGCCGATGTCGCCGACTTACCAATAAGTGTTCACGATCGCGTATTGCCGATCGCCAAAATCCCATGCGCTGAAATTGTCGCGATACTGGGGCAACGGACGGCCGTCCCGACGGGTGCCCATTATGACCCGGCAGCGCAAGACGCTGGCTTATTAACAGAAATCATATTAAAAGGCAAAAACCAGCACAACCGGCAGCTAAATTTCATTTCTTCTGTGGAAAAATATATGGTAAGAAATCGAGCACATTCGTTAACCCGTGCCGGTCAGCGATCTTTTTATCGCATTTCCGGGCACCCGATCCATCCCTGTAAACCTGATCGCCGGGCAGGGCCGAATACCCGCTCAGTATTCCGCACCGGTCGGGATTCCGCGGGAAAAAAATTATTCACATACGGCCGCCGACCCGGTTTTCCGGCAAAGGAGCTGCCGCAGCATGCTCGAGCAAACTTGCGGCAAAAGTGACGATGCTTCAACTGATTCGCGACTGGATTGACCGCCATTTTTCCGATCCCCAGATCCTGGTTCTCGGATTCATGCTGGTGCTCGGGTTCGTTTTCATCTTCATGTTCGGCGACATGCTGGTACCCGTTTTCGCCAGTATCGTCATCGCCTACATGCTCGATGGCATGGTCGCGCGCCTGGCCCGGTTCAAAGTGCCGCGCATGCTCTCGGTCCTGATCGTCTTTATCCTCTTCATGGCCGGCCTGCTGCTGCTGATCATTTTCCTGCTGCCCCTTTTGTCGCGCCAGATAGCGCAGCTCGTGCAGCAGCTGCCGATGATGCTGGCGGCCGGTCAACACCAGCTGAGCCGCCTGCCCGAACGATATCCGGATATCATCTCGCAGGCGCAGGTCAACCAGGTGCTCGATTTCATCGGCTTCGAGCTGACGAACCTGTTCAAACGGGTGCTGTCACTTTCCATCGCCTCGGTCCGCGGGATTATCTCGATCCTGGTCTACCTGATTCTCGTGCCGCTGATGGTCTTTTTCATGGTGAAGGACAAGGAAAAGATCCTGGGCTGGTTTGCCTCAATTCTGCCGGACAACCGCCTGCTGGCCAGCCAGGTGTGGCGCGAGGTCAACCAGCAGTTCGGCAACTATATCCGCGGAAAAATCCTGGAAATCCTGATCGTGTGGAGCGTCAGCTATGTGACCTTCAAGCTGTTGGGCATGCAGTTGACGATGCTGGTGTCACTGATGGTGGGCTTCTCGGTCCTGGTGCCCTACGTGGGCGTGACGGTGATCTTCCTGCCGGTAGCCATGTTTTCCTATTTCCAATGGGGGCTGGCCAACGAATTTTTCTATGCCCTGATTGCCTATTCGATCATTCAGCTGCTCGACGGCAACCTGCTGGCGCCCCTGCTGCTCTCCGAGGTCGTCAACCTGCATCCGGTCGCCATCATCGTCTCCGTGCTGCTGTTCGGCGGGCTGTGGGGCATCTGGGGCCTGTTTTTCGCCATCCCGCTGGCCACGCTCGTGCACGCGGTCATGAAAGCCCTGCTCAACCGGCGGGCCGCGGTGCGGCAGAAAAAGGATCAGGAGCGCCCCAACTAGGTTCAGAGTTCGGGGTTCGGAGTTCACCCCAGCCACCGGCCGCCGAAGCGCCCGTTTGATCGAAAAAGAAACGGTGTCATGTTGAAAAATTCCAAACAAATCGCAATGACCAAATTTCGAAACCACAAATCTGTTCGGGTACACGGGCCGCCGCTCGATCGCGCCAGCTGGCGCGCGTTTGCATTCTGCGACCGCGATCATTATATATTCAAGTCAGGCTGCCGCCATCAAAAGAGTCCTCGTCGTTTCAGGCGCCTTGAGGCCGCTTCACAAAAAGAGAGGGAGGCTCGCGGTGAATTCCGAGTGTGAGTCCGCAAAGCTGAGGTCCTACGGTCTGTGTCTCGGTGCGTCCACCCTGTCGCTGGTGGAAGTGGAGGCGGACCGGTACGCCGGCAGCGGCTCGGGCGCCGACCCGCAGCCGCGCGTGGTGAAGAAGATCGTCCAGCCGCACGGCGGTGATCCGCAGCGGGCGCTGCGGCGGGTGTTGTCGACGCTCGATGGGGCCCCGGCGCTGCGGATCGCCGTCACGGGTCGCAAATTCCGGCAGTTCGTGAAACTCAGCACGATTTCCGAACCCGAGGCCGTCGAATACGCCTACCGGCACGTCAAGCCGGCCGATGTCACCTGTCCGGCCGTGGTCTCGGCCGGCGGCGAAACCTTCATGGTCTACGTTTTGGATCGCATGGGCCAGATCTCCAACGTGATCACCGGCAACAAATGCGCGTCCGGGACGGGTGAATTTTTCCTGCAGCAGCTCCGGCGCTTGGACGTCTCCCTGGCCGAAGCCGCCCACTGGACCTCGACCGCCGATCCGTACGCCGTCTCCGGACGGTGTTCGGTCTTTTGCAAATCGGACTGCACCCACGCCACCAACAAAGGCGTGCCGAAGTCGAAAGTCACCGCCGGCCTGTGCCGCATGATGGCCAACAAGGTTCTGGAACTGCTGAAGAAAGTCGAGCGGAACAACATCATGTTCGTCGGCGGCACGGCCCAGAACCAGATGATGATCGCCTACCTGCGCGAACAGATCCCCGGGCTGATCGTGCCGCGGGAGGCCGCCTACTTCGAGGCCCTGGGGGCGGCCCTCTGGGCGCTGGAAAATCAGACCCGGCCGCTGCCCGCCATGGACGATCTCCTGAAAAACGACGTCTCCTCTTTCGACCGGCTGCCGCCGCTGAGCCGTTTCAGGGACCAGGTCGCGTTCAAAACCATCGAGAAGAAAGCAATCCGGGCCGGCGACCGGGCCTATATTGGGCTGGACGTCGGGTCGACGACCACCAAGGCCGTGCTGCTGCGCAAGGAAGACGACGCCATTCTGGCCTCGGTTTACCTGCGCACCAGCGGCGATCCGATCGCGGCCGCGCGGGAGTGCTACCGGCAGATTCTGGCGCAGGTGGCGGCGGCGGTCGATCCGCAGACGATCGACATCGAAGGCTTGGGGGTGTGCGGTTCGGGGCGGCAGATCGCCGGTCTGCACGCCTTGACCGAGGGTGTCATCAACGAAATCATCGCGCATGCCACGGCGGCGGTTCATTTCGACCCGGCCGTCGACACGATTTTCGAAATCGGCGGACAGGATGCCAAATACACCTACATCACCAACGGCGTGCCGTCGGATTACGCGATGAACGAGGCCTGTTCGGCCGGCACCGGATCTTTCCTCGAAGAGTCGGCCTACGAAACCCTGGGAGTCCGGATGGAGGACATCGCCGCCATCGCGCTCGAGGGCCGCAACGTTCCCAATTTCAACGATCAGTGCGCCGCTTTCATCTCCTCCGACATCAAAAACGCCATCCACGAGGGCGTCGGCCGCGAAGACATCATGGCCGGCCTGGTGTACTCGATTTGCATGAACTACGCCAACCGGGTCAAGGGCAACCGGCCCGTCGGCACCAAGGTCTTCATGCAGGGCGGGGTCTGTTACAACCAGGGGGTCCCTTTGGCCATGGCGGCGCTGGTGGGAAAACCGATCATCGTCCCGCCGGAGCCCGGCCTCATGGGGGCCTTCGGCGTCGCCCTGGAGGTCAAAAAACGGGTCGCCGCCGGGCTGATGCCAAAAAAATCTTTCGACCTGGCCCTGCTGGCTAAGCGTTCGGTGACCTACGGCCGGACCTTCACCTGCAAGGGGGGCAAGGAAAAATGCGACCGGCGCTGCCGGATCGCGATGATCGAACTGGACGGCGGCACCTACCCGTTCGGCGGGGCCTGCAACCGCTTCGACAACCTGCGGCGCAAGGTCCGCTACGATGTCGATCGCCTCGACCGGGTCGGTCTCCGGCAGCGGATGACCTTCGAGAGCCCCGCGCCGCAGCCGGCGGCCGCGGCCGGATCGAAACGCCGGGGCCGCATCGGTTTCAACCGCAGCTTTCTGGTCAACACCTACTATCCCCTCTATTCGTCCTTTTTTTCCGAACTCGGCTTCGAGCCCGTGCTGCCGGAGACCTGCTCGCGCCAGGGCATCGACCAGCGCAACGCCGCCTTCTGCTTTCCGGCCGAACTGGCCCACGGGTATTTCCACGCACTGCTGACCGCGGAGCCGCCGCCGGACTATATCTTCCTGCCCCATTTCCGGGCGGTTCCGACCCATGACAACCGCCTGAACTCGCTGGTCTGTCCGCTCGTGCAGGGGGAAACCTTTGTCCTGCGGGCCACTTTCAAGGAGCGCCTCGCGGCCCTGCGCGCCCGCGGCAGCCGCGTCCTCACCCCGCTGATCGACCTGACGCGGGGCCTTGCGGGGGCAAGGCGCCCGTTGATCGAAACCGCGCGGTCGATGGGCATCGGTGCCGGCAGCGCCCGGCGGGCGTTCGATGTCGCCTTGAACCGCCAGCAGCGCTATCTCGACGAGATGCTGGCCGCGGGTCGCGACTCTCTGGCGGAACTCGAACGCGACCCCGACCGCTTTGCGGTGGTCCTCTTCGGCCGGCCCTACAGCGCCTTTGTCGACGAGGCCCACATGGGCATCCCCCACAAGCTCGCGACAAGGGGCGTGGCGGTGATTCCGCTCGATTTCCTGCCTTTGGCGCAGGAGAGAACCACGCGGCACATGTACTGGGGCATCGGGCAATTGATCACCCAGGCCGCGCGCATCGTCAAAAACAACCCCCAGCTCTTCGCGGTCTACATCACCAACTTTTCATGCGGCCCGGACTCTTTTCTTCTGGGTTATTTTCGCAACATCATGGGTCGCAAACCCTCTTTGACGCTCGAACTCGACAGTCACACGGCCGATGCCGGCCTCGAAACGCGCATCGAGGCGTTTCTCGACATCGTGGCCGCCTACCGCAAACTGGCGGCCACCGACGGTCTTCCGACGGTCAAGAAAACGTTTACGGCCGCCCGCACGCTCCTGGAAAACGGCGTGGCGCGGGTCGTCACCTCCCGCGGCGAAAAAATCGACATGACCGATCGGCGGGTCACCCTGCTTTTCCCCTCCATGGGCCGCCTGGCCACCGAGTGCATCACCGCGGTGTTCCAGGGCAAGGGCTACAATGCCCGGGCCTACCCACCGGCCACCGAAGCCGATTTGAAAACCGGCCGGGCCAACACGAGCTGCAAGGAGTGCCTGCCGCTGATCCTGACGACCGGCACGCTGTTGAATTACGTTCAAAATGAAAAGAAGCCGGACGAGGTCCTGGTCTACTTCATGGCCGGCGGCAGCGGGCCGTGTCGCTTCGGGCAGTATTCGGTTTTCATGGAAAACCTGGTCGAGCGGCTCGAACTGCCCGATGTGACGCTGCTGACCCTGAGTTCGGAAAACGCTTACGCCGGCCTCGACACCGATTTTCAGCGGCGCGGCTGGTGGGCGATCGTCGTATCGGACGTCCTGGAAGACATCCGCTCGATGCTGCTGGCCAATGCAACCGACGTCGCAGCGGCCATGGCCGTATTCGAAGAGGAGCTGGCGGTGGTCCTGTCGGCGCTGCGCCAGGGCGACTTCAAACATCTCGAGCACTGCCTCGCACATACGGCGGTGCGCCTGCGCCGGATTGGCCTCAAACTTCCGCCGGTCGCGGTGCCGAAAATTTTTCTGGCCGGGGAAATATTCGTTCGCCGCGACGCTCTCTCGCGGCAGTACCTGACCGAGAAAATGGCCGAGCTGGGGTTTGCCACGATCTGCTCTCCGGTCAGCGAATGGATGCTCTACGCCGATTACCTCGTGCGGTCCGGCCGCGCGGATTGCAAGCCGCCGCCGTTCGAGTATCTGAAATTTTTGCTGCGCTACCGCTTCAAGGGATTTTACGAAAGGCGCATCAAGTCGATTTTGGCCGGCTCGGAACTGGTGGCGCCCGCCACGGTCGACATCGATGCCATTATCGCCGGAGCGACCCGCCACCTGTCGCCCGATCTCGGCGGCGAGGCCATCTTGACGATCGGCAGCGCCCTGGCGGAAATCGTCGACGCCGCCTGCGGCGTGATCGCGATCGGTCCGTTCGGCTGCATGCCCAACCGCCTTTCAGAAGCCATTTTAAGTGAAACGATGAACCGTGCCGACAAGCTGAGCAGCGATCCTCACAACCAGCGGCTGCGCGCGGTGCTTTCGGGCGTCGACGAATTGCCTTTCCTGGCCATCGAAAGCGACGGATCGCCGTTTCCACAGGTCATCACCGCCAAGCTCGAAGCCTTCTGCCTGAGGGCGCGCCGGCTGCACGAGCGGCTGTACACCCTGAATTGAAGACCTGTCGGGCTCGACAACCGGCCCCGAGAATTCCCGGCGAGGGCGAAAGATTTTTCGCCCCTACGTGTTCGGACGGTTCCGGGTGCGCGCACGAGCGGAGGCGAATCGACAGGAAGGGCGGGCACAGAGGCCCGCCCCTACGGCATTGGTGGGGATCGATGGCATGCGATCAACCCAACCGGCTCAACGGATTCAACCGACCCAACGGACCTAGCTGACCCGGCGAGGGCGAAAGATTTTTCGCCCCTACGTGTTCGGACGGTTCCGGGTGCGCGCACGAGCGGAGGCGAATCGACAGGAAGGGCGGGCACAGAGGCCCGCCCCTACGGCATTGGTGGGGATCGATGGCATGCGATCAACCCAACCGGCTCAACGGATTCAACCGACCCAACGGACCCAGCTGACCCGACCGACCCAACCGATTTTCACGCCCCGTGGCAGCCCAAAAGGCCCCGACCGTTCCCCATGACACACTTTCCACCGTCACCTTCATCACCTGCCGCATCGACGGCCGGCGGCGGCCGCAAGGCCGTCTGGGGCTGGGCGCTGTATGACTGGGCCAATTCGGCTTTCGCAACGACGGTCATGGCCGGGTTCTTCCCGCTTTTTTTCAAGCAGTACTGGAGCCAGGGCACCGACCCCAATGTCAGCACGGCCCAGCTGGGCCTGGGAAACTCCCTTGCCAGCCTGATCGTCGCGTTGCTGGCACCGGCGTTGGGGGCGATTGCGGACAAGGCCGCGCTGCGCAAGAAGCTTCTGATATTCTTTGCCTATCTGGGCGTGGCGATGACCGCCGGTCTTTTCCTGGTGGGAAAAGGTCAATGGGAGTTGGCGCTGCTGCTCTACGTAACGGCCATCGTCGGGTTTTCGGGATCAATTGTTTTCTATGATTCGCTGCTGCCGGTCGTGGCGTCCGAAAAGCATGTCGACCGGATATCGAGCCTGGGCTATGCCGTGGGATACCTGGGCGGCGGGCTGCTGTTTCTGGTCAACGTGCTGATGACCACGATGCCGGAGCGTTTCGGTCTGCCGGATGCGGTCATGGCGGTACGCTGCGCCTTTCTCTCGGTCGCGCTCTGGTGGGGCGGCTTCACGGTGTTGACCATCTTGTGGGTGCCCGAGGCCGCCGGGCGGCCGGTGACCCTGGCCGTCGGCGTGGTTTTCGACGGCCTGCGGCAATTTGGAACGTCGCTGCGGGGATTTCGCCGCTCGAAAACCCTCTGGTTGTTTCTGGCGGCCTACTGGTTCTACATCGACGGCGTCGATACCATCATCCGCATGGCGGTCGACTATGGCCTGGCCCTTGGCTTTCAGGCCGGCGACCTCATCGGCGCCCTGCTGCTCGTTCAGTTTATCGGCTTCCCGGCCGCCCTCGGTTTTGGCCGGCTGAGCCGGGCCGTGGGCGCGCGCCGCGCCATCTTCCTGGCGATCGGATCGTATTTTCTGATCACCCTCTGGAGCACGATGGTGACCGTAAAGCATGAATTTTACATCCTGGCGGTCATGATCGGACTGGTGCAGGGCGGCATTCAGGCCCTGAGCCGGTCCTATTACACGCGGCTGATCCCCCTGAACCGAACGGCCGAATATTTCGGATTTTACAATATGCTGGGAAAATTCGCCGCGATACTCGGGCCGGCCCTGATGGGCCTCGTCGGTTTGATCGTCAAGCGCATCCTGCTGCCCCCGGCCCCCTCGGCGGCCGAACTGGCGCACTACGGCCAGGTGGCATCGCGCTGGAGCATCGGCTCGATTGCCGTGCTGTTTCTCATCGGCGGCATCCTTTTTTACTTCGTTGACGAAAACAAGGGACGCGTCGAAGCCGCCCGCTTGTCCGCCCCCGAAACCGCACCGTCCGCTTTCCCCTGACCATTCGGCTTACCCCGGGAACCACGAGTCGCCTCTTGACCGACGACCAAAATACTTTACACACTAAAATTATTTTAGTATACTAACTTAAACTAGTAACAGCCCGGCAATTGTTGGAGGCTCCCGGCCGGGTGCCGAGCCGGAAACGAGTCTTTCCGGCAAGCTGAAGGAAACCGGTGGCGCATGACACGGCTAAAGGAGATGACATGGACATGGACATGCATTTGATCGAAATCGATCCCGACGTCTGGAATCATCTGAAACAGTTCGCCGAACCCTTTGTCGATACACCCAATTCCGTGCTGCGCCGGCTGCTGCTCGACGAAGACGACCATGAGGATGGCGCGGCGCTCAGCGCCATCGACATCAAAGGGGTGCCGAAGGCCTTGTCCCAGATTTTTGAGGTGCTTTACGAAATCGAAGTGAACGGCTGTTCGCGGGTCGAAGCGACGCACAAGGTGGCTGAAAAGCGCGGGACGGCCCCTCAGACCGTGATCGACAAGTATTGCCGCCAGTTGAACAAGCGCGCCCACGAAATCGACCAACTCTTCGACGAAAAAGGCTACGCGCGGTTCAAGAAGCTGCTGAAGCAAAAATTTACCGGTCACAGCAGCATTATCGACCTTTACTTCGATACGTTGACGGGAAACCCGCCCAGCGGCGCCGCAGAGGATGCCTCCGAGGATGACCGGCAGCCGTGCGACGCCGACCCGTCCGAGTGCGACCCTTTGCCGGTGCACGAGAATTGAGACGATGACGGATTTTTCACAACCTATTAGCGCAGAGGGTGCAGATGGCAGATATGGACGACACGCGGCTCAAGGCTGAAATCGACGAAATTGCGGCCAAGATCGCCTCCACCATGAAAAAAATTGAAGACCTCATTCCGCTGGTAAGCCCGGCAACCGACGCTTCCGCCGACGCGCAAGCCGGTTCGCCGCCGGCCGGCGATGAGAAGACCGACGGGTCTTCCCCAGGCGCAAAATGATTGATGCACCTGATTTATTTAAGTTTTCATTGAATGGGCCTGCAAAAATAAATGTTGACCTTCGGGGGTAACTCCATTAAGGAAACGGTTAACCAACAGTGGATCACAAAAAAGATGATGCGCGCATTTTTTCAGGAGGTGCTCCATGGCGTTGACCAAAAACGAAATAGTCACGGCGGTGCACGAGCTGGGATTCACCAAAAAAAAATCGGTCGACACCGTGGAGTCTCTGCTGGAAATAATTAAAACGACTCTGGAACGCGGTGAGGACGTCCTGATTTCCGGGTTCGGAAAATTCTGTGTCAAGGAAAAGGGCAAGCGCCGCGGTCGGAATCCGGCCACCGGATCGGACCTGATCCTGCGGGAGCGCAAGGTCGTGACGTTCAAGTGCTCCGGCAAATTGAGAAACAAGATAAACCGGTCTGATTGATCACCCGCACCGGCTGCCGATTCGTGCGGCAGCGGTGATCGCCACGCCCCCCCTGGTGCGGCCTCCTCCCTTCGATTCCTCCATGACCCCATTGTCTCGCCATCGTACGACCCAACCGACCTAACCGATCCAACAGACCCCACCGACCTAACCGATCCTAACAGACCCAACCGACCCGGCGAGGGCGAAAAGATTTTTCGCCCCTGCGCGTTCGGACGGGGTCTGGGTGTTTGCACGAGCGGAGGCGAATCGACAGGAAGGGCGGGCACACAGGCCCGCCCCTACAGGTTTTGGGGGGGTCGATGGCACGTGATAAATCCCAGAAACCCAACCCCCTCGGGTTCAATCGACCCAATAGACCCAATGGACCCAACGGCCCAACTGACCTAACCGACTTAACTGACCCAACCGACCCGGCGAGGGCGAAAAATTTTCCGCCCCTGCGCGTTCGGACGGTTCCGGGTGCGTGCACGAGCGGAGGCGAATCGACAGGAAGGGCGGGCACACAGGCCCGCCCCTACAGGTTTTGGGGGGGGTCGATGGCACGTGATAAATCCCAGAAACCCAACCCCCTCGGGTTCAACCGACCCAATAGACCCAATGGACCCAACGGCCCAACTGACCTAACCGACTTAACTGACCCAACTGACCTAATGGACTCAACCGACCCAACCGACCCAACAGACCCAACCGACCCAATAGACCCAACAGACCCAACGGACCCAACCGACCCAACGGACCCAACAGACCCAACAGACCCAACAGACCCAACCGACCCAACCGGCTCACAGCTCGATCCCGTAGGCCTTTATTTTACTGAGCAGCGACGGGTGGCTTATTTCCAGGAGGCGCGCGGCCCGGGTCCGGTTTCCACCGGTTTCGGTCAGGGCTTTGAAGATGAAGGCTTTTTCGAGGTCCCGCTGGGCTTCTTTCAGGGAAAACCCCTGGCCGCCGGGAGCCGGCGGCCCCTTTGCGGAGGTCGTGCCGATGCCCTCGGGAAGGTCGGCGGGCGTGATGGCGTCCTGCTCGGCCAGGACCACGGCCCTTTGAATCACGTTTTCCACCTCGCGGACATTTCCCGGCCAGGAGTGCTTCATCAAAGAGGCCATGGCCGCCGGGGCGATCGAGACGATATTCTTTTTCAACTCCCGATTGAAGCGCTCGATAAACAGCTGACAGAGGGGCGGGATATCCTCGGGGCGATCCCGTAAGGGCGGCAGGTGAATCCGCAGCACGTTCAAGCGGTAAAACAGGTCTTCGCGAAAGCTTCCGCGCCGGATTTCGGCCTCCAGGTCCTTGGCCGTCGCGGCGATCACCCGCACATCGACCCGATGGGTCTTGGGGTCGCCCACCGGCCGGACCTCGCTCTCCTGCAGCACCCGCAGCAGCTTGACCTGCAAAGACGGGGGCAATTCACCGATTTCGTCCAAAAACAGCGTCCCGCCCGCGGCGGCTTCGAAGAGGCCGCTCTTATCCCGGTCCGCGCCGGTAAAAGCCCCCTTTTTATAGCCGAACATTTCACTTTCGAGCAGATTTTCGGGGATCCCGCCGCAATTGACCGGCACGAGCGGCTCGGAGACGCGTTCGCTGTAAAAATGGATGCCGCGGGCGATCAACTCTTTTCCGGTACCGCTCTCGCCGGTAATCAAAACGGTGGTATTGTGCCGGGCGACCTTTTTCGACAGGTCGAACACCGCCTGCATGGGCTTGCTCTGTCCCACCATGCTGTTGAAACGGCTTTCGGCCTGGATGTTTCTGATCCGCTCGCGCAGAAAGCTGTTCTCTTTTTTCAGCCGCTCGCGCTCTTCGGCTTTTTTAAGGGTCAGGGTGACCTCGTCACTCTTGAAGGGTTTTGATATGTAATCGTAGGCGCCGAGTTTCATGGCCTCTATGGCCGTCTCGATGCTGCCGTACGCCGACATCATGATCACGGTGGAGCGGGCAATCAGATTGCCGGCGGTCTTCAGGAAGGTCATGCCGTCCATTTTGGGCATTTTGATGTCGCAGAGGACAAAATCGTAGCCGGACTGTTCCAGCATTTTCAGGCCCTCGGCGCCTTCGGCGGCCGTATCGACCGCGTAGCCGGAATTTTTCAGCATGGCCGCGAGCATGTGACGCATGTTGCTCTCGTCATCGATCACGAGCAGTCGCCGCGCCGCCCGTCCGCTTGTCCCGAGACCTGTGGCATCCATATTACGAAGACCTGCCGTCCGATCCGCCACCGGTCAGGGAAACCTCCCGGCGGCGGGAACGGCTGAAGGGAAA
>CAVSIM010000004.1:0-97500 GCA_963728055.1 uncultured delta proteobacterium | reverse complement strand
TTTTGTAACTTCCCGACAGATCCGAAACTCCGTCCGATCGAACCCCGCGACACCGGATATACAACGCTTTCGGGCTTTAACATACATCCGGTTTAGGCTCTTTCCCTTTCGCTCGCCGCTACTCGGAAAATCACGGTTGTTTTCTTTTCCTGAGGATACTAAGATGTTTCAGTTCTCCTCGTTGACCTCTGCAACCTATGGATTCAATTGCAGATGTTCCGACATAACCCGGAACGGGTTTCCCCATTCAGAAATCCCCGGATCAAAGCTTGTTTAGCAGCTCCCCGGAGCTTATCGCAGCTTACCACGTCTTTCATCGCCTCTTGGCGCCAAGGCATCCACCGTTTGCCCTTAATAGCTTGGCCACAAAACAATTGACACAATCATGCTGACCATATTCTCGGCGCGTTTACAAACAAATTGTCAAAGAACAATCTCCTTCCCATCGGAGAAGGAGAAAAAAGAGCCGTTCCGATTACAGGCAACCGGTTCGGAAAAAGACGTTGGGAATGCAAAGCTTGGTGGAGGTGAACGGGTTCGAACCGATGACCTCCTGCGTGCAAGGCAGGCGCTCTCCCAGCTGAGCTACACCCCCGAAAAGGCTTCCACAGAAAATCCTGGTGGGCCTGGATGGAATTGAACCATCGACCTCACGCTTATCAGGCGTGCGCTCTGACCAAACTGAGCTACAGGCCCCGGTTTCTCGGATGTCAGATGCCGGATTTCGGACAGTTTATTGCTTTTTCGCCCAAATCCTTCATCCAAAATCCAAAATCCGATTGAGCCTATCGATATCAAAAATCAGAGAGCCGCACTTGATCCCTCAAAACTAAATAGTGACGAACGAGCCGGATATAAGGTCTTTCGTAGAGACGGTTCTTTTGGAATCATCCTTAGAAAGGAGGTGATCCAGCCGCTGGTTCCCCAACGGCTACCTTGTTACGACTTCACCCTAATCATCAGCCATACCTTAGGTGCCTGCTCCCCCGAAGGGTTAGCCCGACAACTTCTGGTACAACCAACTCTCATGGTGTGACGGGCGGTGTGTACAAGGCCCGGGAACGTATTCACCGTGGCGTGCTGATCCACAATTACTAGCGATTCCAGCTTCATGGAGTCGAGTTGCAGACTCCAATCCGAACTAAGAGCAGCTTTACGGGATTGGCTTCACCTCGCGGTGTTGCAACCCTTTGTACTGCCCATTGTAGCACGTGTGTAGCCCTAGGCATAAAGGCCATGAGGACTTGACGTCATCCCCACCTTCCTCCCCGTTGACCGGGGCAGTATCTTTAGAGTCCCCAACTGAATGATGGTAACTAAAGATAGGGGTTGCGCTCGTTGCGGGACTTAACCCAACATCTCACGACACGAGCTGACGACAGCCATGCAGCACCTGTCTCCGGGCTCCCCGAAGGGCACTCCCTACTTTCATAGGGATTCCCGGGATGTCAAACCTAGGTAAGGTTCTTCGCGTTGCGTCGAATTAAACCACATGCTCCACCGCTTGTGCGGGCCCCCGTCAATTCCTTTGAGTTTTAGCCTTGCGGCCGTACTCCCCAGGCGGAACACTTAATGCGTTAACTGCGGCACAGCAGGGGTCAATACCCGCTACACCTAGTGTTCAACGTTTACTGCGTGGACTACCAGGGTATCTAATCCTGTTTGCTCCCCACGCCTTCGCGCCTCAGCGTCAGTATTGGTCCAGGAAGTCGCCTTCGCCACCGGTGTTCCTCCTGATATCTACGCATTTCACCGCTACACCAGGAATTCCACTTCCCTCTCCCATACTCAAGTCTCCCAGTTTCAAGTGCACTTCCGGGGTTGAGCCCCGGGCTTTCACACCTGACATAGAAGACCGCCTACGCGCTCTTTACGCCCAATGATTCCGAATAACGCTTGCACCCCCCGTATTACCGCGGCTGCTGGCACGGAGTTAGCCGGTGCTTCCTTCAGTGGTACCGTCAGCGCACCGTACTATTTGCACGGCGCGGGTTCTTCCCACTTGACAGAGCTTTACGACCCGAAAGCCTTCATCACTCACGCGGCGTTGCTGCGTCAGGGTTTCCCCCATTGCGCAAAATTCCTCACTGCTGCCTCCCGTAGGAGTCTGGACCGTGTGTCAGTTCCAGTGTGGCTGATCATCCTCTCAGACCAGCTAACCATCGTGGCCTTGGTAGGCCGTTACCCTACCAACAAGCTAATGGTACGCGGGCTCGTCTCCAAACAGTAGCTTACATGTAGAGGCCACCTTTGATCCAAAAAACCGAGGTTCAATGGATGTTATCCGGTATTAGCATCGCTTTCGCAATGTTATCCCCAATTCAGAGATAGATTACCCACGCGTTACTCACCCGTGCGCCACTTTACTAGCTTCAGCAAGCTGAAGCGTTCTCGTGCGACTTGCATGTGTTAAGCACGCCGCCAGCGTTCATTCTGAGCCAGGATCAAACTCTCCAGTTAAAATAACTGCTGCCGTCACCGGAGTGTCGGCAACAAATTGATTGGTACCCGACTCGGGTTTTCCGTCACTATTTAGTTTTCAAAGATCAAGTCGTCGCTTGCAGGAAGCGACCGTTTCATTCGTCAGGAAAGTCCGACTTATAGGGTGATTTTGTAATCTTGTCAAGAAAAAAATCACTGTCGGGCTTTTTTTTATTCAGAACGTTTTCGGTTCCAAACCCTCCTTGAAACGATCAGGGCAATGTAGTCTTTAACCTTTGGTCTGTCAAGGCAAAAGTTCTGTTTGCCAAAAAAATTTAACCGTCCGATCAAGGGTCCGCCCAAAAACCACCGGCCGTTTCGACTGTCGGTGCATCTCGTCCGGCTGCCGGTTTAAGACATTGGAATATCGGAACATTTTTCGGTTTCAGTCCTTTCCGGACGGTCGGCGGCTCCGCGAGCAGGACCCGGGGTCGGAATCGGATCACCGGCACCGGTTTTCAGCCCGTACGGGCCCTGAGCCTGCAGTAGCGCTTCTTGCCGGACCTGAGAATCAGAATGTCGTTTTCATCCAGGTCCGCGTCGGTGATCGCGCGGTCGAAGACATCGATTCGATCCGTGTTCAGGTAGGCGCCGCCCTGTTCGATCAACCGCCGGGCCGCGGCACCCGAAGCGGCCAGTCCCACCCGCTGAAAAAGTTTAAAGGCCGGAATGCCGTCGCGCAGCTCATCCCGGTCGATGACCGCATCGGCTTTCGGCGGCTGGCCGCCGCCTGCTTCACCGCCGTCCACAACCGCGTTGGGTCCGCCCGCGGCATGGATCCGGCTGCCGGGTAAAATCGTCGGCGGCACCCGGCGCGCGCCGAAATTGGTGACGCTCTTGTGGTAGGCCAGCACGGCTTGCGCCTCACCGTGGGCCAGGGCCGTCGTCTCGAAGGCCAGGATTGTTTTGGCGCTGTTTAAACCGGCGCCGTCCAGGCGATGCACCGCGTCGATTTCCGCCATCGGCAAAAACGTGTAGAGCGCGAGGAACCGGTGGACATCCCGGTCATCGATGTTGATCCAGTACTGGTAGTACTCGTAGGGCGATGTTCTGCCGGGATCCAGCCAGACGGCACCGGCCGCGGTTTTTCCCATCTTGGCACCGCTGCTGGTGGTAATGAGCGGAAAGGTGATGCCGAAGGCCGCCTCCTGCCGCACCCGTCGAATCAGTTCGATGCCGGCGACGATGTTGCCCCACTGGTCGCTGCCGCCCATCTGCAACCGGCAGCCGCAGCGGTCGAAGAGTTCCAGAAAATCGTAGGCCTGCAGCAGCATGTAGTTGAATTCGATAAAATTCAACCCTTCGTCCGAGTCGAGCCGCAGGCGGTAACTTTCGGCCTTCAGCATCCGGTTGACGGAAAAATGGCGACCGATGTCGCGCAGGAAAGGAATGACCTCCAGCCGGGTGAGCCAGTCGGCATTGTTCAGCATCAAGGCCCGGCCGCTGGAAAAGTCGATGAAGCGTGCCAGTTGATTTTTGATCCCGACGGCGTTTTCATTCACCAATTCCGGGGTCAGGAGCTGCCGCATTTCAGTCTTGCCGCTCGGGTCGCCCACCAGGCCCGTGCCGCCGCCGACCAGGGCGATCGGGCGGTGACCGCTGCGCTGCATGTGGGCCAGTGACATGATCGGCACCAGACTGCCGATGTGCAGGCTCGATGCCGTCGGGTCGAAGCCGATATAGCAGGTGGCCGGCGCGTTCGACAGCAAATCGTAGAGTTCCGTGTCATGGGTCGTCTGGTCGATGAACCCGCGCGCGCGCAGGATATCGAGAACATTGGCCATCGGTCGCTCCTATGGGTATGAAAAGAGACTTTGGGTTGAGCGGTTCGGGGTTCAGCCCTGTCGCCGGCCGTCCCGTCCGATCACGTAAGAAACCACCAAGCTCCCGGAAAGAAATTACAAACCGCAATACCGGATAAATCACGATGACTGGAACTCGACATCGCAAAGCCTGTAGAACCCGGAACCCCCGCCGCGCAGCCCTATTTATTGGCGAACTCGACGGCCCGCGTTTCGCGGATCACCATCACCTTTATCTGGCCTGGAAATGTCAACGATTCCTCGATTTTCTTGGCGATATCCCGGCACAGCAGCGTTGAATTCTCGTCGGTGATCTTGTCGCTTTCCACGATGACCCGCAGCTCGCGTCCCGCCTGAATGGCATACGTGTTGGCCACTCCCGTAAAGGAATTGGCGATGCCCTCGAGGTCTTCGAGACGCTTGATGTAGTTTTCGAGCATCTCCTTGCGGGCCCCGGGCCGCGCGCCCGACAAGCCGTCGGCGGCCTGCACCAGGACCGAATAAACCGAGTTGGGCGGCACGTCTTCATGGTGGGCGGCGATGGCGTGCACGACCTTGGGCGATTCGTTGAATTTCTTGGCCAGTTTGGACCCGATGATGGCGTGCGGGCCTTCGACTTCATGATCGATGGCCTTGCCGATATCGTGCAGCAGCCCCATGCGCCGGGCCTGTTTCTGGTTCAAGCCCAGTTCGGCCGCCATGATGCCGCACAGAAACCCCACTTCCACCGAATGCTGCAAGACGTTTTGAGCGTAGCTGGTGCGGTATTTCAAACGGCCGATGTACTTGATCAGTTCGATGTGGATGCCGTGGACGCCCAGGTCGAAAGCGGCCTGTTCGCCGGCCTCTTTGATGGCCTGATCGACTTCCTGGCCGACCTTCTTGACCACATCCTCGATGCGGGCCGGATGAATGCGGCCATCGGAAATGAGCCGGGTCAGCGCGATGCGCGCGACTTCCCTCCTGACGGGATTGAAACCCGAGAGAATAACGGCTTCGGGCGTATCGTCAATGATGAGATCGATACCCGTCGCCGCTTCCAGGGCGCGGATGTTGCGCCCCTCCCGGCCGATGATGCGCCCCTTCATCTCATCGTTGGGCAACTGGACCACCGAAACCGTCCGCTCGGCGACGAAATCGCCCGCGTAGCGCTGAATAGCCGTGGCAATGATTTTTTTGGCCTTCTTGTCGGCGGCCTCACGGCTTTCGTTTTCGATCCGCTTGATCAGTTTGGCCCCCTCGTAGCGCGCTTCGTTTTCCATCGCCCGGATCAGCAGTTCCTTGGCCTGTTCGGCCGTCAGCCCCGAAATTTTCTCGAGTTGCCGCTTTTCTTCTTCAACCAGGTCGTGGAATTTTTTTTCGTTCGCCTCGATTTGCTCGCTGCGATGCGACATCTCCTTTTCCAGCCGCCCGATGTCCTGTTCGCGTTTCTCGACCTGTTCGGCCCGGCGATCGATGTGCTCTTCCTTTTGAAGCAGCCTCTTCTCCCGGTTGCCGAGTTCGGCGCGGGTTTCCTTGGTTTCGGTATCGAAATCGCTTTTCATTTTGAAAAGCTTGTCCTTCACTTCGATATCGGCTTCCCTGAGCAGGGACTCGGAATGCCGCTGGGCCTCCTCGCGGATTTTAGCCGCCTCCGCCTCGGCGTCCTTGATCTTGCGGGTCAGCTTCTGGCCCTTGACGTAAAAGGCAACCCCGAACCCCGCGCCAAAAAAAATAACGCCGATCAGCAGGTAAAATGCGTCCATATATCGTCTCCCCGGTATTCAGGCCGAAAGTCATTCGGCGGCAGCAGCAGGTCTATTGCAACACGTTGACGCAAGATATCCGCGACGCATCCAAGCCGGGTGGCCGGTATCGGCGTCAGGATAACGCTTTGGGCTGTGCTGCCGGTCGGCGGCGTATGTGCTGCCACAGCCGCCTGCCTCCGGCCTTGCCAAAACAGGTTTCCTGAAGCCTGAAGTCGCAGCGTCAGATGAGAGCCATATTTAATCGTGTGATGTGATCGAGGAGGACACAAAGGCAAGCCGCTTCGGTAATCCGGCAGGATGTCGATTCCGGCGCTCGTGCAACGAAGGCCCCTTGAGAGCGCTACCGCTTCAGCGCACGTGAGCTGCAGCCGGTCGGCCCAAAACGGGGATGACGTCGATGAATACCGGGTGAGGACCCCTGCCACTGTGCCGTGTTGTCAGGTTCTTTGAACCATTGGTTCAAAGTGGGCGCCATTTGGTTTCTTCAGGCTTTTCCGGTGCGATACCGGAATGTGCACACCGAAACCAGCGATAGCCCCCGGTGCGTTGGTGTTGGGACAAAGAACATCTTCCAATCACGAACACGGCAGGGGTCGACAACCAGATAATGCGACTCAAGTAAGGCGAAATCAAGCCGGCGGGCCGGTAGGAAAAACCCTTCTTTCGAGCGCCACGAGAGGTTCGTGGGATGGTAAAAGATTTTCCAGGATATTGGTGCTACGTCCCCGCTTGCAGCCGGTAGGATTCGGCGCTGTCGGGTTCCATAAAACAGCCGTCGAGCTTGCGGATCATTTCCGCCGAACGGTCCGAAAGGGTGGCGATGAAATGCGATCGATTTTTTTCCAGTTCCAAATACTCCTGGGCAATATTGAGTGCGGCAAGGATCATGATGGTGACGTGGTTCATTTTTGTAGACTTGTTGGGGTAGTAATCGGCAACCTTGGTGACCTCTCTTACCAGGAGATCGGCGACCTCCTTCGCCTGACTCAGTTCCGACTGGGTTTTAAACGTGTATGGCTGCCCAAACAATTCTATGGTAACGAGTTGTTCCAAAAAAGCGTCACCGCCCTTTCCGCACCTTCATCCTGACCGGCCGCCATCATTGATCCGTTAGATCCCCCAACCTGGCCAGCAGGTTGTCAATTTTCGACCGGATCAAGGTCTTTTCCTCTTGATAGTTTTTCTCCACTTCAGCCTTACTTTGAAGCTCCTCCTCTAATTTCTCGATTTTGTTCGTGAGTTCCAGGTTCTTCGCCTCACTGGATCTGTAAACTTCGATCATCCGCTCGATTTTACGGTCGATTTCATCAAACTGTTTTATGATCTGTTCGTTGTCCAATCTTTCACCTCGATATGTTTGTCGATTTATAATCCATGATGACGGAAAAAGTCAAGTTAAATGGTGGAGCGCGGCGTCATGAGGCTTTCGACGGCCAGCAGGTCGTCACGTGAATTGATGCCGCGAAACTCCCGCGCATCGGCCGCGACCATCGCCCCCACCCGGTCGGCGGCACGATGGCCGACCCCCACGATATCGGTCAGATAGAGTTCATGCTGGGCGTTGTCACTGTCGATGGCATTCAAGGCGCGCGTCAGAAAGGATTTAGTCGCACAATAGATGCCGGTGTTGACGGTTCTGATGGCGCGCTGATCCGGCGATGCATCGGCTTCCTCGACGATGGCCACCACCTGGCCGGCGTCGGCGCGGATGATGCGACCGTAGCCGGTCGGATTTTCGAGTTCCATGGCCAGGACCGTGACATCGCGCCGTTGAGCGCAATGATCGGCGATCAGCCGGCGCAGCGTCTGTTCCCGGATCAGCGGAACGTCTCCGCACAAAATCAGAACCTGCCCGCAATCTTCGGGAACATCGGTCAGGGCGCAGCGCACGGCATGCCCGGTGCCGAGCTGGCGCTCCTGCAGGGCGTAGCGAACCCGGGCGCTGCGGCCAACCGCGTCCCGCACCTGCTGGGCCTGGTGACCGACAACCAGGATGACATTTTCGCCGGCCACCTTGGCGGCGGTTTCCACGACGTAAAGGATCATCGGGCGGCCGCAGACCTCGTGCAACACCTTGGCCTTGTCCGATTTCATCCGGGTACCCAGGCCCGCCGCCAGAATGACGACCGCAATCGTCTCGTTATCGGGCTGCATCGGTTCCTTTCAAGATAAGAAAGGGCAAACCCACAAAGCCGGTTTACCCTTTCGGATGGTCATCCTTTTTAAGTAACAGCTTACAACGGCTATCTCTTGCGCGATTCGGCCAGCCTGACCCGCTGCAAGGCCCGTTCGAGCGCGGCGCGGGCGCGGGTGAAATCGATGGTGTCTTTCTTGCGGTCTTCCGCCATACGCTGTTGCGCGCGCTCGAGAGCCGCCATGGCCCGTTCGAGATCGATGTCGCGCCGCCGCTCGGCGGATTCGGCCAGAATGGTCACCTTGTTGGGCAGGGCTTCGGCGAACCCGCCGCTGATGAAGACGAAGCGCTCGACGCCGTCGGCATCCGTATAGCGGATGGTGCCGGTTTTCAAGGTCGTCATGAACGGTGTGTGGCCGCTGAGGACACCGAATTCACCGAGGGTCCCCGGTGCCGCAACGATCTTGACGTCCTCGCTGACGGCGATTCTTTCGGGGGTAACGACTTCCAGTCTAATTTTTTCAGCCATGATCCGTCCCCTCTGTTAGGCAACCTCTTCCCTTTTCTTGGCGTCTTCGACCACTTCCTCGATGCCGCCTTTCATATAGAAGGACTGCTCCGGAATGTGGTCGTATTTACCCTCGCAGATTTCCTTGAAACTGCGCACGGTGTCCTCGATCTTGACGTACTTGCCGGCCTTGCCGGTGAAGGCTTCGGCGACGTGGAAGGGCTGGGACAGGAACCGTTGGATCTTGCGGGCGCGCGCGACGGTGATCTTGTCTTCATCGGAAAGCTCTTCGATGCCCAGAATGGCGATGATGTCCTGCAGCTCCTTGTATTTCTGCAGAATCTGCTGGACCTGGCGCGCCGTCTGGTAGTGGTCGTCCCCGATGTAGTTCGCATCCAGGATCCGGGAGGTCGAGTCGAGCGGGTCCACCGCCGGATAGATCCCGAGTTCGGCGATCTGCCGCGAGAGCACCACGGTGCCGTCGAGGTGGGCGAAGGTGGTGGCGGGCGCCGGGTCGGTGAGATCGTCGGCCGGCACGTACACGCACTGAACCGCCGTGATGGAACCCTTGTCGGTGGAGGTGATGCGCTCCTGGAGTTCGCCCAAATCGACCGCCAGCGTCGGCTGGTAACCGACCGCCGAGGGCATGCGGCCGAGAAGGGCCGAGACTTCGGAGCCGGCCTGGGTGAAACGGAAAATGTTGTCGATGAAGATCAACACGTCCTGGCCTTCCTCGTCGCGAAAGTACTCGGCCGCCGTCAGGGCCGAAAGGGCCACGCGCGCGCGGGCGCCGGGCGGTTCGGTCATCTGACCGTAGATCAGCGCCGCCTTGGGCAGGACCCCGGAGTCCTTCATTTCGTGATAGAGGTCATTTCCTTCGCGGGTTCTTTCCCCGACACCCGCGAACACCGAGATGCCGCCGTGCTGCATGGCGATATTGTGAACCATCTCCATCATGATGACGGTCTTGCCCACGCCGGCACCGCCGAACATCCCCATTTTGCCGCCGCGGGGAAACGGCACCAGCAGATCGATGACCTTGACCCCGGTTTCCAGGACCCGCACGGTGACGTCCTGCTCGGTGAACTTGGGGGCCTGGCGGTGAATCGGCATCATTTTTTCCTGGCTGACGGGCCCCAGCCCGTCCACGGGACGACCCACGACGTTCAGAACGCGCCCGAGACCGGCCTCGCCGACCGGCATCATGATCGGGTTTCCGGTATCCTTGACCGGCATGCCGCGCACCAGACCGTCGGTGACGTCCATGGCGATGCAGCGCACGACGTTGTCACCGAGATGCTGGGCCACCTCGACCACCAGGTTGTCCTCTCTCTCGTCGATGGCCGGGTTTGTAATCGTCAGTGCGGTGTAAATCGTCGGCAGCTTGCCCTGCTCGAACTCCACGTCGACGACCGGTCCCATGACCTGCAATAGTTTACCAGTGTTTTCTCCCATCGAAACGACCTCCTGTTAACGATATAGGCAAAGTGGTGTTCTTATCCCTTGAGGGCCTCGGCGCCGCCGACGATGTCCATCAATTCGGCCGTGATAGCCGCCTGGCGCGCCTTGTTGTAGGCCAGTGTCAGACTTTCGATCATGTCGTTGCAGGCCTTGGTGGCATTGTCCATGGCCATCATGCGGGCCGCGTGTTCGCTGGTCGAGGTTTCGAGCAGCGCGCTGTAAATCTGAACGTAGATATTGCGCGGCAGCATTTCGTCCAGAAGGTCCTCGGGCGAGGGCTCGGCGATGTGTTCGGCCAGGTACTGCGCCTCTTCACCCTCGGCGGTTTCCGCCGCCGCAATGGGCGGAATCGGCAGCAGCTGCTTGATGACGGGGATCTGCCGGGCCATGCTCAGAAATTCGGCATACACGATGTGGACTTCGTCGTAGGTGCCGTCGAGATAGAGACTGACGAGTTTGCGGCCCTCTGTTATCGCAACGTTGAAACCGAAGGTGGACCCCACGATGCCGATGTGCTGCTCGACGATGGTCAATTTGCTGTTTCGCAGCCAGTCGCGCCCTTTTTTGCCGAAGGCGGTGAAGGAGACGTCGATTCCCTGAGCCGTCTTTTCCTTGAGAAACGCATCGGCCTTGTGGGTGAGATTGGCATTGAAGCCGCCGCAAAGACCCCGGTCGGAGGTGCACAGGAGAACGTGAACTTTTTTCACACTCTCGCGCGGCACCAGCAGCGGGTTGGCTTCCTCGCCGGCCCGTTCGGCCAGACTTCCCAGGACTTCGGCAAACTTGCCGGCGTACGGCCGAAAGGCTTCCATCTTGGTCTGTGCGCCGCGCAGCCGCGAGGCGGCCACCATGTTCATCGCCTTGGTGATCTGTTTGGTCTTTTTAACCGCCTGGATTTTATTGAGGACATCTTTTAGTCTTGGCATCTGAATCCGCCTCTATACGGTTGCGAAACCGGAAACTTGAAATTTGAAACCCGCACAACGGATCGTTCCTGTTTTCTTTGCCTGGCGACAACGGCAAGACTGAAAGCGGGTTTCAAATTCTCCGGTTTCGAATTCTTATTTTATCGTGTCTTTGAACTCCTCGTCGTAGGCTTTCAGCGCTTCGGTCATCTGGTTGGTCAGATCGTCGTCGAAGGCCTGTTTTTCTTTCAGATCGGCGAAAACCTTCGGAAATCTTTCTTCCATGAAGGGATAGAGACCGGCCTCGTACTTGGCCAGAACATCCAGCGGGTACTTGTCCAGGAATCCGCGCGTGCCGGCAAACAGGATAGTCACCTGCTTTTCCATGGGCAGCGGCTGATACTGGGGCTGCTTGAGGATGGTCACCAGGCGGGCGCCACGGGTCAGCTGCTGCTGCGTGGCCTTGTCCAGGTCGCTGCCGAACGCCGCGAAGGCCTCGAGTTCGCGATACTGGGCCATGTCGAGCCGCAGGGTGCCGGCCACCTGTTTCATGGCCTTGACCTGCGCCGCACCGCCGACGCGCGATACCGAGAGCCCGACGTTGATGGCCGGCCGCACACCGGCGAAGAACAGGCCGGGTTCGAGGTAAATCTGCCCGTCGGTGATTGAAATCACGTTGGTCGGGATGTAGGCGGACACGTCGCCGGCCTGGGTCTCGATGATGGGCAGCGCCGTCAGGGAGCCGGCCCCCAACTCGTCGTTCAGCTTGGCGGCGCGCTCGAGCAGCCGCGAGTGGTTGTAGAAAATATCGCCCGGATAGGCTTCGCGGCCGGGTGGCCGCCTGAGAAGCAGGGACACCTGGCGGTAGGCGGCCGCCTGCTTGGAGAGATCGTCGTAGATGATCAGGGCATGGCGCTTGGTGTCACGAAAATATTCACCCATGGCACAGCCGGCATACGGGGCGACATATTGCAGGGTGGCCGGGTCGCTGGCGCAGGCGGCGATGACGGTGGTGTATTCCATGGCGCCGTATTTCTCGAGCACCGCGTGCACTTGGGCCACCGTGGATTTCTTCTGGCCGCAGGCGACGTAGATGCAGTAGACGTCGGTGTCCTTCTGGGCCAGGATCGCATCGATCGCGCAGGCGGTCTTGCCGATCTGACGGTCGCCGATGATCAGCTCGCGCTGACCGCGGCCGACCGGGGTCATGGCATCGATGGCCTTCAAGCCGGTGTAGCACGGTTCGTGCACGCTTTTTCTGGCGATGACGCCCGGGGCGACCATCTCGACCCGCCGAAACTCCTTGGCGTCGATGGGTCCCTTGCCGTCGAGCGGCTCGCCGACGGCCGAAACCACGCGGCCCAGGACCGCTTCGCCGACCGGCACCTGCGCGATGCGCCCGGTGCGCTTGACGATGTCGCCTTCCTTGATGTGGATGTCCTCGCCCATGATCGCGACACCCACGTTGTCTTCTTCAAGGTTGAGGACCAGCCCGAGGACATTGCCGGTAAATTCCACCAGTTCCAGGGCCATCACCTTGTCGAGACCGTAAACCCGGGCAATGCCGTCACCGACCGACAGGACCACACCGGTTTCGCTGAGTTCGACCTTTTTGTCGTAATCGGTAATCTGCTCTTTGATAATCTGACTTATTTCTTCAGCTCTTAGTTCCATTAGGCACTCTCACCCCTTTTTAAAGATTCTCTCATGTTGGCCAGTTGTGACTTTATGCTTCCGTCCAGAACGAGGTCACCGATCCGGGTCACGATACCGCCGATCAGACTCGGATCCTGTTCAACCTTCAAAACGATATCCTTACCTGTCCTCTGGGACAGGGCGTCACGAATCTTTTCGACGGTTTCGGCCGAAAGCTCGGTGGCCGAAACCAGGCTGGCCTGGGCAACGCCTTTGAGTTCATCGGCCATTTTCTCGTAAAACTGGCTGATCTGGCCGATGAAACCGAGCCGGCGCTTGTCGAAGAGCAGCGTCAAAAAAGAGGACATCACCCGCGAAAGGCCCAGTCGTTCGATCACGGTCGTCAGCACGCGCCGGCGGCCCTCGGAATCGTAAAGGGGATTTGACAGGGCCTGGTCCAGGGCCTGGTCTTCGGCGATCAGCCCCGCGACCGCCGAGAGTTCATCCCGATAACCGTCCGCCTGACCGTCTTCCTTGCCGATGAGCAGCAGAGCTTTGGCATAACGCCGTGCGATCGCCAAATTTTTCATTATGCCTCCACCTTCGATAGATAGTCATCCACCAATCGTTCCTGGTCCCCGTCCGATATCCGGTCCCGGATCATCTCTTCGGCCTTGGCCAGGGCTTTGTCCAGCACGTCGGCCTGCAGATCCACCCGCGCCTTTTTGAATTCGTGCTCGATGTTCCGGTGGGCCTGTTCCTGAAGCTTGTCGGCCGCGGCTTCCGCCTCCTGGAGAATCCGGACCTTGGCTTCCTCGCCCTGCTGCACGTATTGGGCAATGAGTTTTTCGGCTTCCTGATCCAGCTTCTGGAACTTCTGATTGTATTTGGCCAGTTCTTCTTCGGCGGCCGCCTTCTTGGCCTCCAGTTCGCTGAGCTGGTCTCTGATGCCTTGAATGCGGTCACCGAGAGCCTGCTTGACCGGCTTGCGCAGCAAAAAGACCAGGGCGATGGCCAGAACGGCGAAGTTCATCACCTTGTAGGTATCCGTGGCCACCCACCTCTTGGCGGGCGTGGCGGGATGCCCGCTGCCGTGTTCACCTTCGGTGGCCCCCATAGCGCCGCCGCCGATGCACAGCAGCAAAACAACCGCCGCGACCAGCAGGCCCGCCGTTCGGCGGGCGCCGAAAAGGCCTTTGCGGCCCGAACCAGGTATTTTCATCAGAGCGCCCTCCCCAATATTTTGTGGCCGATGGCCTCGGCGAAACTGTCGATTTCCTGCATCAGGGACCTTCTGGCCGCCTCGGCTTCCGCGGCGATCTTCTCACGCACCGCAGCCAGGTCCGCTTGAGCCTTCGCATTGATTTTGGCGATGATCCGCTTTTCTTCTTCGGTCGCCTCGGTCATCAGGGCTTCTTTTTTCTTCATCCCTTTTGCCCGTGCATCCCGGATGGCCGCCATGAAAGCATCTTCCTTGTCGGTCACATCCTTGCGGGCCGAGGCAATGCTCTCCTCCATACCCGACACTTTCTGCTGCCGACGCCGCAGCACGTTGCGGATCGGTTTGTACAAAATCAGGTTCAGGATCCAGATCAGGAAGAGAAAATTGGCCATCTGCAGCAGGAAGGTCCAGTCGGGAATGACGGTCAGGCCACCGCCGCCTTCCGCGGCGAAGACCGAGCCGGTGGCCGTAAAAGGCAGCAGTGCCGCAACGATGGGTGACAGGAATGGCATCCTCTGCTTACCGACAGCACACTTCATGGGAAATCCTCCATCACGGGAGCGGGATTGGGATGTAATTGAGTTTAAATATTGGAGAAAATGCGACAATCCATTTCGACTCGCGCGGTCTATACCATCCGCCACAAACGGTTGTCAAAGGTTTTTTGAAAATTTTTATTTGGCGATCGCCCGGGGATCGGAAACTTCTTTTTGCGGCAGGAGCCTGGTTTTTTGAACGGTTTCCAGGCGCGGGGTCATCGTGCAGCGGCCGTTGAAAAACCCGCCCTCTTCGATGGTGACGACCGGGGCTTGAATGTCGCCGGTTATCCGGCCGGGCGGATAGATTTCGATGCGATCGCTGGCGGTAACGGTGCCGGTCAGCCGTCCCATGACGACGGCGGACCCCACCACGATTTCGGCGTCGACGACGGCCTGCTCGCCGACGATCAGCGTGCCGTCGCCGCTGGTGATTTTGCCCTTGACGGTGCCGTCGAGCCGAATGGTGCCCTGAAAGGTCAGCACCCCTTCCAGACCGGCATCGGGCCCCACGAATGTCGATATCGAATCGGTCTTCACTCCCTTTTTTCGCATGAGTCGGTCGTCTCCCGAGAGGTTGAAAATTGATGGAAAAGGCAGCGCTTCAGGCGGCTTGCCGGCGCCGGTGACCGGGCTGCCGGCGCTGCGCCGCCGTCATTCCAGGGTGAAGCGCCGCATGCTCACGTTGATGAGCAGCCCGATAGAGACCATCATCGTGGCGATCGAGGAGCCGCCGTAACTGATGAACGGCAGGGGCACCCCGACCACCGGCATCAGCCCCATGACCATGCCGATGTTGACAAACACCTGCCAGAAGATCATGGCCGAGATCCCCACCGCCAGGAGGTTGCCGAACGGGTCCCGGCAGCTGTAGGCCACGTTCAGCCCCCAGACGATCAGCAGCAGGAAAACGAGGATCAGAATCGCGCATCCCAGAAAGCCCCATTCCTCGGCGAAGACGGAAAATATGAAGTCGGTGTGCTGCTCCGGCAGGAAGGACAGCGCATTTTGGGTGCCTTTCAAGTAGCCCTTGCCGGCCAGCATCCCGGAGCCGATGGCGATCTTGGACTGGATGATGTGGTATCCCGCACCCAGGGGATCGCGGTCGGGGTCCAGAAACGTCAGGATGCGCTGTTTCTGATACTCCTTCAGAATGAACCAGACCATGGGCACGGAGACCACGCCGACGGCCAGCAGCGTGAGCAGCGAGCGTCTTTCGATCTTGGCGAACAGGGTCATGGAACCGGCGATGATCACCAGCAGCAGGGCGGTGCCCAGGTCGGGCTGCCGGATGATCAGGGCCACGGGCGCCAGCACCAGCGCCGCCGGGGTAAACAGATCGCGCAGCGTGAAGCCCCGGGTGTAGGCGTTTTTGGAATAGTAGCGCGCCAAAACGATGATGATAACGAGCTTGGCCATTTCCGAGGGCTGCACCGAGACCGGACCCAGGACCAGCCAGCGCTTGGAGCCGCCGACATATTTTCCGACCAGCAAAACGGCGACCAGGGTCGCCAGACAGCCGATGTAGACGGCAAAGGCGTAGCGATCCAGCAGCTTGTAATTCACCAGGCAGGTGATGGCCATCATTCCCAGGCCGCCGCAGAACCAGAGCAGCTGCTTGAAATAAAGGGTTTTCTCGAGCGTCATCGCATCGGCGCTGACCACGCTGTAGAGGGTGGTCAGCCCGAGCCCGCCGAGCACGACGGCCAGGCCGAGCAGGCCCCAGTCGAAATATTGGACAAATTTGCGGTCGAACATTCACTCCTCCCGGGCGATCCCGTTTTCGCCGTCGGCGGTCTCGTCGGCCGGCACGGCTTTGGCGCCCGCGCGCCGCGGCGTGTGCTGGGCCACCATCGGGGCCGCCGGCTTCAAACGGTCCCGCAGCAGGTAGGTCTTGATCATTTCCCGGGCGATCGGCGCGCCGGCCCCCGATCCGTGTTCACCGTGCTCGACGACAACCGCAATCGCTATCTTCGGGTCATCCGAGGGCGCAAAGGACACGAACCAGGCGTGGTCCTTGAGGTGGTCGGGCGGCGGCGGCGGCTTCTCGGTCTCGTCCTCCTTGCGCCCGACGACCTGGGCCGTCCCGGTTTTGCCGCTGACCGGCACATCGAACAGGCGCGCCCCCTTGGCCGTGCCCCGGTCCCCGCTGACCACCTCGCGCAGTCCTTTTCTGACCAGGGACAGGGTCTTTTCGCTGATGGGCAGGCGCCCGGTGACCACCGGGTCGAGCACCTTGACGCTCTCGCCGCCCGCGGACTCGATCTTCATCAGGATCTGCGGCTGGTAGCGCGTGCCGCCGTTGGCGATCGAGGCGGTCATGACCGCCATCTGCAGCGGCGTGACCAGGTTGAACCCCTGGCCGATGGCAATCGAGAGCGTCTCGCCCTCCTGCCACTCGACGCCGGTCCGGCGTTTTTTCCAGGCCGCGGTCGGTATCAGTCCGTTGGCCTCGTGGCTCAAATCGATGCCGGTCGGGTTCCCCAGGCCGGCCGCCTTGGCATACCAGGCCAGCCGGTCGACGCCCACCGCCAGGCCCACCTGATAAAAGAACACGTCGCAGGACTGCGCGATCGCCTGAACGACGTTGACGCAGCCGTGTCCGCCCCTTTTCCAGCAGCGGTAATCGCGGCCCCGGTAGCGATAGGAACCCGGACAACAGAAAGTGGTTTTTTCGTTGATGACCCCTTCTTCCAGCCCGGCGATCGCCGTCAAGATCTTGTAGGTCGAGGCCGGGGGGTACTCGCCCTGGATGGCGCGGTTGGTCAGGGGCTTGGTGGGATCGGAAACGAAGTCGAGCCACTGCTCTTGCGACAAGCCGCTGACAAAAACGTTCTGGTCGAAATTGGGGCTGCTGACCAGCGCCAGGATCTGACCGGTCGCGGGTTCGATGGCCACCGCCGCGCCGGTGACGCCTTCCAGCAGCTCTTCGGTCTTTTTTTGAAGCTCCGAATCGATGGTCAGGTAAATGTTGCATCCGGGCGTTGCCGGAACGGTTTCCAGGACCCTGACGACCTGGCCGGTGGCGTTGACCTCGACCTGGCGCCCGCCGCTCTTGCCCCGCAAATACGTTTCGAGGACCCTTTCGATACCATTTTTACCGATCAGATCGCCGCTTCTGAGGTCCGCATACCGACCGCTGGTCAACTCATGCGGGCTGATTTCGCCCAGATAGCCCAGCAGGTGCGAGGCGCTCTGATTGTTCAGGTAGTGCCGCAGGGGCTTGACGTTGACATCGATGCCCGGCAGGTCGTAGCGATGCACCTCGACAAGGGCCAGGTTGTCGCGGCCGATGTCCTGGATCAGGGGCACCGGTTTGACCGAAAACGCAGCCTTGCGGCTCTCGACCTCCTGTCTGAGTTCGGCGACCGGCACGTCCAGGTAGCGTGACAGGCGCGCCAGGGTCTCTTCCACCGGCTTGGCGTCGCGCGGAATGATGCTCAGGTCGAAGGAGGGCCGGTTGTCGACCATCATGCTGCCGGTGCGATCGAAAATAATGCCCCTGAAGGGTTCGATGCGCTGCAGGCGGATGCTGTTGTTTTCCGAAAGACGGCGGTACTCCTCGCCCTTGATCACCTGCAGGAAAAAAAGGCGCACGAATAGAACGGTCATGCAGGTGACCACCACCAGGATGACCCCGATAATGCGCTGCTTGTACCAATCGGTATCGGCGGTTTTAAGATACTTTTCCACAGTGTGTTTCCCGGTCACCTGACCGCACGGCTGCTGATCGAATCCGACCGGCGGACGAACAAATCCCGCACCCGCCGGTCCCAGACCCGGTGCACCCGCGCGAGCATCAGGATCAGGATCGGTCCGAAAACGAGGGCCCAGAGCAGGCGCGGCAAAACCTTGGCCAGGGTCGGGGACGGCACCTGCCTGAGTGCGTCCATCCCGCCGAACGCCAGAATGAAAATCAGGTTTTCGAGCAGGATTCCGGCCACCACGATAAACGCCAGCCGAAAGCGCATGCCGACCTGCAGAATCCGGGTGAGCCAGCGCACGCAGACGTAGAGCCAGAAATAGGTGGTGGTAAAGACCATGAACGGGGCGCCGGAAAGATTATCCATGATCACGCCCAGCAGAAGCACGACCGGCAGGCTTTCGCGCGCACCGCGCAGCAGGCCGAGGTAGATCACGAACATCGCCGTCAGGTCGAAGACGCTGTTCAATACCGGCAGATCGGGCAGGATGACCGTCTGGAGCACGATCAGAAACAGGCTCACGACAGTGTAAAAAACATAGGTCATTGCGGACCGGCCGGCTGGTCCGTCGGCGGTTTGAGCAGGACCAGCATTTCCTCGATTTTTTCGAAATCGACGTAGGGCGTCACGCTGACTTCCTGGAAAATGCCGGCCGAGCGCCTGACCACGCCCGATACCTCGCCGATCGGCATGCCCTTCGGAAAAACCCCGTCGAGCCCCGAAGCCACGATTTTGTCGCCGATTTTGACCTCGTCCTTGCGCAGGGCGTACTCGAACACGCAGCTGTCGGACGAGTCACCTTTTATGATGCCGCGCGCGCGGGTGCGCTCGACCAGGGCATCCACGGCGCTGTTGCGATCGGTGATCAGCATCACCTTGGCGTAGGCGGGCGACACGTCGATCACCTGCCCGGCGATGCCTTCGGGAATCCCGATCGGCAACCCCTTGCGTACCCCGTCGCGGCTGCCCTTGTTGATGATGACGGCCCGGTACCAGGGCGAAGGGTCCATACCGATGACCTCGGCCGCCACGGAAGGGATCTCCAGGGACACCTTGAAATCGAGCAGGCGCCGCAGCCGGGTGTTGGAAAGTTCCATTTCGTGCCACTGGCTGTTGCGCGCATTCGCCCGCTGCAGCTCCGCCGCCAGCCGGGCGTTTTCCTCGGCGGTCGCCACCAGCATGAAATAGCTTTGCCAGACATTGCGCGCCGTCTGGATGCTGGTCGCAACGAGGTCCTGAACCGGCGCGACCAGAAAGAGCGCCGCCCGCCCGATGCCCTGGGAGGGAACGCGGTTGCTGGATATGAACAGGATCACGATGTTGGCGACGATCAGGAAAAAGACGCCAACGATCACCACCATTCTCTTTGAAAACATGATCCTAATTTATCAGAACACGTTTGAGTATTTCGAGGCTGTCGAGTGCTCTTCCGGCACCGAGGGCAACCGTGGACAGGGGGTCTTCGGTGACGGTGATCGGCAGGCTGGTTTCCTCTCTGAGCAGCTTGTCGAGATTCTTGAGCAGGGCGCCGCCCCCGGTCAGGACGATGCCCCGGTCGACGATGTCGGCGGACAGTTCCGGAGGGGTCTGCTCCAGCGCGATCTTGACCGTTTCCACGATCGCGTCGACCTGCTCTGAAATCGCCACGCGAATCTCCTCCGAATCGATCGAAAGAATCTTGGGGATGCCCGAGGCCAGGTCGCGGCCCTTGACCTCGATGGTTTCGAGGTCCTTCGGGTTGGGATAGGCGTTGCCGATGGTGGTCTTGATGATCTCGGCGGTGCGCTCGCCGATGAGAAGATTGTACTTGCGCTTGATGTACTGGATGATGGCCTCGTCCATCTTGTCGCCGGCCACCCGCATCGAGCGGCTGTAAACGATGCCGGCCAGCGAGATCACGGCCACCTCGGTCGTCCCGCCGCCGATATCCACCACCATGTTGCAGGTGGGCTCGGTGATGGGCAGGTTGGCCCCGATGGCGGCCGCCATCGGCTCCTCGATGAGAAAAACCTCGCGCGCGCCGGCCGACTCGGCCGATTCCCTGACCGCCCGCTTCTCGACCTGGGTGATGCCGGACGGAACGGCTATGATGATGCGCGGCCGGACGAACGACCGGCGGTTGTGGACTTTCTGGATGAAGTGCCGCAGCATGGCCTCGGTCACCTCGAAATCGGCGATGACGCCGTCTCTGAGCGGCCGGATGGCCACGATGCTGCCCGGGGTGCGGCCCAGCATGTGCTTGGCCTCGCCGCCGACGGCCAGGACCCTGTTCTTGGAGCGGCCGTCCATGCTGACGGCCACCACCGAGGGTTCGTTTAAAACGATGCCCTTGCCCTTGACATACACCAGGGTGTTGGCGGTGCCCAGATCAATGGCCAGATCATTCGAAAATATGCCTAAGATGCTGTCAAGAAAGAGATTCATGCGACCTCAACGGGACACCCGCGTGCCGGGTGCGTTTGTATTTAGGGTTATTATACAAAAATTTTCCATGCTTCGCTACCAAAATTATACTGTTTTTACAAGAAAAAAAGGTCGGGTCCGTGCGGGTCGGACCCGCGGGCGGAACTCATTTTCGTCTCACCCGGACACCGGGAACTGCCATTCAAATGCATTACGTTTGGATGGCAGTCCTGAAATGGGCAACGAACCGCGTGCCGCCGGCGGCCGTGGAATGTCAGCCGGCGGCCGGCCGCGCCGCCAGGGTCTCCATCACGGCATCGTGCAGCCGGGGCCTGAAGCTTTTAATGGAATCGTTGGTGCGGTTCGGGTGCACGCGGTTGGTCAGCAGGATCACGCCGATCGATTGGCGCAGATCCAGCCAGAAAGAGGTCCCGGTGAACCCGAGATGCCCGACGGTGGCGGGAGAAAAATACCGGCCGCTGCTCGAGCCGGTCGGCGACGGGGCATCGAAGCCCAGCGGCCGGCGGCCGGCGTCGGCGCGTCGCAAAAAAGTCTGCACCACCGCGACCGGCAGCGGCGCCGCCGGCGAATCGCCGCAAAAGGCGCGCCACAGGGCCGCTAAAAGGGTGTGCACCGCCCGGGCGCTGCCGAAAAGACCGGCGTGACCGGCGATGCCGCCCAGGGCGTAGGCATTGTCGTCGTGCACGACACCCTCCAGGAGGCGCCGCCGCCAGGGGCACTGCGCGGTGGCGGCCACGTCGGGGAACTTCGTGGGCGCGGCCACATCGACGAAACGCAGCGGCGGCCCGCCGCCGTTCAGTCCCAGCGGCGCATAGAGCGCCCCTTCGACAAACCGGTCGAGCCGTTGGCCGGAAAGCGCCTCGATAACCGCTCCGAGAACCATGAAGCCCGGGTCGCTGTAAAGCTCGGCCCGGCCGGGGCGGCCGACCAGCGGCATGCGGGCGATCGCCGCCAGCAGGGACTGCCGGCGCGCGGCCGGCGGCAGCCGGATCAGGTCGATGAAAAAAGGCCGGTAATCCGGCAGGCCCGCGGTGTGGTCGAGAAGCTGCCTGACGGTGATCTTGGCCTTGTCGGTGCCCTCGAAAACCTCCAGCAGGGACCCCAGCGGATCGTCGAGCGCCAGGCGGCCGCCGGCGACCAGCCGCATGAGCGCCGGCGCCGTTGCCAGCGGTTTGGTCAGCGAGGCCAGATCGAAAACCGTGTCGACGGTCACCGGCCTGCGGGTGAACCGGTTGCCGAGCCCGCAGGCGAAAAGATCTTCGATGGCCCCTTTGCGGGAAACCAGCAGCACGCCGCCGGGAAAGACCCCTTGCGAAACGGCTTGCCGCATCAAGTCGTGCACGCCCTCGAAGCCCATGCCGTTATGTGTCGAAGGTGACCGATCCGGACAAACAGGTTCCACGGTGCGATGTCCTCTGCCATAATAACGGAAATCGATTGCGACCTCGGATTGGGAAACCGCCACCCGGCCACCCGGCCAACCGGCTAAACCGGCCCAACCGGCTAACCGGCTAAACCGGCCCAACCGGCTAACGGGCTAACGGGCCAACCGGCCATCCGGTTCCCCGGTGGCCGGGCCGTGGTAGGTCAGCCGGCGCCGGTCGGCGTCGAGCGTGGCCTCAAGTCCGATCGGGATCGTCAGGTTGCGCGCGCCGTGCCCGACGTCCAATCCGGTCAGGACCGGAAACCGGCAGCCGGCGACGTGCTCGGTGATGATTCGCGCCAGCTCGCCGGGCGGGCCGCAGGCCTCGAAGGACCCGAAGGCCAGGCCCGCGATCTGCTCCAGACACCCGGCCAGCCGCAGATGGCTGAGCATCCGGTCCACCCGGTACGGCACTTCGCCGCGATCTTCGAGCAGCAGCAGATGACCCTGCAGGGGCGGCATGAAGGGCGTTCCGATCAAATGGCACAAGGTCGTGAGGTTTGCGGCCAGGACCGGCCCCGTGCCGGATCCCGGCCGCACCGGCACACCGTCCGGCACGCCGATAACGACCGGCGCCGGGCCGGTGACCGCCGCCAGCAAGGCCGCCTGCGACGGCCGGTCGAGTTCCGGCAGGCCGGTCACGAGCGGCCCGTGAAAGGTGACCAGGCCGCAGCGGCTGTAGATCGCCGCCAGCAGTGCGGTCACGTCACTGAAGCCCACCACGATCTTGGGGTTTTCGCGGATGCGGGCGAAATCGAGCAGCGGCAGCATCCGCATCGAGCCGTATCCGCCGCGGGCGCAAAGGATGGCCTTCACCGCCGGGTCCATCACCATCTGCATGAAAAGCTGCGCCCGCTGCGCATCGGTCCCGGCCAGATAGCCGTTCCTGAGGAAGAGGTTTTCGGGCACCGCGACCTTGAAGCCGGCGTCCTCGAACAGGGCCACCCCCCGGTAAAACTGTTCGCGGTCAAAAGGGCTGGCCGGAGCCGCGATGCCGAGGGTGTCGCCGGGTTGCAGCCGCGGGGGCAGCAGAAGCTCGCGGCTCCGACATTTGCCGCCGTTATGTTTTTCGCGTCTTGACATGGTAGGAATTACATGGTAGCTGATCGGTCTTGTTTTGGGCTTGTTTTGGGCTTGTTTTGGGCTTGTTTTGGGTCGGGCTTGTTTTGTCGGGGCGTAGCGCAGACTGGTAGCGCACTTGAATGGGGTTCAAGGGGTCGGAGGTTCAAATCCTCTCGCCCCGACCAAAGCTCTTCCCTCCCGCACCGTCCATACCACTTATTCATCCGGAATCGACAGACAGCCGCCCGAAGTGTCACGCCTTGCCGCCCGGGCACCCCAACGCCCGAATCCCCCGTATTTTTTCGCGAGCCTCGCCCGTACCGAAAACGGCCGCAGCCGCTGGTTTCCGGCCTGCCGCCACCGTCCGGTCCGGCGCGGCGCGGCGCGGCCGGCTTGTCGGCGGCGATTTTATGGCAGCGAGGATATCACATGGGACCCGATTGTCAATAAATACATGAAATAACGAAATAAACTACTGGCGCGCTCAATTGCGCAGGGGGGAAAAGTGATGGGCCGCGGCGCCGGCCGCCGCCAGCCGGCCCAGACGCCCCTGGCGGTGCAGCTTCAAAAAGACCTCGACCACGCGCGGGTCGAACTGGGTCTGCGCGCCCTCCTGGATGATCTTGAGGGCTTGGTCCTCCTCCATGCGCCGGCGGTAGGCGCGATCCGAGGAGACGGCGTCGTAGACGTCTGCCACCGACAAAATGCGCCCCAGCAGGGGAAT
Organism: uncultured delta proteobacterium; assembly: GCA_963728055.1. Lineage (GTDB taxonomy): Bacteria > Desulfobacterota > Desulfobacteria > Desulfobacterales > SG8-13 > JARFQH01. Next base: position 73,731 of record CAVSIM010000004.1, on the reverse strand, counting down.
TTCCTCTTTGCACAATCCGTCCGGATACCCTTTCCCGTCGTAGCGCTCGTGATGGCAGCGGATGATCCGGCGCTCCCTTTCCCAGAATCCGAGCTGCTCGACGATATTGGCGCCGATGACCGGGTGCTCCTTGATCTTGGCGAACTCTTCAGCGCTCAGCCGGCCCGGTTTCAGCAAAATGTCGTCCCGGATGCCGATTTTGCCGATGTCGTGCAGGTGGCCCGCGAAGTTCAGGGTGTCCAGTTCCTCCAGGCTGCAGCCCATCGCCTTTCCGATCTCGATCGAGTAGGCGGTCACGCGGCTCGAGTGCTGCCGCGTGTAGCGGTCCCGGGCTTCGATGGCATTGACGAAGGCATACAGCGTGGCGAAAAGGTTCTCGTAGATATTCTCGTAAAGGGCGAGGTTTTCGATGGCGTTGGCGGCGTTCTGGGCCATGAAAGAAAGATAGTACAGGTCCTTTTCGGTGAAGGCGGCGCCGTCTTTTTCAAGAGCCGCCATCAGGACCCCGAACACGGTTTTCCGAATCTTGAGCGGGACCAGCATCAGCGAGCGCAGGTTCTCGGGGACATGGCGATTGCCGTGGCTGTCGGACACCAGCAGCGGAATCTCGTCAGCGGCCACCTCACGGATCAGGTGTGCGAGGTCCGGCAACACGGCCGGGTCCGGTTCGCCGGCACACCGGGTGTCACCGGCCCCGCCCGCGGCCGGGGCGCCCGCCGTGCCCTCCGGCGCGCGCGACACCGCGGCCATGGCGAGCGGTTTCTGGACGGCGTCGTTGACGATGAAGAAACCGGCGCGGTCCGAGCGGGTGATCTCCACCGCCAGGTCCACCAGGCGCTTGAAAACCTCGCCGCTGGAGGATATGACCGAAAAATCGCTCAGGATCCGGTTGAGGACATGCATCTCCTCGACCTTGACCGTCAGCTCGCGGTTGAGATCCTCCAGCCTTTGCTTGCCCTCGACTTCCTTTTTGAGCAGCAGGTTTTCCACGAACAGCCGGCGCTGGCTGAAGACCCGCCGCACGCAAAGTTCCATCTGGCTCAGGTTGACCGGTTTGACCAGAAAATCTACCACGCCGTTTTTAAGGGTCTGAATCGTGTTGTCGAGCGACGGGTAACCGGTCATGATGATCACCGGCAGCGTGTTGTCGGACTTGTGAATGTGCTCGGCCAGCGCCAGCCCGTCCATGCCGGGCATGTTGATATCGGTAAAGCAGCAGTCGATGGGCTGGTTTTCGATGATCTTGACCGCCTCCAGGCCGTTGCCGGCCGTCGCCACCCGGTAGCCCCGGCGCCGGAAATATTCGCAGGAGACCTCGAGGATGCAGTCTTCGTCATCGACGAACAGGATGGTTTCGTTGCCGGCCTCGTGCATAAACACAGCCCTATGAAATTACCAAAAGTTTCTATCGGTACGCCCGCATGCGGTCACCGGGGCGCCACCCATCGCGAAAAACGGGCCCGGGCCCGCGAGAATGCATCGCAAGGACCCCGCCTTAGATTGTATCGGCCGTTTTCACGGGATCTGTAACAAAAAGAAAGGCGCCCGCACCGATCGCCTCTTTTTCAGCGGCGGTGGGTCAACGGGCGAGGCGGATCATTTTGCCGGCAAACGTCTTGCCGTAGAAATTTTCCAGCATGAGGGAACATGCGGCCACTTTTCCGATGCTGATGCCGGTTTTTATCCGCAGCCGGTCCAGCAGATAGGCCGTGTCTTCGGTGGCGATGTTGCCGGCGGCCCCGGAAACGAAAGGGCAGCCGCCCATGCCGCCCAGGGCGGTGTCGAAACGGGTGACGCCGCACGCCAAAGCCGCCGCCAGGTTGACCAGGCCGAGACCGCGCGTGTCGTGCAGGTGCAGGATGAGGGGAATTTTTTTGGCAGCCGCCTGCACCGCCGTGACCCGGCGACGGATCGAAAGCGGATCGGCCATGCCGGTGGTGTCGGACAGGGCCAGGGCCTCGGCCCCCTGGCCGATGAAGGTCCGCGCCATGTCGACCACCCGTTTTTCCGGGATGGCGCCCTCCTCCACGCCCCCGAAAGCGCACTGGATGCCGGCCCGCACGCGCAGGCCGTATGCTCGGGCCAGACGCACCATCTCACCGCCTTCCCGCAGCGCTTCCTCCAGCGGCATGCCGGTGTTCCGGCGGCTGTGACGGTCGCTGGCTGAAATCGAGATCTCCACCTGCCGCACGGCGGTGCGGCGGGCCCGTTCCAGGCCCTGGCGGTTCAAGACCAGCCCCGAGTAAAGGACATCCTCCCGGACGGGCAGCGCCTGCAGCAGCGATTCGGCATCCGCCATCTGGGGCACGCGCCGCGGGTGCACGAAAGACGCCACCTGGATCTGTCTCAAGCCGGCCGCCACCAGCCCGCCGATGACCTCGAGCTTCAGGGAGGTCGGCACCACCCGCTTCTCGAATTGAAAGCCGTCCCGCGGCCCGACCTCGATCAGGGTGACCTCGGCGGGGTAGCGGGTCCCGGCCGGGTCGGCCGCCGCAGCGGTTGCCGTCATGTGATCTCCTTTCGCCGCTGGAAGGGTGTCCGCGGAATCAGCCGGTTTTTCACGGCTGCATTTGGCGTTAGCCTAAACAGATCGTTCCAGGTTCCGCGACGCCGCTGGCCTGAAAAGCGGCCAGTTTGATCGAAGAAGAAACTCTCATACTTCAGTGAAAAAATCCTAAATCAAATGACAAATACATCACAATGACCAAAAAATTTAAAGCTACAAACTCGTTTGGGTTCTTTGGATATCGGTAGGTAAGGGCTTTTCAACCCGGAACGCTGTACCCTGAACCGCTCAACCTGAAATTCAGGCGGCACCATTCAAAAAGCCCTTGACGCCGGCCGGCGTTCTCCTCTAACAGGCGGGGGAATTTCCGGACGAGGACGGTCCGACGGGAAAATAATCGCTCGTTTCGCAAAACGGGGTCCATGCCCAGAGATCTGCAACATCGTCGCGACCGGCCGTTGACGGTCTGCCTGCTCAGCTACCGCAGCAATCCGCACAGCGGCGGACAGGGCGTTTACATCAGAAACCTGAGCCGCGCCCTGGCGGACCTGGGTCACCGGGTCGAGGTCGTCTCCGGACCGCCCGGGCTGCGGCTGGACGCCGACATCCGGGTTCACCGCCTGCCCAGCCTGGACCTCTACGATCCGGCCGACCCTTTCCGGACACCCTCCTTGAAAGAACTGCGCCGGCCCCTGAACCTACTGGAGTGGCTGGGCGTTTCGACCATGGGGTTTCCGGAACCGTTTTTGTTCGGCATCCGGGCCTGCCGGTTCCTGATGCCGCGCCTGCGGCACTACGATGTCATTCACGACAACCAGTGCCTTTCCTACGGCTCCTGGGCCCTGGCGCAGCGGGCGCCGGTCGTGGCCACCATCCATCACCCGCTGAGCATGGATCGGCGCATCGCCGTCAACAGCACCCCGGCCTGCTGGCGCAAACTGAAACAGTGGCGCTGGTTCTCGTTTATCGGCATGCAAAAGCGGGTGGCGCAAACCCTGGCGCACCTGATCACGGTCTCGGATTGCGCGCGCCGGGATATCAGCCGCGACTTCCGGATACCGGCCGGCCGCCTGACGGTGATCCCCAACGGGGTTCGCCGTGAAGACTTTCACCCGCTGCCGGCCGTGGTGCGTGAAAAAGGCCGCATCATCGTCACCAACAGCGCCGATATCCCGCTGAAGGGATTGCCGTTTCTGTTAAGGGCCGTTGCCGGGCTGGCGGCAACGCACGCGCCGCACCTGGTGATCGTCGGCAAGCTGAGGCCCAACGGACCGGTGGCGCGGCTGATCGCGGACCTCGACCTCGCCCGCCGGATTACCTTCACCGGACGGATCGACCCGCCGGCCTTTGTCGAAGAATATGCGCGGGCCAGCGTGGCGGTGGTGCCATCGGTCTATGAGGGTTTCGGCCTGCCGGCCGCCGAGGCCATGGCCTGCGGCGTGCCGGTGATCAGCACGACCGGCGGGGCGCTGCCCGAGGTCGTGGGCGAGGCCGGCATCCTGGTCCCGCCCGGCGATACCGCGGCCCTGGTCGAGGCCCTCACCTTCGTTTTCGACCATCCCGCCGCCGCCGGGGCCCTGGGTGAAGCCGGCCGCCGGCGGGTCGAAAGGCTCTTCAACTGGGAGAAAACGGCGCAAATGACCGCGGCCGTCTACCGCGAGGCCATCGGTGATCACGGTCGACTTTAACCGGCTCGCGATTCGCCCCGGCCACCGGATTCTCGATCTGGGCTGCGGCAGCGGCCGTCACACCGCCGCCGCCTGCCGGCCGCCGCACGTTTTTGCCGTCGGCGCCGATGTCGGCCTGTCGGAGCTGGGGGACGCAAAAAAGCGGTTGCGGCTGCACGAGCGGCTGGGAGAATGCGGCGGCCGCTGGGGGCTGTGTGCCGCCGACACCACCGTCTTGCCGTTCGCGCGCGCGGCCTTCGACCTGGTGATCTGCTGCGAAGTCCTGGAACATATCCGCGCCCACCGGCGGGCGGCAGCCGAAATAGCCCGGGTGCTGCGGCCGGGAGGCCGGCTGGCGGTCAGCGTGCCGCGCCGCTGGCCCGAGAAAATATGCTGGTCGCTTTCAAAAGCCTACCACCTGGCGGAAGGCGGCCACGTGCGGATCTATCGCCGGGCGGCGCTGATCGAGCTTCTGGAGGCCGCCGGCCTGCGGCTGTACGCGGCGCACGGGGCCCACAGCCTGCACACGCCTTACTGGTGGCTGAAGTGCCTGGTGGGGCCGCAGCGAAACGATCACCCGCTGGTCAGTCTGTACCAGCGGTTTTTGACCTGGGACATCCTGCGGCGGCCGCGGATCACCGGTTTCGGCGAGCGGCTGCTCAACCCGCTGCTCGGAAAAAGCCTGGTTCTTTACTTCCGAAAAAACTGAAAGGTGCTCATCCGCGGTCTTTCTTGCGCCTCAGCGGTTTTCGACCGCCCCGGGCGCGGCAAAACGGTCCGCTTTGCGCCTCAGAATCCCCAGGCTGCCGGTCATGGGCAGCTCCTCGAAGCACCCGTCTTCGACCGCCCGCCGATAAGCGGCGAAAGGCGCCTGCCCGCCGTGGGCCGGGTCCGGGAAGACATCGTGAAAAACCAGATAGCCGCCGGCAATCACGTGGCCGGACCAGCCCCGGTAATCGTCTCGAACGGTCTCTGCGGCATGGCCGCCGTCGATAAATACCAGGCCGAGCGGCGTGGCCCAGGCCCGCGCGGCGACCATCGAGGGGCACACCAGCGGCACGACGACAGCCTCGAGTCCGGCCCGGGCAATGGTTCTGCGAAAAGCCGGCAGGGTGTCGACGCTTTGGCTGCGCGGGTCCCACTGGTCGGGATCGAAGTACTCTTCGCCGGGCTGCTGCTCCTCGGAGCCGCGATGATGATCCACACTGAAGAGCGTGCCGCCGCGGTGTCGGCAGGCGGCCCCGAGATAAAGGGTCGATTTGCCGCAGTAGCTGCCGATCTCGAGGCACGGCCCCCGGCCAGCGGCCTCGAGCGCCAGCCGGTAGAGCCGCCGGCCCTCCTCTTCGTCCAGAAATCCCTTGACCTCTCGCAGAATGGCCGAGTCGGGCAGCATGCGGTCCCTTCTTGATTGACGATTGAGTTTCTTGTTGGGGTTCGCTGCACTCACCCCAACCTACCCGCTCATCCGGGCGCCAGCGCATCATCATATGAAGCGTGGCAGCCTTGATGTAAAACAGATGAAATCCTTTTACTGACCAAACTAACTGACCTAACTGACCCAACTGACTCAACCGACCAAACCGGCCGCTCCTCACGGCAGGTTGTCGTAGCTTCCCACCAGCACCTCGCGGGGTTTGGCGCCGTCCGACGGCCCCACGACCCCTTCGCTTTCCATCATCTCGATGATCCGTGCCGCGCGGTTGTAGCCGATGCGCAGGTGGCGCTGAACCATCGAGATGGAGGCCTGACGGGTGCGCGTGACCAGGGCCACGGCCTCGTCGTACTTCTCGTCGGCCTCGGCGTCGTGGGCATCGGTCGTTTCGGGACCGGCCGCCTCGGTGACCTCTTCGTCATATTCCGGCTTTTTCTGGTTTTTGAGGTAATCGGTGATGCGGGCCATTTCGGTTTCGGATATGTAGGCGCCGTGAATGCGCTGGAGCTTGGCGGTGCCGGGCGGCATGAAGAGCATGTCGCCGTTGCCCAGCAGGCTCTCGGCCCCGTTGCTGTCGATGATGGTGCGCGAATCGGTCTTGGAGGATACCTGAAACGAGAGCCGGGTCGGAAAATTGGCCTTTATGATGCCGGTCAGCACGTCCACCGACGGCCGCTGGGTCGCCAGTATCAGGTGGATGCCGGCGGCGCGGGCCATTTGGGCCAGGCGGGTCAGGGCCACCTCGACATCGCGCGAGGCGACCATCATCAGGTCGGCCAGCTCGTCGATGATGATCACGATAAACGGCAGGCTCTCCGGCCCATCGCCGTTCTCGGCGGCGTCCCTCTCCGGTTCGATCTTCCGGTTGTACTGCACGATGTTGCGGGCCTTTTTCTCCGACAGCAGCTCGTAGCGCCGCTCCATTTCGCGCACGGCCCAGAAAAGCGCGTTGGTGGCTTTCTTCACGTCGGTGACCACCGGCGTGATCAAATGCGGTATCCCGTCGTAGCTGGACAGTTCGATTCGTTTCGGATCGACCATGATCAGCTTGACCTCATCGGGTCCGGCCTTGTAGAGCAGGCTGCAGATCATGGTGTTCAGGGCCACGGATTTGCCGGCGCCGGTCGCACCGGCGATCAGCAGGTGGGGCATGCGCTCGAGTTCGGCCACGAAGGGATTGCCGACGATGTCCTTGCCGAGGCACAGCGTGAGTTTGGATTTCGATTTCTCAAACGCCGCGGACACCACGATCTCCTTGAACCGCACCATTTCACGCACCGTGTTGGGGACTTCGATCCCGATCACGGCCTTGCCGGGGATCGGGGCCACGATGCGGATGCTGGCCGCCCGCAGCGCCAGGGCCAGGTCATCGGAGAGGTTGACGATCTTGTTGATCTTGACCCCCGAAGCCGGCTCGTACTCGAAAGTGGTGATCACCGGCCCGGGCGATACCGCGACCACCCGGCCCCTGACCCCGAAGTCTTCGAGCTTCTTCTCCAGCAGCTTCGAGAGCATGAGCAGGTTTTCGTCGTCGGCCGAGACCGATCTGTTTTCCGGCTCCTCCAGGAAGGCGGCCGAGGGAAGCTGAAAACCGGCCCGCGGCCGCATGAATTCGAACACTTCCTGTTTGGGTTTCGGCGCGATTTTGACCGGCGCCTTGGGTTCGCTGATGATCTTGATCGGCGCTTCCTTTACTTCCGCCTGCTGCCGCACGACCTTTTGACGTTTTTTGGCCTTCTGCCGTCTTTCCTTGTGCTTCAGGTGCAGGGTCTTGACGGTATCGACCGCCGCCAGGCCCGCCTCCCGGCAGCGCTTCAAAAAACCCAGCACGGAAAACCCGGTCGACAGAATGAACCCGATCAGCCAGATGAGCCCCAGGATAATGACGGCTCCGGTCCGGTTGGAATACCGGACGAGAAACGATTTGAAGGGGATGCCGGCCAGCCCGCCGGCTGAAAAACTGTTGCCGAACAGCTCGTAGCTGTGCTGCCGCAGGGAGAGCAGCGCGCCGGTCGTCAAGACCAGCAGCAGCCCGCCGATGACGGTGCCGAGAACCGCCGCGCGTGAATGGCCGCCGAGAATGTGGATGCTGGTGAGCAGCAGAAGAAGCGGAAACCAGAATGCCCCGAGCCCGAAGACCCCGATCAGAAATGCCGAGAGATGCGCGCCGAAGAGGCCGAAGAGGTTGTGGATTTTCCTGAGACCGCCGGCATTGAACACCGATGGGTCCGAAGGGCTGAAAGACAGCAGGCTCACGAGCGTGAAGACCAGCAGGAAGAAAAGCAGAATGCCGATGATTTCTTTGCGCATGAATCGATCCGTTGAGCCGGTTAGCCCGTTGTGCCGGTTGAGCCCGTTTAGCCGGCTGAGCCGGCTTGCGGTGATTCTCCATCCAACGGGCTCAACGGGCTAACGGGCCAACCGGCTCAACCGAATTATATCACCATGATGAATGGCAGAATTACCGGCCGGCGGCCGATGGTAAAGTAGAAGTACTGCCGCAGGGCCGACTGCAGCCGCGACCGGATGACATCGATGCGCTCGGGGACGTCCGGCCCCACATCCTCGACTATTTCCAGGATCACGCACTGTGCATCCGCCACCAGGTGCCCGGTTTCGGTTTCGAAGACAAACCCGCGCGAAACGATCTCGGGCCCGTAGACCACGATGCCCGTCTCCTCGTCGAACGCCAGGTTCACCACCACCAGGCCTTCCTCGGAGAGCAGCCGCCGTTCCTTCAAGACGCTGCGCCCCACATCGCCGACGCCCTTGCCGTCGATCAGGATCCTGCCGGTCATGACGGAATCTTTCAGCCGGCCGCCGGCGGCGTCGAACTCGATGATCTGGCCGTTCTCGGCCAGCAGCACCTTTTCGGGTGCGATCCCCATCTGCTGCGCCAGGCGCGCGTGCAGAAACAGGTGACGGTACTCACCGTGGATCGGGATGAAGTATTTCGGCCGCGTCAGGTTGATCATCAGCTTGAGTTCTTCCTGAAAGGCGTGCCCGGAGACGTGGATCTCGGAAATCTTTTCGTAGATGACGTCGGCGCCTTTGCGGTAGAGTTTGTTGATGATGTGCCCGATCGCCTTTTCGTTGCCGGGGATGAACTTGGAGGAAAGGATGACGGTGTCTTCTTTTTTGATTTTGATCTGCTTGTGGGTGCCGGCGGCCATGCGCGCCAGGGCGGACATAGGCTCGCCCTGGCTGCCGGTGGTGATGATGATCAGCTCGTCGTCGGGATAGCGGCCGATGTCCTCGGTGTCGACTTCCACCCCCGCCGGCAGCCGGATGTAGCCCAGGTTCCGGGCGATGTTGACCGCCACCTCGATGCTGCGGCCGTTGAACACGATTTTTTTGCCCCGTGCGACGGCGATGTCGACGATCTGCTGGATACGGGTGATGTTGGAAGCAAACAGCGCGATGATGTTGCGCCCGCGGCTCTCGTCGACGATGCGCGCCAGTTTTTTTCCGATGGCGCGCGCCGATATGGTGTAGCCTTCCTTTTCGATATTGGTCGAATCGGACAACAGGGCCAGAACCCCTTTTTCACCGCAGTGGGCGAAGCGGCCGACATCGGTCGCCAGGTGGTTGGCGATGTTGTGGCTGATCTTGAAATCCCCGGTGTGCACGATCAGGCCGAAAGGCGTCTGGATAGCGATCCCGACCCCGTCCACCACGCTGTGCCCGACCTGGATGAATTCGAGCACGAACGGCCCCAGCTTCAGCTGCTCGCCCGGATGAATTTCGTGCAGGCCGCTGGGCGGGTGGATGTCGGCCTCCTCGAGTTTGTGCCTGACGACTCCCAGGGTGAAGGGCGTGCCGAAAACCGGCGCATCGACCTCTTTCAGCAGAAACGGCAGGGCCCCGATGTGGTCCTCGTGGGCGTGGGTCAGGACGATTCCGGATATCAGCGAGCGGTTTCGTTTGACGTAGTCCAGGTCCGGGATGACGAAATCGACCCCGAGCATGTAATCCTCCGGAAACATCAGGCCGGCATCGACGAGGAAAAGGGTCGTGCCGTACTCGAAAACCATCATGTTGAGGCCGATCTCGCCGAGACCGCCCAGGGGTATGATCTTTAGTTGCACGCGGAATCCCCCTTCATCCGGGCGAAATGCCGGCTGAGAACGGTTCGGATGGTTTCCATCAAGTCGTCCTTGGTCTCCCGGACGTAACCGCCGGTCGCGACCGGCGGCAGGATGTCGAGGGTGACCCGGCAGGGTGTTATGATGCGCCGGTTTTTGGGCATGATCGACCAGGTTCCGTGAATGACGACCGGCACGATCGGCACGCCCGCGTCGACCGCCAGCACGAACGGCCCTTTCTTGAAAGGCCTTATGGTCGCGTCCGGGCTGCGGGTGCCTTCCGGAAAGATCATGACCGATGTGCCGTTTTTGATGGTGGCGGCGGCCTGGGCCAGGCTTTGAAAGGCGGATTGGCGGTTGAAGCGGTCGATGCTGATGTACCCGCAGCCGCGCATCGCGCGCCCGAAGACCGGAATCCTGAAAAGCTCGGCCTTGGCCAGCCAGCGGAATTGCACCGGAAGGTGCGCCAGCAGCACGGGAATATCGAAGTTGCTCTGATGGTTCGCCATGAAAATATAGGGAAGACCGGGATCGAAGGCAGAACCGCCGCTCACCGTCACGTCGATGCCGCCGACAAACAGGATCGAGCGCGCCCAGAGCCGGGCGATGCGATGGGCGAGGTTGCCGCTCCGGCTGAAAAGGGCCACGACCACCACGACCGGCGCAATGATGATCGTCGCCACGATGGTTCCGATGTAGATAAGGATCGTTCTGAACATGATGTGCCGCTTGACGGGGCCTTCGACCGCCGCTTTCAGACGGTGATGTCGAGATTCTCGAGGATGTCGTCGATGACCGCCACGATCCAGTTGCGCTGGGCATGGGTGGCATAGGCGATGCAGTCGCAGCGCACACGCTGGCGGGTGCGAACCAGCAGCTCACAGGTCAGCGACTGATCCTTCAGCTCGACGGCGAAGTAAAACGGACGACAGTCGCCGTGGGATCGCTGCATGGCCGAGAAGTGCTCCGGTTCGAGCGGTATCCAATAGACCCCGCCCAGCTCCGGCGGACCGAAACGCTCTGCCAGCAAGGCCCTGAGCTTATCGTAATCGGCCGGCCGCAGTTCATCTATGACGTATTGTTTCATAACTGTAAGATTTACCACAGAAAACAGATGTAAGCAAGGTGATTGTGGCGCCGGCGGCCGAGGGCCGCGATTGACGGTGGCGACCGAGTCGGTTAGAATTCAGCCTTCACCCTTTTCTCACGGCACAAGGAGAAACCGACGATGATTCTGTGCGCGTGCAGCCGCCGGGCGGCACTGGCCGCCGTTTTGACGGCGTTGATCATCACCGCGCCGCAAGTCGGCGCGCAACCGCAGGTTCTGCCGGCCGGCGACGATGGGCTCGCGACGACCGATCCGGGCGGGGCCGGTTCCGCGCGGCTGGCCGCCGCAACGGAGGTTCCGCCGGCTCATTCCGCCGCCGCCACCGGCAAAATCGGCGGCAACGATGTCGTAACGGTGCCCGAAAACCGCTGGCAGTGGTCGCTGCACAGCGGATACCGACTGGACGATATCGACTGGAGTTTTTCCCTGCCGGGCATAAATCCCCGGTCGGAACTGACCTGGCATGACATCAAAAGCCTGCAATTCGAATTCGGTCTGCAAAGGCGTCTCGGCCGCAATTTTCGGTTGCTGGGCGATGTGGCGTATGCCGCCATCTTCGACGGCCGCAACCAGGATTCCGATTTCGACGGCGACAATCGCACCCTCGAGTTTTCGCGATCGAACAACACCACCGACTCCGGCGACTTGTGGGGCCTCTCGATCGGGCTGGCGTACGATATCGCTCTATTCGGCGACCGGTTGTTTTTCTCGCCTGTGGCCGGGTATGCCTACGACGATCAAAGCCTTCGGATCTCGAACGGCGTTCAAACGATACCGCCGCTGGGCCCGTTCGAGAGTCTGGACAGCAGCTACGATGCCAGCTGGTACGGACCGTGGGTCGGCATGGATATCCGGTTCAACAGCTATGGCAGAAGCGCTCCCGCGCCCGGCGTCGAGGCCCTTTTCGGCTTCGAATACCACCTGGCGGATTTCGACGCCCGCGCCGACTGGAACCTCCGGCCGGATCTGGCGCACCCGCAGAGTTTCGAGCAGGACGCCGACGCCACCGGGTGGGTCCTGACCGCGGCCGCTTCCTATCTGTTCAATTCGCGCTGGGGGATCAACCTGATCGGCCGCTACCAGCACTGGGAAACCGACCCCGGCACCCACCGCTTTTTCTTCAACGACCAGACGACCTATGCCGCGCGCCTGAACGAGGTCACCTGGGAGTCGCTGGCCCTGAGCCTAGGCGTGACCTGCCGGTTCTAAGGCCTTCCGCAGAAATCCCGCCTTTTTCGGCCGCCGGCGACACCTGTCGTCCCATGACGCGGACGAATCGGGTCAACTCTATTGAACGGTGAACTCGGAACGCGGAACCCATCGGATTTAACGGCGGATAAGACGCCGGGGGCCTGAAGCCGGCCGGCGGTGGCAAGGCAGAGGGCCGCGCGACGGCGCTGCTTGTCACGCCTCGAATGGCCGCAGGTTTCCGGCAGAATCGAACGCCATCGGCTCCCAGGCGGACTCCTGTTTCAACCGCTGATTGGCGCGGACCTCATCGGCCAGGGCCGCGGAAACCTGCAGCACCTGCAGGTGCTTGGTGTCGAGGATGCGCACGAGCCGGGCGTCCGCCGGTGTGGCGAGCCCTGCGGTCGCCGCGCAGATGGCGATCGCTTCGCGGTCGTTTTCGACCGTGAGGGGAATGGCGGCCTTTTCGGGCGAGATGGCCGTGACGGAATTCTTATAGGTTTTTTTCATGTCCAGGGCCTCGACCAACCGCCGGGTGGTCACGTCGGCCAAACCGATCCCATTGCCGTTGCCGTCCGAGCCGGCCGTCAGGTCGCGCACGAAAATGCGTTTGACGTGCGGGGCGGTGAAAAAATCGCCGACGAGATCCCGATGGCGCCCGGTCACATTCGAATCCATCCCGATTCCGCTGATGTCTTTGCCGAAACGGTCCACGACCAGAATATCGATGTCATCGAAGGGGATGCGGCCCATCATTTCCGCCGCGGTTTTCAGCAATGCCTTTTCCCCGGCGATCATTTCCGCCGGCGGCAGGGCCGCAACCCGCGACAGGTCGCCGAAACCGTCCTCGAGCAGGGCCAGACCGAAAAGAACCGGGCGGCGTCCGAGAACCAGCCGCGCGGCGTCCTCGATGATGCCGAAGCCGTGGCGGATCGCCCGCCGGTGAAACTCGGTCGCCCCGTCCCCTTTTCCCAGACCGATGGTCAGCATTTTGCACAGGCCGCTTTCGATCTCCGCCCGAAATTTCGTGTGCGGTTTCACCCGGTTGATCGCCACGATGTGATCGGCGGCCAGCGCCGGCTGCGAGAAAAAGATCCGCGTGCCGTTGGCCAGGGAATCGATGCACGTTACCGTCATGTCGGCCGCGACCGGAACGCCCATGGTCGCCTCGCCGATCCCCAGCTTCTCGAGCACGGCGCGCTGCCCGTCGGCCGTCGCCCCGCCGTGGCTGCCCATGGCCGGCACGATGAACGGCGCGAGCCGCTTTTCGCGCAGAAATTCGATGCAGCTGCCGACCACGGTGTCGATGGCGCTGATGCCGCGGCTGCCGACCGCAACGGCTACGGTTTCGCCCGGCTGCGTTACCTTCTCAACGGCCAGCGGGACCAGGGCGGCCCGCACGGCGCGGGCGACATCGGCAAGGGCGTCGCGGTGCAGTTCCTGCCGGATTCGGCTGACCTCGGGAAATACTGTGGAACTCGTCTGGGTCATGATGGTTCGGCCAAAAGATGGAGTGACAAGGGGTAGTAAAGTGTCGCGGGAGTGCGGCGTCGGCGGCAGGGTCCGCCTGCCCGGCAGAAGCACAGGCGGCTGCCGGGCAGGTCGAGATTGACGGCGCCCGGCGAGCCCCGCAGCCGGGACCGGCGGCGCCTCATAAAACGGCTATCTCTCTTCGACCGTGATGGCGTTGGCTTCGCACACTTCGACGCAGCTCTCGCACCCCAGGCATTCTTCGGCATTCACCGGAACGGATTTGCCGTCCTGCATCTCGAACACCTCGACCGGGCAAACGTCTACGCACTCTTCGCATCCTTCGCATTTTTCTTCATCGACGGTGGGGGTAAAAGCCATGACAACTGTCTCCTTATCTTGGGATTTTGAAAGAAGGTGACCGAATCACCTGTGGTTTCCAGACACGAAAAAACGTCATTATATCAATTGAAATGCCGCGTCAAGGCTTGATGCGCTATTTGGGCCAACAAAATTCAAAAAAATCGCAGAAAAATAAAATATATAAAATACAATTAGTTGCACTCGCGTGCGATTGTCGTCGGCTCTAAAAAGATGTGGAATTCCTTTTTCAACGGGAACGTCCCGGCCTCGAGCAAACAGCCATCGGCTTTCAGCTGACGGGTGCCCGCCGGTATTCCCGTGTCAATCGGCGGCCGGCCGCTCGACCACGGCCACGAGGGTGTTTTTCAGCCTCGCATCCAAATCGCCCTCGCCGGCCGGCTCATTGGAAGAAGAAAGGTTTCGCAGAAAGGCGCCCGGCGATTGCCCGGCAAGAAGATAAACACCGAGTGTCGCCCCGCCCGTTGGTCTTTCGAACACCGGAACCGGCGGCCATCGCAGGTGCCCGGCCGCATCGGCCGCCCGTTCGGCCGCCGTGAGCGCCGCCAGGCACTGCAGTAGTTCCTGCCGCCATTTGTCGAGGGCCTCGGATTCTTCGCCGCGCACCGGCACCCCGGCCGCCTCGAAGATCTTCACGGCCATCGGCTGCCGTTCGGCGACACAGTCCAGTACCGATCCGCTGGCGGTAACGAAAATGCCCGAAGCATCCGGGCCTCTTTGCCCGGCATCGGCCGCGGCCAGCAGGGCCCACGCCCCGACCCGCTCCTCGATCATGTAGTCCGGCCCTTCGGCAGCGCCGGTCGACGAAATGGCGGCGCCCGGGAACACGTCAGCCGGCTCGCCTCTCAGAAGGGTGAAAAGAGACTGCTCGCTTTCGGCACTTCGCTGCAGGTCAACTGCCAGGGAGTCGTTTTGCACATCCATTTCCTGGGCGATGCAAAGCAGCAGCCGTGCGTTCAGCAGTCGCATCGCGGATGTCGGTGCCCCGGACGGGCCGCTGCCCTTGATGTCCGCAAGAATATGGGCGCCGGAGGTGTCGTCGAAAAATGGCACGGTGTTGCGGCGGGTCTTGACATAGGCCGGATCGATGCCGCGCTTGTCCCGGTGCAGGGCGGCCCAATTGCGAAACTCCGTCAGCAGGGACGCCAGCTTTTCTTCATCGGCCGCGATCGGCACCCGCAGGTCGATCCGGCCGGTTTTTTCGATCTCGCGCAACACCGGCGGCATGTCCCCGCCCCGGGGTTGGTAGACCGCCACTTTGCCGAAGCAGGAAAAAACGACTTCCCGGGCCGGGCGCGTCAAAAATGTGTGCGGAAAATAAATCGGTATCATGTACACCTCTCCCGAAGGCCACCATGGATGGACGCTGATAAAAAAAGGGGCCGACTGCAACAGCAGCCGGGCCCCTTTTCCGTTCTGACGCGATCAACGAAAAAAATAGATACTTTATTTTGCGAAAAGTGCCGCGATCGAAGCCGCCTGGGGATGGGCGAAGATGAGAATCAGCGCCACGACCAGTGCGTAGATACACAGTGATTCGATCAGGGCCAGGCCGATCAGCATGGTCACCGTGACTTTACCGGAAGATTCGGGATTGCGGGCGACGCCCTCGACCGCGGCGCGCAGGCCCATGCCCTGCCCGAGACCGCAACCGAAAGCGGCGATGGCAATCCCAAACCCGGCTGCCGTAACACAGGCGATGAAAAATTCAAGTGCTTTTGCTTCCATACGCTACTCTACCTCCTTGTTGAAATGTGTTGTGTGGCTTCTTCCAATTTATCCCAACCGACGGTCGCAATGACCGCTTATCCGTTGAATCAATGGGCGTGTTCCATCGCACCGGCAAAATACATGACCGAGAGCAGAAAGAAAACGAAGGCCTGCACGAAGGAAACGAAGATCCCCATCGCCATGATCGGCAGGGGGGCGAAGAAGGCGCCGGCCAGCATGAACAAGATTCCCAGAACCAGTTCGTGTCCCATGATGTTGCCGAAAAGACGGAAGGAGAGCGACATGATGCGCGCCAGGTGGCCGATGATCTCGATAATCAAAATCAGCGGGCTCATCCACCAGACCGGCCCGAGGAAATGCTTGACGTACTTGGCGCCGTGATACTTGACGCCGATGAAGTGCGTGAAGAGGAACACCGGCAGGGCGCAGGAGAGCGTCGTGTTGATGCTGGCGGTCGGCGGGAAGAACCCCGGCAGCAGACCGCACAGGTTGCACACCGCGATGTAGATGAACAGCGTGGCGACGAGCGGAAAAAACCAGCGCCCCTCCTCGCCGGTGATGTCGACCATGAACTCTTCCATGCCGGAAATCACGATTTCAAAGAAATTCTGGCCCTTGGTCGGAATCATGCTGACGCCCTTGGCGGCAATCGCCCCGCTGACGATCAGGAAGATCATGACAAACCAGGTGTAGATGACGTGGGGGTAAGCATGTGCAAAATGCGCCGCACCGGGACCGAACCACTCGAACACCTTGACGAGAAACAGATAGGGATGCTCCATCCTTAGACCGCCTCCTTGAAAATGAGATTTTTCGCCTCACGCAGGGTTGCCAGGATGATGCTGGCGACCACCACCGAAAGGCCGAGAACCAGACCGACCGGGTTCACGAAATGCCCGGCGATGAGCACGAAAATGATGAAGCCGCTGGCGATAAAGCGGATGTAGTACTTGGCCAGAATGGCGTTGGGCGATGACAGGTGGTCGGGCGCAAGGGCCTTTTTGAGGGTTTTCGCCAGAAGATGAAAGTTCAGGGTGACCAGCAGCCCCCCGCAAAAAATTCCCCGGGCAAACGCGGGCGGAGCGAAAAGAAGACCGGCCAGGCTCGCGAGCGCAAACAGAATCCAGTTGGTGCGGGTGACAAAGGATAAGATTCGCTGCTGTATGTCCATCCGCAAATTCTTTCTCTTCCGGGCCGAAGCGACCGGGCGCGCTCAAAAAGCCGGATGGCCGCCGACCGATCCTCCCGATCTTGCCCGGGCTCCGGCTCACCATTTCGGATGCCGGTGCATCCCGATCTTCTGCCGGGGTAAAATCTCGTAATATCCAGATATTCCTGCGATGTCACGCTTTGTCGGGCAAGGCGCATCGCCACCCGGAAAAGCCGATTTTTCTTTCGCGGCCCTGCCTTCAGAGGCGCCGGCTCTTTTTGATGGCCAGACCGATGTTGCGATAGGCGGCGGCGATCCCCAGTCCCAGGCCGATCAAGGTCAACCAGGGCGTGGTTCGAAACACCGACTGATCCAGGTAGACCCCGAGTGCCAAGCCGATGACGATCGAAAACGACACCGACAGCCCCAGGCTGGCGAAAAAGGCCAAGTCACGAAACTGCCGTCTGGTTTCCCGCTTCATGTCCGTGTGTCAATCCGCCGACAGACCCGCGCCGCACCCTGAAAACGTTAGAGCACCTAACATAGGGAAAAGGGCAAGTCAATGTAAAAGTCAGATTTTTTTTATAATCCACTATGATTATTAACCATTTGAATTTAAATGTACTTTGCTAAAGCCAGGGCGGTTGACGCCGCCTTGCCAAACCCCGTCGGCCGGTTTGCCCGCCCGGCCGTTACAGCCCGCGGGCGGCGTGACATCCGGTTAAGCTTCACCCATCAGTTTCCACCCGGCGAACCCGCCGCCCCGGCCGTGGCCGTGCCGTATCGCAGGCGATCGGCGTCGAACACCGGTCCGTCCAGGCAGACATGATAGTAGCGCCCGGGACCATCGCGGGCCCCCACCGCACATCCCAGACAGGCGCCGATGCCGCAGGCCATCGCGCTCTCGATCGATACCTGGCAGGCCACGCCGTGCGCGGCCGTCATGCCGACGACGCACTCCAGCATCGGCAGCGGGCCGCAGGCAAAGACCACATCGGGCCGACGGGCGGCCAGGGCGAGATCGACCGGATGGGTCACCAGACACTGGTCGCCGGAACTGCCGTCGTCGGTGGTGGTGTGAACCGCCAGGTCCAGTGCGGCGAAATCCTTCAGGCACAGGAGCTCCGCACGGGTGCGCCCGCCGAGAAACACCTCGCACTGCAAGGGATTCAGTCCGCTGGCCACCAGGTGCTGCGCCAGAAAAACGGTCGGGGCCACCCCCATCCCGCCCGCGACGATGAAAACTTTGCGGGCCGCCGGCGGCAGGATGAACGAGCTGCCGAGGGGGCCCAGCACGTCCAGGGTCTCGCCCGTCCGGCGGGCGGCCAAAAGAGCCGTGCCCTTGCCGACGACCTTGTAAAGCAGCTCGATGCCATCGATTCGGTCGGCCGCTGAGATCAGCTTGTGGATCGAAAAAGGCCGCCGCAGCAACGGCTCGATACCATCGGAAACGCGCAGCATGATGAATTGGCCCGGCTTGGCCCGTGCGAATCCGGAGCGGCACGTCAATCCCATGGCGAACACCCCCGGAGCGACCGGCCGGTTCCAGGCGATTTGGGTTTCATGCTGAAACATGACGGGGTCTCACCGCAGGCCGATCACGGCCGCAAAACGGCCGGTGACGCCTTGCCCGCGGTAGGAATAGAAGCGGTCGCCGTGACAGCGGGTGCAGAGCCGGCTGGAGAAGATGTGCGCGGCCGGCACGCCGGCCCCACGCAGCTGATCGCAGCTGACGGCCCAGAAATCGAAGTGATGGCCGGCATCTTTGTAGGGCCAGAAGGAGCGCGGAATTTCCTGCCGGTAATTCACGAATTCCGCGCAGCAGGGACCCAGCGAGGGTGCGATGCCGGCGAGCAGGTCACGGCAATCGGTCCCAAAGGCGGTCGTCATCTCCCTGAGGGTGCGTCCGATGACGTTGCCGATGCTGCCCCGCCAGCCGGAGTGGATATTGGCCACCACCCTTCGAACGGGGTCGTACACCATGACGGCCTGGCAGTCGGCCGCTTGGATCGCCAGATATCGCCCGCGCACATCGGACACCAGGGCGTCGACGGCCGGCGGGCCGGCGGGCGGCGCACCGGACAAGACCGCGGCCTCGGTGCCGTGAACCTGCCGCGCGAACACCATCTCCGGTGCCTCCAGGCAGCGCCGGATGGCCTCCCGGTTGCGCCCGACCTTTTCGGGCGCATCACCGACGCTGAAACTCGTATTGAGAAAATGATACGGCGGTCCGCTGCACCCGCCGCGGCGGGTGAACACGGCGTGCCGGATTTCGGCAAAATCCTTCAGGTTCGGAAACTGCAGGCAGGCCAAACCGTTGCAACGGGTGTCGATCAAGGCGCGGTCCCCGCAGGCCGGACTGTGTTGAAAAAGGAGATTCGTAACCGTTAACAGGGTTGCAAAGTCTCCGATGCGATTCAATCCAACTAAATTGTAAGCGTTTACAGGGTGCCGCAGATGCAAGGCGTCGGACACGCAGACGTACTTTTGTACTTCAAGTGTCCGACAACACAGCAGATGCGGTGCCCTGTGAACGCTTACGGAGATTCTCTCACATTTCGCCGGGCACGTCCATGGCCGGTTTTCGGCTCATTTTGCTTTCGTCGGCCAACTCTTATGACGTTAAACGGTGCCATTTCCCAATCCGACTGCAAATTGAAAGCGACCATCCCGTAAGTCGCAGCACTCAACATGTCAAAAAACCCGGGAGTTCACACGGCCCGGGCCAGGGTCAGGACATCGACCCGGGCGGCACCCGCCGCGAGCAGGGTTTTGGCGCACTCGTCGACGGTGGCGCCGGTGGTGTAAACGTCATCGACGAGCAGGACCCGTCGCTCGGCGATGACCTGCCGGCGCTCGACCCGAAAGGCCTTTTTGATGTTGCGCAGCCGGTCCCGGCGGCCCAGGCCGGTTTGGGGGGGTGTCGGCCGGATGCGCACCACGGCATCCCTGACCCTGACCCCGGCCGCCGGCGGAGCCGTCGGCCAAGACTCGAGGGCGGCCCATTCATTGATCAGCAATAGGGCCTGATTGAAGCCCCGGCGGCGGAAGCGCCGGCCGTGAAGCGGCACCGGCAGCACCAGGTCGATGTCGGCTTCGGGCCAGAAGCGTCGGTGGGCCGAAGCCAGCAGCAGCCCGAGCGGCCGCGCCAGTTGGAGCTTGGCGCGGTATTTGAAGGCCTGCACCAGCGCCATCATCAGCGGCGTGTAGACCGCCGCCGCCCGCGCCCGGCGAAAATGCCGCGGCGCCGTCAGGCAGTCGCCGCAGAAATGATCCTCTCCCTCACGGCTCTTGAACGGCAGCCCGCAGCTCGTGCACACCGGGGTTTCGACCGGCGTAAAGCCGTTCAGGCAGGTGGGGCAGACAACGGTCGACAGGATCCGGGTCGCAGCGGAAAATGCGCCGCCCTGCTCGCAAAGGCCCGCCGCATTCGGCCCCGTGGGTTCCGGCCGGATAAAGGAGCGGCACGCTGCGCAGCGGACAGGCAGGAGCGCGTCTGCGAGCGAACGCCACAGGCGGCGCAGGCCATCCGGTGCCCCGACGCCAAGGCGCGGTGCCCCATTTCCCGGGCGCACCGCCGCCGGAATCCGCCCCATCAGCGCTGCACGCGCCGGACGATCTCCGCGGCGAATTCCGAGCACTTGACCTCGCGCGCACCGTCGATCTGGCGGGCCAGGTCATAGGTGACCACCCCGGCCTTGACGGTTTCCTGAAGGGCGGTGCGGATGGCATCGGCCGCCTCCTGCCAACCGATGTAGTCGAGCAGCATCGCGCCCGAGAGAATCAGCGAACTCGGGTTCACCTTGTCCAGCCCGGCATACTTGGGCGCCGTGCCGTGCGTGGCTTCGAAAACGGCGCACGCATCGCCGATGTTGGCGCCGGGCGCCATGCCCAGGCCGCCGACCTGGGCGGCGAGGGCATCCGAAAGGTAATCCCCGTTGAGATTGGGGGTGGCGATCACGCTGAACTCATCGGGCCGCAGCAGCACCTGCTGAAACAGCATGTCCGCGATCCGGTCTTTTATCACGACCTTGTTCTCCGGGCGCTGTCCGTCGTGCCTTTCGTAAAGTTCGGCCTCGGTGACGGTGTCCCCGCCGAATTTCTCTTTCGCCACCTGATAGCCCCACTTGCTGAAGGCGCCCTCGGTGTATTTCATGATGTTGCCCTTGTGCATCAGGGTGACGCTGGGCAGCCGGTGTTCGACGGCATAGGCGATGGCACGGGCGACCAGGCGCTTGGTGTTTTTTTCGCTGATCGGTTTGATCCCGATCCCGGGCCGGTCCGGCAGGTGCGCCCCCATCTTTTCTTCCAGAAAGCCTTTGACCGCTTCGGCCTCGCGACTGCCCGCCTCCCACTCGATGCCCACGTAGAGGTCTTCGGTGTTCTCGCGGAAAACCACCATGTCGATCTTCTCGGGATACTTCACCGGGCTCGGCACCGGATCGATGTACTTCACCGGCCGCACGCAGGCATAGAGATCGAGCTGCTTGCGGATGGCCACGTTCAGGCTGCGGATGCCCTTGCCGACCGGGGTCGTCAGCGGCCCCTTGATGGCGGCCACATGGCGTTCGATGGACGCCAGCGTTTCAGCGGGCAGCCAGTCGCCGGTCTGCTGCTGCGCTTTTTCCCCGGCCAGGACCTCCAGCCAGGCGATTTCGCGCCGGCCGTCGTAGGTCTGCTTGACGGCGGCGTCGAGAACCATGCGGGCGGCATGCCAGATGTCCGGACCGATGCCGTCGCCCTCGATGAAGGGGATAACCGGCCGGTCCGGCACGATCAAGGTTCCGGCGCTCGATATGGTGATGCGTGATTCCTGGTTCATCGACCTGACCCTTTCTGCTCCCGACCTGTGCTCATGGGGTGCGGCCCCGCGGCCGGCGGTTTCCCGTAACCGCCGCCTTGACGCAGCGCCTCGTACATCGCCACCGCCCCGGCCACAGACGCGTTCAGCGAAGCCACCGGTCCCAGCTGGGGAATGGACAGCAGGCGATCGCAGGTTTGCTTCACCAGGGGGCGGATGCCTTTTTCCTCTCCACCGATAACCACTGCCACAGATCCTGTCAAATCGACCTCGAAAACCGACAGATCCGCGCCGCGGTCCAGCCCGTAAACCCACCACCGGTGCTCCTGCAGCCGCCGGATGGTCACCGCCAGGTTGGTGACCTGCACCAGGCGCACGTGCTCCATCGCGCCGGCCGAAGCCTTCGATACCGCCGGGCTGGGACCGGCGGCGCGATCGCGGGCAATGACGATACCCGCCGCCCCCACGCCGAGCGCCGTCCGGATGATCGCCCCCAGGTTCTGGGGATCCACGACGGTGTCCAGCAGCACCAGGATCCGGCCGGCGGCGGACTCCGTTGCCGGTGCCAGCACGGCGGCCAGCTCGACCAGCGGGTAGGCACCGACCCGCGCCGCCGCGCCCTGGTGCGGCAGATCGCCCACCATCCGGCTCAACGGCTTCAACTCTGTCCGCCGGACCGGAATATTCCTGGCGGCCGCCACCGCGGCGAGCCGCGCCAGCCGTCCGGACGAGCCGTCGGCGGCCACGAAAACCTCGTGAAAAATCCGGCGTCCGGCCGCCAGGGCCTCCGTCACCGGGTGGATGCCGTAGAGAAACTCGGTTTTCAATTGGCCCCTGTCTTGTCAAACAGTGCAGCGGTTTTTTTAAAACGACGGCTGGAAGGCAACGGATCTCCTTTGCCGGAGGGTCGGAGCCTTCGGGCTGAACCGTCAATGGTCCTGCCGGCTGGCGCGATGCATGAAAATCGGGTCGCACGCCGTTTCCGGGGTTACCCGTCGACAACGGAAGCACGGCCCGACCGGCCGGCGGCGACGATCGCCGACACTTCTGCCACGGCCTCCTCCAGGCGGTCATTGACCACGATGTGACGGTAGCGCCCTTTCTTTTCAATTTCGGCGGCGGCATTTTGGAGCCGCCTGGAAATGGCCGCCGCGCTGTCGGTGCCGCGCGCCTGCAGCCGCTGACCCAGAACCTCGAGCGAGGGCGGCATGATGAAGATCGTGACGCTGTCGGGATACCGTTTCAGGATCTGTTCCATGCCCTGGACGTCGATGTCGAGCAGCACATCCCGGCCTTCACCGAGCGCCCGGTCGATGAATCCGGCCGCGGTGCCGTAGTAATTCCCATGGACTGCGGCCCATTCGGCCCATTTGTGCGCGTCGATGCCGGCGCGAAAAGCCGCCGGGGAAATGAAATGGTAATCGACCCCGTCTTTTTCCTCACCGCGCGCAGGACGGGTGGTATAGGAAACCGAATAGCGCAGATCGGGAAATCGCCGGCGCACGGCCCGGCACAGAGTCGTTTTGCCGGCTCCCGACGGGGCGGAAATGATGAACAGCCGCCCGGCGGCCGGCCGCTGATCCCCTGCCGCAAGCGGCTGCGATCGGCCGGGGGATGACGTGGACGGGATCATCCGGGTTCAGCCCGCCTCCTTTAAAATCGTGAAGCGCTGGGAAACGGTCTCGGCCTGGATGGCGGACAGCACGATGTGGTTGCTGTCGAGCACGATGATCGACCGCGTGCGGCGCCCGTGGGTCGCGTCGATCAAGCGGTTGTCGTTGCGGGCCTCGTCTTTGAGCCGCTTCATCGGCGCCGAGTTGGGGGAAACGATGGCCACGACCCGCTCGGCGACAACCGTGCTGCCGAAACCGATGTTCAAGAGCTGCTGTTCCATGGTGTCTCCGTTGAGCCGGTTGGCCCGTTTGCCCGTTTAGCCGGTTGTGCCGGTTGGCCCGTTGGCCGGTTTAGCCCGTTGTGTCCCGCCACGGGAGTGCGCCCGTTGACGAGGTTATTGGCACCGAAACCCTGGACAATTCGTCTCAACCGGCGCACCCCGCCAAACCGGCCAACGGGCTAAACGGGCTAACCGGCTCAACGGCCTAACGGGCCAACCGCCCTATTCCACATTCTGCACCTGTTCCCTGATCTTCTCTAATTCCGCTTTCGCATCGACCACCATATGGGCGATGGCCGACCGATCTGTTTTCGAGCCGATGGTGTTGAATTCCCGGTTGAGTTCCTGCATCAAAAAGTTCAGTTTCCTGCCGGCGGGTTCTTCGGCCTGCATGAGGCCCCGGAACTGAGCGAGATGGCTGGCGGCGCGAACGATCTCCTCGGTGATGTCGCTGCGTTCGGCCAAAAGGGCCGCTTCCTGCATGATGCGGTCGCCGTCGACGGTCATCAGGCCGTCGGTCAGGGCGGTGATGCGGTCGCGCAGCCGGTCGCGGTATTTTTCCAGCAGGCCGCCGGCGGACGCCTCGATCCGCTTTAAGATAAGGTCGATTTCATCGATGCGCCGGCCGATGTCGGCGGCGATGAAACCGCCCTCCCGGCGGCGCATCGTGTCGAGATCGGACAATGCCCGGCCGAGGCCTTCCTGTATAACAGGCCAGAAGGCGGCCACGTCGTTTTCAACCTCCGCCGGCGTGATCATGTCGCCCAGCGCAATCAGGTGCTCGAGCGCCACCGGCGCGGCGATGCCAGCCAGCTGCCTGAGTTCGCAAAGCGCCCGGTAGCAGGCGGCGGCCCGCGGGGCGTTGACCTTGAAAGCGACCGTCTCGGCGGCCTTGGCCTCCATCTGGAGCCGCAGCTCGACCCGGCCGCGGTCGACGGTGGCGGCCACCAGGCCCTTGATCTTGTCTTCCAGGCCGGCATAAGCCGCCGGCAGGCGCATGACGAGGTCGAGGTTGCGGCTGTTGTAGGACCGCACCTCGATGACGACCGAGCGCAGCGCATCGCCGGCTTCGGACCTGGCAAAGGCGGTCATGCTCTTGATCATCGCTGCGCTTCCTTTCCGTCCGGGCCCGCGTCCGGTTTACCGGTGTCATTCACGGCTTTCAAATCTGCGACATATTTTTTGCGCACCCGCTCGAGATAGCCGCGCATCGCCTCCCCGGCATAATCCGGATAGGTCCATGCGAGCGGCTCGAAGCCCCCGTCGCGGTATATCAGGGTCAAATCGGCGTAGATGCCTTTTCCGATGTAGATCCGGTGGGCAAAGTTCTTGCCGGTCGCCAGTACGAACCGCTCGCGCAGTAAATAACCGGGATCGATATTGACGCTCCGGCGACCGTCAGCGCCATAGCCATCCTCGATGGCGTTGGTCCGGCACTTGATGTCGGCCAGTTCGTCCTGCCGGATCAGGTCTTTGAACACCACCATGCGCCTGAACAGCGGCGACCCCATTTCGGTTTCGTAATACTGGGTGGCGGCGAAGTCGAACCAGGGGCTCACCATGTCGATGGCGCCGAAGCACGCCGCGAGATCGCCGGCAACCGGGGTGATCAGCTCCCTCTGCCGCATGAAGAGACCGATCACGAGCTTGGCCAACTGGGGCGCCCGCGGCTCGCTCATCGATCGAGAGGCTTGGCTTCCTCGATCAGCATGATCGGGATGTCATCCCTGATTTCGTACAGCAGCCGGCACTGGTCGCAGATCAGGCCGTCGCCGGCCTCGTTCAGGTAAATGTCACCCTTGCACTTCGGGCATGCCAGAATATCGAGGAGCTCCTTGCTGATGGCCATCGGCCGCCTCCGTGTGTCCTTTGGTCCGTTGAGACCGTTGAGCCCGTTGAGCCCGTTGAGACCGTTGAGCCCGTTGAGCCCGTTAAGCCCGTTAGCCCGTTGAGTCCGTTGGCCAGTTGGCCAGTTTAGCTCGGAATGGGCCGTTTTGAGCCGGTTCGATTCTTTCAGGAAGGGCCGTTCAACGGATATCTAAAACTTCTTATGCTTACAAAAAGACATAACCGACTCAACTGACCCAACTGACCGAACAGACCCACCCGACCAACCGACCCACCGGTAACGTCATACGCGGCTTCATAGCACGCCTCCCCCCCTGCCGCAAGATTTATGGCCCTCACTCTCACTCCCTACCCTCTAAAAATTTGACTTTCCCCCCCGATTCCTTTATTTATGCCTGGCAAACGAGTAACCATAAGCATCCCGAACCCACATCCTTTAACCTTTTGCCTTTAGCCTTTTGCCTTTACCTTTTGCCTTTCACCTTTCACCTTTAGCCTTTTGCCTTTTATACCTTTTGCCTTTCACCTTTCACCTTTAGCCTTTAGCCTTTTGCCTTTCACCTTTAGCCTTTCACCTTAAACCTTTTTTTTTCGGCCTTTTTCCTTTTGCCTTTTGCCTTTTGCCTTGAACCTTTTGCCTTTCACCTTTTGCCCTTTGCCCATCCCCCATCCCATGCCCACCGCCACCGCCCTGAAAACAGCGCTTCGGATCTACGACCGACTGTGGGGCCTGGCGATGCCGCTGATCGGCCGCAACCGCCGTCTGGCCGATGGGATCGACCAGCGCCGCTTCGTGTCGCCTCCGCCGGGACCGGCGGAAATCTGGATCCAGGCCGCCTCGGTCGGCGAATCTTTCCTGGCCCTTGAAATACTGAAGCGCCTCGAGCCCGGCGCGCCGCTGCGCGCCCTGCTGACCACCACCACCCGCCAGGGTCTGCAGGTCCTTGTACAGGCCCGATCGCAAAATTTCCCCCGGAACCGGAACATTTGCGTCGAGACGGCTTTTTTCCCCTTCGATCGGCCGCGGATCATGCGGCGCGCCGTCCGGCACATCCGGCCGCACCTGATGGTCCTGCTGGAGGCCGAGCTTTGGCCGGCCCACCTGGCGGCACTCAAAAGCGCGGGAACTCCCATCCTGGTCGTCAACGGCCGCATGAGCGCCGCCAGCCTGAGGCGCTACCGCTGGTGGCCGACCCTCTGGCGGCAGCTCGGCCCGGATGTTATTTTGGCCATGTCCGCGGCGGATGCGCGCCGGTTCGCGGCGCTTTTCGGACCCGCGCGGGTCGAGGTCATTCCGAATCTGAAATTCGACCGGCTCGACCTCGATGTCGAAAGCCGCCAGGGCGCAAATCCCCTGGCGCCGCTGTTCACGCCGGCGGCCGAACTGCTGGTCCTGGGATCGATCAGGGCAGCGGAGGAAAATGCGGTCCAGCATGTCATCACCGCCGTCCGCAGCCGGCGGCCGCGGGCCGTGATCGCCCTTTTCCCCCGGCATGTGCAGCGGCTGGCCGCCTGGGCGGACTTCCTCGGTCGCGGGCGGGTCCCCTGGCAGCTGAGGTCCCGAGCGGCCGGACCCGCGGCGCCGGGTACGGTCGTCCTGTGGGACACCTTCGGCGAACTGGTGCCGGCCTACCGGCTCTGCCGCGCCGCCTTTGTCGGCGGCAGCCTCGCGCCATCGGGCGGACAGAATTTTCTCGAAGCCGTCACCAGCGGGGTCGTGCCGGTCATCGGGCCGCATTGGGACAACTTTGCCTGGGTGGGTGCGGCGCTTTTTGACATGGAACTCGTGCGGGTGGCCGCCGACTGGCGGCAGGCCGCCGACCTTCTGTCGGCCGATCTGGCGCGGGCGCCGCAACGCAGCGAGGTCCGCCGGCGCGCGGAACGGTATTTCAGGCAGCGGCAGGGAGGCACCGAGCGCGCCTGCCGCGTGATCGAAGGCCTGTTGGCGAAAAACCGGGCCCGCGCCAAACCGGCACCCGGATCGCCGCCCGACGTGACGCGGCCGGACCTGGACGGTTCCCCATGATCCGGATTTACACCATCGCGGGCGCCGCCGCCCTTTTTCTGGCGCTTCCCTTCCTGCTCCCCTACGTGGTCCTGTTCACCAGGCGCCGCCGGGTGATCCTGCGGCGGCTCGGGCTGGTTCTGCCCGCCATCCGTTTGCGAGCCGGCTCGCCGGCCGCCAAACCGATATGGGTACACGCCCTGTCGGTCGGCGAAACTCTGGCGGCACTGCCGCTGGTGCGGGCCCTGGCCGCCCGCTTTCCCCTGCGGCCGGTCGTTTTTTCGGCCGCGACCATCGGCGGCTACGAAACGGCCCGCCAAAAACTGGCAGACACGGCGGCGGCCGTCTTCTTTTCGCCCTACGACCTGCCGCCGGCCGTCAAGCGCACGGCGGCGCGGATCGATCCCGGCCTGGTGGTCATCATCGAAACGGACATCTGGCCCCATTTCCTCGCCGAAATGCAGCGCCGCACCGTGCCGGTGGTGCTGGCCAACGCCAAACTCTCGGACCGCTCGTTCGCCGGCTACCGGCGCGTGGCCGCCTTTTCGAGATTCCTCTTCGGGATGGTGACAACCGTCTGCTGTCAGACGCGTGAAGACCGGGACCGCTTCCGGCGGCTCGGGGTGCCCGGCGATCGAATCGTGGTCACCGGCAATATCAAATTCGACCAGAGCGACGACCCGGTCGACACGCGGGCCCTCGCCCCCCTGCGCGCCGTTCTGGACAGCGGACGGCGCCGGCCCGTGTGGGTTGCCGGCAGCACCCACGCCGGCGAAGAAGAAATCATCCGGCAGGCGTTTGCCATCGCCGGCAACCGTCATCCCGACCTGCTGCTGATCGTGGCGCCGCGCGACCCGGCGCGGGCCGCCGCCGTGCAGCGCCTGTTCGCCGCCGCCGGTTTCGGCGCCGTCGCTCTGTCGGAGCTGTCCGTCGGGCACCCGGCGGAGACGATTGCGGTGGTGGTGATCGACACCCTCGGAGTTCTCAAACAGCTCTACGCCCTGGCCGATGTCGCCCTGGTGGGCGGCAGCCTGCTGGAGATTCGCGGCATCGGCGGCCACAATCCGCTCGAACCGGCCGCCTTCGCCAAACCGGTCCAGTTCGGCCCCAACATGAAAAACTTCGGGCAAATCGAAAAGCTG
The DNA here is from genome assembly GCA_963728055.1 of uncultured delta proteobacterium. GTDB lineage: Bacteria > Desulfobacterota > Desulfobacteria > Desulfobacterales > SG8-13 > JARFQH01. Next base: position 45,323 of record CAVSIM010000004.1, on the reverse strand, counting down.
CTGCTGGCCGGCGGCGGCGCCGTGCGGGTGACCGACGCCCGCAGCATCGCCGGGTCCCTCGACGACCTGCTGATCGACCGCGACCGGGCGGATCGCATGGGAAGACAGGCCCGGGCGGTGTTCACGGCCAACCGGGGGGCGGTCGAAAAAACGCTGGCCGCCGCGGCCGCCCTGATCGAGCCGGCCGATCCCCACCGGTGAGCGGCGCCGCCGCAAGATGGGCCAATGCTTTAGGCCGGGTCGCCGGATTTTACCGGAGCCGATTTGATAGGGCCGCCCCCTTCATCGTGCCGGTCGGGCCGCGGACCGTCGAGCATCTGTCGATCGTCGCAATCCTACGGATTTTTCTTTTCAGCGAAGCCTTGATGGGTCATCGGTTGGTTGACATCGGTACCATTGTCATTTAGTCTGGCCGAATTTATCCGGCGCCGTCAATCAACGAAGGAGCAACGGTCGTCATTCATCAAAAGACTGCAGCCGCACCCAGCGCCATGATCGATGCAGAAGATTTGGGTCACAAGACCGTCACCGCGTTCTTCAAACTCCTGGGCCGCGTCCCCCGCCGCCGGGCGCGGCAGGCGAGCCTGTTTTTGGGCGACTTGTGGTTTGCGGTCGACAAGCACCATCGCCAGGTGGCGCTCGACAACCTGAACCGGGCGTTCTCGGGCGCGAAGACCGGCCGCGAAATCCGGCACATCGGCCGGCAGGTGTTTCGCAACATCGTGCTGGTCGCTTTCGAAATCGGATGGAGCCTGCACCTGCGACCGCAGGACCTGTCTCGGTTTTTCACTATAAAGGGACTGGCCAACATTCCCGCGGCGATCCGCCACGGCCGGGGCGCGCTGATTCTCACCGGCCATGTCGGCAATTGGGAACTGATGCCGCTGGCCGCCGCCCTGACCGGCTACTCCGCCAATATCCTCTACCGCCCGCTGGATTTCGCCCCGCTCGAACGTTTCTTCGCCGAGACGCGCACGCGCTTCGGCTTGAAATTGATCTCCAAGGACGCCTCCCTGCTGCGCGCCTTCCGGGCGTTGAAAAGGGGTGAGACGGTGGCGATGCTCCTGGATCAGAACGTCGGGCTGCACAAGGGCGTGATGGTGGATTTCTTCGGGCGGCGCGCCAGCACCAGCTACGGCCTGGCCTATATCGCCCTCAAAACCGGCGCACCGGTTCTGCCTTTCTTCGTGCTGCGCGACGCCAGGGGCTTTACGGCCGAAATCGGGGCGGAGATTCCGCTGATCAAGACCGGCGACGACCGCAAGGACATCGAGGAAAACACCCGGCGGTACAACGAAGCGCTCGAGGCGGTCATTCGCCGGCATCCCGATCAATGGTTCTGGGTGCACCGGCGCTGGAAGACGCGGCCCTACTGCCACTGGCCGAAAACAGCCGAATGATCCACTCGATTCACATCATCGGCAGCCGGCAGCTGGGCGGCGCCGAACAGTTTTACCTGCGGTTGGTTTCCGCCCTTGCGCGGCGTGGATTGGCCGTGCTGGCCGTCAGCCGGCCCGGTGGCCCGGTCGACCAGGCCTTGAACGGCATCGTGCCGCGGCGGACCGTTCCCCTGCGCAACGGCTGGGATTTTTTTTCGGCGCTGAAAATCCGCCGCCTGATTCACAGCGCCGCCCCGTCGATCGTTCAGACCTACATGGGGCGCGCCACCCGGCTGACCCGCCTGCCGCGCGGCTCGGCGGCCATCCACGTGGCGCGCCTGGGCGGTTATTACAAAATCAAGGGCTACTATCGGCACGCCCGCGCCTGGGTGGGCAACACGCGCGGCATCTGCGACTACCTGGTGCGCGAGGGCCTGCCCGCCGACCGGGTGCATCATATCGGCAATTTCGTCACCCTGGCACAACCGCCGGCCGACACCGCCGTCCAGGCGCTGCGGCAGTCCCTGCATATCCCCGCCGAGGCCGTGGTTCTCTTTGCGCTGGGGCGGTTCATCGAAAAAAAAGGGTTCGCCGATCTGTTGGAAGCCTTCGCGCGGGTCCCGCGCGAAATACACGGCCGGCCGCTGATCCTGGTCGTCGCCGGGGACGGACCGCTGCAAAAGCCGCTGCACAACCAGGCCCGGCAATTGGCAGTGACGTCCCGGCTGCGCTGGGTCGGCTGGCAAAACGACCCGGGTCCGTTCTACGACCTGGCCGATGTGCTGGTTTGCCCCTCGCGCCAGGAGCCCCTGGGCAATGTCGTTCTCGAAGCCTGGGCCCACCGTCTGCCGGTCATTGCCACCCGCACGGCGGGGCCCCTCGAACTGGTGACCGCGGAGGAAAACGGCCTTCTGGTCGAAATCGGCGACCCGGCCGCCCTGGCGGCCGGCATCACGGCTCTGGTGAAAGCCGGGCCTGAAACCTGGCGGGACTTGGCTGAAAACGGCCGGCACGCGGTGGCGCAGCACCACACCGAAGAGGCCGTCGTTACGGCCTACCTGGATTTGTACGCCGATTTGCGGCCCGGCCCGGCCGCCGGAACCCGATGCTGACCATCTGCTTGTGGCGATGACACGCATTCTCATCATACGACCCAGCGCCATCGGCGACATCGTGATGGCATCGCCGATGATCCGCGTGCTGCGGAATTCCTGGCCGCGGGCCACCATCGCCTGGCTGGCGGATCCCTCCGTGCGCTGCCTGCTGGACCACCATCCGGCACTGGACGAGGTGATCTGCTGGTCCAAGGGGCACTGGCGGCAGCTGGCGCGCAGCGGCCGCTTTGTGCGCCTGGGCGGCGAGATCCGGACTTTTTCGCAAGACCTCCGGCAGCGGCGGTTCGACCTGGCGCTGGATGCCCAGGGACTGCTGCGAAGCCGCCTGCTGGCCCGGCTGTCCGGCGCGACCGCCCGGATCGGCTTCGCATCCAAGGAACCCGGCCGGCACCTGATGACCAGGATCGTCTCGCGCGGGCCGCACAGCAAGGAAATGAGCTCCGAATACCGCCACCTGATGCGCGTTTTGGGGCTCGATCCGGGCCCCTTCACCCCGGAAATCGTGCTGTCGCCCGCGGATTCCGACGCGGCCCGGCGGATCCGCGCCGGGCAGGGTCTCTCCGGCGGGTATGCGGCGCTCTGCCCGTTTACGACCCGGCCCCAGAAGCACTGGATCGAGGCCCGCTGGGCCGAAACGGCCGCCGGCCTGGCAGCGCAGTTCGAGCTGCCGGTCGCGCTTCTCGGCGGACCGCAGGACGCCGCGGCCGCCCGCCGGATAGCCGGTCACGCCGGTGTCGGCCTAACCGATCTGACCGGCCAGACGACCCTGGGGCAGGCCGCCGCGCTGGTCGAGCAGGCCGCGCTGGTGATCGGCGTCGACACCGGCCTGACCCACCTGGGAACCGCTTTCAAGCGCCCGACCATCGCCCTTTTCGGCGCGACGTGCCCGTACCTGCACACCGTCAATCGCCAGACGATCGTGGTTTACAACCGCCTGACCTGCTCGCCGTGCAAGCGCAAGCCCACCTGCGCCGGACGCTACGACTGCATGAAGGCCATCGGCCCCGCCGACGTCCTGCAGGCCGTGCGCGGCCTGCTGGAAAGCTGACGCATGCCTGGGCGCATCCTTCACATCGAAACCGGCCGCCACCTCTACGGCGGGGCATTGCAGGTGCTGTACCTGCTGCAGGGCCTCGCAAGGGCGGGATACCGCAACAGCCTCTTCTGCCCGGCCGGCAGCGCCATCGCCTCGGCGGCCAGGCCCTTTGCGACGGTGCACGCGGCGGTCGTCCGGGGAGACCTGGATGCGGGCGTCATCGTGCGGCTGCGCCGCATCATCGCCGCCGAAAAGCCGGATCTCGTGCACGTCCACAGCCGGCGGGGTGCCGACGTCTGGGGGGCGCTGGCGGCCCGCAGCCGCCGTGTTCCGGCGCTGGTCACCCGCCGGGTCGACAACCCCGAGCCCCCCCTGGTCGCGCGGGTTAAATACGGGTTCTATGCGCGCGTCATCGCGATTTCAGAAGGCATTCGGCGCGTGCTGGCGGCCGCAGGCGTTCCGGCGGAAAAAATCGTCTGCGTCCCCAGCGGGATCGATCACGCCCGCTTCGGCCGGCCGTGCGACCGGCCCTGGTTCCGGCGCGAATTCGGCCTGCTGCCGGCCCAGCGCACCGTCGCCATGATCGCGCAGTTCATCCCCCGCAAGGGGCATCGCTACCTGATCGGCGCCGCACGGCAGATTCTGGCCGAATGCCCCGCGGCGCGCTTTCTTTTCTTCGGCCGCGGCCCGCTGGAGAGTGACCTCCGCCGACGTTGCGCCGAGGCCGGCATCGCCGGCAAGGTGGTCTTCGCCGGCTTTCGCGCCGACCTGGAGCGCATTCTGCCCTGCCTGGACCTGGTGGTCCACCCGGCCGAAATGGAGGGCCTGGGCGTCTCGCTGCTGCAGACCGCCGCAGCCGGCGTGCCCATCGTCGCCGCACCGGCGGGGGGCATCCCGGAAATCGTGCACGACCGGGTCAACGGCTACCTGGTTGCGGCCGGTGACACCGGCGCCCTGACCGATCGGGTCACAAAAATTCTGGCCGATCCCGAACTGGCAAAACGGCTGGGGACGGCCGGCCGCAAGATGGTTCGCGAAAGGTTTTCCACCGGCGCCATGGTGGCCGGCAATATCGCGGTGTATCGCGATGTCCTCTCCAACAGGATCGACCGGCCCCGGGCTGCGGCCCACCGCCGGTTTACCGCCGCATGACAGGACCGGCCCCGATGAATCGATTCAAACCAGGCGCGATCCGCAGCACTCTTCTTCATCCCGGCTGGCTTCTGCTCTCGCTGGCCGGGATATTCGTCTTCTTCTTCGTTCTCAACCGCGGAGGCGTCAATGTCTTCTTCTGGACCGGCGGTGTCTTTCTGCTCGGCCACATGCTGCACGGCGACGATGACATCGAAACCATCCCGACGCACCACCGGGTGCTGCTTGGCATCTGCGCGAGCCTCGTCTCGATAAGCCTCGCTTTTTCATACGCGCAGACCGATGTCCATCGCCTGTTTCGCATCGGCCAGATGCTGATCATCGTCTTTTGTATCGAGGTCATCAGCCGAACGGACCTGAGCGCGCACCTCTATAAATTGTTCGGCGTGGTTCTGACGGTCTCCATCGTGTGCCAATTTCTGACCCGCAGCATATTCTCCCTGCCTTACGGGACCTGGTCGAATCCCCACTACCTGGCCAATTTTGCCATTTTGACCCTGCCGCTCGTCTTTTACTATTTCAGGACCGCCCCCAAACCCTATCATATTATGTTTCTGCTTCTCTTCGTCATGGACATCGAGCCCGTGTTCAGAAATGCCTCGCGCCCGGCCTTCCTGGCGCTGGTGGTCGGTACGCTGTTCGTCATCACTTTCTTGACCCGCGGCCGTAATCGGCTCGTTCGGCCTGCTGGCGGTCTGCACCTGCTTTACTTGCTTGTGGCCGCTCACGAACTACGCCGGATTTTTCGACAAACTCAAGAGTTGGCCGCCGGCCTGCCGAACGAGGAAAGGGTTCAGATCTGGAAGTCTTCCGTCAAATGCTGCAGGACAACTCACCGGTGGCCTGGCTGGTCGGAAACGGCATCGGCAGTTCGCTGATAGTGTTGCCGAAGTATCTTCCGATCCGCTCTACCAGAACCTTTCTTTTCAACACAACTTCCTCCTGCAGGTCCTGTTCGAAAATGGACTTATCGGAACGATTCTGGTTTTCGGCGGGCTGGCCTTCATCTTGTATCTCCTCATCAGGCTGTCGCATCGCGCGGAAGACGTCTCCCGCGACTCTTCATCAACTGCACGAGCGGTGGTGTTTCTCAATTGCCTGATCTTTACCAGCCTGACGGTCGGGTTTTATTCCAAATACACCCTGTACCCCATGGGCTTTATCATCGGCACCGTCTTCGTTTTGGTCAAAGGGGGGCGCAGTGACCGCTGAACCCGTCACGATCATCATTCCTAATTTCAACGGTGTATCGCTTCTCGAGAACAACCTTCCCAGCGTCGTGGCGGCCGGCCGCACCTATGCCGGCGCGGTCGAGATCATCGTCGTCGACGACGCCTCTACCGACCACAGCGTGACCATGCTCACGGCAAAGTTTCCGCAAGTCAGGCGTGTTTGTCATGACGTCAATCGCGGTTTTTCCGATGCGGTGCACTCGGGCGTCGGTGCCGCCGGCCACGACATTTTGATATTTTTAAATTCGGACGTGCGGCCGCAGACGGATTTTATCGCGCCGCTGGTCGCGACGCTTACCAGCAGTCATGACATCTTTTGCGTGTCACCGTTGGTGTACGATCCGCAGGGAAGACCCCAGAATGTTTCCTGGAACCGGTATACCTTTGTCCGTGGCACCGTTAAAAGCACCCAGTGGAACATGACCACCGTCACTGGCAGAACGGCATCGGATCGCCGGCTGAAAAGCCTTTTTGCTTCCGGCGGCTCGGTTGCGCTTAAAAAATGGATGTTTCTGGAACTCGGCGGGTTCCTGCCGATATACAAACCGTTTTACAGTGAGGACATGGATTTGTGCACGCGCGCCTGGATGTACGGCTGGTCAACGCTTTTCGAACCGGCGAGCTGTGTCGTCCACGATCATGTCGGCACCATCAAGCGTTTTTATCATGCCAAACGAATTCGCACGATCCGTACCCGAAATCGTTTTCTCTACCTGTGGCTGTATTGTTCACGGCGCCGATTGATCCTATCCCATGTTCCCTGGACGGCTTTTCGATTGCTGCTGCGCCTGCTGCGCCTGGACCTGACCTTCCCGATTGCCCTGCTGCAGGGCCTCACGCACATTCGACCGGTTTTTTTACTGCGCTCGCAGATGAAGCAGTCTCAGGTCTTCAAACCACTGGACCAAATTTTGAAAGAAATAGACTCTTGAACATCAAGCACACACCGGCAGCAGATGAGAACTTAAACAATGCGGATGCCAGCCCCAACGCTGAAAAACCCGCCTACACGTTCACGGTCTTCATTCCGACCTTCAACCGCGCCTATACACTCGAGCGTGCGCTGCACAGCGTGTCCGAGCAGACTTTCAGGGATTTCGAGGTCGTTATCATCGATGACGGCTCTATGGACGGCACCCCGCAGCTGATCGAGAAATGGCACAACACGCGTGCTTTTCCGATTCAGTACCACTGGCAGGAAAATCAGGGCAAGCATGTCGCCCACAACAAGGCGGTTGAAACTGCGCGTGGGTTTTTCTTTGTTTTGCTCGATTCGGACGACATCCTTCATCCACAAGCCCTTGAACGTCTCAAGTATCACTGGGACCGCATTCCCGCTGACAAAAAGCAGCACTTTGCCGGCGTCGAGGGTCTTTGTGTCTACCGCGATGACAAAATAAAGGTGGACCGATTCCCGCAAGACGTGATGGATTCGGACTACCTGGAAAAAACCAGGAAGTACAAGATCAGAAGCGAAAAAAGAAACGCCATACGCACCGATGTTCTGCGGCGTTTTCCCTATCCGTGCTTCGCAGGTGAGCGACACGTTCGGGACGACCTGATATGGAAGCGCATCGCCCGGAGTTTCAAATTCAGGTATGTCAACGAGGTGATTCAAATCATGGAACATCAATCCGACGGTCTGACCGCCAATATATTTATGATCCGTATGCGAAACCCGCGGGGCTTTCGGTATTACTTTCTCGAAGAAATCAACGATTTTGCATCGCTGAGCGGTCCTTACAAGCGGTTCAAGTATCACAGCAAGTTCGTGCGGTACTCACTCCACTGCCGGGTGGGGTTTCGTCAGCAATGGGTCGAGGTCCGCTCCAAGTTTTTTTGGCTTCTCAGCCTGCCGCGCGGGATCGTCGGGTGGATCAAGGACACCATCAAACTCAAGGCCAAGGCCAAGTCGCTTTAAGGACGCGAGCACCCGCAAACCAACCTTTTCAGCATCGTTTTACCATTGACAGTGCCGGACGGCTGTAAGAAGATCGCCCGTCCCGGGAATTTTCGGCCATCCGCTGCAAATTCAAATTCAACACCCTTGCGGGCGCCACTTTCAGGTCTCAGTGACGAAAATGAGGGAAAAATCCGACGATCTTATCAGCGTTTTCGTAGCGACATCCGGACACAGCGGAGTCGACCGGTTGATCCAACACCTCGTGCCGGCCCTGGCACGGCGGGGCTATCCGGTCGATGTCCTTAAAATCGGCGGCCACGGCCCGGTTATCGAAGACCGGCCGCCGGGGGTCCAGGTGGTGCAGTTAAAGGCCAAGCATGTTTACGCCAGCTTTCCGGCACTCACCCGTTACCTGAAACACCGTCGCCCCGCCGTCATGCTGACCGACAAGGACCGCGTCAATCGCACCGCCCTTCTGGCGCGCGCCTTGGCGCGCGTTCCCTCGCGCCTGGTCGTCAGCTCGGGCACGACCATCTCCATCGACCTGGCCCACCGGGGACCGTTTGAACGGCTAGTGCAGCGGTCATCCATGGGATATCTCTATCGGTTGGCCGATCGGGTTATCGTCCCCTCCCGCGGTGTCGCTGAAGACATGGCGGCCTATACGGGCCTGCCGATCGGTCTCATCGAAGTCGTCCTGTGCCCTGTGGTTCCGGAAGCTCTATTTAATCAGCCGCAGCCGCGACCCGATAACCCCTGGTTCCAGCCGGGGGAGCCACCGGTTATCCTCGGTGTCGGTGAACTCGGCGCACGCAAGGATTTCGCAACGCTGATTCGCGCTTTCGCAATCGTCAGAGGGCAGCGCCCCTGTCGACTGATGATAATCGGACGCGGAAAACTGCGCGAAGAACTTACTGCACTTGCAACCGGGTTGGGCGTCGGGCAGGACGTCGACCTGCCCGGTTTTAAATCGAACCCTTACAGCTACATGGCGCACGCGGCCGTGTTTGCTTTTACCTCTCTCTGGGAAGGCAATCCTTTTGTCTTACCCGAAGCCCTGGCGGTCGGCACGCCGGTTGTCGCCACCGACTGTCCCAGCGGCCCCAGGGAGGTTCTCCACAATGGACGTTATGGCCCTCTGGTGGCTGTCGGGGACGCCAAAGCCCTGGCCGCAGCGATTCTGAAAACTTTACAGGCCCCTCTGGCAGGCAATATTCTGCGGGAAGCCGCCAGGCCCTACGAAATCGAATGCAGTACCACGGCCTATCTGAAAGCAATGGGCCTTGACCCGCGCGAACGGCGCAACTCATCCATACAAAAAGTAAAAGCGGGCGCGTAACCGCGAATAAATTTTTCATTTTCGAAAGTTCGGGCAGACGGCACTACGGACAGAAAGAAACAGCCAGGAACTATGTGCGGCATCACCGGAATCTATCTGAAGAATGGTTTCGCCAACCGGAAACGCCTGATCGAATCCGCCCGCACGCTCAGCCATCGCGGCCCTGACCATACCGACAGTTACCACGATGGATCGTTCGGCATGGCCCACACGCGGCTGTCGATCATTGACCTGGCGGGCGGCGACCAGCCGCTGTTCGCCCGCAACCGGGAACTGGCCCTGATCGCCAACGGCGAAATCTATAATTTCATCGAATTGCGCCGGGACCTCGAAAAGCTGGGGCACGCCTTTGCCACCAATTCCGACTCGGAGGTCATCCTGCGGGCCTATGAGCAGTACGGCAAGGACTTTCTGCGGCACCTCGACGGCATGTTCGCCTTTGCCCTTTACGACAAGGCCGACCGGCGCCTCATCCTGGCCCGCGACCGTCTCGGCATCAAACCGCTCTTCATCGCGCAGCTGGCAAACGGGGTGGCCTTCGCCTCGGAAATAAAGGCCCTGCGCCACCTGGACCCCCACCCCCCCGAAGTCGAGCCGAACGGCCTGATCCAATACCTCCAGAACCAGTTCAGCTCCGGGCGCACCACCATTCTCAAGGGCTGTGAACGCCTGCTGCCGGGCGAGGCGGTATGCATCGCAGAGGGACGCATCTGCGACCGCTGGCGCTACTGGTCGCCGCTGGATGTCGAGCCGGCGGCAATGGATTTTCCGGAGGCCCGCGACGCCTTCGACCGCCTGATGGAAACGGTGATGCGCCGGCACATGCGCTCGGACGTGCCCTTCGGCCTGTTTCTGTCGGGCGGCGTGGACTCCGCGATTCTTCTCGCCCTGCTCAGCCGCTACAAGGATGAACCCATCCGCACCTTTTCGGTGGGGTTTTCCGGCACGCGCCTGGCCGACGAACTGCCGCGGGCGGAGCGGCTGGCCCGGCATTTCGGCAGCCGGCACACCGCCATCCGGCCGAGCGCCGAGGCGATCTTTCAAAGCCTGCCCTTCACCGTCTGGGCCGCCGACGACCTCATGCGCGATTATGCCAGCCTGCCCACGGCCCTTCTGGCCCGGGCCGCGGGGCAGGAACTCAAGGTGGTCTTTTCGGGCGAAGGCGGCGACGAGGTGTTCGCCGGCTACGGCCGCTACCGCTCATCGGCGCCGGAGCGCTGGATCAAAGGCCTCCTCGCCCCGGGATCCGGCGGTTTTCGCACCCGCGGCACCCTGCGCGGGCGCTGGCCGCAGCGCCTCCTGCAGCCGGAGCTGCTCGGTTGCTTGACATCCGCCCGCGCCCCGGTTGTGGCCGCCTGGCAGGCGGCGCCTGCCAGCTGGAGCGACCTGCAGCGGATGCAGTACGTCGATCTGGTCACCGCCCTGCCCGACAACCTGCTGGTCAAACTGGACCGCATGCTCATGGGCTGGAGCCTCGAGGGACGCGTGCCGTTTCTCGACCACCGCGTGGTGGCCTTCGGCTTGGGCCTGCCGGACCACCTGAAGGTGGACGGTAAAACGGGCAAGGCGTTTCTCAAGCGCTGGGCGCTGGCCCTCCTGCCCCAGGACCACCTGTACGAGCCCAAGCGCGGATTCCACGTGCCGATCGGCGAGTGGATCGGGGGCCGCTTCTTAGAGGCGCTGGCAGTTGCGCTGCCCCGCGACCCGGCCGTTTGCGCCTGGTTTCGGCCCGCGGGCGTGTCGCGGCTCATTCACTCCTGCCGGTCGTCGGGGCCCCGCAGCCGGATGGTCTGGGCGCTGCTGCAATTTGCGATCTGGCACCATTTCTTCATCGACGGCACCGGCCAAAGGCCCCCGGCCGAGATGAACCCCCTGGACATTCTGCAGCGATGACGCCCGCCTCCCGCATACCGCCGCGAATCGCCATCTTCGCCTCTTTTTCCGGGGTCGGGGGCGTCGAACGCATGCTGCTGAACCTGGCCGAAGGCCTGCTGGGTTGCGGCTGTCGCGTGGATCTTTTGATGATCAAATCGAGCAGCCTTCATCTGGAATCGGTGCCGTCGGGCCTGAACATCGTCAAGCTGCGCGCCAATCACACCTGGGGCAGCCTGCCGGAGCTGGCCGGCTACCTGAAACGCACACGGCCGGACGCCTTTCTTTCGGCCAAGAACCGCGCCAACCAGGTGGCCATTTTGGCGCGGCGGCTGACCCGCTCGCCCACCCGTCTGGCGGTGCGCATGGGCACCCACACGTCGACCGCCATCGCCGGCGGGGGGAGATTCAAAAAAGCGCTGTGGCATCTGCCCATCCGGCTTCTCTACCGGCGGGCGGACGAGATCGTGGCCGTTTCCGAAGGCGTCAAGAAGGACCTGCTGCGCATCACCGGCCTGCCGCAGGAAAGAGTCACGGTCATCGCCAACCCGGTCGTCTCCAGCCGGATATACGAGCTGGCCGCGGCCCCGACCCCGCACCCGTGGTTCAACGACCCCCAAATTCCCGTTATCGTGGGCGCCGGACGGCTGACGCGCCAGAAGGATTTTCCGACCCTCGTGCGCGCCTTTGCCAGGGTCCGGGCATCCCGGTCCTGCCGCCTGATCATTCTGGGCGACGGCAACGGCCGGCAAGATTTGATGTCCCTGGCGCGGCAGCTTGGGGTCGACCGATGGATCGACCTGCCGGGCTTCAGCCCCAATCCTTACGCCTACCTTCGCCGGGCCGCGCTGTTCGCCCTCTCGTCCCTCTGGGAAGGCTCCCCGAACGTTCTGACGGAGGCCCTGGCCCTGGGAACGCCGGTCGTGGCAACCGACTGCCCCAGCGGTCCCCGTGAAATTCTGCGGGACGGGCTGATCGGCCGCCTGGTGCCGGTCGGCGATGCCGAAGCGCTGGCCGCGGCGATGATGAAAACCCTTGCCGCCCCGCCGGATGAGGCCCTGCTCAAAAGCGCGACGCGCGACCACACCGTCGAGCGCAGCAGTCGCAAGTATCTGAAACTCCTGGTGGGGCGATCGCTCGATCGATCGCGGCCGGGGGCAAGACCATCGACCACAAACGGGTGATCACATGTGCGGGATCGCGGGATATGTCAGGTTTCACGGGCCGCCGGAGCCGGACGAGCTTCTGCGGATGGCGGAGAGTCTGCGGCATCGCGGGCCCGATGATCTGGGGGTCTATGCGAACGGCCCCGCCGGCCTGGCCCACGCGCGCCTGTCGATCATCGATCTGGCCGGCGGCCATCAGCCGCTTTTCAATCGCCGGAAAACCCTCGCGCTGGCGGCCAACGGTGAAATATACAATTACCTGGAACTGCGCGCACGCCTGCGGGAAAAAGGGGCCGACTTTCTCACCCATTCCGATTCGGAGACGATCCTGCAGGCCTATGCCGTTTACGGCAATGAGTTTTTGACGCTCCTGCACGGCATGTACGCGTTTGCCATCTGGGATGCAGTAAACAACCGGATGGTTCTGGGACGCGACCGCCTGGGGATCAAACCCCTGTATTACCTGCAGACGCCGGACAGGTTCGCGTTCGCCTCCGAGATAAAAACGCTGCTGCCGATGATCGCGGGCGGGCCGGCCGTCAACCCGCGGGCCTTGCTGCAGTTTCTCCAGCACGGCTTCAGCACCGGGCCGGAGACCATCGTGCGCGGCATCAAAAGGGTGCTGCCGGGCGAGGCGCTGACCGTCGATGCTTCGGGTCGCATCGACCGGCGCACCTACTGGTCGATAACCGACATCCGGCCATTTGACGGCACCTGTGATGACGCCCTGGACACCTTCGATCGGCTCATCGACCGCGTCATGACCGAGCACGTGCGCTCCGATGTCCCCTACGGGCTGTTTCTGTCGGGGGGGGTGGATTCCGGGACGCTGCTCTCCCTGCTGGCCCGTTATCAGGATCATCCCGTCCGCAGCTTTTCGGTCGGATACCGGGAGACCGCCGGACGCAACGAGCTGACCGATGCCGCCCGCATCTCCCGCCTGTTCGGCACGCGGCACACCGCACTTCTCATCGACAAAGAGATGCTGTTTCGGCGCATTCCCCACATGGTGTGGGCCGCGGACGAGCTGATGCGGGATTTTGCCTGCCTGCCGACCTCGATTCTGGCCGAAGCCGCGGCCGGGGAGCTGAAGGTGGTCTTCACGGGTGAAGGGGGCGATGAAGTGTTCGCCGGTTACGGGCGCTACCGCAGATCGCGGTGGCAGCGCTTTGTCAAAAACCTGCGCTACCCCGGCTCCGACGGGTTTCGAACCCGAAACCAGTGGCCGCGTCACATGAGTTCCGCGGTGTTCGGCGCCGAATTGAAAGAAGTGAGCGCCGAGCGGCCCCGTCCGATGGTTGCGGCCTGGCAGACGACGCCCCCCTCGTGGAGCTTTGTCAGGCGCGCCCAGGGCACCGATCTCCTGGAAGCGCTTCCCAACAACCTGCTGGTCAAGGTCGACCGCATGCTGATGGCCTTCGGGCTCGAAGGCCGGGTACCCTTCCTCGACCATCGCGTGGTCGAATTCGGCCTTTCACTTCCCGATCGTTTCAAGGTAAAGTCGCGCCGGGGAAAGATTTTTCTGAAAAAATGGGCCGAACCGGCTCTGCCCGCCGACCACCTGCATCGCAAAAAACGGGGGTTTCACGTGCCGACAACCGCCTTGCTCACAGAAAAATTTCTGGCCCGGCTGGAAGAAAAGCTCACCGGCAACCCTGCCGTTGCCCGCTGGTTCGATCCGCAGGGAATCAAAAAGCTTTTTCTGCGCCACGGCCGCCGCCACGACATGGCGGTCGAGATCTGGTCCCTGATGCAGTTCGCTATGTGGCACCGGATCTTTATCGACGACCCCGGCCGGAAACCTTCGACGGAGGAAAACCCCCTCGATTGGATGTCTTAACGACCGATAACACAGTCAAAACCTTCAACTTGACGCCTATGGAAAGGGAGTTGCCGCATGCTGCTGTCCCTGCGCTACGGGTTTTTATTCGTGCACATCGCCAAAACCGGCGGAACCAGCATCCGGGCCGCCCTCGAGCGCTACCGCCGGCGGGACCCGTACTACCTGCCGCAGGCGGTCTGCAGCCGGATCAGCCACCTGACCGGCCACCGCATCGGCTGCAAATTCCCGCGGCACGCCAAGGTCGTCGCCGCCCGGGAAATGCTGCCGCGCGACCTATTCGAGCGCCTGTTCAAATTCGCCTTCGTCCGCAACCCCTGGGACATCCAGGTCAGCAGTTTTCACCACATCCGGCGCGAACGGCCGCACCTCCTGGCCGGACACGACGATTTCGAGACGTTCCTGCGCTACAAACTCGATCCGAACCGGCCGTATCAATTCCACATCGACACCTCGATCGCGCTTCAAAGCGACTACCTGGTCGACCTGCACGGGCGGGTAGTGGTCGACTTTGTCGGTCGCTATGAAAATTTCGCGGCCGATTTCGGAGAGGCCTGCCGCCTGATCGGCATCGCACCGCCGCCGCTGGTGCATCGCCGCCGGGCCAAAAACCGGGGGGAGTATCGCCGCTACTACAGCGACGCCGCGGCCGAACTGGTCGCCCGACGATTCAGACCGGACATCGACCGGTTCGGGTATTCCTTCTAACCCCGGCGGCTCGGTTTGGCCCGTTGAGCCGGTTTAGCCCGTTGGCCGGTTTGCCCGTTAAACCAGGCAACCTATCGCCCGCCGCATCCCCCGTAGGGGCAGGCCTGTGTGCCTGCCCTTTCCATCGATTCATCATCAATCCTGGTCCGCTTTCCCGGTCGCATCTCTGAACAACCTTCTTTCGCCCATTTCTTCGATGACGATGTCCGGCTTGAAGGTCGTCAACAATTCTTCCATTATTTCCTGGTCATAGTACTTCCACAAGAAAACCGCATTTTTGAAATGCTCGGCCAAAAATGGGACGAGCAGGGAAGTGAAGGAGTCTCTGAAGATGATCGCCGTCAATTGACCGGCGGGGCATTCGGTGTAAAACGCCTTCTCCAACATGCCGGAGGTATCCCAGGCGCCGATCTTTAAGGGATTTAATTTCGAACATTGAGCGGCCATATCGAGTACCGGCGTAATTTCCCGCATGGCTTCTTCCTTTTTGATCATTACGGCCAGGTCGCCGCCCTTTTCTGGCCGGGTCTCGGTTTCACGGTAATTTCTTGCAGCCAGGTTGCGTTGCGGAAACATCTGCTGGAGTTTCGCCATGATTTCCTGGTAGCCGGCCTGGGCGCCGCGCATGTTCCAGTGGCTGTCCGTGAGATGGTAAATGCGATGACGGTCTTTTGCGGCTCGCAGTGCCGGCCGCAGGTCAAGGAAGTTCAGGTCGGGTTGCCGTTGAAGATGAGCCGTCAATTGATCGAGGCGGGTCTGCCCCCGCCGGGTTTGAATATAATCGGGAAGGTATTCGGGATAAATCGTCTGCTTGCCGGGGACGACGATAAAAAGATACTTGATGCCCCTGGCGGCCAGCCATTTCTGTTTGCTCCTTGCATATTCCTCGATCACCTTCAGCTCGTCTGGCGTAAAAGGATTGAACCCCATGTAATCTTCAATCACCTTGTTCCTGGTAAGGAAAAGCCACCCCTTCTTGCCGAACAAGACGTCCGGCACAGGTGATTTGTTGAAATATTTGTGCAGTATTCGGTTGTAACTTCGAATAAATCTCTCCCTGTAACCGAAGTGATCATTGTAATACGCCTCGAATTCAGGAATAAAATTCTTGGCGTTTTCCCAGTCGAGTTTGATGTCAGGCGGTTCCGCAAGTCTTCGTTTTTCGGCCGAGGAGAAAAGTATCCTTTCAGAGGTCATCATCTTGATCAGCGGTGCAAATATGAGCACGATAAACACCCCGACGAGGACGATACCCGAGAAGCCGGGAAACCGGCGTCGCCGATCGCGCGCGCCTTTTCCGGTTGCGGCGGCGAGCGGTTCGCCGGACCCGGTGGCGGGCGAATCGACGGCGCAGGATGCGCTTTGAGTGCCGGGCGGACGCACGGCATCGATCGCACCGTTATCAATTGCGGTCAACTGTGATTTGTCCAAGCGGCAGACCCCGTTAAAAACGATAGTAGATAAAAGGATTATACGTGCCGCTCGAAAGAAATATGATCGACATGTAGAAAACAATGACCAGCACCGCGGTTTTCACCAGGTTGGCCGATTCGTCCACGATGGTTGAAAGAAGTCGGCCGGACGTGCCGGCCAGGTATGTCACAAGTTTTTTCAGCGGGTTCAAGACGGGAAACGAAAAGATGATTCCGGCGATGATGGCGGCACGGATTTCCTGGTCCAGATGCAGCAATGCAGCGGTCGCCGGGTTGGCGTCATACTCGAAACCGTGCATGACGGCCAGGTAGTCCATGGCCAGGGGCATCGTGTCGGCCCGGAAAATTGTCAGGCTTGTGGTAAAAATATACAGTGTATATATGTGGGGCAAGGGAAAGGGCAGCTTTCTGAGCACCCGGATCAACCCGATCCGCTCCAACACCATGAAGAAGCCGTGGCAGAGCCCCCAGATAACGTAGTTCCACTTGGCACCGTGCCAGAGGCCGCACAGGAAAAAGACCGTGATCAGATTCAGGTAGGTCCTGACGGGACCGAGCCGGTTGCCGCCGAGGGGGATGTAGAGATAATCCCTGAACCAGGTCGAGAGCGAGATGTGCCAGCGCGTCCAGAATTCGGTGATGGATTTTGAGACATAAGGGTAGTTGAAGTTTTCCAGGAATCGGAAGCCGAACATGCGGCCCAGCCCGATGGCCATGTCCGAATAGCCCGAAAAGTCAAAATAGACCTGCAGGACAAAACACAGCGAGCCGAGCCAGGCGTAGAGGGGGGACAGGGATGCGGGCGCCACTGCGAAGGCTTTGTCGGCGATGATGGCCACCTGGTTGGCGATCAGCACCTTCTTGCCCATGCCGACGATGAATCGTTCGACCCCTTCGACAAAATCCGGAAAGCGGATGCGGCGGCGGGCGATCTGCCGGGCGATGGTCTGATAGCGGACGATCGGCCCGGCGATCAGCTGCGGAAACAGCGCGATGTACAACCCGATGTCGATCGGGTTTTCCAGGGCCGCGGCCTCCCGCCGCCAGACATCGATGATATAGGACAGGCACTGGAACGTGAAAAAGGAGATGCCGATCGGAAGATGCACCGGCGCGACTTCCAGCGGACCGAGGCCGACGGCCTGCAGAATGACGTTGAGGTTGTCGACCAGAAAATTCGTGTACTTGAACACGGACAGCAGCAGAAGGTTGAAAACGATCCCGCCGACGACGAAGAGTTTCGCTGCGGCGCGGCTTCTGAACCGATCGATCCCCAGTCCGACCCCATAGTTGACTGCAATGGAAGCGAGCATGATCAGCGTATAGACCGCTTCCCCCCAGGCATAAAAAACGAGGCTGGCGAGCAGCAGAAGCGCGTTGCGGAACTTCGGGCCGGCCAGCGCATAAAGGACCAGGGTTACCGGCAGAAATAGAAAAAGAAAAATAACGGAGCTGAAGACCATTTATGTCCGTTCCTGCAGCCGACGCCTGCGGCTTAATCGCCCAGGCGCCCGAGAAGATCGGCCTCGAAGGCCGCCGCATCGTCGCCGAAAAAGATCCGGACGCCGAGCACCGCCAGGTCGATCGGCCAGCGGCGGCAGCGACCCAGCCGCACGGCATCTTTTTCGGTCGTGCACACGACCTCGGCGCCCGACCGGCGGGCGGCCCGCAGCACCGCCGCTAAGTCGCGGTCCGTATACGCGTGGTGGTCCGAAAAATCCATGAACCCCGTCAAGTCGCAGTTCAGCCGCCGGATGGCAGTCGCAAATCCGCGGTTGTCGGCGATGCCGGCGAAAGCAAATACCCGCCGCCCGGCAAGGCGACCGATATCCGGCGCCGGTCGCCGGAGGCCATCGCGCATCCCCAAACGCCGCCCGGCCTCCGTCCAGTCGACCAGTTCCGGAACGTGGACCGATCGATACAGCGGCCGCCGATGCAAGAGGCGGCTAAGGCGGGGGTCGAAAGTACCGTCGCCCGCACCCGCGGCGGCGCGGGTCAGGATGAAGATATCGCCGCGCGCGAGCGCCGCCGGCGGTTCCCGCAAGGTTCCGCGCGGAAGAAGATGCCCGTTGCCGAAAGGCCGCCGGCCGTCGAGCAGTACCAGGTCGACGTCGCGCGCCAACCGCAGGTGCTGAAAGGCGTCATCCAACAGGATCACCTCCGGCTTGAACTGTTCCAGGGCCAGCATTCCGGCCGCATAGCGGTTACGGCCGACCACGACCGGCACCGCGACCGCCAGCAGCCTTGTCGCCAGCAGGAAGGGCTCGTCGCCCGCGGCCGCGGCCGGCAGGATGATCCGCCGTCCGTCGCTGACGATGCCGCCCGACTTCTCGGCGCCGCCCTTGTATCCCCGGCTGACGACCGCGCAGCGCCGTCCCGCCTGCTGCAGGCGCTCGGCCAGGTAATAGGCCAGGGGCGTTTTGCCGGTGCCGCCCACCGTGATGTTGCCGATGGAAATCACCGGGCAGGGCAGCCGGCGGACGGCCAGCCGGCCGCGGCGGTAGGCGCGCGACCTGTGCCTGACGGCCGCCCCGTACAGCACGGAGGCCAGGGTCAGCAGGGATGCCGGCGACGCGCGCCTGAAAGGCGTATCGGAGACCATCACCCGTTTAATATGTCGTTTCAGCAGGTCCATGCCGTCAATGGGGTCATTAGCGTTCGATGCCGTTGCCGAAGACCCGATCTTTTTTCCCGATTTTCGGCGGCAAAAGCCGCAGGCCCTCTGCAACCTCCCCGTCTCTGCGGTGAACACTCTCCAGCCGGTGAAACCTCATTCGACATACAGCAGGTTCAGCACGCCGGCGCCGAGAAAGACGATGTTGGTGGTCCAGGCCGCCACGACCGGCGGCAGGACGCCGCCGTACCCCAGCGACAGGCAAAAGCTGTAAAGCGTCCAGTACAGCAGCGCCACGCCGATGCCCAGCGCAATGGTCAGCGCCAGGTTCTCCTTTAATTTCTTGTTCACGCCGATGCCCAGCGCCAGAATGCACAAGACGAGACAAACGAAGGGAAAGGCTATTTTGGCCTGCAAATCCACCCGGTACCCGGTGGCATCGTAGCCTTCGGTTTCAACGCTGTCGATGTAGGCAAGCAGGTCGAGCAGGTTCATTTCCGCGGATTTCTTCGACACCCGCTTCAGGTCATCGGGGCGGGTGCCCAGCGACTCGGTGCGGTCTTCATGAAAGGTGACCGTGTATTCGCCCGTCGCAGGATTCAGGACCTGTTCGAGGACGTCGAAAAGGCGCCATCCGCCCGCCGCAAAAGATCCCTTGACCGCGTCCAACTGCCGCACCAGCCTGAAGTTCTCGTCGAAGAAATAGAGCGTGATCCCGGAGATCGTCTGACTGGCCGGATTGTAGTAGGTGATGTGCGTGATGCTCCGATTGCCCTTGATCCAGATGTTCTTTTCCCGGGATGCCAGAATTTCCTTCTTGTCGACTTCCCGCGTATACATCCGGTTGGCCTTGCCGAAGGTGATGGGCACGAGGATGTCGGCGTTTATAAACAGCAGCAGGGCGGACAACACGCCCAGCAGAACGATCGATTTCAAGAAAAAGAGCATGCCGACACCGCCGCTGCGCAGCGCGAGCAATTCATTGCGCTTGTTCATCAGGCCGAGCACGACCAGCACCGCCAGCAGCAATGCCAGGGGAAAGATCTGGGCGATGACGAACGGAATCCGCAGCATGAAAAAAACGGCCGCCCGGTGAAACGGCAGGCCCGCTTCCATGAAATCATCGATCTTTTCGAAAAAATCGATCGCCAGGAAAATGCCGATCACGGCCACCAGGATGATGCCCAGGTATTTGAAGACTTCGCGGTTGAAATAGCGGTCGAGAATCAGCATGGTATCGATGGCCGGCCGCCCCGGTGTTTCTTACCGGTGCAGCGCTCGCGCAATTGGGATTTCATGGACCGGCGGTCAATCCCCCCGCCGGCCGTCGTCGGGGCAGCGGCGTTCTGCCGCTCACCTCCGGCGGTGACCGAGGCGGCTGACCCGCCGCGCCAGCGTCTGGAGCGGCGCCATGATCCGTACGGGACGTTCGCGCGCCGATCGCAGGAACAAAAAACCGCCCAGGCTCCCCATGCAGACATTCGGAAGCCACATGGCCAGTGCCGGCGGCAGGCTGCCGCTTTCGCCGAACACGTGGCCGGCCGAGAGCAGCAGGTAGTATAGCAGAAAAAAGAACACGCCCACCACCAGTCCGATCGAACGCCGCGTCGACCTGGACTGAATGCCGAGCGGTATCGCCAGGATCCCGAGCGTGAAGCAGGCGAACGGCATCGCCATAATATTGTGGAACCTGATCCGGGGCTTGAGGAGCAAGGGGTCGTCACCAGGCGCCGCCCGCAGGAAGCGCAAAAGTTCGTCGAAAGGCATCTCCTTCCAGCGCTTGGCCGGATTGTCAACGGCCTGCAGCGCCTTGTTCAAATCGAGCCGGATGTCGTAGGTGTCGAAGGTGATCGACTGGGCCGACCGTTTTTCGATGCCGACCTGGTTGATCCGGCCCTCGTAGAGCCGCAGGTAATAGATCAGGGTGCCCGGTTCCCTGAAAAGTTTACCGCGCGGGGCCACCACCGTGGTGGCCATGTTCTTCTCGCGCCGGTCCTCGATGAAGACATCGATCAGCAGCTTGTTCTTCGAATCGACTTCGTTCACGTAGAGCATGACGTCTTTGAAGCTGTCGTTGAAGGTGCGTTCCTTGAGGCCGATGTCGAGATTTTCCGAAAAAACCTCGAACGTGAGATCTTTTATCGCCCCTTTGCTGGCCGGCGCGCCGAAGGCCGCCATGTAAAACGTCAGGGCGGCGGCGCCCAGGCTGAACAGAAGGATCGGCGGCAGCATGCGGTAGAGGCTGATGCCGCCGGTTTTCATGGCGATGATTTCGTTGTCGCCGCTCATCCGCAAAAATGTCAGCAGCACGGCCAGCATGACGGACATGGGAATGACGTAGGTCAGAAAATAGGGTGTGGAAAAAAAAAGGATCTTGAGAATGGTGAAAAGACCGACGCTGTAATTGACGATCATGTCGGTGATCTGAAGCATCTGGGCCATCAGGAATACGAAGGTGAAAAAAACGAGATTGACCGCAAAGGGCGCGAAGAGTTCCGTGAAAATGTAGCGATTGAGAAGCGTATTGAGTTTCATGGTTGCCCGAAAGCTCGCGGCCCTGACGCATGCCGCCGGTTATGCGACCGCGGGCGCGTCGGGGTGCGGTTCGCCGGATGCGGGCTCGTCGCTGAACTGCATCCGATACAGCCGGTGGTAGGCCCCGCGCAACGCCAGCAGTTCCTGGTGATTGCCCTCTTCCACGATCCGGCCGGCGGAGAGCACGATGATGTGATCGGCGCTCAAAATCGTCGAGAGCCGGTGCGCGATGACAAACGTCGTGCGGCCGTGCATCAGGTTTTCGAGGGCTTTCTGCACCGTTTTCTCCGCACCCGTGTCCAGCGAGGCCGTCGCCTCGTCTAGAATCAGGATCGGCGCGTCCTTGAGCAGGGCCCGCGCTATGCAGATCCGCTGTTTTTCTCCGCCCGAGAGCCGCGCCCCCAACTCCCCGATGTTGGTATCGTATTGTTTGGGAAAACTCAGGATGAAGTCATGGGCGAAAGCGGCCTGCGCGGCGGCCAGGATCTCTGCTTGCGCCGCGCCGTGGCGACCGTAGGCGATGTTGTTTCTGACGCTGTCGTTGAACAGAATCGGCTCCTGGGTGACGATGGCGATCTGACGGCGCAAGGCGGCCAGGGAAAGCCGGCGGATGTCGATGCCGTCGATCGCGATCACGCCGCCGGAGACATCGTAGAAGCGCGGAATCAGGTTGACCAGGGATGTCTTGCCGCCGCCGCTCATGCCGACGATGGCCAGCACCTTGCCCGGATCGACTTGCAAACTGACGTCCCGCAGCACCGGGTCGTCGTCGTATTTGAAGTAAACGTGCTCGAATGCGACCCGGTGCGGGCGGGTTTCGATCACCAGCGGGTTGGGGTCTTCGGGGATGCCGGTGTCCCGTTCGATGATGTCGAAAATGCGGTCGGTGGCCGAGAGGCCCCGCTGAATGGCGTTGTTGAACTTGCTCAGGTCCTTGACCGGCTTGTAGAGCAGCAGGACGGCCGTCAGGAAGGAGAAAAAAGTGCCGGCGGTGTAGGTGCCCGAGACCACCTTCAGCCCGCCGTACCAGATGATCAGCGCCGCCGCCAGCCCGCCGAGAAACAAATTGATGGGGCTGGTGATCACCCGCGCTCTTGTTTCCTGCATCTCCATGCCGAAGAGCCGGGCGGTTTTGTCGAAAAAGCGTTTTTTCTCGTACGTCTCCATGCCGAAGCCCTTGACGATTTTATTGCCGCTGAAGGTCTCGTGCATGAAGGCGCTGATGTCGGCCATGGCCTCCTGGCAGCCGGTGCTGGTGCGCCGCACCCGGCGGCCGAAGATAACGATCGGGATGAATGCCGCCGGCAGCACCAGGACCGCGAACAGCGCCAGGTGCCAGATCTGGAAGAAAATGACGAAGACCAGGCCGATGATCGTGAAGCAATCGCGCAGGGAGCCGGTGATCGTGGACGAGAGCATGTCCCTGACGAAGTTGACGTCATTGATGATCCGCGACATCAGGACGCCGGTCGTCTCCTTGTGGAAAAAGGCCAGGTTCAGGTCCTGGATGCGGTCGTAGAGGCGGTTTCGCAACCGGCGGATCATGTTCTGCCCGACGTAGCTCATGAAGAAGTCGCCGTAATACAGGGCCACACTGCGCAGAAGATAGATTCCGACGATGGCCGGCGGGATCAGCCCGAGCATGGACGCGTTTTTATTGATGAAGATGTCGTCCAGGACCGGCTTGACGAGGAAGGCGGCGGTCGACGTGCCGGCGGCCTCGACCAGCATGCAGGCCATGGCCAGCAAAAGCCGCGTCTGGTTTTCCTTGACGAGCGCCACCAGCTGCCGGTGCCTGTTTCTGATCCGGATTTTCGCGAAGTTCTTCACGTCACCTCATCAGACCGAGCGCGATTTCGGCCACCCGCCGTGAAGCGCCCGCGCCCCCCAGCCCCCGAGCCGCCGCCAGCAGATCGCTTTTCAGCCGCGCGAGCCGGTTGTCATCGGACAGAAGCGCGAAGACCTCTCGGCTGATGCCGGCGGCCGTCGCCTGTTCCTGCACCAGCTCGGGCACCAGGCGCCGCCCGGCGATCAGGTTGATCAGCCCGATGTGCTTCACCCGGATCAGGGCTTTTCCCAGCCGGTAACTGACCGGCGAGACCTTGTAGACGATCACCATCGGCGTGCCGGCGATCGCCGCCTGCAGGGTGACGGTGCCGGACGCCGCCACGACCAGTCGGCAGCGCTCGAAGAGCCTCTCGACCGGCTCCTCGGAAAAGTCGATCGCCCCGTTGGCACCGCAGCGTGCGATCATCGTCGCGATGGTCTTTTTTTCGACGGTGGGCGCGACCGAGACCGTGAACGTCAGCCGCGGGTCCTGCCGCATCATTTTTGCGGCCGCCGCGAGCATGACCGGCAGCAGCCGCTCGATCTCCCCGGCGCGCGAGCCGGGCAGCAGTCCGATGCGGGTGCGGTCGGAACCGGTTTCGTCTGCCGCCCCTTTTTCTTCTTTTTCGGGGTCGCGGTCGAGCAGCGGGTGTCCGACGAAGGTCACCGGAATGCCGTGGTCCGCGTAAAATTCGGCCTCGAACGGCAAGATGACGGCCATGTGGCTGACCAGTTTTCCGATTTTCCTGACCCGCCCGCGCCGCCAGGCCCAGATCTGGGGACTGATGTAGTACAGCACCGGGATGCCGAGTTTGCGGGCGATCGCCGCCGCCCGCAGGTTGAAATCCGGGAAATCGATCAGGATCAGCAGATCGGGCTCAAGGCTTTGGAGGAGCATTTTAACCAGCGCCAGGGAGCGGAAGACCGCCGGCAGCTTGGCGAAGACCTCGGTGATACCGACCACCGCCAGCTCGGCGGCATCGACCAGGATGCGCATCCCGGCCGCGGCCAGGGCCCGGCCGCCGATGCCGCAGAAAAAAATAGCGGGGTTCGAGCGCCGCATTTCCGCGACCAGCTTGGCCCCGTGCTGGTCGCCG
Organism: uncultured delta proteobacterium; assembly: GCA_963728055.1. GTDB lineage: Bacteria > Desulfobacterota > Desulfobacteria > Desulfobacterales > SG8-13 > JARFQH01. Next base: position 21,075 of record CAVSIM010000004.1, on the reverse strand, counting down.
GACGCCTCTCCGGCCACGATCATGACGCAGGGCGGCTGTCCGCTGTGGGCCTTCATGCGCGTCACCGGTTCAGGTAGCGGTCGATTTTGGCGTTGATCTGGTCCATCACGTCCAGGGCGATCCGCAGCGCATCGCGCCCCACGGCGCCGTCGACCTGCGGCGGCCGGCGGGTTCGAACCGATCGGACGAACGCCTTCAGTTCGTCATCGAGCGCATCCCCCGGCGAGAAGGTCAGGTTCTGAATGTCCATGCCCGGAATGAGGCCGCCCGCATCCTCGCCCTTTCTTCTGATGACCGTGATGCGGTGATCGACGAAATCGACCGAGGTGTAACAGTCCCGCTGAAAGAGTCTGATCTTGCGTTCGTCCTTGATGGAGATCCGGCTGGCCGTGACATTGGCGACGCACCCGCTGTCGAACTCGAGCCGGGCATTGGCGATGTCGACCTCACCGGACACCACCGGCACGCCGGCGGCGTGGACGCTGACAAGCTCCGCCTGGGCGAAATTGGAAATGAGGTCGATATCGTGAATCATCAAATCCAGCACGACGCTGACATCCGTGGCCCGGCCCCTGAACAGGCTGAGCCGGTGCGATTCGATGAAAAGGGGCCGCTGGACGATATCGCGCAGGGCCACCACGGCCGGATTGAACCGTTCCAGGTGCCCGACCTGGATGATGAGCCCGCGCGCGGCCGCCAGCGCCACCAGCTCGTCGGCCTGCGCCAGGGTGGCGGTCATCGGCTTTTCCAGCAGCACGTCCACGCCGTTTTCCAGAAACTCCCTGGCAATCCGGAAGTGTTCCACGGTGGGAACGACGATGCTGACCGCATCCACCCGTCCGATGAGATCGGCGTGCCGGCCGAACGCCGCCGTTTCAAGCTTAGCGGCCACGGCGGCGGCCGCGGCCGCATCGATGTCGGCCACGCCCACCAGCCGGGTATCGGCCATGCGGGCATACTTCTCGGCGTGGAACTTACCGAGATAGCCGACGCCGACGACGCCGACGCGCAGTTTGTCCGTGTCTGTGCTCATCGAAAGCCCCGTTCGGATGTTCCGGGGCAGGCGGCCCGGCCGGCCCGTGGCTTGTCGGTCCGCCGCCATGGCGCTGGAAGGGATATCGGTTCGCCCGGCCCGTGATTCCTCACCGGGTGATGCCCCGTTCGGCGGATTTTATGAACTCGATGAACTTCACGACTTCCGGGACCTGATCGACCTCGGCCTTCACCCGCTCGACGGCCTGGTTGAGGGTCAGCCCGATGCGAAAGACGATGCGGTAGGCTTTCTTCAGTTCCCCGAGGGTTTTCTGCGAAAAGCCGTGGCGCTTGAGGCCGACTTGATTGAGTCCGTGCAGCCGGGCCCTTTCGCCGGAGGCGATCACATACGGCGGAATGTCCTTGGGGACGCCGGTTTTACCGCCGATGAAGGCGTATTCACCGACCTTGGTGAACTGGTGGATCGCCGAGAGCCCGCCGATGGTGCAGTAATCACCGATGGTGATGTGGCCGGCCAGGGTCGCGTTGTTGGCCATCACCACCCGGCGGCCGATCTTGCAGTCGTGGGCCACGTGGGTGTAATTCATCAGCAGGCATTCTTCGCCCACCTCGGTCACCCCCCCGCCGCGGGTCGTTCCGCGGTGAATGGTGACGAATTCGCGGATGATCGACCCGCGCCCGATTTTCACGTAGCTGACCTCGCCGCCGAACTTCAGGTCCTGGGGAATGGCGCCCAGGGCGGCAAACTGGAAGATCCGGCAATTCTGTCCGATGGTGACATACGGCTCGATCACCACGTGCGCCCCGACGGACGTCCCGGACCCGATACAGACCTTGTCGCCGATAACGGAATAGGCACCGATATCCACGCTGGGATCGATCTCGGCCTGCGGGCTGACGATTGCGCTCGGATGGATCATTTCTTCTCCCCCAGGGTGGCCATCAGTTCGGCTTCGGCGACCCGCTTGCCGTCGACGGTGGCCTCCGCCGCCATCTTCATGACGTTCTTGCGCATTTTGAGCAGGGTCGCCTCGATGACCAGCTGGTCTCCCGGAACCACCGGCTTGCGGAAACGCACCTTGTCCATCCCCATGAAATAAAAGATGTACCCGGCTTCGGCCGGCGGGCGGGAGGCGATGTAGAAGACCCCGCCGGTCTGGGCCATGGCCTCGACGATCAAAACGCCCGGCATCACCGGCATCTGCGGGAAATGGCCCTGAAAGAAGGGCTCGTTGATGGTCACGTTTTTCAGGGCGACGATCTTTTCGCCCGCCACCATCTCGATGACGCGATCGATGAGCAAAAACGGATAGCGATGGGGCAGCATGTCAAGAATTTTTTGAATATCGAAACCGCTGGTCATAATCTTCTCCCGGCGCAAGGCCAATGGGTGGACGCTTGATCACCGCTGCGATCGGTGACACGTCAGCCGGCGTCGCCGCGGCCGCCGGCCGTCACTCGGTGAGGCCCGAGAGCCGCGCCACTTCTTTTTCGAGGGCGGCCAGCCGCTTTTTCAGCTCGGGCAGCTCCGGCAGGTCCCGCTGCAGCCGCAGCCACTGCCGGTGGGGCATCCCCGGCAGCCCGGCCGACAGAATTTCGCCCGGCGCGACCGACTTGCCGATGCCGGTCATGGGGCCGATGATGCAGTTGTCGCCGAGCGCAAGATGACCGGCGATGCCGGCCTTGGCGGCCAGGATGACGTGCCGGCCGATGGTCGTGCTGCCGGCGATGCCGACCTGAGCCACGATCAGCGAGTTTTCACCGACCGTGACGTTGTGGGCGATATGGACATGATTGTCGGTTTTGACGCCCTTCTGGATCCACGTGCGGCCGAAGGTGGCGCGATCGATCGTGTTCACGGCCCCGATTTCGACATCGTCATCGATCTGAACGATTCCCACGTGCGGTATCTTGACGTGGGTCCCGGCATCGGGTGCGAAGCCGTAGCCGTCGCTGCCGATGACCGAACCGGCCTGGATGATGACCCGGCTGCCGATCCGGCAGCGGTCGCGAATGACCACGTTGGGGTAGATGACGGTGTCGGCGCCGACGACCACCTCATCGCCCAGAACCACGCCGGGGTACAGCACGGCCCGCTCGCCGATCGCCACCGCGTCGCCGATGACGACCGACGGCGCAACGGCAATGTCTTTACCGCCGCGAAACCCGTCCCCGATAACGGCCCGGTCGCTGATCCCTTCGAATGAAACCGCCGGCGGATGAAAAAGGGCGATGATGCGGGCAAAGGCCGCCTTGGGGTTGGCCACCAGCAGCAGGTTCGCCGTCCGGTGATCGGTGCCCTCCGGCACGATGACGGCCCCGGCGCCGAACTGATCCAGGCGTTTGATGAATTTGGGCCCGTCGGCATAGGAGATGTCGTCGCCCGAGGCCGTTTCGAAGGGCGCCACGCCGCGCAGGATTTTGTCTCCGTCGCCTTTGACATGCCCGCCGATCCTCTCGGCCAGGCGCTTGAGCGAAATCTCCATCGCATCGTCCTTTTCCGAGCCGATCCGGGGCACCGGAACCGGCTGGCAAACGGGTGGGCGGCTAGTTCTTCTTGGACGCTTCGGTTTGACCCTTGCCGTATTTGGCATTGTACTTCTGGATCAGTTTATCGGTAATTTCAATTGAGGTCGGGTTGTAAAGAACCGCGGGCTTGTTGACGATCAGCAGGTAGCCCTCCTCCTTGCCCATTTCCTCGGCCAGATCCAGGACGTCTTTTTGAATGCGGCCGGTCAGTTTTTGTTCCAGCTCCTTCAAGTCCGCGCTGTATTTCTTTCCGAGCTGCTGAAGATCCAGCTGTTTGATCTGCATTTCCCGCTGCGAGTCTTCCCGTTTTTCCTGGCTCATCACCGCGGCATTGCGATCGAACTGTTTTTTCATCTCTTCGAATTCGGCGCCCCTCTTCTTCATGTCTTCTTCCATCTTCTGATAACTGGCCTTGATCTGCGCCCGCGCGGCCTGTCCGGCCGCGGCGGTTTCCAGGACCCGCTGGGCGTCGATGACGCCGATTTTGGCAACGTCGGCAGCCCATGCTGATCCGCCCAGCATCAGCACGACCGTCAAGGCTGAAATCAAACTTCTGCAGTGTCGCATATTATTCCCCTTTCAATCCGAAATGATAAAGACCCGGCGGCCTATCAGCGGCGCGACCGGTCCGCAAGGCTCCTCAGGCCGACATTTACTTTTTTCGCATCAGCCCACTTTACGGCCATTTTGCCGGATAAAATATTTTTTTTGAGGAGGTACTTTAACCTGATCCTGCCCACGAATCAAGCCGTGATTGCCGCTCCTTGCGGCTCGCAGAGAAACAACTCCTGGATGAACACTATTAAGTGTCCATCCATGATCTTTTTTAGGCACTTCTCAGTGTCCAATTCATAAATGTGGATTTTTTTCGCTGGGCAAGGCCGCACAAGGGTTTGCGGCGAGGCGTACTTTATGTACGCCGCAGCCGGAAACCCGCTACGACCGGCTGCCCAGCGGAAAAAAGACCATTTATGGATGGACACTAGAAAGCCCCCCCGATATTGAACTCAAAGGCGCCGGCACTTTCACCCTCCTGTCGATCCAGTTTAAACCCGTAAGCCAGTGCAATGGCGCCCATCGGGGAATTCCAGTTGACGCCCACGCCGACGCTCTTGCGCAGGGAATCGCTGTTGAACTGTTGGGGTTCGGCACCTTCCTGACTGGAGGTGATCGCACCGATGTCGAAGAAAACAAACCCGTCCAGCCCGAAGCTCGGCAGCAGCGGGCGAATCAGCTCCAGGTTGGCGAAGGCGAATTTGTCGCCGCCGATCGGCTCTCCACGGGCGTCCTGGGGTTGAATTTCGTCCCTGTCAAAACCGATAATCGAGTCGAACCCTCCCATGTAGAACAACTCGTAGTCCGGCAGCACCCCGGCGGAATTTTGATATACGTAGCCGCCCTTGACCTTTGCGTGTCCCACCAACTTCCAGACAATGGGAACGAACCAGGACAGCTGACCGATATACTTGGTGAAGCCGACATCGCCGCCCAGGCCCGCATACTCGATACTGAAACGGTGGTCCGAGCCTTCGCTGGGCGAGAAAATCCGGTCGCGGGTATCGTAGTTGATCGATGTCAGTATGCTCAGGGTGGTGATGGGGTCGTTGCCGAACTGGTCGACCAGCTTCAGGATCGACACCGGTGTGGCAAGAAAATCGGTGATGTCGAGTTTGGCCCTGTCGTAGGTGAAGGCCATCGTGAGCCGGGTGTCGCGGAATACCGGGTAACCGAAAAAGATGGAAGCCCCCCTGCTGTTCTTGTCATAGGCATCATACTGGGTGCGCCAATCATACACCCGGAAGCCGGCCGCCAGCGGAATGTCGAAAAGCCAGGGCTCGGTAAACGCCAGCTGATAGCGCTGGTTTACGGTCCCCACCTCGGCCTGCAGGGACAGGATCTGCCCGCGGCCGAAAAGGTTGCGCTGCGAGATCGAACCGATAAAAAAGACCTTCTCGGTATTGCTGTACCCGCCGCCCACGCTGAACTGGCCGGTGGATTTTTCCTCGACCTCGATGTTGAGCCGCATCCTGTCATCGGCGCTGCCCTTGGCCGTGTTGACCTTGACGTCCTGGAAATATTCGAGGCGATTCAGGTTGCGGACGCTGCGCTTCAACCGCGAACCGCTGTAGAGCCCCTGCTCGTAAACTTCAAGCTCACGCCGGATCACCTTGTCCCTGGTCTTGGAGTTGCCGCTGATGGTGATCTCCTCGAAGTACACCTGCCGGCCCTTGTCGAACTGATAGGTGATGTTGACCACCAGGTTGTCGGCGTCTTCATCGATGAGCGGGTTGATGACGGCAAACGCGTACCCCTCGTCCGAATACAGGTCGGTCACCGCCAGCAGATCGTCGCGCAAAACGTTGCGGCTGAAATATTCCTCACGGCTCAGCTTTATTTTATCGAGCAGGACCTGCCGGGGAAAGATAAGATCGCCCGCGACATCGACCTTGCCGACCTTGAAGCGCGGCCCTTCCTCGATTTTGAAGGTGATATCTATCCCGTCTTCCTTGAAGTCGACCTGCGGCTCGCCGACCTTGGCCCGGATGTAGCCCTGATTCTGATAGAAGGTTTCCAGGCGGCTGACATCCTGGTCCAGATCCTCTTTTTTCAAGTCGCCGGAATCGGTGATGAAGGAGAGAAACCCCTTCTCCGAGGTGCTCACCTGTTTCTTCAGCTGTTTTTCGGTAAAGGCCTTGTTGCCGACAAAGGAGATGTGCTCGACGCGCACCTTTTTGCCTTCTTCGATCGACAGGGTGACATCGGCCTGGTTGTTGGGTTCCTCCTGAATTTTATAGGTCACCTTGACGTTGTGGTAGTTCTTGTCCTTGTAGAGCCCCTCGATCCGTTGAACATTGTTCTGGACCTGGAAGATGTTCAGGATCGAACCGGTTTTAAGGGTGAGGTTCTCCTTGATTTCCTTGTCGTCGAAAACCCGGTTGCCCTCGAAGCGGATGTAGCGGACCGTGGGCTTCTCCTTGACCTGGAACACCAGCAGCTTGCCGTCGGGGACATCCTCGGCCTCGATCCGCACATCGTCGAAATACCCCATCGCATAAATGGCCTTCAGGTCCTCGGAGAGGCCCTTGACCGAGTAGATGTCGCCCGGCGCCGCCTTGATCACCTTGCGGATGGCGTCGGCTTCGATCCGCTGATTGCCCTCGATCCGGACCGCGAGGATTTTCTTCTGCCCGAAAATCACCACCAGCAGGTCGCCGACCAGTTCCTTGACCCTCAACGGCAGGTTTTCGAGGCCTTGGCCGACGACCGAAAAAACCGCGGCCGGAGCGGGGGTCGAGACATCCAGCAGGCGGACATCCAGGCTGAACTGCTGGCCGATCACCGTCAGGCTGCCCCAGATCGCGAAGCCGGCGCCGCTCTCCTCCGCCACCCGCCGGACGTTTGCCGGGCTCAAATCCGGTTTGCCCGTCGCCGCGGCGAAGTCGGCCGGCGGCGCCACGGTGGTGGCCCCCTCCTGGGTGAGATTCTGCCCGATCACCTTCGGGATTTCGGCCCTGAGATACGCCAGGTCCTCGGCGGCGTTGATCTCGAAAGGCAGGATCAGGACGTTGACCGGTCTTTCGGCCGCCGGCGCCGTGGCCGGCAGCAGACAAAAGCTGGCAACCAGCGCCCAGCAGAATCGTTTCAGCATGATCCCCAAACCCTTTAATGCGGCAACCCGCCCAGGGCCTGCGCCCGGCCGGTGCCCGTCGCCGCGTCCCCTGGCGGCCAGGCGGCTCACCCGGCTTCCACCAGCCGACCCTTTGCGATCGTCACCCTGCGCGCCATGAACGCAGCGAGTTCCAGATTGTGCGTCACGACGACCAGGGTCATGTGAAGTTCACGGTTTAGCTCCATCAGCAATTCGTGAACATGGGCGCTGTTGCCCTGGTCGAGATTGCCGGTCGGCTCGTCGGCCAGCAAAACGGCCGGCCTGAGAACCAGCGCCCTGGCCAGGGCCACCCGCTGTTGTTCACCGCCCGAGAGCTTGGTGACCCGCTGATGCAGGCGATCCTTCAGTCCGACCCGCACCAGGATGGCCTCGGCCACAGCCTGCGCGTCGCGCTTGCCGCGGCCGGCGATGAGGGCCGGCATCATCGTGTTTTCGAGCGCACTGAATTCGGACAGAAGATGATGAAACTGAAAGACGAAACCAATCGATTCGTTCCTGAACCGCGCCAGTGCCGCGGCATCGTAGCGCAAAACGTCCTGCCCCTTGAAAAGCAATCGGCCGCTGTCGGGCCGATCGAGCGTTCCCAGAATATGCAGGAGCGTCGATTTGCCGATCCCCGAGGCACCGACCACCGCCATGGTCTCACCGGCCGCCAGATCGAAATCGACCCCGCTCAAGACCTCGATCCGGGCGCCGCTGCCGTTGTAGCTCTTGCTCAGCTCCCGCAGGGCGATCAGCGCATCACCAGGCGCCGCCGGCCCACGCGGCGGGACGGGGCTGCCGGAATTAGCCATAGCGGATCGCCTCGACCGGGTCGAGCCGGGATGCCTGCCTTGCCGGGTAGATCGTGGCGATGAAACAGATGACCAGGGCCGCGGCCACGATGATCGTCACATCCAGCAATTCGAGGCGCACCGGAAGCTTGGTGGTGAAATAGTAAATGTCACCCGTGAGTTCCACGATGCTGTAATGCTTGAGCAGCGCACAGAGCAACGAGCCGAAAAGGACCCCCAGGGCCGTGCCGACCGCGCCGATGGTCATGCCCTTGAACACGAATATCTTGCGGATGCTGCGGTCGGTCGCCCCCATGGCCTTCAGGATGGCGATATCGCGCGTCTTGCCCATGACCATCATGATCAGGGTGCTGGCGATGTTGAAAGCGGCCACCAGGATGATCAGGGTCAGGATGATGAACATGGCCGTCTTTTCGAGTTTAAGGGCCGTGAACAGATTTTGATTTTTGCGGATCCAGTCCCAGGCCCAGTAGGGATACCCCAGTCCGGCGGTGATTTTATCGGCGATCCGGCGGGCGTGGTAGACATCGCTGACGCGCAGCTCGACCGCCGATACGGCATCGCCCATGCGCAGCAGCCGCTGGGCGTCATCGAGGCGGATATAGGCGAAGGAGCCGTCGAAATCGTACATGCCGGATTCGAAATAGCCGGTCACCTGAAACTGCTTCATCGCCGGAACGTGCCCGATGGGCGAGAGCATTCCGCGCGGAGAAATCAGGTAGACCATCTCGCCCTTGACCACCCCCAGGTTGCGGGCCAGTTCTCGGCCCAGCACGATCGCGGGCGTCCCGGCGGCGCCGCCCCCGGGGCGGTCGGCCGCCTCGCCTGCGGCGGGCAGGGAAAGGTTCGCCAGGGTCTCGATGACCTTGCCGGCGCTGCCCGGCTCGATCCCCCTGAGCATGGCCCCGGACACCCCGCGCGCGGACCGCAGCATGACCTGCTCGTAGATGACCGGTGCGGCGGCCAGCACGCCCTCGACCGACTCGGCGAAGGCCGCAACCCGCCGGTAGTCGTTAAAGGCCCCGTCCTGGCGCATGACGACCACCTGGGCCTGACCGCCCAGAATCCGCGTCTTGAGGTCCGACTCGAAGCCGGACATGACGGCGATCACCACGATCAGCGCCATGACCCCCACCATCACGCCGCCGGTGGAAAGGATCGTGATCAGGGAGATGAAGGTCTGCTTCTGTCGGGCCCTCAGGTAACGGCCGCCGATGAAATATTCGAAAGACATATCAGGTTGCGGTCCGGCAAGCCGGCGGCCGGGAACGATCGGTCGGCCGGCCGCCGCAAAAACGGCTATCCTCTGCTTTTTTCGAGAGGCTTCATGTGAGGAAACAGGATCACCTCGCGGATGGACGCCGAGTCGGTCAGAAGCATGACCAGGCGATCGATGCCGATGCCTTCGCCGGCCGTCGGCGGCATGCCGTATTCGAGGGCCTCGATGTAGTCTTCGTCCATGAAATGAGCTTCCCGGTCGCCGGCTTCGCGGTTGGCGACCTGTTGCAGAAAACGCTCTTTCTGGTCCGCGGGATCGTTCAATTCGGAAAAGCCGTTGGCGATCTCACGCCCGGCGATGAAAAGTTCGAAACGATCGGTCAGGCCGGGGTTGCGCTCGCTGCGGCGCGACAGGGGCGACACCTCGACCGGATACCCGACGATGAAGGTGGGCTGGATCAGTTTCGGTTCGACCAGGGCGTCGAAGAGCTTGGTGATCACCTTGCCGATGCGCCCGGTCTTGGTGACCTGGACCTGGCTGCGTTCGGCCAGGGCCAGCAGCCCCTCGCGGTCTTCCAGGAGGTTGGCGTCCACGCCGCCGATCGTCGTCAGGGCTTCCAGCAGGGAAAGCCGCTGCCAGGGGGCGCCGAAGTCGATGGTCCGGCCCTGGTAGGAGATCGAGGTCGACCCGCAGACCCGGGCGGCCACGTCGGCGATCAACTGCTCGGTCAGCGCCATCAGGTCCTCGTAGGTGGCGTAGGCCTGGTAGAATTCGAGCATCGTGAATTCAGGGTTGTGCTGGGTCGACACGCCTTCATTTCTGAAATTGCGGTTTATTTCGAAGACACGGTCGAATCCGCCCACGAGCAGGCGCTTCAGGTAGAGTTCCGGGGCGATGCGCAGGTAAAGGTTCAGGCCGAGCGCGTTGTGGTAGGTTTTGAACGGTTCGGCTTCGGCGCCCCCCGGGATCGGCTGCATCATCGGCGTTTCGACCTCCAGGAAATCGCGCTGCAGGAAGAACTCGCGCACGGCCTGAATGGCCTGGGACCTGCGCCGGAAGATCTGGCGCGCCTCGGCGTTCATGATCAGGTCGACATAGCGCTGCCGGTAGCGCTTCTCGGGGTCCTTGAGGCCGTGAAATTTTTCCGGCAGGGGCCGGATCGATTTGCAGAGCAGCTCGAAGGTATCGACCAGGAGCGTCCACTCGCCGGTTTTGGTCTTGAACAGGGTGCCGGACAATCCGATGATGTCCCCGATGTCCAACTGCTTGAAGAGGTCGTAGGCCCGGTCGCCGACCTTGTCCTTGCGGATGTAGGCCTGCAGCTGCCCGGTGCGGTCCCGAAAGCGTACGAAAGCGGCCTTGCCGAAACGGTTGACGGCCATCAGGCGCCCGGCCGCAACGAATTCCGGACCGGTTTCGACGGCCGCCTCGTCCATCTGTTGCGCCGTGGCCTTGATGTCGGCCACCGTGTGGCGCACGGTGAAATTATTGGGGTAAGCGGCAATGCCCTGCGCGCGCAGGTCGCCGATCTTGCCGCGCCGTATGTCGAGGATGTCGGTGGTCTTTTCGGTGTGCATGCTTTTCCTGCCCTGCCGCTTGGCGCAAAAACCCGGGGTCTGCGGAGCGCGCTGACCAAATGAGGATAAGTGGGAACTGGTATCGTAAAAGAGGCGCAGTGTCAAGTGCCGGCCGGCGGTTCGACCCGTTTCAAACAGAAGGAAAAGGTCGTTCCGGCACCTTGCCGGCTGAGGACTTCGAGATGGCTGTCATAGGATTCGATGATGCTGTGGACGATGGAGAGCCCCAGGCCGGTTCCGTTGGGCTTGGTGGTGAAAAAAGGATCGAAAATCGATCCGACGGTCTCGTTGGTCATGCCGCAGCCGTCGTCGGTGACCTCGATGCACGCCCGGCGGCCCTTGGCGGCAAAGAGCGCAATGCCGATGGTGCCCGCGCCCTCGATGGCCTCGGAGGCGTTGAGCAGGAGGTTCCACAACACCTGGCGCAGGTGGACCGGGTCCATTGCGGCAAAAAGGCCGGCCTTGAAATTCCGGTGGAGTGCAATCCGCCCGCGGCAGCTGCCGTCTCTTTCGAACAGCTCCACGGTTTCGCCGATGGCCTTGTCCAGGGCGATCCGCTCGACCTTGCCGGCCGGCGGCCGGGCGAAAAGAAGAAAGTTGTTCACGAGCGAGCTGAGGCGGTCGGCTTCCCGCAGGACGATGTGCATCAGGCGGTCGTGATCGGGATCCAGACGCAGGCCGTCGCGCAGGATCTGGATCGAACCGGTCATCGCGGCCAGCGGGTTCTTGATTTCGTGGGCCAGTCCGGCCGCCATTTCGCCGACGGCCGCCATTTTTTCCACCCGCCGGACCTGGTCCTCCATCGCCCAGAGTTCCCGGCGGGACCGGCGGGCCTGTTCGGACAGCAGGCTGCTCAAGAAGGCCACCGCGAAGCAGCCGAAGCTCGTGATCAGGATTTTGTAGAAAGCCTGGTGGAGATCCCCGCTGCCGGCCGTCAGACCGTCGTCGAACTCGAAGGGCTTGAGGACATCCCGGTATTCCAGCAGGATCAACAGCGCGTACTGCGCGCTGCACATCAGGGAAATGAGCAGGCTGCCGCGCCGGTAGAGCAGCATGCTCGAATAGATGATCACCACCAGGTAGAGAAAGGAAAAAATGCTCGAATAATTGCCCGTCACATAGATGATCGACGATACGATGACCGTATCCAGCCCGATCTGGACGTAGGCGAAGGCCACCACGTTGGCGACCCGGCCGACCAGCAGGATGTAGAAAAAAGACAGGGTGAATATGCCGACGATCAGGCCATAGAGCACCAGCAGGCCGGGCGCCAGCGGGGAGGCGGCCACGCCGAGCTGCAGAACGACGGTGGAACCGAGCAGAAGGGTCGTAAACAGGACCCGCGCCAGCATCAGCCACTTCAGTTTGAGGCGCATGTCCTCGTCACGTTGCGAAGCGGCGCGGGCGGGCAGGTTTGGCATGGCAGGCGCTTTAAAAGGTGATTTCCGTCACGGCACGCGACGATCGGCTGCGAGAAAATGCGGCGCCGGGCGCGCGGGCTGATCGCGTCGGGGCCCGCGCCTGTCGCAGACCCCCTTGCTGGCAGCCCTTGCTGCGGGCGCCCGGGGGCGTCAGCCGCCGATGGTGCCGGCCATTTTGAATATCGGCAGGTACATGGCGATGACCAGGCCGCCGATCGTCACGCCGAGAAAAACCAGCATGAACGGTTCGATCAGCGATGTCAAGTTTTCCACCGCCTGGTCGACTTCGTCATCATAGAAAACGGCGATCTTTTCCAGCATCGAGTCCAGGGCGCCGGTGGATTCGCCGACCGCGATCATCTGGCACACCATCGAGGGAAAGACGCCGCTCTCCTGCAGCGGGTCGGCCATGGTGCGGCCCTCCGCAATGTCGGAGCGCACGCTGTAGACCGCTTTTTCGATGGTTTTGTTGCCGGCGGTCTTGGCCACGATGTCCAGGGCTTCCAGGATCGCGACCCCGCTGGAGAGCATGGTGCTCATGGTGCGGGTGAACTTGGCCACGGCCACCTTGCGGATCAGAACACCGAAAACCGGCAACTTCAGAATCAGTTCATCGACCATCGCGCGGCCTTTTTCGGTCCCGTAAACCTTCTTGAAGGCCACGATAAAAAGGACCAGGCCGATGACGAGCCAGATGATGTTTTTCTTGGCGAAGTCGCTCACGTCGATAACGAGCTGGGTGAAGGCCGGCAGCTCGCTGCCGAAATCGGCGAACATCTCCTGAAAAACCGGGATGACGAACACCAGAATGACCGCCAGCACGATGGCGGCGATGATCAGGGTCACGATCGGGTAGGTCATCGCGCCCTTGACCTGCGACTTGAGCTTGGCGGCTTTTTCCATGTAAACCGACAGGCGCCGTAAAATGGTGTCCAGAATACCACCGGCCTCGCCGGCCGCCACCATGTTCACGAAAAGATCGTCGAACTGCCTGGGGAATTTCTTGAGCGACTCGGCCAGCGTGGAGCCGCCCTCGACGGACTCCTTGATGCTTTTGAGCATTCTTTTGAAGGTGGCGTTTTCCTGCTGCGAATAGAGAATGTCCAGGCACTGGATGATGGGCAGACCGGCATCGATCATGGTGGAAAACTGCCGGGCAAACAGGATGATGTCGTGTTCTTTGACCTTGGGCTGCAGGAAGGCCACGTTGGCGAAAAGATCCTTCGGCTTCGGTTTGATCTTGGTCGGCTCGATTTTCATCCGCCTGAGACTCGTGCGGACGAACTCTTCCGACGAAGACTCCATCTCGCCCTTCTTTTTCTCGCCGCGTACATTTTTGCCCTGCCAAATATAGACCGGCATGTGTCGATTCCCCCTTTTAAGTCAAAGACGACGCTTACTGGACATAACAAATGAGTTACATTGTAGCATAATGTCTATCGCATCACAAGGACCGGGGGGCCCAGTTGGCCGGTTAGCCCGTTTGGCCGTTGAACCGGGCAACCAGTCGAACCACCCACCCTATCGTCCGTCGCCCTATCCCGTAAGGGCGGGCCTGCGTGCCCGCCCTTTTCATCGATTGATCCGGTGGCCCGTTGGCCGGTTGGCCCGTTGGCCCGTTGGCCCGTTGCGCCCGTTGGCCCGACGGGCCCGTATTCCCGCTGCGGCGGGAATGTGCCGTCCATAAATTAATCTGGCCGCCCCTGAAACCTCGAATGGAAATACTGGAAACCGGCAAACAGGAAATCGAAGCCGACCCGATAATGGCAACCCCGAACCTCTGCACTCTTGAACCCTGAACCTCCGAACCTCTATCCCTGATTATCGGACTGACGGGGTGCCGAGTTGAATGTTTTTTTATTTTTTTTGTTCGATCGCCTCTTTATTCCGCCAACCGACTCACCCGGCCACGAACAATCGAGCCAACCGGCCAACCGGCCAACGGGCATAACCGTCCAACGGGCAAACGGGCCCAACCGGCTAACGGGCTAACGAGCCAGTCGATGGCAAGGGCGGGCACACAGGCCCGCCCCTACAGGGGATGCTGTGGGCGATAGGCCAACCGGCCAACCGGCCCAACGGGTTAACCGGCCAACCGGCATAACCGGCCCAACGGGCCAACGGGCCCAACCTGCCCCCCTTCCCCCAGCCTTGATAAAGCCCCGTTTCTATGCAATTCTACCTTTTTTCTAACCCGCGTGCCCACCCCACTGCCAGAGAGCGCATGGACCTGACCGTCATCACGACCCACATCAATGCCGATTTCGATGCGGTGGCCTCGATGCTGGCCGCGCAGAAGCTCTACCCCGACGCCAAGGTCGTCTTCCCGGGGTCGCAGGAAAAAAATCTTCGCAATTTCTTCGTCAACTCAATGGCCTATCTGTTCAGCATGATCGACATCAAGGATGTCGACATCGACCGGATCGGCCGCCTGGTCCTGGTCGACACGCGCCGGCCGCTGCGTATCGGCCGGCTTTCGGAAGTCGTGGGGCGCCCGGGGGTGGAAATCCACATCTACGACCATCACCCGAACAAGGCCGGCGACATCAAGGGCGATGTCGAGGTCCTGCGGCTGACCGGCGCCACGGTGACCATCCTCACTTCCATCATCGCCGAAAAAAATATCGACGTCGGCGCCGACGAGGCCACGATCATGTGCCTCGGCCTGTACGAGGACACCGGTTCGTTCACCTTTCCCTCGACCACCCCGGAGGATTTCCAGGCCGCCGCTTTCCTGCTGTCCAAGGGGGCGAACCTGAACATCGTCGCCAACCTGATTTCGCGCGAAATCAGCCCTGAGCAGGTCGGCCTGCTCAACGAAATGATCCAGGCCGCCACCCGCTACACCATCTCCGGCATCGAGGTGGTCGTCACCATGGTTTCAATCGAAAAATTCGTGCCCGATTTCGCTTTTCTCGTCCACAAGATGGTCAGGATGGAAAACCTGGAGGCCATTTTCGCCATCGCCCTCATGGAGAACAAGATCTACATCACGGCCCGCAGCCGCGTGGTCGAAGTCGACGCCGCCGCCATTCTCGAGGAATTCGGCGGGGGCGGCCATTCCTATGCGGCCGCCGCCACCGTCAAAGGCAAGACCATGGCCCAGGTCGAACACATCCTGGTCGACCTGCTCTACAAGAACATCCAGTCCCGCCGGCTGGCCCGCGACCTGATGTCCACCCCGGCGATCACGGTGGCGGCCGGGGTTTCCTGCCGTGACGCCGGCGACCTTCTCACGCGCTACAACATCAACGCCCTGCTGGTGACCAATGCCCCTTGCGGAGCCGAGGGCAGCGGACCGCCGGTGGGGTTCATCACGCGCCAGGTGATTGAAAAAGCCCTCTTTCACAAGTTGGACCACGTGGCGGTGAGCGAATACATGACCTCGGATCCGGCCACGGTCGGCCCCCTGGCGAGCCTGACGGAAATCCAGGAGAAAATCATCGAAAACAAGCAGCGGGTCCTGCCGGTTGTCGAAAACGACCACATCCTGGGCGTCATCACCCGCACCGACCTGCTCAATATTCTCGTCCGCCGGCAGGTTCAGGAAAAAGGCGCCCCGCCCGATCACCTGTCGCGCGCGGTTCAGGCCCGCACCCGCAACGTGCTGAAGTTCATGCAGGAGCGCCTCTCGACGAGAATCCAGAACCTGCTGCGTGAAATCGGCCGCGTGGCGGACGAGATCGGCGAGCCGGCCTACGTCGTCGGCGGCTTCGTGCGCGATCTGTTTCTATACCGCCCCAACGAGGACATCGACATCGTCATCGAGGGCGACGGCATCGCCTTTGCCCGGAAATTCGCCCGGATGGCCGGCGCCCGCGTCAACACGTATGCCAAGTTCGGCACCGCGGTCGTCATCTTCCCCGACGGATTCAAAATCGATGTGGCCTCGGCGCGCATGGAGTACTACAGTTTCCCGGCGGCCCTGCCGATTGTCGAGATGAGCTCCATCAAGCTGGATCTGTTCCGCCGCGATTTTACCGTCAACACGCTGTGCATCCAGCTGACCGCCGCCAAATTCGGCACCTTGATCGATTTTTTCGCCGCCCAAAAAGACATCAAGGAAAAATCCATCCGGGTGCTTCACAACTTGAGCTTCGTCGAGGACCCCAC
The DNA here is from genome assembly GCA_963728055.1 of uncultured delta proteobacterium. Lineage (GTDB taxonomy): Bacteria > Desulfobacterota > Desulfobacteria > Desulfobacterales > SG8-13 > JARFQH01. The sequence goes on along the minus strand of CAVSIM010000004.1, from coordinate 4,759 downwards.
CCGCGTGTTTCGCGCCATCCGTTTCGAACAGCGCTTCGGCTTCTCGATCGGCAAACTGACCTCCGGGCTGATCGCCAACGCCGTCAAGATGGATTTTTTCAGGCGCCTGAGCGGAAAGCGGGTGTTTGCCGAACTGCGCCAGCTGCTCGAAGAGGAGAACCCGACGCCGGCGATCGTCCGGCTGCACGAGTACGGCCTGCTGCAGGTGATCCATCCATTAATCGCCCTGACACCCGAAATGACCGCGCTCTTCAATGCCGTCAAGAAAGTCATCTCCTGGTATGATTTGCTTTTTATCGAAGAATCCTATATGAAGTGGTCCGTTTATTTTCTGGCGATCATCCGGACCTGTGACGCCGCCGTAACCGCGGAAATCTGTCGCCGGTTCGAGCTGGCGCCGCGCTACCGCAAACTGTTTCTCACCGAACGGTTTGCGGCCGAAAGATGCCTGGCGTGGCTCGAACGCCATCAACCAGTTAAAAACAGCACTCTCTACACTGAACTTTCCGCGTTCAGGACCGAGCTGATTCTTTACATGATGGCCTCCTCCGCACGGGAGGATGTCAAGCGCGCCATTTCCCAGTACATCACCTCCCTGTGCTCGGTCGCGGTGTCGTTGAGGGGTGCGGATCTCAAGAAAATGGGCTTGCCGCCGGGCCCGATCTACCGCGAGGTCCTGCAGGCCGCGTTGAGCGCCAAGCTGGACGGGCAGCTGGTCACCAAGGCCGACGAAATCCAGTTCGTGAAACGCTACCTGCGGCAGGCCGCGGCGGCGCCCAGCCACGCGGACGGCAGCTGACTGCGAACGGTGGCCGACCGACTCGCAGGGGCGAAAAAAATTTCGTCCTGCCGCGAGCTTGAACCGGACCCGATGGCGCTGATATTTTCAATCCATATCTTTGTAAGGGCACGGCGCGCCGTGCCCCTGCGGCTTAAAAGTTATTTTTTTCAAACGACAGGCTTCACAGGAGACGACATATGACGGGTAAAAAGCGGGTCCTGAGCGGCATGCGGCCGACCGGACCCCTCCATCTCGGCAACCTGTTTGGCGCCCTGGCCAACTGGGTCGAGATGCAGGCCGCCTACGATTGTTTTTTTTTCATCGCCGACTGGCACGCGCTCACCAGCGATTACGAGAAGCCCGAGCACATCACCGAATTCAGCCGGCAGATGATGCTCGATTGGCTCAGCGTCGGTCTTTCGCCCGATAAAAGCACGCTCTTCGTGCAGTCGCGGGTCAAGGAGCACGCCGAACTCTATCTGCTGCTCTCCATGATAACCCCCGTGCCCTGGCTCGAACGCAATCCGACGTACAAGGACCAGATCCTGCAGCTGGCCAGCAAGGATTTGTCGACCTTCGGTTTTCTGGGCTATCCGGTGCTGCAGGCCGCCGACATCATCATGTACAAACCGGCCGGCGTGCCGGTCGGCGTCGACCAGGTCCCGCATGTCGAGATAACCCGTGAAATCGCGCGGCGGTTCAATTTTCTCTATGGCGATGTTTTTCCCGAACCCGAGGCCATTTTGACCGAGACCCCCAAGATCCTCGGCACCGACCGGCGCAAGATGAGCAAGAGCTACAACAATGCCATCTATCTGTCCGATGATCCCGCGGTCATCGCCGCCAAGGTGGCGCAGATGATCACCGACCCGCAGCGGGCCCGGCGCAGCGACCCCGGCGACCCGGATGTGTGCAACGTGTTCAGTTTTCACAAACTCTACACCGATCCGGCGACGGTGGCCGACATCGACCGCCAGTGCCGCGCCGCCCGCATCGGCTGCGTTGAGTGCAAGAAACTCATGGGCGCAAATCTGACAAAGGCCCTCGAACCGATTCGCGACAAACGGCACTACTACGAGAGCCGGCCGGAGCTGGTCGAGGACATCATGCACGCCGGCAGCGACCGCGCCCGCCGGGTCGCGCGCGCCACGATGGACGAGGTGAGGCAGGCGGTGAAGATTTAAGACGAAACTGGAAGTTTGAAACTCGAAACTTGAAACTCAAGACTGGCTAAATAGAACCCTTTTATATCGAATAAAATCGATGACATCCGTCAACCGGCCAAACGGACCGAACGGACTCAACGGGCCAAACGGGCTCAACCGGCTCAACGGGCAAACCGGTTATAAAGTAGGCGTCTCCATTCGGATGAACGGTAGCCGATAACCATCACCAGTGACATGTAACGCGCCGCCCATGGAAAACGAGCCGTACCAGGTAAAGCTGACCGACGTCTTCGAGGGCCCGATGGATCTCCTGGTCCACCTGATCAAGAAGAACGAGGTCGACATCTACGATATCCCGATCGCCATGATCACCGAACAGTACCTGACCTACCTGGAGTGGCTCAAATCGATGAATGTCGACTTCGCCGGCGATTTTCTGGTAATGGCGGCGACGCTGACCCACATCAAGTCGAGACTGCTGCTGCCCGCCGTCGCCGATGAGGATGAGAACGAAGACCCGCGGATGGAGATCGCCCGCCCCCTGGCCGAATACCTGCGGTTGAAATCGGCGGCCGAGGAACTCTCGCGCCGGGCCCTGCTCGGCGAGGACACCTTCGTGCGCCAACCCGCGGATGCCCGCGACCTGGTGCCGCCCGACGAGGGGTTTATCAGAATCGGCCTGTTCGAGCTGATCGATGCCTTTCAGCAGATATTGAAAAACATCTCGGCCGAGGAGCGCCTGGAGCTGACCTCCGACAGCATCTCGGTCAAAGACCGCATCGCGGAGCTGGTCGATGTGTTCGAGGAAAAAAGATCCGTGACCTTCGATGAACTGTTTGCGTCTCATCCGACCAAAGGTGACGTGATCATCACCTTTCTGGCGATCCTGGAAATGGTCAAGCTCTGCCTGGTGCGCCTGGCGCAGCACGCGCAGACCGGAGTGATCCGCTTGTTCTACGAGTGATGGACAACCTGAAAGACATCATAGAGAGCCTGCTGTTCGTCAGCGACGAGCCCCTGACCATCGAGCGGCTCAAAGGCGTTCTGACGCCGGCCGAGGGCGCCGACATCCGCACGGCCTTGAACGGCCTCATCGCGGACTACGAAACCCGCGGCGGCGGGTTTCACCTCAAGGAGATCGCCGGCGGCTATCAGTTGCGCACCCGGCCGGAGTTCAGCGAGTGGATCGCACGCCTGGTTCAGCCCCGTGCGCCGCGGCTCAGCAAAGCCGCGCTCGAAACCCTGGCGATCATCGCCTACAAACAGCCGGTCATCCGCAGCGACGTGGAGCACATCCGCGGGGTGGACTGCGGGGGTGTCATCCGGGTCCTGCTCGAACGCAACCTGATCCGTGTTCTCGGGCGCAAGGAAATACCGGGACGCCCGCTGATCTACGCCACGACCAAGCGGTTTCTGGAAGTATTCGACCTGAAAGACCTCAAGGACCTGCCGACGCCCAAGGAAATAGAGGACATGGGCCAGGCCCTGGCCGACCGCTCAGGTGTCGTCATCACGGACGACGGGCCGGAAGAAAACCGCGCGGCCCAGCTCGAACTCGAGTTCGATGCGCCTGACGGCAGCCCGCCCGCCGCACCGGCCGATGCGGCCGAGGACGGTGCCGCGCCGCCTGATTCCGACGTGGAAACCGACCCGCCGGATGACGCAGCCGACGAGGGCGACACACGGAAAACCTGAGTTCTTAATCTTAAAACTCACATATAGGCTTCAAGATAATGATTTTGGCAAGGCCAGAGGGAGGCGGCTGTATAGTCATACGCCAACGACCGGTACCAGCAGCCAAGTTCTTAATCTTGAAACTCACATATAGGCTTCAAGATAATGATTTTGGCAAGGCCAGAGGGAGGCGGCTGTATAGTCATACGCCAACGACCGGTACCAGCAGCCAAGTTCTTAATCTTGAAACTCACATATAGGCTTCAAGATAATGATTTTGGCAAGGCCAGAGGGAGGCGGCTGTATAGTCATACGCCAACGACCGGTACCAGCAGCCAAGTTCTTAATCTTGAAACTCACATATAGGCTTCAAGATAATGATTTTGGCAAGGCCAGAGGGAGGCGGCTGTATAGTCATACGCCAACGACCGGTACCAGCAGCCAAGTTCTTAATCTTGAAACTCACATATAGGCTTCAAGATAATGATTTTGGCAAGGCCAGAGGGAGGCGGCTGTATAGTCATACGCCAACGACCGGTACCAGCAGCCAAGTTCTTAATCTTGAAACTCACATATAGGCTTCAAGATAATGATTTTGGCAAGGCCAGAGGGAGGCGGCTGTATAGTCATACGCCAACGACCGATAACGCAGCCAAAATCATTTTCTTGAAGCCTATAGAAAAATCGCTTGACTTCAACACCTATAAGCCTCTATGAATGAAACCGTTTTTTCTCTCTCGATCGCCGCCGCGGACCAGGCGAACGTAAAAGCCGAGGAGCGTTCATGAACAGGTCGGAAATGATCAACGTGTTGAAAGACGAGGCGGACCTGAGCCGCAAGGACGCCGAAAAAGTGACGGACCTGTTTTTCGACATGATCGAAGAGACCCTGGCCAAAGGCGAGCGCGTCGAAATCAGAGGCTTCGGCAGTTTTACGGTCAACCACTACAAACCCTACACCGGGCGCAATCCGAAGACCGGCACCCAGATCGACGTGCCCTCCAAGAAGCTGCCGTTTTTCAAGGTCGGCAAGGAGTTGAAGGACCGGGTCGACGGCTGACATTTTCGGGCGGTTAACTCAGCGGGAGAGTGCTACCTTCACACGGTAGAAGTCACTGGTTCAAATCCAGTACCGCCT
>CAVSIM010000003.1:0-139755 GCA_963728055.1 uncultured delta proteobacterium | reverse complement strand
GTGGTCGATCTTGGCTGCGATTTTCGCTTCAGTTTAGAACCGCTTCAAAACGCCCCCGAATTGATCCTCGTCAATCGTTTGTGAAAACTCTGGCGAAATGATCTTTATGGCCACCTGGAGTTCAAGACGCGTATCGAAGGCGAGATAGACGGAGCCCATTCCACCCTGCCCGATCGGTTTGATAATCTGGTAGAGATTGCCGAGACTCGTCCCCGGCGCCAGACAGAATTTCTGGTGGCTGTCACTCAATAGTTTTTCTCCGCCGATTTATGAATCCTCTTTATGAAACCTCCCCAATGACGATGATTAACTCCTTGACGCTATATTTCAATGCCTCATTCAACCACCCGAAATAGGAAGAGAACAGTGGGTAATAATTCCCCTGTTTTGACCTCAAACGATCCGAGCCATGCGAAAAATTTTCGCAGTCAAATCGATAAAGCCACGTAGAGAATTTTACAAAAGTTACTTTCCCGGTTCCTTTGGCGGCAGAATAGAGCTATCCATCTGCCCCTCGCAAAGCATTCACACGATGTATCGGCTGCCAGAAACCGTTGATTTATTTTCTTCTCAAGAAGGTGCACGCAAATTGCATGCCCAAATATGTAAACATTCTGCCAAGCAGAATCTAAGCTGCGAGTCCTTTCGGTTGGCTACTCAGCATTTGGATATAAAAAAGAGCCTAAGTTACTGATAATTAATTCTCAAATTTCTCATTGACAAGTTTTTGTGTTCCATGAAACAAAAATGAATACACTCTATCATTTAGGTTGAAATTGACAAGCCATAAAACATTATGTCCGCCACTGTGACCAACCAGTAAGGAAACAGGGGAAAAACACGATGAAGCCTTTCTTGATTAACGGTGTCGGACCCATCCTCGTTATTCTGTGGTCTCTGCTCATTGAACCTTCATGTGTTCAGGCAAGTTCTTTTATCTGGGCGCAGCCGCCTCTGACCGGACTCATCGAGGAAGCCATGGGTCAAAACAAGGAAATACAAAGCCTGGAAGAAAGCGTGGAGAGTTTGAAAGAATTGATTCCGTATGCGGGCTCCCTGCAGGACCCTCGCATAGGTATCGGCGCACTCAACGTGCCCGTCGACACCTTCAGCTTCAACCAGGAACCCATGACCCAAAAACAGATCGCTGTTTCTCAAAAATTCCCCTGGTTTGGGAAGCTGAGCTTAAGGTCGCAGAGGCAGGCGAGCATAGCAGATAACCAGTACTGGCTGCTGGAGGCCAGAAGATTCGAACTCGCCCGGCAGATAGCCGTCGCCTACTACGAATTGGGGTATGTCGGAAGGGGCCTCGAGATCAACGAGCGCTTGATCCAACTGGTAGAGCAACTGCGCAAGGTGGCCGAAAGCCGGTATTCCACCGGCCAGGGCCTGCAGCAGGACGTATTGCAGGCGCATGTCGAACTCACTAAAATGCTCAATGAAAAAGTTTTGCTGGAGCGCGAATACCGCAACCTCGAGGACCGCATCAACGAGCTGCTCAACCGCGATCGATTCAATTCCGTAACTCCTCCCGATCGCTTGATTTATCCTGCCCTCGAGCTCGATGTTGCGGCTCTGCAGGACCAAAGCCTCAAACAAAACCCGCGGCTTGCCGCGCGCCAGACGGAAATAAACCAGGCCGAGGTAGAGGTCCGACTGGCTGAAAAAGACTATTGGCCGGATATGGATGTCACGCTGGCTTACGGTCAACGGGGTGAAGATTTAACCGGACGGGATCTGCCGGATTTTGTTTCCGGATCGGTGGTTGTGAATGTTCCGCTGTGGTACAAAACCCGGCAAAACAAGCAGCTTGCCGCAATGCGCAAACGTTTCGCTGCCGCCAGGAACAGGTATCGAAATCTCGTTGAGGCGCTGCCTTATCAAGTCAGTAAGGTTGCCACGGATATCAATAAATTTCAGGAAAACTACCTTTTATTCACCGATGCGCTCCTGCCGCAGGCCCAGCAGTGGGCCAAATCTTCCCTTGCCGCCTACCAGGTGCGCGAAGTTGAATTCGACACCATGATCCGCGCCCAGCTCCAGATGCTGCAACTGGAGCTGCAAAGCGACCGTTACCTGTTCAACATCTATCAGAAGCGCGCGGAACTGGAGGAGCTTTTGGGCGGCCGAATTTAGTCAGGAGAAAAGATGAAAATGCGCTATGTTCTGCTCATAAGTATAACGTTTATCCTCTCGATCATGACGATGGTTTTGCTTCTTAGGTGGTATCCCGACCTCATCAAGCCCCTGCTGCCGCCGGCTGGAAATCAGTCGATGTCATCGACAAAAGAGATGGAAAAATCGCCCGCAGGCGAAAAAGACCAAAAGATTCTTTACTGGAAATCACCGATGGACCCCACTTTCATAGCCCAGCAACCCGGCAAGGACCCCATGGGAATGGATCTGGTACCGGTGTATGCGGGAGAGGAAAGCCAGGGGCCTGCGGGTGAGGTGCGAATCGACCCGGCGACGGTTCAAAACATCGGTGTGACGACCACGCCGGTTGTACGCAAGCGACTCACGCATGAGATCAGAACCATCGGGCGAATTACCTACGATGAGCAAAATGAGCGGCGAATTTCGCCTAAAATCGGCGGCTGGATCGAGGAACAGCATGTCAATTTTACCGGGCAGGTCGTGGCGCCAGGCGAAAAACTCTTGGAGATTTACAGCCCCGAACTCGTGGCCACCCAGCAGGAATACCTGACCACCCTGGGCTATTATCGGCGCATGAAGGACAACCCCGTTCCCACCGTTGCCGAAGGTGCCGCAAGCCTGCTGAAGGCGGCTGAAACGCGGCTGCGCTATTGGGACATCACCGAAGCCCAAATCAATGCCTTGCGCCGGCACGGTAAAATTGCACGAACCATGGCCATCTATGCCCCCTTCAAGGGCATTGTCGTTGAAAGAAATATCCCGCAAGGCGGCTTCCTGCAGCCGGGGCAGATGGTCTACGGCATCGCGGATTTATCCACCGTGTGGGTTATCGCCGATGTGTACGAATTCGAAGCGCCGTGGCTGAAACTGGGTCAGGAAGCGGAAATGAGCCTTGCTTACCAGCCAAGTAAAATTTACCAGGGCGAAATTGTCTACATCTATCCGTACCTCAAGAACATGACCCGCACCATTCAGGTTCGCATGGCGTTTCCGAACACCAAAGACTTCGACCTCAAGCCCGACATGTGGGCCAACGTCCTCATCCGTTCGACGGTCGTGCACGAGGGCCTGGCTGTCCCCATTCAGGCGGTGCTGCGCACCGGCAAACGCGATATTGCCCTGATAGCCCTGGGTGAAGGCCGGTTTTCGCCGCGCGAGTTACGCCTCGGTGCCCAGGCCGGTGACGAGTTCCAGGTGCTCGAGGGTCTTGAGGAAGGAGAGAAAGTGGTGACGTCCGCGCAGTTTCTGATCAACTCGGAAAGCAACCTGCGCGCCGCCATAAGCAAAATGCTGCCGCCCGAAGAATCATCGGCGGCGAAACCCGATGAGGCCGGGCAGCACTCCAAGGCCTCCGAGCATACCCTTCATAAGCCTTAAAAGGAGCAGGGACTGTGCTGCAAAGGATTATCGAGGCTTCGGTGCGCAATAAATTTCTGGTGCTGCTCTTTACGGCGGGTGCCATTGCCGCCGGCGTCTATGCTTTTGTTAAAATCCCCGCGGATGCGCTCCCGGATGTCAGCGACGTGCAGGTCATCATCTTCACCGAATGGCAGGGGCAGCCGCCTCAAATCGTCGAAGACCAGGTGACTTATCCCCTCACCACCACGATGCTGGCCGTTGCCAACGCCAAGGTGGTGCGCGGCTATTCTTTTTTCGGCTTGTCTTTCGTCTATGTGATATTTCAGGATGGGACGGATATCTACTGGGCCCGCAGCCGGGTGCTCGAATATTTAAGCTTCGTGCAAAACCAGCTGCCGCCGGAGGTCACGCCGGTATTGGGCCCCGACGCCACGCCGGTCGGCTGGGTGTTCGAGTATGCCGTTGTCGACCGTACGGGCAAACATGACTTGGCCCGGTTGCGATCCATTCAGGACTGGTATCTGCGCTATCAGCTGCAGACGGTACCCGGGGTTGCCAATGTCGCCGTCGCCGGCGGTTTTGTCAAGCAGTACCAGGTGAACGTCGACCCCAACCGGCTGCTGGCCTACAATCTGCCGCTCAGCACCGTGGTCAAGGCGATCCGCCGCAGCAACAACGACGTCGGGGGACGCGTGGTCGAGTATTTCGAAACCGAGTACATGGTGGAAGGAATCGGCTACATCGAGAAGGTGGAAGACATCGAACAGGTTCCCGTGGGCGTGGACATGAACGGCACGCCGATTCTCGTACGCGATATCGCCCATGTTAATCTCGGACCCGACATCCGCCGCGGCATGGTCCAGCTTGACAACGAGGGCGAAGTGGTTATCGGCATCATCGAGATGCGGTATTGGAACAACGCCCTGGAAGTTATCAACCGCGTCAAGCAAAAGCTCGCGGAGTTAAAGCCGGGCCTGCCGGAGGGGGTTGAGGTCGTTCCCATCTATGACCGCTCGGACCTGATCCACCGCGCGCAGAACACCCTGCGCTCCAAATTGATCGAAGAAAGCGTCATCGTTGCCCTTGTCTGCGTTGTCTTTCTGCTGCATCTGCGCTCTGCGTTTGTCGCCATCTTTACGCTTCCCGTCGGTGTCCTTATGGCGATGACGGTCATGTATTTTCAAGGACTCGGAGCCAATATCATGTCGCTCGGCGGCATTGCGATCGCCATCGGCGCAATGGTGGACGGTGCTATTGTCATGATCGAAAACGTCCACAAGCATCTCGAGCGCGATCGCGGTAAAAAACCCCATTGGGACATCATCGTCGATGCGACCAAGGAAGTGGGGCCGGCGCTCTTTTTCTCCCTGGTCATCATCGCGGTATCGTTTCTGCCGGTTTTTGCCTTGACCGGCCAATCGGGCCGGATGTTTGCCCCGCTTGCGTTCACCAAGACCTATTCGATGGCGGCCGCCGCGCTGTTGTCCGTGACCGTGGTTCCGGTGCTGATGGGATATTTGATTCGGGGCCGGATACTGCCGGAAGCGAAAAACCCCATCAACCGCTTTCTGGTCTGGGCTTACCGTCCCATTCTGCGCTGGGCCTTGAAGCTGCGCTGGGTTGTGCTGCTCGGCGCCGTTGTTGTTCTGGGACTGACCGTTATCCCCTATAACCGTCTCGGCTCAGAATTCATCCCCCCTCTCAACGAGGGCGACCTTCTTTACATGCCATCTCTTTTGCCCGGGGTATCCATCTCCGCGGTCGAGGCCGTGGCGCAACAGACCAACAAGCTGATCGTGACCGTGCCCGAAGTCAAACATGCCCTGGCCAAGGCAGGCCGCGCCCGCACGCCGCTCGACCCCGCACCCCTGTCAATGTTGGAAACAACGATCATCCTTAAGCCGGAAGAAGAGTGGCGTCCGGGAATGACCATCGAAAAATTGACAGGGGAACTCGAACGCTTGATCAATTTTCCGGGAGTGACCAATGCCTGGACCATGCCGATTAAAACCAGAATCGATATGCTGTCGACCGGGATCAAGACCCCGATCGGCATCAAACTCACCGGCGCGGATCTCAGCGTCCTGCAGAAGCTTGGCGAGCAGGTCGAGCCGGTGATTCGTGGCCTGCCGGGCACCCGCAGCGTTTATGCCGAGAGGGTGGCCGGCGGTTTTTATACCGATTTTGTCATCAAGAGAAAGGAGGCGGCCAGGTACGGACTTACCGTAGATGACGTAAACGACGTGATTCAATCGGCCATCGGCGGCATGAACATCACAACCACCATCGAAGGCCTGGAGCGCTATCCCGTCAACGTACGCTACGCGCGGGAACTGCGGAGCAGCCCGGAAGATCTTCGGCGCGTGCTGATCGCCACGCCAACCGGGGCCAGTATCCCCTTGGAGCAGGTGGCGGACATATTCCCGCGGGTCGGGCCGCCATCCATCAAGACCGAAGGCGCCCGGCCGCAGGCCTGGATCTATGTGGATATTACCCCCGAACAGGACATCGGCAGTTACGTGGAACGGGCCAAGCGGGCGGTTGCCGAAGAGATTAAACTGCCGGTCGGATACAGCCTTGAATGGAGCGGCCAGTATGAATATATGCAAGAAGCGAGCAAACGACTTAAAATCGTCGTGCCTATCACGCTGTTGATTATTTTTCTCCTGCTTTATTTTAATTTCAAGAACCTTACCGAGGTGCTCATTGTGATGCTGGCCCTGCCGTTCTCAATTGTAGGGGGGATTTGGTTCATGTACCTTCTGGGATACAACATGAGCGTGGCTGTGGCAGTGGGGTTCATCGCTCTTGCCGGGGTGTCGACCGAAATCGGGGTGATCATGGTCATCTATTTAGACCACGCTTTCGAAAAGCAGCGCCGGCAAAAGACTCACCTTACCAGGGCCGAGCTGTTTGAGGCGATAATGGCCGGCGCCGCCGAACGGGTGCGTCCGATCATGATGACGGCCACCGCCATCATCGCCGGCTTGCTGCCGATCATGTGGAGCAGCGAGACCGGCGCCCGGGTCATGAAGCGCATCGCCGCACCCATGGTGGGGGGCATGGTTTCTGCAACCGTCCTGGCCCTGATCCTGATTCCGATCTTTTATCAGTTCTGGCGTGCCTGGCAATTGCGCCGTGAGGCAAAACAACAGGAGCGTGAATGATCCTTCTTTGTTAAAGAAGAATTTCAAAGGATTCAGCCTTATTAACTTTAAAATCCAGGATTGCTCCCGATGGGCGTAAACTTCGTTGGATGGCTCAACAAACAGTGATATCAAAATTCCATTTTAAATGACTTGGGGCAACACATGTTTCGGCTTAAATCATTGCAGTCGCGGTTTACGCTCTTCATGATTCTTCCCGTGGGCATTCTGCTGATCATCGTGGGGTCTTCCGCTTTCTTCTATGCCCGCGACCTTGTTCTGTCCCAATGGCGCGATGCATCGATCCTCAGGCTCCAGCGCACCGCTCACGAGGTCGACATGCGCCTCGGGCGCATCAAGGATTGGATCATGATGTTCCAAGAAAGTTCCGGCACCCAGTATTCCGAATCGTTTCATTCATGGATCCTGGAGCATTTATCGAAGCGGGAGGGTGTTGCCGGTGTCAATTTAATTTGGGACAACCCGGTAAAAAGTAACGAAGGTCGCGGCGAAATCCGGGACACCATCCCCCATGAAAGCCGAGGAATGCACGGAATGGGAATGATGCAGATGCCAATGATGCGCCGGTTTCACAGTGCCCGGATCCGGGAAATTACCCCTCCGCGGTTTGACACCGAAAGTCAGCACGGGACCTTCAGCCTCATCTCGGAACTCAACGATGAAAACGGGCAGCCTATCGGCCAACTCGACGTCGTCGTCGACTTCACTTTCATCTTCCAGCACGTGATCGATTCCGGCTGGTGGCAAAGCAACAAGGCTTTCCTGGTGGATGACAGGGGTCAAATTCTCGTCTGCACGGTGCCTGGACGACACGGGCGTCTATCTGACAGCGATGATCCGATGGAACGTGCTACCTTAAAAGCGATGGCGTCAGCCCCATATGGAACCCTGCTCGGGCAAGGTCACCCACCTGAGGAGGTCAGCGGTTATTTCCACCTCAAAGAAGCACCGTGGACTCTGGTGATGATCGCGCCGGGCGCAGAGATTCTCGCTCCTGTCGTCCAGCTGCGGCTGATCTTCTTTTTCGTCGGCATCGTGACCGTCGCGGTGATCGTTTCGCTGATCCGTATTGTGACCTTGAGGACCACGGCGGCCATTAAAACCGTGTCCGACGCCGCGCTCAAGTTGTCCAGCGGCGAGTTCATCAAGCCCCTGCCAGAAACCAGCCACGACGAAGTCGGTGATCTGACCCGCAGCTTCAACACGATGTCCAGCCAGCTCATGGAGCGGATGCAGATGAAGCGCTCCCTCAACCTGGCCAAAGAGGTCCAGCAAAACCTCATCCCGGCCTCGGACCCCCAGGTCGACGGCCTCGACATCGCCGGCCGCAGCGAATTCTGCGACGAAACGGGCGGAGACTACTTCGACTACATAGAAGAAAACGGCGGCAGTGGCAGGCTGCGGATCGTGATCGGTGATGTCACCGGCCACGGCATCGCATCGGCGCTGTTGATGAGCGGGGTTCGCGCCGGCTTTCGGCAACGGCACTGCGCGTCCGGAAGCATCGAGGAAGTCGTCGCCGGGCTCAACCGGCAGGTCGCCCTGGACGTGGGCGCCAGCGGCCGGTTCATGACCCTCTTCTGCCTGGAGATCGAGGTCGAGCACCGGCGCGCCTCGTGGGTCAGGGCCGGCCACGAACCCGGTTTTCTCTACCGCGTGAAGGACGATCGCTTCGAGTCCCTCAAAGGAGAGGGAATTCCGCTCGGCGTGGAGAAAAACACCACCTATGCGGCCCAGTCGGTCGATCACCTCGAATCCGGTGACCTGTTGATTCTGGGAACCGACGGCCTCTGGGAAACCACCGACCGCAACCGCGAGATGTTCGGCAAGCGGCGACTCAAAAAGATCATTCGGGCCCACCGCCGCGAAGAGGCGGCCGCGCTGCTGTCGGCCGTTTTCGACGCGATCCACGCCTTCGCGCGCGGCGAGGCTCTCCAGGACGACATGACCCTGATCGTCATAAAAATCGCTTGAATATGAATCCGGTCGCGTGGACAGGCCCGGCGCCGGTCGCTGCCATCATCGCTTTCCGGCTTTCGGCCGTTGCCGCGCCGCCCGGCCAAGGAGGTGCCCCATGAACAGTCCCCGTTTCTACCTCAAGTGGACCCTGATCGCCTTTTTGGTGGCGGTCATCACGATCCTGCACTACAGGACCGTCGGCGGCCATGCCGATCTGCACATCATCTACCGCGAGCTGTACTTTCTGCCGATTCTGCTCTCCTGCATCTGGTTCGGCCTCTACCAGGGCCTGATGACCGCTGTCGTCATCAGTGTTATTTACCTGCCCCACATCTTCATCTACGCGGACACCCATGGATTGGCGGCGATCGTGAGCGTGCAGATCCTGGTTTTCGTGGGCATCGCCGCTGTGACGGGTGTTCTGGTCGAGCGCCAGCGGCGAAGACAGAAAGCGTCGGCGGACGCGGAACGGCTGGAGGTTCTCGGCCGGGCCGCATCCATCGTCGGAGAGGAGATCAACACCAGCCTGAACACCCTGCGGGGCGCGCTCGGCCGGGCAGAGACGTCCGAGGCCGATGCGCCGCCGCGGTACGCCCGGGAACTCGACCGCCTGCATGACATCGCCGATGTTCTGACCACTTTCCGGTCGGGCAAGTCGGATGAAAAGGGGCCCCGCGATCTGAACCACACGGTCGAAACCCTTGCCCGGCGTCTCGCCGATCGGGGCCGCGGCAAGGGCGTCCGGGTTCTCTTCGAGGTCGATCGGGATCCATGCCGGGCGGAAATTGCTCCGGAGCGTTTCACGCGCCTGCTGGAGGACCTGGTGACAAATGCCGTCGAGGTGTCCCGCAGGGGCCAGCGCGTGTGGGTCCGCAGCCGGCACGAGCCGGAACGTTGCCGGGTGAGTGTCACCGACGAGGGGCCCGGCATCCAGAAGGATCATCTGGCGCGGATCTTCACGCCCTTTTTCACCACCAAGCCCGACGGGCACGGCCTGGCGCTGGCCGCCTCCCGCAAATACCTGCGGGAGATCGGCGGAGACATCCTGGTGGAAAACGTGCCGGGCAAGGGGGCACGATTTACCATACTGATCCCGCGTGAAGACGTAAAAGAAATGCTGAACGGGTCCGTATGAGCCAGCTTCAGTCGGCCACGTAACAGTCCATCAATCATGCCTGCCCTTGCTCATATCCTCAGGCGCGATTTCTACTTCGATATCCAGGTCCCTGGTGCGCCACCTTTTATCTGATTTATTTTTCTCTGTTTCCCCGGGGTGCGATTGAACGCTGTGGGGCACTGCCGGTGGCGGCATTGCGGCCTCTTTCACGTCGCCATTCGAAACGAGTGCTTGTATGCGTTGTAAATACTGCACCTTGGTGCGTTCGCGCTCGGCTGCAAGTTCCATCAGTTTTTTCAGTGCAATTTCGCGCTTCTCGGTGGATGCATGCAAGATGTCCAATTCCAGCACCTGCTGATCTGCATTAGTCCTTATAAGATACTTTCTTAATTCGATCATCAGGTCATCAGCCATTGCCCGGGCATCTTCGGGCAAAATTCCCTGTCCCACCAGCGTGAGAACAGTAGCGTGTGTTCGTTCGAAAGATTGCAATAAAATATCGTTCTCGAAAGGCTGGAGGCGGTCCTGCTGATGGATATTTTGTTCCGCGGCCCAGGCGGTGGTCATCACCGCTGGTGACAGTAAAACGATGCCGATCCCGAAAAGCAACTTATACCGAGTAATGGATAACATTTTGCGAATCCTTAGAGTGTCAAATGCCGTGCCACCATGTTATTGGTATTCTTCCAGCTACTTGAAATTGAATGCCTTACCGTTGATCGACGGTTTCGTTGCAATTTTTTCGGAGTCGAATAAGGCCTCTCCGGCCCTGGCCGGCAACGGCCGGAGAGAAACCTTGTCAGAAGCCCCCAAATTCTCAATAAGTGACGTAAAAACCGACCAGAAAGGATTTAATCGAATCTTCATTCGAAGCACCCATATTTTTATCGGACTTGAGATATTCGTACCCAGCCTTGATGTTGGCGTTATTGCCTTTGAAAAAATATGTCAGGCCCACCTGCCAGTCGTAGAAGCTCCCTCTGTCATCCGTTGCGTTCCATTTAGAGTAAGCGGCCCAGGGCTGGAGCTTCCAGCTTTCGATCAAGTAGCCGATTTGGGTATACCAGCCTTCGCCTTGGGTCAGTTCGGCATTCTGTATGCCGAGCCCTGAAGCATCGGTTATCAGTTCTGTGGCATTATCCAGATCCAGATGCTGGTACCCGCCTTCGGCGGTGATGAAACCGGGCCCTAAAGGCAGGTCGGCAAACAAGTCCGCAGACCACCAGCCGTAATCAATATTGCCTTTGATGACATCTTCAGCGATATCATTTTGTGCATCGTAGGAAAATCCAACTCCGATTGTCCTCTTTTCGCCTACATAGGTGGATAAATTGTAATAGCCGGGTTCGGGATCAAAAAAGTTCATCTGCACCCGCCCGGTGTAGCGTTTTTTATTGCCGCCCGAATTCTGGATGCCGTTATAAACCCCGGCGTAATATTTGAGGTGTACCATGTCTGAAAACGAGTGAAATCCAAAAAGAGTCGCCCCGAGATCGCGGACATTGACTTCACCGGATAGATCTAGATTGCCGTTGGGGAAATTGGCCGTGTTGTACTGTATTCTGCCGTTCAAGCCCCATGTCAGGTTGTAGTTTGTGATGTTGGGGCGGTCCATAGCCATCAGGGCTCCCGAACTGGTGGTGATTTGCCGGCCGGCCGGGGCCATGTTCTCTCCAAGGTAGATTTGAGCGAGCGGATTCAGGTTGAGGGTGACAAAAGCATCTATCACGCGCATGTCGAAACCGGTTCCAGAGTCGTTCGCCGCCTCGGTTTGAAGAAAAAAACTCATCCACTTGGTCACGTTGCCCCCCAACCGGATGCGGGCCCTGCGCACGAGAAAGTCTTCGGCGCTGTCGCCGGTGGTGCCGCTCTCGTTGTCTGTAGCCCTGAACAATGTCTGCAGTCTGAAGCCCAGGTCGATGTCGGTGTCTTCACTTATCTTCAATTTCACACCGGCCCATGCCAGCGAAGATAATGAGGCCAGGACAGCCACAAGCACAATGGTACAGTACGCTTTTTTCATCATTTCTCCTCCTGACGTTCGATATTTTCGATTCCAGGGTTGATGTTTAGCTCTGAATTTTCTCCTTTCGTTTGAAGGGTGAAGGGCAACCGACCTCGGAAAATCGGCACCACAAGGAGACGGGCGCCCTTTCAGATGCCCGCCGGTTCGCACGGCAGCAAGGCAAATGGTCGCATCGATAAGCGGGCCGCATCCAGCCCGTATTTATCCAACCTTAGATCTTCTGAATAGCGATGCAATACGGGCGGAATCGGTTTTTTAAGGAAAGCGTGAAAAAATTTTTGAAAAATTATTCCCTATCCCTTGACAGGCGGTCGGAAAAAATTTAGGTTGTCACAAATAATGTTATAATGTCCTAAATAGCGTGACGTATTGAACCTGCGTTTTGCAGACTGGTGACAGCACACGATGACAAGGAAAATCAATGCCGGACGGTGGGGAAAAATATTTTTTTGTGGGCTCTCTGGCCAAAGGTATCAGAACAATGGAATTGCTGGCCGAGCATAAACACCTGACGGTTTCCGGCGTCTCCCGGCTGATGAACACCAATCGCGCCACCGGCCATCGATTCCTGGCCACGCTGCGCGAGCTGGGCTATGTTGAAAAAGACGAGGATGACCGCTACCGCTTGACCTTCAAGGTGTTCGAACTCGGCATGCAGGTGGCCAACCGGTTTGAAATCCGCCAGCTTGCCCGACCTCTCATGCAGGAACTGTCCCTGGCCTCCGGGGAAACCGTCAACCTCGGGCATTTCGACGGCACGGGCATTCTGCATGTCGACAAGATCGACAGCCTCGAGATTCTGAGAATGGACTCTCCCATCGGCTCGCGGGCGCCGGCCTATTGTACGGCACTGGGCAAGGCCGCCCTCGCTTTTCTGCCGGTTGAAGAATTCGAACGCTATCTGTCGCGGGTGACCTTGAAAGCCCATGGGCCGAACACCATTACCACGCGTAAAATTTTCAGGCAGGCCCTCGCGGTAATTCGCGAAAAAGGCTATGCGGTGGACGATGAGGAGATGTCCGCCGGGCTGAGGTGCGTAGCGGCCCCGGTGTTCGATCACACCGGCCGCGCCGCTTACGCCATCAGCATCTCGGGGCCCAGCCTGCGTATGACACCGCAAAGAGTCGTCGAGGTTTTCCCACTGGTTATTAAGATCTGCCGTCAGCTTTCGCAAAAACTGGGCAGCTCTGTCCTTGGATGCCCGCCGCCCATTCATCCGGCCGGGCGGAAGGCTATCTGACACATTTAAGGAGATTGACCATGGCAACGAAGAAGCTTTCCCGAATCGATTTGCAGCACATGAAAGAGAAAGGCGAAACGGCGGTCTGGATCACGGCCTATGATTTCTGGACGGCGCAGTTTGCCGAAAAAGCGGGCATGGACATGATTCTGGTGGGCGATTCATTGGGAATGTGCGTTTATGGTTACGAGGGCACCATACCCGTGACGATGGACCAGTGCATCTGTCACGCCGAGGCCGTTCGCCGCGGCGCCTCGAAAACCTTTATCGTCGGAGACATGCCCTTTCTTTCCTACCAGGTGAGCGTCCAGGAGGCCGTCCGCAACGCCGGACGGTTCTTCAAGGAAGCCAATGTCGACGCCATCAAACTCGAGGGCGGGCGGCGGGTGTGCGATCAGATCAGGGCGATCGCCGACGGCGGCATGCTCGTCATGGGCCACATTGGACTGACGCCCCAGAGTTCAAGCCAGCTGGGCGGCTTCAAGGCCCAGGGCCGGACGGCCGAGACCGCCAAGGAACTCATCGAGGACGCCCATGCCATTCAGCAGGCCGGCGCCTTTGCTTTGCTGGTCGAGGCGGTACCGCCCGAGGTCTGCCAGATCATGCGCGATGAGTTGAGCATCCCGGTGTACAGCATCGGCGCCGGAGTTTACGTCGACGGGCAGTTGATGATCTGCAGCGACGTGCTGGGCATTTTTCAGGCCTTCACGCCCAAATTCGTCAAAAAATACGAAAACCTGGGGCAGAAGACGATCGATGCTTTCAGCCGCTACGCCGAGGACGCGCGGACGAAAACGTTTCCGGCCGACGAGCACACCTACAAGATGGTCGATGGCGAGTGGGAGAAGCTGACCGAACTGCTGTCGAAAAAATAACCGCCAAATTCAGGCGGAAACCCGACTTGCTTGTCCGGCCCGCCGCTGCAAAGGAGATGACCTTATGTCCGATGTGCTGAAAAAAATCCGCGACTTCATGGAAAAGCAAGGCATTCCCGGCCGCGATGCCTACGATCTGCCCACCTCGCAGAAGTCTTTTGCCGACGGCGCCAATTACCGCATCGAAATCGCCGGGGTGGAACGGGCCTCCACGATGGAAGCCATGATCGCCGAAGCCCGCAAACGCAACGTGGTCGTCCACCGCGCCATCGCCGCCGTCGGCGGTTCCACCTACTGCGACATGGGCGAATTGAGGGCCATGGCTCAGATGGCGCGCGAGGAGAAAATCGAGGTGGTCATGACCGTCGGCCACCGCAAGGGCTGGGATGTCGGCTCCAAGGAGATTTCGAACGCCGAGGGTGCCATGCAGGGCTTTCGGCTGCGGGGATCCGATCACATCTCCTACCACATCGCCGACATCATGCGCTGCATCGAAGCCGGACACCGCGGATTCCTGGTCTACGACGAAGGCGTTTTGTTCCTGCTTAACAAGATGCGCTCCGAGGGGATCATCCCCAAGGAGACCATTTTCAAATTCTCGGTGTTCGGCGGCTACTGCAGCGCCGCCGGGGCCAAGGTGATCGCTTCGCTGGGCGTCAATTCCATGAACCCCATTTCGGACGTGTCGCTGCCGATTCTGGGGTCCATTCGCCAGGCGGTGGACATCCCGCTGGACATCTACATGATCATCGTCGATGCCTTCGGCGGCATGTACCGCGCCTACGAGGGACCGGAAATCGCGCGGGTGGCATCGCCCTGTTATTTCAAAATCGAACCGGGGACATCGGAAGGCGACATCTACAAACCGTGGATCAGCGAGGATTTTCATGCCAATCTCATTCGCGAAAAAGTCAAGATCGCCGCGGTGCTCATGGAGCTGATGGAGCGCCACGCACCAGAGCTGAAGACCTCGCCTAAAGGCCCGGCGGATCTGGTGCTGCCGGTACAGACCGGAAATTGACCCATTCCATTGAATGATATTACGGACGGGGACACGAAATAAGATATTTATTTTTCCCTCTGCGTTCTCCGCGCCTCGGCGGTGAAAGAGCAAAAGGAGTGATCATGGACAACGTTTTTCAGGTGGCCGTCAATACCCTCAACCAAGCCGGCACGCTGGGCGGCATAAACCCGCGGGTCATGGAAGTACTACAAGAACCCAAGCGCATCCAGTTCTTTCGCATTCCTCTGAAGCTGGATGACGGAAGCTTTGGCGTTTTTCCGGCCTACCGGGTTCACTACTGCGATGCCCTGGGCCCTTTCAGGGATGGTACACGCATCCGGGCCGATCTGACGCTCGACGAGATCAAGGCCCTCGGCCTTTTCATGACCATCAAGCACTGCGTGGCCGACATTCCGGCCGGAGGGGCCAAGGGTGGCATCAAGGCCGATCCCAGGCGGTTGAGCAAAAACGACATGGAACGCCTGGTGCGCGCGTTCGTCCGCAGCCTGCAGCCAAAAGGTCCCTGGGCGGACGTCCCCGGCGCGGACATCGGCACGGGCGAGCAGGCCATGGCCTGGATGCTCGATGAGTACGAGCAGATCACCGGCGTTCACAGCCCCGCCGCCATCAACGACAAGCCGCCCATCCTGGGCGGCTCGCTGGGCGGGGAAGAAGCCACGGGCCGCGGCGTTTTCCTGACCCTGATGGCCGCCGCCGCCGATATGGATCTAAAGGTCGAGAACACCCGCGCCGTGGTCCAGGGCTTCGGCCAGGTCGGCTCCGCGCTGGCCTCCCTGCTTCACGAAACCGGCTGCCGAATCGTGGCCGTCAGCGACGTGGACGGCGGGATCGTCAATGACAAAGGCATCGACATCCCGGAATTGAAACGCCATGTGAGTGCAACGGGCAAAGTGGCCGGGTTCGGCGGCTCCGACCCGTTGGGCGACGACGATATCTTCGGTCTCGACTGCGACATCGCGGTGCCCGCGGCGGTTCAGAGCGTCATCCACAAGGACAACGCCGAAAAGATCCGGGCCAAGTTGATCGTCGAAGGCGCCAACGGGCCGGTGACCACCGAAGCCGATGCGATGCTGACCGAGAGCGGCGTCACGATCGTGCCGGACGTGGTGGCCAACAGCGGCGGGGCGACGGTCTGCCATTTCGAACGCACCCAGGGGCTCTGCGATCAGTATTGGGATCTGGATACCGTCAATGCGCGACTCGAGCGGCGCATCCTGAATGCCTACCGCTACGCCCGGCAGGCCGCGGCAGATTCCGGCTCCGGCTCGTTGCGGCTCGGGGCCTGGGTGCATGCGCTCCGGCAGATCGAAAAGGCCATGCAACTGCGCGGATGGGTATAGGGGCACGGCGCGCCGTGCCCCTACGGAAAGGCTGGACCAATCGGTTCCATGCACCGTGGAAGGCCAATGGACCATGCAAGTCAATTTTACCAAAGAAGAACGCCTGCTGCCGGGAAAGTGCCACGAGGTCAATTCCGGCAGCGAAAAATGATCACACCTGACAGGAGTTCGCCGATATGACTCTTTTTTCTACCGACGAATATATGGACCGCATCGAGAAAACCAAGCGGCGCATGGACGCGGCCGGCATCCGGGTCCTGATCGTCTCCGATCCGGCCAACATGAACTACCTGACCGGCTACGACGGCTGGTCTTTTTACGTCCCTCAGGCGGTCGTGGTCGCCTTGGAAGCCCCCGAGCCGCTGTGGATCGGCCGGGGTATGGACACCGCCGGTGCCCGGCACACCACCTTCCTGTCGGCCGACAACATCATCGGCTATCCCGATCATTACGTGCAGAATCCGCTCAAACACCCGCTGAACTTCGTGGCCGACCAGCTTAAAAACCGCGGGTGGGCAAAACGAAGCATCGGCGTGGAAATGGACGCCTACTATTTCAGCGCGCGCGGCTATGCCGCGCTGCAGGAAGACCTGCCCGGCGCCGATTTCAAGGATGCCAACCTGCTGGTATCCTGGGTACGCATCGTCAAATCGGAGCAGGAAATCGCCTTCATGAAGCAGGCCGGCAGGATCGCCGAACGGGTGATGCAGACCGCCATCGACACCGTGGCGCCGGGAGTCAGGGAATGCGACGCCGTGGCGGAAATCTACCGCGCCCAGATGCGTGGAACCGATGCGTTCGGCGGCGATTATCCCGCCATCGTTCCCATGATGCCGACCGGCGAGAAAACCTCGACGCCGCACCTGACCTGGACCGACGAGCCTTACGGTACCGAGGTCGCCGTCAACCTGGAGCTGGCTGCCTGCCGCCACCGCTATCACAGCCCGCTGGCACGCACCGTCTATCTGGGCGCCAAACCGCCCCCGAAGCTGACCGAAACGGCCGCCGTCGTCGTGGAAGGCCTCGAAACCGCCTTGGAAGCGGTGCGCCCCGGCGTCGTCTGCGAGGAGATCGAACTCGCCTGGCGGCGGATTATCGCCCGCGCCGGCCTTGAGAAGGAATCGCGCATCGGATACTCCATGGGCCTGAACTACCCGCCGGACTGGGGCGAGCATACCGCCAGCCTGAGGCCCGGAGACAAAACCGTCCTGCAGCCGAACATGACCTTCCACATGATCCTCGGCATGTGGATGGACAACTGGGGCTTCGAGTGCAGCGAATCGTTCCGGGTGACGGATTCAGGCTGCGAAACGTTCGCGGAATTTCCGCGTAAACTGTTTGTGAAAAACGGAGGATAAAATCGCCAATTTACTCTTCCACCGCAGAGGCGCGGAGAACGCAGAGAACTTTTTTCATTTCACTATTAACGCATATTCTCTGCGTCCTTCGCGTCTCCGCGGTGAAAAATCATCGATGGAAACACCGCCATGATATACAGAACTCGACCCGGACAATTCAGCAGCGGGGAGGCCATCGGCATCCTGCTGCTCGAAACGTCCGTACCTTTCATCCCCGGCGACGTGGCCAACGCCACCACCTACGATTATCCGGTGCGCTTCCGCAAAGTCGAGGGCTTTACGGTGCGGCGGGCTTTCGACAAAGATCCGGGCGTTTACGACGCCCTGAAAGCGGCCGCCGAAGAACTCGTCAGTCAGGGTGTGCGGGCGATAACCGGCGACTGCGGGTTCATGGCCTTCCACCAGCGGCGATTGGCGGACGAGCTGGACGTGCCGGTCTTTTTGTCCAGCCTGCTGCAGATTGCCTTCATTGCTTCCATCATCGGCCGGTCCGCGCGGGTGGGGGTCCTCACCGCCGACTCCGGCAGCCTGGATAATGACCTGCTGGCCGCGGTCGGGGTGACCGACCCCGAGCGGGTCGCCATCCGCGGTCTTCAAAGTGAACCGACCTTCCGCAGTTTCGCCATAGACGAAACCGGCGTTCTGGATGCCGGTGCCGTTGAAAAGGAGGTCGTCGCCGCGGCCTGCCGGATGGTAGAACGAGACGAAAGAATCAAGGCCGTCCTGCTGGAATGCAGCCTGCTGCCGCCCTATGCGGCCGCCGTGCGGCATGCGGTGAGCCTGCCGGTGTTCGACTACGTCACCATGATCGATTTCGTTTTCAACGCCGTGGTGAAGAAAACCTACGCCGGTTTCATATCGTAGGTTGGGTTGAGCAAAGCGAAACCCAACAACAGGAAAAATTCATTTTCAATTTTGGGTTGAGCGCAGCGAAGAACGATTTCAATGAGAATGAGTCTCTTATGTTGGGGATCGTTTCACTCACCCCAACCTACTATAAACTCGTAACACAAACCTGTAAACTTCAACCCGCAAAGGAATGTCGCCATGGACATCGACCACCGCATAACGGAACTCGAACCCGAACTCATCGAGGTCAGGCGCGATTTCCACCGTCATCCCGAACTGGGTCTCGAAGAACACCGCACCGGTAAAAAAGTCGCCGAGTATCTCGAAAACCTGGGGTTGACGGTGAGCCGGATGAACCAAACCGGCGTGGTGGGGCTGCTGCAGGGCGATCTTCCCGGTCCCACCCTGCTGCTGCGGGCCGACATGGACGCATTGCCCATCCAGGAGGAAACCGGCCTCGACTACAGCTCGGCGACCGACGGCGTCATGCATGCCTGTGGCCACGATGCGCACACCGCCATGCTTATGATTTCCGCCAGAATCCTGGCGGAGATGAAGGGGCGGTTGGCCGGCACTGTCAAATTCGTGTTTCAGCCCAATGAAGAAAATGTGGGTGCGCTGGCAATGATCGAAGAAGGCCTCCTGGAAAATCCACGGGTCGAAGCCTGCTTCGGTGTCCACGTCTGGGCGCCGCTGAAAACGGGGCAGCTCGGAATCGCAGCCGGCCCCGTCATGGCGGGGATGGAGCATTTCGAGCTGACGATAAAGGGTCGCGGCGGACACACCGCCACACCGCAGAGCGCCGTCGATCCCATACTAGCGGCCGCGGCCGTCATCACCGGTGTGCAGGTTATCCAGACGCGGGAAATCGACATCCTCAAGGAACCCGCCATCATTATGTTCGGCAGAATCGAGGGCGGCAGCGCATCCAATGTCATTCCCGACTCCGTCGCGCTGGCGGGCACCATGCGCTACATGTTCGAAGGGCCGGCGGACAGCCCAGAGAATCCCAAGAACCGTTTCGAACGTGTGGTCGCCGGCATCTGTGCCGCCCATCGCGCCGACTACGAACTGTCTTATCTCTATGGCCATCCGACGCTGATCAACCACCCCGAAATCGCCAAAATCGCCCTGCATGTGGCCGGTTGCCAGATGCATCCCCAGCCGGACATACTGCCGGTGGTCACCCTGGCCGGCGAGGATTTCTCGGAAATCGCCAGCCGGGTTCCGGGCGCGTTTTGTTTTGTCGGCGCCGGAGATCCGCAGAAAGAAACCATCTACCCTCACCATCATCCGCAATTCGACATCGACGAAAAGGCCCTGCGCGGCGGGGTGGAACTGATCGTGAAAAGCACCCTTTACTTTTTTGAAAACCACCAGCACTTCTCCAGCCTGAAGAAGAACACGACGCACACCCGCTCTTCGACCGCAGGGGAAGGAAGCCATAACCCATAATCGCATGCCACTTAAACCCGAAAGGAGAACCGAGATGAAAAAGCTTATTGGAATAGCACTGAGTCTTCTGCTGTTGACCTCCGTCGCCATTGCGGCTTCGGAATACACCGGCCCGCCGGTGAAGGCCAAACTGGCCTCCGAGGAAATCGAAGGCGACTTCATGACCGTCTGGGCTAAAAAGTTCGCCGATCACATGAAGGAGTGGTCCGGCGGAAAAATCGACATTACCGTTTATCCTTACGGCACCCTGGGTGCCACAGGTGACATCAATGAACTGGCCCAGATGGGTGTCGTCGAATTCGTATTCTCCGATTATGCCTGGATAAGCTCCTTTGTTCCCCAGGCCCAGGTACTGGCGCTGAACTATCTCTTCCCCACTGAAAAGGTCCCGCAGGTTCTGGACTGGATGGCCAAGAACGGCGAGTTCATGCCGCTGCTCAAAGAGGCTTTCGAGAAAAACGGCCTGGTCCCTCTCGGTATCATGTATGAAGGCTGGCAGTGGGTTTCCTCCAAGAAACCGATCGAGTCGCCCGAAGACATGCAAGGCCTGAAAGTACGGTTGATGTCTTCCAAGCTCCTGGTGGAAGATTACAAGGCCTATGGCGCCAGCCCAACGCCGATGAGCTACGGCGAAGTATACAGCGGGCTGCAGATGGGGCTCATCGACGCCCAGGTGAACCCGTTATTCGCCATCTACAGCATGAAATTCTACGAGGTCCAGGACTATTTCACCCAGCTCAGCAGCGAGCCGTTTCTCGGCATTCCGACCGCCAACAAGCAGTTTTTCGACGGTTTGCCGGAAAATGCACAGAAAGAAATGCTGAGTTTCTGGCATAATGCGGTTATCCCGGCCGGAAAATGGATCGACGAACGCAACGCCTCCGATATGGAAAAAATCAAGAAGGCGCGGCCCGAAGTCAAATTCAAGACCTTGGATGATGCCGCAGTGGCCAAGTTCAGGGAAGCAGCCAAGAGCGTTTACCCCGACTTCGTTAATATCGGCGGAGAAGGGTCACAGAAAATCCTGGATGCCCTGCTCAAAGACATCGAGCAGGCCAAAAAAGCGCTCAACATCAAATAACCCGTTCAACGGCACTGCGGCGGCAACGATAGGCTTTAAACAATGACTCGGCAAAGTCCCGGTTAAGGGCCCTCCACTGTGATGCGCCACACACAGACCATTAGAACAGTAAATAGCTCCATCTTAAAGCCTGCTGCGCCGCAGGGCCGGTTCTAAACGAAAGCAAAGGCCGAAAAAATGAGCGATTCGACCGTCAGTAGAGAAAAACCCGGATACTTGCGACGCCTGAACCGCGGCATCGGCAAGGCCGTCAACGCCATCGAGGTTTCCATTCTGGTATTCTGTGTCGCTGCCCTGGCGATTCTGCTGATCGTGAACGTGTTTGCGCGGACCTTTCATCAGAGCATCTATTTTGCCGAAGAGGTCGCCATGTTTCTCGTGATGCTGACAACCTTCGCCGGCGTGAGCTACGGCGTCAGAAAGGCCCGTCACATCCGCATGGGCGCCTTTCTCGATGCCATGCCTCCTAAAATGGAAAAGGGCTTCATCATCGTCATTTCACTTGTAAGCGCCTTCGTCATGGCAATCATGACCTGGTTTTCCTACAAGTACCTGATGAACGCTATGGCCATGGAGCACATGACGCCGGCCTTGAGGGCGCCGAAGTGGATTTTTTATGTGGTCATACCGATCGGGTTTGGTTTGGCGTGCATTCAATATATCCGCACCATCATCAAGAATATTGTCGAAAAAGAACCCTGGCAGTCGCCCGATCAGCAAAGCGAATACGAAGATGAGGAAATCGGGGGGGCACAATCATGACACTCTTCGGCATCAGCCTGGCAACCATGCTCCTGATCGGCTTTCCTTTTATGGTCACGCTGCTGGGGTCCCTGATCCTGTATGTCTATGTCTACATGCCCGATTTCGCGCCTAAACTGGTGATCACAATGGTTCAGCAAGTGATCACCGGCATAACCCCGCCGGCGCTCATCTGCGTGCCGATGTTCATTCTTTCGGCCAGCATCATCACTTCCGGAAAGTCCGCCGGCCGCCTGATACAGATGATCAAAGCTTTTGTCGGGCATCTGCCCGGCGGCCTTGCCATTACCACCAATGCCAGCTGCACTCTCTTCGGCGCGGTATCCGGATCGACCCAGGCCACGGTTGCGGCTATCGGCGGCACCATGCGCCCGATGCTCCTGGAGGCCGGCTACCCGAGTTCTTTCACCCTGGGCCTGATCATCAATTCCAGCGACATTGCGTTCCTGATCCCGCCGAGCATCGGCTTCATCGTCTACGGCGTTGCCACCAGCACCTCGATCGGGATGCTTTTTCTTTCGGGCATTTTACCGGGCCTTCTGATTTTGGTTATGTTTTCAGCCTACTGCTATTTTTATTCCAGGATAAAGAAAATTGGCGTGCTGCCCAAGGCCAGCTGGGCTGAAAAGAGAAGGGCAATCAGAGAAGGGCTGCCGGTGATGGGCTTTCCGGTCATTATCGTCGGCGGCATCTATGCCGGATACTTAAGCCCGACCGAGGCGGCCGCCGCGGCCGTGTTCTATGCCCTCTTTCTGGAAACCATCGTCTACAGGAGCCTGACCTTCAGCAAAATCGTCGACTCCTTTCTGCAAACCGGGGTGATCACCGGCGTCGTATTCATCCTGGTCGGAGCCGGACAGGCATTTTCGTGGATGATCGGTTTCATGCAGATCCCGCAGCAGCTCCTGCCGCCGCTGTTCGGACCGGACCCCTCGATGCTGCGGGTGATGATCATCGTCGTGGCGGTCTATTTCGTGGCCTGCATGTTTGTCGACCCGATCGTGGCCATATTCATCCTGAGCCCGATTTTTCAGCCCTACGTGGTCAGCGCCGGGGTAGATCCCATTCTCCTGGGGACCCTGGTGACCTTGCAGGCCGCCATTGGGTCGGCCACCCCGCCGTTCGGCTGCGACATCTTCACGGCCCAGCTCATTTTCCGGCGCCCTTACCTCGAGGTCATCGGCCATGCTCTGCCATTTATCCTGATCTTGATTCTGGCGACGATCATTCTGATGACCTTCCCGGGCATCGCCCTGGTGCTGCCGAACATGGCCATGGGCGGTTGATGAAAGGTTCCCGGTTCCATGTTCACCGTTCGGGGTTGGTGGATGATGGCAATTTGAGGTCTGAGGGTTCAGCACCGCCGCTGGTTATAGGGTCAGATAAAAAATATAGAGGATACTACAGCCGTCCTATGTTCAAGTTGCCAAAAATAGCGATTCGAAAGGGCGTGAAAAACGGTGAACCCTGCTGCCACGGACAAAATGCCGACTCTCCATGACGTGTATCGCGCTCGCAGCCGGATAAAGCCGATGGTCCGGCGAACACCCGTAATCGAATCGCCGGATCTGGCCGCGAAAACCGGCGCCGCATCGCTGCACCTGAAACTCGAGTGCCTGCAGGTCACCGGATCGTTCAAGATCAGAGGGGCCGCCAACCGGATCCTGGGCCTCAGCGCAGAGGACAGGGCAAAGGGGGTCATCACCTTTTCCACAGGCAACCATGGGCGGGCGGTCGCCTACGTGGCCGGCCGGATAGGCCTGAAGGCCGTCGTCTGTCTTTCCGAACACGTCACGCCCTACCGGGCGGAAATGATCCGTTCGCTGGGAGCGGAGGTTTCGATAAGGGGTCGCTCGCAGGATGACGCGGAGCGAAACTACCGTGACCTGATTTCCGCCCGGGGCCTGATCCCGGTCGTTCCGTTCGATGATGCCGCGATCATCTCCGGCCAGGGGACGATCGCCCTTGAAATTCTGACGGACCTCCCGGATACAACCACTTTGATGGTTCCGCTCTCGGGCGGCGGCCTGCTGGCCGGTATGGCGCTGGCCGCCAAAAGCATCAATCCGGCTATTCGCGTGGTGGGCCTCAGCCTGGAGCGGTCTCCGGCCATGCTGGAGAGCCTGAAAGCCGGTGCGCCGGTGCAGGTGGAGGAAAAGGACACGATCGCCGAATCGCTTTTGGGGGGCATCGGTTTTGAAAACCGGTACACGCTGCCGCTGATCGACAAATTGGTCGACGAACACATTTTGGTCTCCGAGGAGCAGATCAAAGACGGCATGTATTTTGTCTTCGACAAACACCGTCTGATCATTGAAGGCGCCGCGGCAGTCGGCATCGGCGCCCTGCTGCACCGCAAGGCGGAAGTGAGCGGCCATAAAGTCGTCGTGCTTCTGTCCGGGAGCAGTATCGATTCGGCATCCTATGTTCGCATCATCGACAACAGATTGGCAGGCGGGCGTTTGTGCTGACCGGCATGCCCGTCGGCAGCGAAGGGAGGCAAGGCGTGATTTTCAGAAAAAGACTGGTGTGGGTCGTCGTCGTGTGCACGCTCGTTCTTGGATTCGGAGAGAAGGCTGGAGCGGTGCAGCATCTGTGGCAGGTGGCCTTGGAGGAAATCGAAGGCAGCATGCAGTACGAGTATGCTAAACGATTTGCCGATGTTCTCGAAGAAAAGTCCGAAGGCCGCATTCGCTGCAACATCCACCCTTACGGCCGACTCGGCACCTCCGGAGATATCACCGAACTTCTGCAGAACGGCGAGCTGCAATTCGCATTTCAATCCCCCGGACATCTGGGGTCTTATATTCCCGAAGTGCAGGTATTCTCCATTCACTACCTCTTTCCGACCGATTTTAAACAACTGGAAAAGATTTTCCGCAAGGGACCGAACACGCAGCAGGTTCTCCAGAGGTATTACCGCAGGGAAAAACTCGAACTTCTCTCCATCATCGATGAGGGCTGGCAGATCTGGACGGCGAACAAGCCTTTGCGCAAACCCGCCGACTTCGAAGGCATCACGTTCCGGGTCATGTCCTCGCCGTTTCTGATAACCGCCTACCGTCTTTACGGGGCATATGTGATTACAGTCCCCTACAGTCAGATTTACACCGACCTCGAACTGGGCCGAATCGACGCCGAGACCCAGCCCTTCTTCGCCATCCAGGAAATGAAATTCTACGAAGTCCAAAACTACATGATCAAGGCCCGCCAGTTGCCATTCATCAGCACGTTCGCCGCCAACCACGCCTTCATCGCGGCTCTACCGCAAGACGTCCGCGGCCTGATCGACGAGGCCGTCGAGGCTGCCAATGGATATATTTTCGATTTAGAGCCGCGTCTGAATGAAAGCCGCAAACAGATGATCATGGAAGCCAAACCGTCGATGCAGTATATTGAGCTGACAGCGGAAGAAATCGAGACTTTTAAAAAAAGGGCCGAACCGCTCCGCCAAAAGTACCTGGAAATGGGCGGCGAGGGAGCTATCGAAGTTCTGGAGGCTGTGATCGAGGATATCGAATGGGCCAAACGGAACTGATGAACGTCGGACATTGAACGTGCAACGTCGAAGTTTGAGCGTGGAAGAAATCTATCGGAGCAAATGGGATTTAAAACGTGAGAAAGCATCTGGTCTTCACTGAAGAAGAATACCGCCAAAGGCTTCGCAAAACCAGGGAGTCGATGGACAAGCTGGGCATGGAAATGCTGCTGGTGATGGACCCGGCCAACATGAACTATCTGACCGGCTACGACGGCTGGTCGTTTTATGTCCCTCAGGGCGTCATCGTTTCGCTGGAAGCGGATTCGCCCTTCTGGTTCGGCAGGCAGCAGGATTCCAATGGCGCCAAAATGACGAGCTGGCTGGTGGACGACTGCATCTTCGGCTATCCGGATAAGTATGTCCAGTCCCGCTACACCCACACCATGAACTGGCTGGCAGATTTACTGCGGGAGAGGAGCCTGGACCAAAAAAGCCTCGGCCTGGAGATGGACGGCTACTGGTTCAATGCCCGCATGTACTTGACGCTCGCGGAGGAACTGCCGCAGGCGCGGCTCGTAGACGGCACCAATCTGGTCAACTGGGTCAAAACCGTCAAATCCGCGGCTGAGATCGCATACATGAAGCAGGCCGCCAGAATCTGCGAGAAGGTCATGCAGACCGCCGTCGAGCACATCGACGTCGGCGTCTGGGAAAAAGATGCGGCCGCAAAGGTGACAGCCGCGCAGATTTCCGGTACGGAAGAATTCGGCGGTTCGTCACCGGCCATTTTCCCGATCATGCCCTCGGCCGAGAGAACCGCAACCGC
Source organism: uncultured delta proteobacterium (assembly GCA_963728055.1). Taxonomy (GTDB): domain Bacteria; phylum Desulfobacterota; class Desulfobacteria; order Desulfobacterales; family SG8-13; genus JARFQH01. The sequence goes on along the minus strand of CAVSIM010000003.1, from coordinate 113,679 downwards.
CCACCTGACCTTCGACCCGGACCGCCGGTATCAGCACGGCGACGTGGTCCTGCTCGAACTCAGTGGCGCCCGGCACCACTATCACGCGCCGCTCTCCCGCACAGTATACCTGGGAAAACCGCCCGAAGACCTTCAGAAAACGGCCACTGCCGTCATCTCGGGGCTTCGGAAGACCCTGTCGTTCATTCGGCCGGGCGTGACGGCCGAAGAAGTCGAGGAGCGCTGGCGCAAGGCTATCGCTCACACGGGTGTCGTCAAACCCTCGCGCGTGGGTTATTCCTACGGCCTGAACTATGTGCCCGACTGGGGCGAGCACACGATCAGCCTCAGGCCCGGCGACAAGACCCTCCTGACGCCGGGAATGACGCTGCACTTCATGCCGGGAATCTGGCTTGACACGTATGGCTTCGAGTGCAGCGAGCCACTCCTGGTGTCGGAAACCGGATGCGAAAAATTTGTCGAGTTTCCCCAGAAACTGTTTATAAAATAACGAAAGGCTATAAAAATAATGGAAAAAGAAATCATTTACACTGAAAATGCTCCCGAACCGGGGCCATATTCCCAGGCCATCAAGTATGGAAACTTGATCTTCGTGGCGGGTCAGACCGCGGAAGATCCTGCGACCAATCGCCCCGTTCACGCCAGTGTGGCCGAACAGACGCGGCTTATCCTGAACAACATCGAGACGATCCTGCAGGCGGCCGGCTCGGGCATCGAACGGGTACTGCGGGCGGATGTGTACATTTCGTCCATGGAAATAAAAAATGAAATGAACGCGGTCTACCGCGAGTTCTTCCCCGCTAATCCTCCGGCCAGAAATTGCGTCGCCGTGTCCGGAATCGACGACGGCCTGGACGTTGAAATCGAGGTTATCGCCGCCGCCGGCTGAATTCGCGTCTTTTCGTGAATGGACGCGGCTTACCCGCCAAACCCCCGCTTCTCGTGCAACGGCGAAGTTCTCCACGCGCCCGCAACCCAAGGACCTGAAGAAAACGGTCGTGCTCGGGAAACCGCGTACCGGTCTTCGCATGAAAAGCGAAGGACCGGCACGCATCGAAATTACTTCTGCTTTTTCTTTTCCTCTTCCATCACCAATTTTTTACCGCATGCGCTGCACTTCCCATCTTCCGTAATCGTGGGCTGTTTATCAGCCTGCATGCCACAGACACCGCATTTTGACATTTCTATCACCTCCTTTCCACTTCGATCATATGATAACCATCCGAAAAAACGCCGCCCGTCGCCTGGTCAGGGGATAGCGGCGGCAGGCATCGAAGATCCGCGCTGTCGATGCCGCTGCGGGCGTTATTTGCGAAAGCGCTCCACCGGGTGCGCCCCCTTCAGCTCCTGGCGATACTCATTGCCCTTTTTCCGGACGTGCTCTTCGATGACCTGCTCGCTGGGAACGCCGCCGGCATTGACCGCTTCCTGGTATTTTTTGAATTCCGAGTCCTTCGGCATCCGGTCACCCGGAATGAATTCGGTTTTGTTGGCATTGTAATCTGTCTGGCGGCTCATGATGTCCCGGACGTAGTCGACGTTGGATTCGAACTTGAAGGGATCCGGCATTTTCTTCGGTAGCATCTCTTGGGGATCCTTTTGCCCCTTTTCTTTCATGAGATCGCAGGCGATCCGCAGGTGTTCGATCTCCATCTCGAGGTGCTGCTCCCACATTTTCTGAACGCGGGGATCCGGTTCGTTCTGGGCCAGCGAGTGATAGAGCCAGCATTCGTTGTACTCGTGCAGGACCAGCTGCTCGAACCAGGATGCCCGCGGGTCCGCCAGCGATTCGTAGTGGGTGACATGCTGCTCTTCGATCTGCGCGATTTCCAGATAGAGCCCGCGGCCCAGCATATCGTCCGCCCGATCGCCGACATTCATGTAGAAATTCATGGTCTGCTGTTCGGCCGCAATGATCGTCATGACGTGCAGTTTGGTCAGAAAATCGGCCGTTTTGGCATCGTAATGCTTGCGGACTTCATCGAAGGGGTGCCGGTGTTCGGCGACAGTCGGCCGTCCCACGGTAATTTCGGTGTATTTTCCCGTCACCTCTCCGGCCTCCTTCCCGAGAACCAGGTCCATCAGGTTGGCATACCGGTACAAGTGATCGAAATCTTCGAGCAGCGCGAAATCGAGCGCCGCCTTGACATAGGGGTCCGGTTCGGTGCGGGCGAGAAAAGCGGTCAAATCCACCGCCACCTGCTCGTAGCCGATGGTGACCTCCAAAATAGTCTCCTCAGCCGGAATCATCCAGTTGATAGCTTTCTGCTGCTGCTGTTCGATGCGGCGGGTCAGGGCGAGTTTTCTCTTGAGTTCCATGTCGTCCGAATGGCGGGCGAACTGATGGCTGAAAATCGCCCCCTCCACCTCGATCCCGTTCATCAGGATTCCCCGGGTGCGGCTGTACGGATGAACCTTGTTCTTGTCGTACGGTTTGACGTTCAGCTCGGACCAGTTGCGCAACTGCTTTTCGATCGGAATTCCTTTTTCCTCCAGTGGATTGAAACTCATTGACCCTCCATTCTGCGGCCGAAGGCCACTGTATTGGTGATTGTATTGGATATGCGGATCTGCGCATCCAAACCACGGCCGGGCAGAAAGAGAAATACGGTATGACGCGTATTTTGGGCAGGCCCAGACAGTAGAACCCGATGAGAAGCGCATGGAGATGATGAGGCCTTTACTTCAGACCCTTTCCCCCAGCCGCTGCTCGCCAGGCCGATGCGTCCGCAATGGAAGCAGCGTTCCAAACATTCAGAAAAGGTTCTGCGGATCGCGAGCGAAAAATAATCCGGTCCCCCTTGTCCGGCACTTCATTAGTGGGTAAGCAATAGAGAGAGGTGATTCAAGCGAAAACCGCTAATCCGAGGAGGGTTGACAATGGCAGCTGCATTGACGGTTTCAGGATTCTTCATCTTGGTGGTGCTTTTTCTGGATGTCATGTGGACCACGATGGGATTGGGCGGAGGGATATTGACCAAGCGTTTTTCATTCCGGCTCTATCTTCTTTTGATGAAGATCTACGCATTGCACCGGTCGAGACTGTTCATATCCTGGATTGCCGTCATAACCCTGATCATGGTCTTCACCGTTTGGGTCGGCATGCTGTGGCTGGGATGGGCACTGGTTTTCAGCGCCGGAGATCATGTCGTCCAATCCCAATCCCTCGCACCGGCTGGAATACCAGAGCGGATCTATTTTACCGGCTTCACTATTTTCACTCTCGGAAGCGGCGATTTCAAGCCGCAGGGAGCCGTTTATCAGATCCTCACGGCCCTTGCCTCGCTGATGGGCCTGTTTATGATCACCTTCGGGGTCACGTTCCTCGTTCCCGTCGTTCAGGCCGCCACCCAGAAACGGCGAGTGGCGGTGACGATCGCCAGTTTAGGGCAAAGCGGGCAGGGCGTTTTGTTGAACGCATGGAACGGCCGTGACTGTTCCGTTCTGGCACAACACCTGCTCAGCTTGATGCCCAGCCTCTCCCAGCTGGAACAGCAGCACCTGACCTATCCGATGCTCCATTATTTTCACGGAGGCAGGCGCTCCGAATCTCTTGGGATCGGCATTACGGTATTGGATGAGGCCCTGACAATCCTGCGCTATGGGTTGAAGGACAATGGCGGATTGCCGGAAGGAATCCACAACCCGGCCCGCCAGGTGATCACCCAGTTTCTCAGTACGCTTAAAGGCAATTTTATCGAACCGCCGCAGGAGGATCCTCCACCGCCCGCGCTGGACCCGCTCCGGTCGAGCGGTCTGCCGACTCTATCGGATGAAGAATTCGGAAGGCATCTTGAAGGAATTACCGAGCGGCGGCGGCTGCTGCTCGCCCTGCTTCGGAACGAGGGGTGGGAATGGACGGATACGGAGACGAAGCGCTATGGCATAACACCCGAAAACCAGTTGGATTGACGCCCCTTTTACTAAAAAAGCGACAGGTGGGCGTCATTGTGCTGTAAACCGAAGTGGTTGCAGCCATGGTGGTCGGTTTGACTGCGTTGCTTTAGGAGGATCTGAAATTGAATCATCTCATCGTGTACTGTTCACCCAATGAATCGACGCGCCACGTTGCGGAAGTGATCGCCGGACGGCTGACGGAGGCCGGCTGTGCCGGGACGATGCTCGAGCTGGGGCAAGGTGACAGCCAAAAGAAATTCCTGCAGATGGCTGGCGACCTGTCTCCGAACACATGCCTCTGGATCGGCTCCCCGGTCTACGTCCATCATCCCGTGCCGCCGATCGAGAACTTCATCGCCCGGCTGCCGCAAGATAGCGGATGGAAAGTCGTGCCGTTTGTCACCTGGGGCGGCGTCACCAGCGGCACGGCGCTGTACGAAATGGCCCGCGGATCGATCCAGAAGGGCTGCGTTCTGATCGGAGCCGCCAAAGTCATTGCGGTGCACTCCTCGCTGTGGCGGGCGACTTCCCCCTTGGGAGGGGGACACCCGGATACAAATGACGACCACGCGGTCCAGGAGCTGGTGGACCGGATCCGGAAAAAGCTCTCCACCCAACCCCTCGAAGACATGGCTTTGAAGGTCCTCGACTACCAGTCTCCCGGCGTCAAAGACGAGGCGCGCCGCAGCAGCATCGCTGCGGTAAAAATGGCCCGGCCGCAATTGCAGGTCGATGTCGAAAAATGTGTCCTATGCGGCGACTGCGCCCAAAAGTGTCCGGCACAATGCATCACTCTCGCACCGCACCCAAAAATCGGATCAGACTGTTTCATCTGCCTTCGATGTGTGCGCGAGTGTCCCCAAGAAGCCTTTCCGTTCGATGCGCAGGCCACAGAGGCGCGCCTCCGCGCCATGGCGGCCACAAAAACCGAACGGCCGCTGACCCAGATATTTTACTAGCATCGCCCCCTGTTCGCCTGCCCTTCACCCGCCATCGGCTTTTCGATATGAGCCGACACGGCGACATAAGCGAAAAGCATCACCCCACGAGCGACGATGGCGGGCAGGACATAGACATCAAAACGTTTTTATGCTGCTTTTGCGTTCAGGCGCAATCTTCTCACCCTGCCCCGATTGGGGGCTTTCAGCCAGCTCCACTTTTCCGAGATCATCATTTTGCAGAGGATCGAGACCGATGTCCGGATCGGTTTTTTTCATCTTCAAGTTTTTTTTCTTCGCGATTTCCTTATGGATTTCTTCGGTTCGGGCCTCCGCTTCCTCTATCCCCTGGATCCGTTCGGCCTTTCTCGCGGACCCTACCTCCGGTTCGGTCGTCGAAACCGGTTTGGCGATGAGTTCGGTTTCAGGCGAAGACGGGGTGACAACCGGTTCGGCTTGGGACTCACGCCCGCCCTCTGGTCTGGTCGCCGAAACCGGCGCGGCAATAATCGTTTCGGCTTCCGGCGGAGCCGGAGTGACGATCGGTTCAGCCCCATGGTACAAACCGGACTCTTCCAGAACAACATCTCTTTCGGTCGCCGAATCGTCACCGAGACCACGCTGGTCGGCGTCGCTTCCACGCATCTTCGTGAAGGCATAGGCCGCCATACCGGCGCCGATCAAGGCCAGTCCGCTTCCGATGATGACAAACGGGATGGGGTTTCTGCCGACGGTCCGATCCACATCGAAAGAGCCGCTCCCTCGTTTGTTGAAACGGTTCCACAAGCGATTCCAAAATTGGCCCGGCGATATTCTGTCTTCGAGCCTCCGGATGGTGTGGTCCACTCTCTGTCGCGTCGACTCGGTGCATTCCCGGAGTTCGGACGCAGAACTTGTTTCGTCGCAGGCGCTTTGGTTTTCAGCATGAAACTCCGCATCCCCGTGCCGGTATTCGAATTCGGTCCTGTTGTTTTCTTGCATTTTGTCACCTCCCGACGTGTTCTTTGGCAAGTTTCTTGTCTCGCTGCAGCGATTCCATCGTGCGCTCCGGCGCCAGATTCGTCGCCTTGAGGTTGCTGCGCCCCTTCATCAGCAGCACGACACCCACGATAACCACCACGGCACCGACGATCAGCGCCGAAAGCCAGAGCGCCATAACGTTTGAAAGCGCCAGCACCGCGGACGACAGAAGTACCAGAAAGCCGGCAAACAGCACCGCGCCGCCTGCCGCCAGGCTGGCGGCTCCCGCGCCGACTTGACTGATTTTTTCAGATATTTCCGTTTTGGCCAGGAGCATTTCCTGACGAATAAGAGCTGTCAGGTCGTTGACCAGGTCGGACAACATCGATGAAATCGAACCATTTTCTCTTTCCACGTTCATAAGCCACCTCCTCAAAAATTTGTTTCCTGCAGGTTGTGAACCTTTGCAGAGCGCTTTCGATCAATGTCGACATCAGGGAAATGGCATTCTGTCTTATGAAGCCGCGGTTCTCCTCCTCGTCGTAGACAATGCTGAGCGCGGTCATCAGCGCTTTCATCCCCTTGTTGGCGCTCCAGAGAGTCAGGAGAATACCGGCAATCATTCCCAGACTGAGAGCGCCGCCGGAATGCTGCACCACGGCCATCAGCTGGTCCCGCAGGATCTGGTAAGCCTGCTGCGGCATGACGCCGCCCAAGCCGTCGATCTGCCGCTGCAGCTGCTGCGGGTCGGCGACCAGACCGTAAATGGACACCATGGCGGCCAGTGCCGGGAAAATGGCCAAAAACCAGTAAAACGCCACACCGGCACTCACAATCGACAGGTTGTCCCTGGACTGCTCATCCTTGACCCGCAGTAAAATATCCTTCCAGCCCTTGCGCGGTATATCGCTCGGCTGTGACGCCTTGCGGCCGCGCTTGCCTCCCGAAGCCCTCCGGGGTTGCTCCGAAACTGTTCCACTTCCTTTCGGATCCGCCAATTCTTTGCCTCCTTCAAGTCGGGTTTCACACAGTATCACGCCAGTGAATCATTACTTGGCGATCCCCGGACGGCGTGCATGACACCCGTTCTGTGGCGAGAATGGTCCGCGGATATTGACAATATCCGGCGAAACCGACGTGAGCTGTGCGCCATTGACGCCCGAAACGGTGGCGCGCCCCCTTCACGCAATACCAAACCGCGGGGGTGAAAATGGGCGTTTGAATCGATGAGACCAAAATAGGCCTGCGCCACCCCGTGTACCATACAGCCGATACGGTATTCCACTGCTGTCAGCACCTTAGAGAGGAGACGGCGGAATCATGGAACTTGAAGATTGAATACCAGCAGAAAAGCCCGGCAATTCTCAAAATAGCCTTTCGCCTTGACCGGCGAAAGAAACGAGGACTGAATGAATATCAAGAGATAGTAGGCGAGGACGGGGAGCCAGTAAACGACGAATTTCAGGGCAATTTCAATGTGCAGCACGCCCAAAATTTCCGCCTGGATCTGATCCGGCCGCGGAGCGGCGTTGGCCTCAAGCCTGCCGGCGGCTCCGGGCGGTACCGGCTTATCGGGCAAAAAATAATGGTTTTACCCGAGTGAATAATGAAAAAACCTGTTATACCGTATTTGCGGATTTTTATATTTCGGAATGTTTCGAGGAAGGCGTCCAAGAACGGGTGCCACGGTGCACTGATAAGCCCCGATTTACGAACAGATGAGGTGTCAATGGAAAAGCCCGTTACAACATCGCAGGCAGAGGCAGCCGCCCTCTGGATCCGGACGGCTTCGGGTATTCGGTATCCCTCCTTGGAGGAACCGGTTTCCGTCGATGTGGCGATCATCGGGGCCGGGATCGTCGGCCTGACCACAGCCACGCTCTTGAAACGCTCCGGGGCGAGGATTGCGGTCCTTGAGGCCGGCGAAGTTGCCCGGGGAGTCAGCGGACACACGACCGCCAAAATAACCTCCGCCCATGGTCTGGTGTACCGTCAACTGCTGGATCGGTTCGGTGAGGAAAAAGCGCGCCAGTATGCCGATGCAAACCAGGCAGCGATCGAGTTTATCGCTGCCACTGTTCGTGAACACAACATCGAGTGCGAGTTTAAACGCACATTTGCCTGCACCTACTCTCCCGAAGCCGGCGACCGGGAGAAAATCGAAGAGGAGGTCAAGGCGGCGGCCGGGCTCGGCCTGCCGGTGAGCTACCTCGAGACCGCGCCCGTGCCCGTGACGGTTCAAGCGGCCATTCGTTACGAAAATCAGGCCTGTTTCCATCCCCGCAAGTATCTTTTAGCCCTCGCCGCGGGCATTCCCGAAAGCGGCAGCCATCTTTTTGAGCACAGCCGGGTTAGAGAGGTGAAAGAGGGAAGCCCCTGCACGGTATTGACCGATCGAGGAGAGATAAAGGCGGATCAGGTTGTCGTCGCCACCCATTTTCCCATTTTGAATCGCGGCCTGTATTTTGCCAAAATGGTTCCGCGACGCGCCTACGTTTTGGCCTTTCGGGTGGAAGAAAACGCCCCTGAGGGGATGTTTTACAGTATGGCTCCCCCCTATCACACTTTCCGGAAGCACGTGACGGAAACCGGGGAGACCTTTATGCTGGTGGGCGGAGAAGACCATCCGACCGGAAAGGTCACCGACACGCTCGAGTGCTACCGCCGGTTGGAAGAATTTGCCCGGAAAAATTTCCGGCTTCCATCTGAATTTTTCAGGTGGTCGACCCAGGACAACGATCCGATGGATGGCGTTCCGTTTATCGGCCGGCACTCGTTCTTTTCCAAAAAGGTCTTTGTCGCAACCGGATTCGGCGGCTGGGGTATGACCAACGGCACGGCCGCAGGCATGATTCTTGCGGACCAGATTTCCGGGCGGGCAAATTCGTGGAGCCCGGTGTTCGATCCGGTTCGAACCACTTCCTATCGATCCAAAAAATTCGTAGCCCGCAACATCGGCGTTTCCGGGACTTACATCATGGATTATCTGCCGAAGCCCGGCCAAAAGTCGATCGACGATCTTGCCAGGGGTGAAGCCGGTATCGTCAAGAATAACAAGGAGGAAGTGGCCGCTTACAAGGATGAAAACGACCGGCTGCATGCCGTCTCGCCCCGTTGCACCCACCTGTACTGCAAGGTTCAGTGGAACAATGCCGAAAAAAGCTGGGATTGTCCCTGTCACGGATCCCGTTTTTCATACGACGGCAAAGTTCTCCATGCACCCGCCACCGGAGATTTGAAAGAAAAGTAATCAGATACTTTCAACGTGGATCGGAAGTTGCGACAGTGTAAAAGGTAAGAAGCCGCATATTGTCGGATTCGCTCAGCCGCTTCTGACGCTCGGCTACGAGAAGATCGTTGACAACCTCAAGCGGCCGGATCGACGCTACGACAGCCGTCGCTTGAGTGAGCATATTCAGAACAACATCGGCATAGCGGTTGCTTTCATTCGCGAAGCACCATGACATTACAACCGAATTATCAATCACGAAATCGTTCGCCATTTACCGTCTTCCCTCTTCAAGCATATCTTTGATTGAAATTCCCTCCCATTCCAAACTTGTTTTAAACTTGACGCCGGTTATAAATGTAATTACAATAGCTACATAATAAATCCGATAAATTTTAGAGGAGCAAAGAGACATGGAGAATAAAACACGAGCCAGAGATGCGAAGCTGGTTCCTATCGGAAATTCCAAAGGAGTTCGCATACCCAAGGCCCTACTGCAAAAATACGGACTGAAAGGTTCACTCTTAATAGAAGAGACAGAAACAGGGCTGCTGCTCCGTAATAAAGAAGAAAGTAAACTATCTTGGGAAGATACGTATAAAACCATGGCCAATGAAAAGGAAAATTGGGACGATTTTAACATGACGCTTCTTGACGGCTTGGAGGATGAGGAATTTGGATATTAAAAGATACGCAATATATTTTGCCGATCTCAATCCCACCGTCGGAAGCGAAATAAAAAAAGTACGCCCCGTTGTCGTGATCAGCCAAGACGAAATGAACAAATATTTGGAAACCGTTGTTGTATGCCCACTGACATCAAAATTGCACCCGTTATGGAGAACGCGGCTCCAGATTAAATGCGCGAACAAAAATGCCGAAATCGCCGTTGACCAGATTCGCACCATCAGCAAGCAAAGATTGCGAAAGAAACTCGATAACTTATCCGATATCAAAGCCGCCCAATTGCGAAAGCTCATAACCGATATGTACGGGGAATGATTGTTTACGTAAGCATTCAAGCAATCGCTGACAGCACACATAAATTAATACCCTGCCCCCCTCGCAGCCCTTTTGCTTCAACACCCCAAAACAGGCCGGGTACCACCCGGTTCAGAGAGTCCGTTTCGGAGTCTGGATATTCATCGGAAAATTTTCAATTGGAGTGTGATGGAGCTGGGGCAGCAAAATGTTCTCGACCAGGCTCAGGCCTTCCAGCCAGTTGCCGCTTGAGAACACCCGCCCGATTCTGCCGCGCATGGCGTTGAGCATGTCGTCCGATGACCTCTGCCAATCCCGTCCGACGAACAGGACGCGGCCCGCATGCGGCGGGGTAAGGCCGCAGAAAACGTCGGATAGAGTGGCGGTTTGAGCCAGGTTATCGATACGGGCCAGCGCCAGCTGTCCGCTGTAGAGGTCAAAATGGGCCGTCGTGTAATCCCCGCCTCCCCGCCCGTCGGCAAACAGGGTCACCCGGTCAACGGTGAGGACGGTGCGGCGGCCTTCGAAAGATTCCATCATCACCTATTTATAGCAGCAGGGTGAGCGTTCCTGAAACCAGAAAAACGGCCAGCACGGATTTGACGAACCCCCGCGGCAGCACGTCTGCAATCTGTCCGGCCGGACCACCGACCGACAATCCCGTGGTACAGGTGATCAGCGTCATCACCAGTCCGGCCAGGGCGGGCTTCAATGCCATGATCGCATACTCGCCGGGGCCCATGGCCGCCAGGATGTTGTTGATGAATTCGAGCAGGGTCCTGTCGGAGGACACCGCAACCGTGCCGACCAGAAATCCGGCGGTCAGCGCCACCAGGATGAAGACGATGGTCAGGCAGAACGTGGACAGCGCCGCCGCCAGGCTGCGCGGGACGATGAGAAACAGAAACGGGTCGAGGCCCTGGGCTTCGAGCATGCGGATCTGGCCGCTCGCCCGCATGTGGCCGAGTTCGACCATGTTGACCGAACCGCTGCGCCCGAGGACGATCAGGGCAACCAGCAGCGGCGCGATCTCGCGCACCAGGATCAGCACGATGATCTTGCCGGCAAGGCTGCCCTGACCCAGCAAGTTGAGCCAGTAGAGCGCCTGAAAAACCATTGCCAACCCGACCAGCAAACCGCTCAAACCAATGAAGCCCAGGGCACCGATGCCGATCAGCCGGCACTGGCGCAAAAATTCGTGCCCCAGCGTGCGGCGCCAGTTCAGGGGCCGGCAGCTTTGCCAGAGCACTGCGACCATCAGGCTGCTCAACTCGACCAGGGGCCGCAACAAGTCGATGACGGCCCGTCCGATTGCAGCCAGCAGCCATCTCATGGGCTGCCGGTTCCAGACACGGGCGTCCTCTGCGGCCAATGGCGCCTTGACCGTGTCCATCATATGCGCCCCGTGAGGATGTAGGTGGCCAGTTCCCCGACGTCGGGCAGGTAATAGCTTCCGCGCGCCTTGAACAGATATTCGGCCTGCAGCTGCCCGTAGATGCTCTCACTGACGTGGATTTCCCCCGCCGCCCCGGATTCGGCCATCAGCTCGGCAATCCTGACCGCCTCGCCCCACAGATTGTAGGTCGTGAATTCCCGGCCCACCATGCTGCCGATCACTGCGCCGGTGTCGATGCCGATCCGGAAGTCGAGACGGTGGGTCAGGTCCGCGAGCAGGCGCAGGCAGATGTCCTGAATGGCCAGGGACAGTTTGGCGACCGTGCGGGCGGGGACTCCGTTTTCCTCGCCAAAGCCCGCGGCGCACACCAGCTGGTCGCCCATGAATTTCATGTACCCGACCCCGCTTTCGGAAGCCAGGGTTTCGAGTTGGCGAACCAGTCGATCCACCGCGGTTGTCGGATCGTCCTGGCCCAGACGCCCGGCCAGGGCGATCGGATCGTTGAACTGGAGGACCAGGACGCTGACATCGTCGAAAATATCCGCGCCGATCGCCGTCGGCGAAGCTCCCTGTCGTTCCATCGACTTTCGAAAGGCCTGCGTGCGGATATCGACGATCGTTGCCTGACGCATGCCCCGGCCGGCCGCGGTAATCGGTCTGGCCTTATCGCCCGCGGCCCCAGTCCCGCCGGCAGTGACTCCCGAATCCGCAATTCGTTTTGGTTTGCCGCGGGCCGGTCCCGGGATGTCGGCCGGCGGGCATACCGCCTGCGTCCGGGTGGCGCTGAAACGCAGCGCCAGGAGGCCGGCAACGGCCCGTGCAAAGGAGATGTCTTCCGTTGGCCATCCGCGGCGGCCGGCGTCCTCTTTTTCGAACCACAGGGCGCCACGTACCTGGCCTTCGTCCGAGATGGGCATGGACAAAAGGGCGTTGCAGCCGAAGGGGTTCAAATAGACGCGGTGAAGCTCGGCCGTGCGCGGATCGTCGGCCGCGGAATCGGTTTGGATGGCGTCCTCGCCCTGCAAGGCCTCGAAGAGCTGCGGCAAGTCTTCCTGCAGCAGAATGGTCCCGCGGGTATGGCCGCCGCTTTCCCGGTCGTAACAGTCGCTGCACGCCAGCTGCCGCCCGTCGAACCCAATCTGCCAGACACCCGCCCGCCGAACCCCGATCGCCTCGGCGGAGATGCGCGTCACGTATGCCAGGGCCTCGGCATCGGCCGGGTCGAAGACGGCCGGTTTGGCGGCCAGATCGGAAAACGCCCGGCTCTGGGCCTCCATCTCCTGGCGGCGGGCCAGCAGCAAACCGGCATTGCGATCGGCCCGCAGCCCCTGCCAGATCAGCAATCCGGCCAAAAAGGATGCCAGGATCAGGACCCCGACCGACATGAGCAGCGCCTTGCGGTTGTTGCGCGAGACGAACCCGACGAAATCTTCGGCCGGCACGACAATCACGACCGACCACATCTTGCCGATCGCCCCCTCCAGAGAAGAGACGGTGTTGATATACGTGTGTCCCTGCACGACCAGTTCGCGCCGCCCGTTTCTTTCGATCAGAAACCGGCTGTATACGCGGTCCAGGACCGGGTCCCCGATTTCGTCCAGCCGCAGGGCGGTCGGCTTCCCATCCTTTTGCTTCAGCATGCGGCCCATTTCCGGGTAGGCCACCAAGCGGCCGGTATCGTCGACGATCATGGCCCGGCCGCTGCGGCCGATCTCGAGCGCGCCCAGAAAGGCACTCAAGCTGGCCAGCTCGATATCCAGGCCGACGACCCCCGCCACGTCACCATTTTGGTCGCGGAAAGCTTTCGCGGCGGTGATGCCCGGCATCTGATCGGTGAAAAAGATGTAGACGCCGGTCCAGAAAACCCCTTGCGTGCCGGCCGCGCCGAGGTACCACGGCCGCGTGCGCGGATCATAGGTGTCGTCGGTCGGGTACTCTCGGTCGATCTCGCGGCCCTCGGGGTCGCGCCGGATCCAGGCGACCTCGATTCCGTTCCCCTGCCTGGCAATGATCTTGGTGTGGATCGAGCGGTCCGGCATCTTCTTGAGCATCAGGTAATTGCCGCCGGTGTCCGCCAGGCTGAAGATGGCCAGCTGCGGGATGTTCTTGAGCATCTGCATCGCCAGGGGCTCGGCCAGCTGCCTGCGGCCGACACCTGAAGGCGCCGCGGCCAGCGCGCCGTCGACAATTTTCACCAGTTCGGCGGCCGGGGAAAGAAACGTCCGCACTTCGGTTGCGATCCGGCGGTCCAGCGACTGCAGCACGTCCTCGGAGAGTGCCAGGGCATCCCGGCGGTTGTTGGCGTAGCTGTACCAGGCGATGCCGAGGATCGCCGCCAGCATGAGCGCCACGCAGGCGATCGGCACCACGATGCGCAAAAACCGCCGCTTGAGACGCCCGCGCCGGAAATCGGGGCTGATGATATCGACAATCTCTTCCATGTTAAAAACAATCCGCCGGCACAGGGTGAAAAAGCAATCGAGGACATTGGCCCAAGTGCTACCACAAACCGCCCGGCATTGGAATCGATGATGGCCGCCGCCGGTAAACCGCGAGTCGGCGCACCAGGCGCCGGCACCGCATCACTTCCCGGCAACCCGGCCTTTAAACTGACCGCAATTTCCCAAGCCGCGCTGCGGCTGTTGACCAACGCCTGAAGATGCCTATACTAAGGCCCATTCCAGCTCTCGTTCAGGGCCTGCGGCCGTCTCCGATCCGAATATGATTTTTTGTCGCACCTTTTTTCCCGCCATCAGCCCGACGTGAGGCCAAATCCTCTAGTATGAGCAACCATTTCCCGAAAGGCCTGCCATGCAACACCCGACCGCAGCAACCATGCCGCCGGAAAACCCGTCAAACCGCGGATTTTTGAAGACGGTGCTGATCGTCGTCAGCGTTGCGGCGGCAACATCGGTGCTGACCGTGTGGCTATCCGCACGCTACCTGTTCCCCAGGGAGTTTCAGCCGGTGACCCTCGATGCCCGTGAAAAAGTGGCACTTCAAGCCAAGCTCAACCGTCTGGATCCGGCACTCGCCGCAGGTCCTGCCTCCCGCGAACCGGCCGCGGGCCGTGCGGCAAACAAGCCGCCACCGGCCGTCTCTCTCGAGCCGGAGCCTTACAGCGAGGAAGGGGCCCGGCGGGAGGTCACGTTCACGGAACGGGAGTTGAACGCCCTGCTGGCGAAAAATACCGATCTGGCCCGCAAGCTGGCCATCGACCTTTCCGACAGCCTGGCCAGTGCCAGGCTCCTTGTTCCACTCGATCCCGATCTGCCGTTTTTCGGCGGCAAGACGCTCAAAGTGTCGGCCGGCCTGGAGCTGCGTTTCGCAGCCGGCCGCCCGGTGGTGGCGCTCAGGGGCGTGAGCCTCTGGGGCGTCCCGATCCCCAATGCCTGGCTGGGCGGCATCAAGAACCTCGACCTCGTCAAGGAGTTCGGCAGGCAGGGCGGCTTCTGGCAGGCACTTGCCGCCGGGGTGGAAGACATCCGCGTCGAACAGGACCGGCTGACCGTGAAATTAAGGGAGTAGCCAGGATGTTCAGGCCGATTAACGCCAAGTTGACGACCGGCTGGATTCTGCGGTCGGAGTTATCGTCACCCAACGGTATGAACATGATTTGCTCCCCTGAACGCCCACGGCCCGAGGGCCGCCGAAGATGAGTGTAACTGTTTTGTCGGCTGAGTCGGTTAGGTCAGTTTTGTCGGTTTTGTCTTTTTGGATAATATCATCATCTTTTTAGGATACAAAACCGACCCGACACTGTGTTTTAAGGCGACATCGTGTTATGATGATCGTTTGATTGCCTGAAATGCCATTTCCCCTGCTGCCGGGAATCGGCTGCGGGTATGGCGTGCAAGAATCCGAAGCGCGGATCCGGCGTCACTTAGAAACCGCCGCCGGTGCGGAAACCACCGCCGCCCATTCCCCTGCCGACGCCGGACCCGCCGCGGAAACCGCCGCGTCCGCCGCCGCCGAAGCCGCCCGGAAACACCCCGCCGCCGAAGTCCGGTGGCGTGCGGGGCCGGCGGAATTGCTGCTCGCGGCCGATGCGGTCCCAAACGTCGCCGCCCGAGGTTCGGCCGGACATGAGCATGCCGAGCAGGGTTGCCAGCTCGAAGCCGCCGGGGAAGTATGAATGCCGGGAGTCGTAACTGCTCTGCCGGAAACGCCGCCGAAGGTCCTCGAGTTCCCGGAAGGATTGCTGGTCACGGTGCTCCTGGTCTTGAAGCGCCGCGATTTCCGCTTCGATTTTTTTCTCTTCCTGCTGCAGGTCCCGGATGCGGGCCACGATCACATCGTCATCGGGATTGCTCGTCATCTTGGCCTGCATGTAGAGATTGGCCAGGGGTTCGCTCTTGAGCTGGGACAGCTGCAGATCGATCGCCTGCCGCGAGTTCTCGTCCGCGGCCGTGGTGTAGGTCGAGCGCTGCCGGGCAAGCGTTTCGTGCCGCTTTTCCTCGGCCTCCATGCGGGACTCGATCTCCGCCAGGGATTTCTGGGCGGCCGCCAGCGCGGCTTCGTCCCGAACGATCCCCTCGACCTCCAGGGCCCGAGCCTCCAGGTCGTGCAGGTTCTGCAGTTCTGCGGCGGCGCGCGCCTTCTGCCCCTCGGCGTGTTCGCGCAGCCGCAGGGGCAGTTCCGTCAGCATGAAGTAATTGCTGCGGGCATCCGCATACCCGATCATCTTGGCCACCCATCCGTCCAGGCCGCGGGTCAACCATCCGCCGGCGTAATCCGGCGTCAGGAAACGGCGCTTCCAGAGATACATGAACAGCGGGTCCTCCCGGTAGGGCTTGCCTTTCTCCTGCTGTTCGGCCTCGGCCCGTGCGGCTTTTTCCTCGGCCCCTTCCGCGCGGGCGCCCGTTTCCGCGACCCGCTTCTCCTGCGCCTGGTAGGTTTCCTGTCGGCTGAGCTGCAGCTTGATCTCGGCGGCGCTTTCGTCGATCTGCTTCACAAGGTCGTCGCGCCGGCGAACCGCCCGCTCGCGCGCCTCGTTCAACGGACCCTGTCGGGCGATGGACTGCGCGAGGGCCTCGTCCAGCTCCCGCAGCGCCTGCGAGCGGCGTTCCAGGAGTTTCAACACGGCGCGGTCGGTGTCATCCAACTGGGTGGCCACCTGGTTGGCCGTCAGCTCGTCCAGGCGGAAACGGGCCAGGTGCCGATACTCTTCGGTCAACTGGCTCCGCAGCCGGACCAACCGCTGGTTCGCGGATTCCATCCGCTGGTTGGCGGTGTCGAGGGCCTTGCGCGCCGTTGCAATGTGTTGGTTGATGACCGCCAACTGGTCTGTTCCGTTCAACATGGCCTTCACTCCTCAGTGGGTCGCGCTGACCCTTGACGGTCCATCGGACCCTTGATTTACCGTGCTTCCGATTTTTTTTACCATTCGGTGATGGTACCGCCGGTGCTGGCGACGGTGTAGTCCGGCGTGAGGTAGCCGCGCTTCTTGAACCCGACGACCTTGCGGTTCACTATCCCGTCCTGCTGCTTGTCCTGCCGGACCTGCTCGTAGACCTGCGGATCGACCCGCAGCCCCCACTCGCTCAGCAGGCGCACCTTACCGTCCTCCTCGGAGGTGATCGGCAGCTTGAGCGGCCGGCCGCTCGGTCCAACGGCCTCCACGATCAGGTAGTAGTTGCGCGCCGTGCCGCTGTCGACCGGATACCGCCAGACCCCACTGGGCGTCCCCGGACGCGAGACGATTTGCAGGGTGTACTCCTGCCCCAGCATGTCGCGCGTGTACTGCAGCGCATTGCGGGCGGTCGTGGCGGCTTCGATGTCGCCGGACTTGAGCGATGACAGCGCGCTGTTGTAAAGCGCGTCGATTTTTTCCGCCACCCCCGGCTCGCGAGCCGCATTCAAGGCCTCGGCGCGCAACGATTCGATGTCGGCAAACTCGGTCCCCAGCGACCGGATCGACCCGATCGCCGCCCGGGCGTTTTCAAGGTCGCCGCGGGCGCGCTCGACCATGCCTTTCTGCTCGGTTAGGCGCTGCTGGACCTTGGCCGCATAGGTTTCCAGGTTGTTCGGATCGATTCCGGCCAACGGCCCGAGTTTCTCGGCGGCCCCCAACTGCCGGGCAGCCGCGGCCAGTGATTGCCGGGCCTTGTCCGCCAGCCGGCGGGCCGCCGGCAAAACCACCGACGGCACCGCCTGAAGCGCCGTTTCCAACTCACCGCTCACGGCCGTGACCTGGTTCTGCAGCGTGGCCATGCCCTCTTTTTGGCTGGACACCTGGGTGTTGAGGTCGCGGGCCAATCGACTCCGGCCGCGTTCGGCCGGCATGACATAAAGATACCGGTAGCCGGCCCAGACGGCCGCCACGGCGACCAGGAGCCACAGCGTCCGCTTGGCCCAGCGGCCGCGGTTCACATACAGCCGTGCCAGGGCCGTTTTCAACCCGCCGGGCGGTGGGCGGTAGGCGAAGCGCTCCTCGCGCATGGCCTTCACGCCCGCTGCGATCACCTCGTCGGAGACCTCCAATCCCTGATCGGCGTAAATCTTGCGCAGCTTCTCGATCAACTCGGCTTCACGGTTTCCGGATTGAAGCTCGCGCTCGACGAGCGAGCGCTGGTGCCGGAGCGTGTCGACCACATCCATGGCCAGCATCACTTCGGACAAATCGATTTTTTTGGAAGCCTGTTCTTCAGCCATTGGCTATCGCTGCTCCTGCGTTGGCCAATGCGGCCAAACGTTTCTTGCTGTTTTCGACCGCCACGCCGATCTCCTGCTCGTTGCGAGTGGCCAGATCGCGCATTTCGGCAATAAGAGCCTTTGACTTTTCCTGGTAACTGACCACGGAATCGACCAGCTTTTTTACCGACTCGGCCTTGATCGTCGGGCCGTAGCCTGCCCGCAGCGCATCTTCCTGGACCTTTTCGCCCACCTCGGCGATGGTCTCCAGGCTCTGGTTGACTCCGTCTTTCATGGCATCCAGCGTGCGGGTGCTTTCGTGCAGGCCCTGCAAGCTGGTGAAAGAAGCGTTCAAAGCCGTGAACACGGTCTCGTTGGTGCCGAAGAAAGACACCGCCTGCGAGTAAACCCGCTCCTTGATCTCGCTCGCCTGCGCCAGCCGTGCCATGACCACCTCGGTGGTGTTGTAGCTGATCGACAGATTTTCGGCCAGGTCCTTGACGATTTGATAGCGCTTGTCTTCATCCTGAAGGTCCCGCAAGCGCTGGTCCCGCTCCAGTTCCAGTCGCGCGATCTGTTCGCGGTCTCCGCCGGTGTAGGCCTCGACGGCCTTGGATGCGGTCTCCAGGCGCCCCTTGCCGGCGTCGAGTTCGGCTTCGGCCTTCTTCAACAGCTGAAAGGCCATGACCTGGGCCTCCTTGAGGGACACGCGAAAATCCTTGTAGGACTCGAGGATCTTGGTTTCGCGCTCGATCTGGTCCTTGGTGTCGGTGGTCACATCGAGATAGGTATCCTTGATCTTTCTGAAACGGTTGGGGATATCGCCGCGGGTCACCCTCATCCAGAGGTTCTGCAGCCTTTCCATGGTCGAAATCTTGCCGTCGTCGAGCTGATCCACCATCGACTTGGCGTCGTCGCGGATGCTGTTGAAGGCGTCGGTGATTTTTTCGTACCGCTCACCGACTTTCATCTGCGTGATCTGCTCCCGCACGACTTCGTTGAACACGGTCGTGTGGCTCAGGGTGCGGGCGATGGCCAGGGCCTTGTCTTCGTCGAGATCGCTGACCTGTTCGATCAGGGCCGTGATCGGTGCCTCGTCGGGCTTTTCCGGCATCAGGCCC
This sequence comes from uncultured delta proteobacterium, assembly GCA_963728055.1. Taxonomy (GTDB): domain Bacteria; phylum Desulfobacterota; class Desulfobacteria; order Desulfobacterales; family SG8-13; genus JARFQH01. The sequence continues at coordinate 94,524 of CAVSIM010000003.1, read as the reverse complement.
AGATCGCGCAGGCCGTTGACGGCCTTGTCCAGGTATTTCAACGGGGTGCTGACTAAACTGGTGGTGCTCATGATCGTCTCCTTATTGTTCCCCCAGCTGCTCGTGTTCAAAAGTGAAACTTACAAAGGAATCGCTTGACTGAAGATCACAGAAGTCTTGTCTCCGCGGCGGAAAACGTTTTCAACAGGTTCTATGCGTCAGTCGCCACCGGGGCCGAAGGCGTATCAGCCGCCGCCGACACTACGGTGGTGTCGGCCAGGGCCTTCTGCAGTTTTTCCTCTTCTTCCTTGGACAGCGAAGTCTGCAGAACCTTTCCGCCGTACCCTTTCAGCTTCGCGAGCACCTTGTCCGGGGTCGCCTCCTTGACGAGCACGCACAGGGCCGAGGCGCCGGGCTGGAAACTTGCGCCCAGTTCTTTCATGAACTTGTCGTCGATGCCGATGTCGGCCAGTTTGCCGGAAAGCGCCCCGGCGCCGGCCCCGACCGCCGCCCCCAGCAGCGGGTTGAGGAAGATCATGCCGATCAGCGCCCCCCAGAATCCACCGCCCACCGCACCGGTCGCCGTCAGGTTGACCGCCTGGTGCAGCTTGACCTTGTTTTCCTTGTCCTTGGTGACGACCACGGCGTCTTCCATTTTGAGGAGGTATTCCTTCTGAAGCTTCACCAGCTCGGCCCGCATTTCAAACGCCTTGTGCTCTTCTTCGAACGCAATCACTACCAGGTTGCTCATGTCAGTCTCCTTTCGTCTTGTCGTGATGTTGGGTTACCGGCTCTGCCGCCGGCATTTTTTCACTATATTTCTCGACCGCCGACTGCAACCGCCTGAAGCCGTAGATGAAAAGTCCGGCGCTCAGCAGGTAATAGACGCCGTACTTCCAGTAGCCGGCGTACCGACCATCGAGACGCTTGAGGTGATCGTCGACGGCCTTTTCCAGATTTTTGTCCGTATCTGCCATAAGGCATTCCTCGCTATTGCGCTTCCCGATGTGGACGAGGACAGACGACTGAGGACAGACGGCAGATGATAAGAAAGAGGACAGAGGACAGACGACAGGTGACAATTTTTTATGTTTACTGACGTCTGTTCGTTGTCTGACTTCCTGTTTTTAAAAATATTCGAGCACGAGCACGTTCACGACGTTGACGTGAGTCTCACCCTCCGGCCCGCGTCGTCTGTCATCGGTCATCTGTTGTCTGTCTTTCTTCCCTCTGTCGTCTGTCATCCGTCGTCTCTCATCTGCCCTCTGTCATCTGTCCTCGGTCATCCGTCATCTGTCGACTGTCGTCTGTCGTCTGTCGTCCGTCGTCCACTGCAACATCTGCAAATCACCGTCGGAGTTGCCGAAGGCGGCGATGGGCCGCCGGCCGTGGGGAGGCCTGACCCCTAAAGGCCGTCCCCTGCCGGTTCCCCGTTTAAAAATCAATGGGCACCGCCCGGCGATTGCATCTGCTCCATCACCTGGTCCAGGCTGAAGCTCGCGGCTTTCTGGCGCGGCGGAAACTCTTTGAAGGTCGCCATGAACTTGCCGACGTAGGCCTGGGCCGGCACCAGCAGGAAGGCGCGGTCGAGCAGCCAGTCGTAATAGGTGTTGGAGGTCACCTCCGCGCGCTCGTAGGGGTCGCGCCGCAGGTTGAACATCAGCGGCACGCGCAGCGGCACGAAGGGATCCATCCAGACTCGGAAGGTCCCAGTGGTTTTCTGCTCCATGAAGATCAACTTCCAGTCCGTGTAGCGCAGCGCCGTCAGGTCGCCGTCGTCGGAAAAGTAAAAGATCTCCTTGCGCGGGCTCTCCTGGGACCGGCCGGTCAAAAGCGGCAGGATGTCGTAGCCGTCCAGGTGCACCTTGTAGGTGCGGCCGATCGCCTTGACATCGCCCTTCAGGAGCTTGTCCTTGATGTCGGGCTCGCCGGCGGCGGCCAGAAAGGTCGGCAGCCAGTCCATGTGGTGCACGATCTGGTTGGTGACGGTCTCGGCCGGTATCTTGCCGGGCCAGCGCACGAAAGCCGGCACGCGCCAGCCGCCCTCCCAGTTGGTGTTCTTCTCGCCCCTGAAAGGCGTGGCGGCCGCGTCCGGCCAGGTGTTGTAGTGCGGGCCGTTGTCGGTGGAGTAGAAGACGATGGTGTTGCCGGCGATGCCCAGTTCGTCGAGCTTCTTCAGGAATTTGCCGACGTGCATGTCGTGTTCCACCATGCCGTCGCTGTATTCGTCCTGGCCCGAGATGCCGCGGTGTTCGGCCTTGACGTGGGTGCGAAAGTGCATGCGCGTGCCGTTCCACCACAGGAAAAAGGGTTTGCCGGCCTTCTGCTGCGTCTCGATGAAGGCCAGGGCGGCATCCGAGGTCTCGTCGTCGACCGTCTCCATGCGCTTTCTCGTCAGCGGGCCGGTGTCCTCGATCTTCTGGCTGCCGTCGGGGTTGGCCCAGGAGTGGATCACGCCGCGCGGGCCGAATTTCTTGCGGAACTCGGGGTTCTTCGGGTAGTCCATGTTCTCGGGCTCCTCCTCGGCGTTCAGGTGGTAGAGGTTGCCGAAGAACTCGTCGAAGCCGTGGTTGGTCGGCAGGTGTTCGTCCTTGTCGCCCAGGTGGTTCTTGCCGAATTGGCCGGTGGCGTACCCCCGGGCCTTGAGCAGGACGGCAATGGTCGGGTCCTCGGTGCGCATGCCGATATCGGCGCCCGGCAGCCCGACCTTGGACAGACCGGTGCGAAACACGCTCTGCCCCATGATGAAAGCCGCGCGGCCGGCGGTGCAGGACTGCTCGCCGTAGTAGTCGGTGAACATCATGCCCTCTTTGGCGATGCGGTCGATGTTGGGCGTCGTGTAGCCCATCATGCCCTTGGTGAAGGCGCTGATGTTCGACTGGCCGATGTCATCGCCCCAGATGACCAGAATGTTGGGTTTCTGGTCCGTCGCCGCGGCCATCCCGGCCGCCGCCAGTAGGGCGGCCATAAAAAAGCTGAAGCGAAACAATATCTTTTTTTTCATTGTAGTTTCCTTTCATATAAAATGCGTCAAAGGGCAGGTGTACGGTACCGCAGTGGTGATACGTGTAATCGGCTACTGGTCTTTTCCTCCCAGCCAGCGGTACACGATGCCGCCCAGCACCGCGCCGATGATCGGTGCGACCCAGAAGAGCCACAACTGCTGGATGGCCCAACCGCCTTCGAACAGGGCCACGCCGGTGCTGCGGGCCGGATTGACCGAGGTGTTGGTGACCGGTATGCTGATCAGGTGGATCAGGGTCAGGCACAGGCCGATGGCGATGGGCGCAAACCCCAAAGGCGCCCGTTTGTCGGTGGCCCCGTGAATGACCAGAAGAAACATGAAGGTCATCACGACCTCGGTCACCAGGGCGGCCCCGAGCGAGTAGCCGCCCGGCGAATGCTCGCCGTAGCCGTTCGATGCGAAGCCCGCGGTCACATCGAAACCGGCCTTGCCGCTGGCGATGAAGAACAAGACCGCCCCGGCGGCCAGGCCGCCGAGCACCTGCACCACGATATAGGGCACCAGGTCCCTGGCCGGAAAACGGCCGCCGGCCCACAAGCCGATGGACACGGCCGGGTTGAGATGGCAGCCGGAGATGTGCCCCACGGCAAAGGCCATCGTCAAAACGGTCAGTCCGAAGGCGAACGCCACACCCAGCAGGCCGATGCCCACTTCCGGAAAGGCCGCAGCCAGCACGGCACTGCCGCAGCCGCCCAAAACCAGCCAGAAAGTTCCCAGAAACTCAGCTCCTAATTTCTTGGTCATCGCGTCAACTTCCTTTATTAATGATGAGCCGGCTCCCACTGCCGCCCGGCGCAAACGAGCGCGCGTGATGGCAGGAAAAATTCGTTTCGGCCGGGGAACAAAAAAAGCATCGATGTCCGGCGCAGTCAGCCGATTATTTGCCGCACCTTCGCGGGCCGCCGGCCGAGTGCCAAACGCACCGCGGCAATAATGTCTCCTCTTTCGAAGGGCTTCTGGAGAAAGGCCACGGCCCCTCCGCACTCCGCCCTGGCGCGATCCAGTTCATTTTCAAGGGCCGAGATAAAGACCGTCTGCACGTCGCGGCCCTCCCGGGTGAGACGGTGATACAGCTCGATCCCGCCCATACCCGGCAACAGCAGGTCCAGAATCAACAATCCGGGCTCGGTGAAAGACGCACCGTTCAGGAAGTCCTCGGCACATACAAACGTCTCGACATTTCGGTATCCTGCCGATCGCATCAGCCGTTTGACGGACCTGAGAACGGATTCATCGTCATCCACGATGAAAATCGAAAGATGTTCAGGCTTCACGGCCGGCAGGCCTCTGTGTGGTTTATGATTAATGGTAAAGTAACTGTAAACCAAATCTTCCCTCTAAAAAAAGGGAGGCAGGGTCTAAATCCCTCCTTTTCCAAAAAAGGACACGCACCCCGCATCCCGCAACCCGCACCCCGCCGTCACGCTTATAATTTTGGCTCGAGCCCCCCGTGTCAATTGGACCTTGGTCCAACTCCCCGCACCGTTACAAAATACGACCGTGGCTTCGGTCCGCGGCGGTCGAAAGTTTCAGCTTCTCGGCCAGGCGCACGAGATCGGCGAGCGAGGCCGCCTGCATTTTGGTCATCACGCGAGATCGGTGCACCTTCACCGTTTTTTCCCCGACGCCGAGGTTAAAGCCGATCTGCTTGTTCGGCATGCCGCGTGCCACCAGACCGAATACCTCCTGCTCGCGATTCGTCAGGGAATCGAAGTTGTGCCGAACCTGCTGAATAATCATGTTCCTCTGCGACGAGCCGCCGGCTGCACGCCAGCGCACTGCGAATGGTGTCCACCAGGGTTCCCGGGTCGAAGGGCTTCTCCAGAAAATCCTGCGCACCACCTTTTACAGCCTGCACGCTCAGGGGAATGCTGCCGTGTCCGGAGATGAAAATGACCGCCAGGTTCACCCCCCGGCGGCGAAGCTCAGCCTGCAGGTCCAATCCGTTCATCTCCGGCATGTCGAGGTCGAGCAGGAGACACCCGGCGACATCGGGTGAAATTTTCTCGGTCAGAAACGCTGCGCCGCTGGAGAAAACCCGGGTGCGCAACCCATTTGCCCTCACGAGCCGCTTGAGCGCGCGCTGAATGGATGGGTCGTCGTCGACGATGAACACCTCGATCTCGGATTCACTCCGCACGCCGGCACCCCTTCATGTCTGACTGCGTTCTGTCCAAGCCGCCACCCCGATGCTTATACGTTTCTCAATCGAGCATGCTGAGCAACCGGTGGCTGACCATGGAATCCGCCGATATGGAAACCGGGAACCCTCTTAAAACTTCAGAAGTCACAAACGCTTAGAAACCGGTCCGGGGGCAGGCCAGGGTTTGTCCACCCGCACATTCCGGGGAGACGGCCGTCAGGCCGATGCGAAAAGTCGTCCCGCGGCCGTCGTTGGCCGCCGCGCTGACCGACCCGCCGTGCGCCTCGATGATCGAACGGCTGATCGACAGCCCCAGCCCCATCCCCTGCGGCTTGGTGGTGAAAAAGGGCTCGAACAGGCGCCCCAGCGTTTCGGCATCGATTCCGCTCCCGGTGTCCGAAACCGTCAGCGTGGCGCGGCCCGCCTCCTCGCCACCGGTTTTGACCGTTATCCGGTGCGGCTCGGACCCTTCGCCGTCCATGGCCTCCAGCGCGTTGAGCAGCAGGTTGATGACCACCTGCTGCAGCTGCACTTTATCCCCCCACACCGGTGGCAGATCGGTATCCAGATCCAGCAGGATGCGCGTCTTGCGCGCCGTCGCATCGCCCTGGATCATCTTGACCGCATCCTGCGCCACGCGGTTGAGGTCGACAGGCCCCTGCACGGGCCGGTCTTTTTTCACCAGCGCCCGAATGCGCTGGACCACATCCCGCGCGCGCTTCTGATCCGCAACGATGTCCCCGAGGGCCTCGCGGACTTCAGCGACATCGGGCTCGGGTTCCGCCAGCAGGCGCAGGGCCGCTTCGGCGTTCACGACGATCGCCGCCAGCGGTTGGTTGACCTCGTGGGCCAGGTTCTGGCTGAGTTCACCGACCGTCGACACCCGGGCCATGTGCGCCAGATCGTGGCGCAGCCGGGCCGCATTTTCTTCGGACTTTTTGCGTTCTGAAATGTCCTGGACGATTCCCTTCACGAACCGGGGCCGGCCTCGGCGGTCGACTTCGACCTCGGCCATCGACTTGATCCACCGGGTATGGGTGTCGATGACGACGCGGTACTCGGTATCGAAGGGGGAGCCTTCAAGAGCCGCCTGCCAGATCGCATCCACGTATTCGCGGTCATCCGGGTGGACAAGCCGCAGGAACTCCGTGTAACCGAGCTTCGATCCGGCCGGAACCCCGAAGACCTGCTGCGCCCCCTGAGCCCAGGTCAGCGCGTCGTGCGGAATATCGAATATGAAGCCGCCGATGCGCGCGACGTTCTGGGTGCTCTTCAGGTTGGCCTCGCTGAGCCGCAAGTCCGCTTCGGCCCGCTTGCGTCTCGAAAGGTTTATCGCCATACCCACGATGAGCACACTCTGAACCATCAGAAACGATATAACGCCGGCCAGCCACCATTTGTACGTCTCCCAGAGGGACGCCTTCTTGAAGCGCACGATGCTGCCCGGCGGCAGGGCGCTCTCCGCGATACCCCAGCGCCGCATCTCGTCCCAGTTGAACAGGACCGGATTGTCGTGCAGGATGACCGGCTCGATATCTCCGGCTTTTTCACCGGAGAGGACCCGCAGCACCAACTCCGCCGCCTTGCCGCCGCTGGCCTCGATCGATGCCATGCATCCGCCGACATTTCCGTAACCGAGGCTGATGTCGATGAAGTTGTAGAGCGGCGCATTGGCAGCCCGCGACACCGTCTGCTGCGCGTCGAGGGAAACAAACTGGTTTCCGGCGCCATCCTGCTCCAGGGTCAGGAACAATATGGCCGTCGAGGCCGGCAGCCGGGAAACCCGCTCCAGCAGGTCCCCCATCGGCAGTCCCGTCAGGTCCATCCATTCCAGTTGGCCTTCGAAAGCCGTGAAGGCCCGGCGGGCGACCGGCACCAGGTAACGATCCGTCGGACCTGTCCCGGCCACGACGGCCAGATGCTTCAGGCCGGGCTGAATCTTTCCGGCGATCTCGATCGTGCGGCCGATGTCGAAGTGCAGGGCGACGCCGGTGACATTGGGGGAGCGGCCCAATGCAGACAGGTCATCGGCGCTGAGCAGACAGAAGACGACCGGCAATCCGGCAAATGCCGTTTCCCTGTGCTGCAGCGCGAAACGCAGCGCCGGCAGCGTCACGGCCACGACGACATCGACATGGGTCCGCGTGTATTTGATGCGGTAAAACTCGGCCAGGCGCCGCTGATCGACCTCTGCGGGGAAAAGGGAGAGGTCGAGGCATTCGTTGAAGAGATAGAGCCGTTCCTTGGACCCGGCTTCGAATACCGCTGTCATCGCCTCGTGGAGCGTCCGGTAGGCGGGAACGGTCAGACCGTCCTGCGAGTAGAGAACCAGAACGTGCCGGGTGGGCACCGAAGCGCCCACCGGGGGCGAAGCGGCGGCCGGACCGACCGCCAGCACCCAGGAGAGAACGGTGACGGCGAAAAGGATACCCGGTGATTGCTTTACGGGGAACATGAGTATGTTATCCGACAGATGCGGCGCGGAGGTCGATCGAAAATCCGGTGTCGATAGTAATCATTACCAACACCATATTTCAAGCTTTTTAAGTTCGGGGAGATGAAATGCGGTATTCAGGGTTGAAGAATGAGAGCGATGTGAAAGCTTCAGGTGGCGACCGTTCAGACACATTATGCGTGACGGGAGACCGGGGCGGGATCAGGCAAAGCGGGCGCTCAGGATCTCGTTTATCTTCTGCGACAACGCCTCCAGGTTGTACGGCTTCTGAATGAAGCCGCGACAGCCCCGGTTCAGGATCTCGCGGGCCTGACCGTCGATGCAGTAGCCGCTGGAAAGCAGGACCTTGACCGCGGGGTCGATTTTTTTCAGCCCGTCGAAGGTGTCGCCGCCGCCCATGCCCGGCATGATGAGATCCAGAACCACCAGGTCGATGCGGGTCTTGTGCTCGGCATACAGCGCCAGGGCCTCGGCGCCCTTGCGGGTGGATATGACATCGTAACCCATTTTCTCGATCATCCGAGCGCCGATATCGGCGACCATTTCTTCATCGTCGACCAGCAGCACGGTGCCTTTTCCCCTTTTGACCTCCGGCTGGTTTTCGACGGCCTCGACCAGGGCGTCGTCCGACACCCGCAGGTAAATGGAAAAAGTCGACCCCCGGCCTTGTTGGGACACGACGTCGATGTACCCGCCGTGCGATTTCACGATGCCGTAAACCGACGCCAGCCCCAGGCCGGTCCCGCGGCCGATCTCCTTGGTGGTGAAAAAGGGGTCGAAAATCCGTTTCTGGGTTTCGGGGTCCATGCCGATGCCCGAATCGGTCACCTGCAGTCTCAGGTAGCGTCCGGGCTTGGGAGAATACGGCTTGCCGGTCAACTCGCCGTGGTCGACCACCGTGGTTTGCACGCACAGTTCGCCGCCGCGGGGCATCGCATCGGCGGCATTGATGTACAGGTTGAAAAGGACCTGCTCGATCTGCGCCCGATCGACATCGGCGACGATTCGCTCCGTCGACAGGTCCAGGTTGATGGTGACCTCCTTGCGCGTGCGCCCGAAGGTTTCGACGGTGTCGCGGACCACGCGGTTGAGATCGACGGCCTTGGGCTCGTATTTTCCTTTGCGGGCGTAGCCCAGCAGTTGCGCGGTCAGCTTCGTGCCGCTCTGGACCAGCAGTTCGACATTTTTCAGGTTCCGGTAGTGGGCGCCGGCCGCATCCAGGTCGCACATCATCAGGGAAATATTGCCCAGTATGCCCATCATCAGGTTGTTGAAGTCATGGGCGATGCCGCCGGCCAGCGTGCCGATGGCCTCCATGCGCTGCACGAGGTGGAGCTGTTCCTCGAGCCGTTTGCGATCGGAGATGTCGCGCAGGATGACGAGAATCCCGGCCGGTTGCCCGAGATGATCTTCGAAGCGCGACGCGCTGATGCTCACATCGATCGTCTTGCCGTCTTTGGTGTAGCGCCGGGTTTCGAATCCGTGGCAGGAGAGCCCTTTTTCCACCAGGCGCCCGATGATGGCCAGCGAGGGCTCCCTTTCGGACTCGGGCAGAAAGGGGATTTTTTCCCCCTCTACTTCTTCCAGAGCCCAGCCGAACATCTTCGTGAAAACGGGGCTGACGTAGCGGGTCATTCCCTGCAGATCGTAAATGACGATCGCATCGGCCGAGGAATGCAGCAGGGAGCGATACAGCTCTTCGGCCCGTTTGGCCTCGTCGTACAGCTCGCGGTACTGCTTTTCGCTGGTGCGCAGGGCCGCTTCGGCCTCCTTGCGCTCGGAAATGTCCTTCAAGGTCCCCTCGTAATGCCGGATCTGTCCCGCTTCGTCCCGCACCGCAACCGACTGGTTCTCGACCCACACGGCGCCGCCGTCATAGCGGCGCATCTGAAACTCGTAAGGCTTGCCCGAATCCTGGCTCTCGATCAGTTGTTTCCACCTGGTGCGCTCTTCCGAATTCAGGTACATGGCCTCCGCCCGCTGGGCCAGAAAGCTCTGCTTGTCGGGATAGCTGAGCATCCGCACCAGCATCGGGTTGGCATCCAGCACCCGGCCGTCCGGCGTCGTGCGATAGAGGCCGACGGGCAGGCCGTCAAACAGGCTGCGGTAGTGGAATTCACTCTTCTGCAGCGCCGCCTGGGTCGACTTGAGTTCGGTCAGGTTGCCGACGAGTTCCTGAAAAACCTGCTTGAGCTGGCGGCGCATCTGATCGAAAGCCCGGGCCAGTTCGCCGATTTCGTCGTCCCGTTTCAGCAAGTCGGCATCGCCGCCGATCTCCCAGTTGCCCTCGCCGAACAACCGGGCGGTGCCGGCCAGGCCCACGATCGGAACGATGAACCGCCGGGCCGACCGACGGCCCAGAAAATAAACCGCAAGGGCGGTCAGGCCCAGGATCGCCGCCATGACGCCGCCGATAATCAGGTTCTGCCGGGTGACGAAACTCCGGTAGCGCGCACTTATTTCATCGGATGTGGCCGTCATCGCCAGCATTTGGTCCGAAAACTCGTCGATGTAGGCAGTGGCCGCTATCATCAGGGTCCGTCCGCCGAGTTTCGTCGCGACCGGCGTCGTGGTCATGTATTTCTGGCTGATCCGGCCGTCGGGCTCGATCCAGTCGTAATAGCCCGACGCCTCCGCTCCGGTATGGGTGGTTTCGAAAATCGACCACCAGGCCGGCAACTTCTCCGCCAGAAACCGCATCTCCCGGTCGATCAGTTCCGCGTTGGGATGAATCCGCATGGTGCCGCTGCCGGCTTCATACAGGCAGGTGTAGCCGGTCTGCCCGACTTTCTGCAGGGCCAGTTTTCTGAATTCATCGCTTCGCTGAAGGCTTTGTATGTCGCTGCCGGGGTTGAGCCCGAGATATATGTCGACCTGCTTGGCAACCTCGCGCGCCTTGTCGCGGATTATCGTCTGGCCGATGTCTTCGAACTGCTTGCGGGTGACGTCACTGAGTTCGCGGGTGGCTTGATGGATGAGGCCGGCAACGTACCGCTGGGCAAAATAAACGCCCGCCAGCACGCACATGAAAAAGATACCGACCGGTATGAGAGAAAAAAAAAGATATTCGGCGGTAAATTTTTTGACCAGGGACCGGGCGTGCTTTTCAGTTCGATTCATGCAATAGACCGATAGGGAGTGACACTCGGGTTGCGCCGGGTCCCTTTGCGGCAACACGCCGCAGGGGCCGCGGCGGTATCGCAAAAGGCAGGGCAGATGAATATAATCATAAAAAATTGATAATATTAGATATATTATCAGACTGCGCTGGTGACGTCAACGGTTCCGGTATCGGCCCGACCGCTGACCGCGGAGCGACCCGTTTGATCGTTAAAGAACCTTTTAAGCTTACGGGGCAAATGACAAATAAAAAATCACAATGACCTGAATTCGACATCACAAACCGGTGCGGTCATTGGATTTTGAGAGTTGGAATTTATTCGGGGATTTTTTGCTTGAAAATTGACATGGTCAAGGGCTGCTACAAACGCGGCTTGCGGCCGGTGTGAACGACCGCGATCCCGTTGGTCAGGCGCCGCCAGGAGACCTTCTCGTAGCCGATGCGCTCCAGAATGGTTTGCAATTCCCCGGGCAGGGGAAACAGGCGGATGGATTCCGGCAGGTGGGTATAGGCCTGGCGGCTGCCGGCCAGCAGCTGGCCCACCAGCGGCATGATATAAAAAGAATAAAAATCGTAGAGCCGGCGAAAAAGCGGCTGAGACGGCTTGGAAAATTCCAGGCACATCATCCGGCCGCCCGGCCGCAATACCCGCAGCATTTCCCTGAAGCCCTGCTCCATGTGGGTGACGTTGCGGATGCCGAAGCCGACCGTCACGGCATCGAAGTGCCCGTCGGGAAAAGCCAGGTGTTCGGCATTGCCCTGGACGTAGCGAATCCGCCCCCTGACGGCGGCGTTGGTCTTTTTGGAGCGTCCGGCCTCGATCATGGCGCGGTTGATGTCGTAAACCGCCACCGTTCCGCGCTCACCCACGACGCGCTGGGCCAGGATGGCCAGGTCGCCGGTTCCGCCGCAGACATCGAGCACCCGTTCGCCGGCTTTGAGCCCCAGCAGGGCGACGGCCGTGCGCTTCCAGAGATAGTGGATGCCGAAACTCAGCAGGGTGTTCATGAAATCGTACTGGCGGGCGACCGAATTGAAATGGCGCAGCACCCACAGGGTCTTTTCGTCCTCGGCCACCTTACGATACCCGTAATTGGCTATTTTTTCACGACGGATCTTCTCGTCCAGATGGTATTGGCGGTCCTGTTCGCTCCCCCAGATATTCTTGCCGGTCACCATGATGCCACACCCCTTCGGTCGTCGGTCAGTTTGTACCGCTGCGGACCCGGCAGACATATCAAAACCGGCCGCCGAGATCCAGGTTTTTCAGCGGCAGCCGGCATTTATCCGGCCACCAGGGCCTTGAGCCCCAGAGACAGCCCCATGGCGATCATCAGCAGCCCGGCGATGATGTCGGCGTGCGGCTGATACCGGCGGGCGAGGCTCGTCGCTCCGGTTCCGATCAGAAGGAGCCCCGGCAGGGTGCCGATCCCGAAGGCCGCCAGCAGCAGAAACCCGCGCATGACCCCGCCGGCCGCCAGCGCCCGGGAAAAAGCCGCGAAAGAAAGGCCGCAGGGTAAAAATCCCATCAGGAGCCCGGTAAACACCATTTCGGCCGCCCCTTGATCGATAAAGGCCAGGCGGATGATGCGCCGGTAGCCCGGGATCTTTTCCGGAGCTGCGATCTGCATCCAGCGGGGCTGACGGAAAAAACCGAGCTGGCAAAGGCCGAAGTACAGCAGAAACCCGGCCGACAGGATCGACAAGCCGACCTGCAGGCGCGCGACCAGCTGCAGGTGATCGGATCCCGTGACGACGGACACCAGCGCCAGGCCGCTGCCGATGCCGCCCATGACCGCCCCGATCGCGCCGTAGGTGACCAGCCGCCCGAGGTGATAAAAGAGATGCGGCGAAAACCGGCCGGTGCGCCCCGGAAACGCCACCACCAGCGGCCCGCACATCCCGACGCAGTGCCCCGTGCCGAGCAGGCCCAAAAGAAAAAGCGATATCAGATCGAGATCACCCATGGCTGAGGCCGGTATAAAACATTTGCAATTGACAGTCCATGTGATTTTACTTAGGTGTTGACAGCCGGTGGGTTGCCGATCCCACCTTCGGGAAATGGAATCAGATGAGGCGGGTGAGTCCCGCTGCAACGGTATTGAGACGGTTTATTGGGTTGATTGGGTTTATTGGGTTTATTGGGTCTATTGGGTCTGTTGGGTCGGTTGGGTCTGTTGGGTTTATTGGGTCTGTTGGGTCTGTTGGGTCTGTTGGGTCGGTTGGGACCCAGACAAGATTGTATTTTTAAATTTTGGTCATTGTGATTTATTTGGTCGAAAGGAGAACAACCATGTCCATTCGCCCGGTATCCCGCTCCCTGGTTCGCAGCGCCTTTTGCCTGGCCGCAATTCTGACAGCCGTCGCCGGGAGTGCCGCCGCCGCGCTGGCCGCCGGCCCTGCACCCGGCCGCCAGCCGCTGGACGAAAACAGTCACATGCAGGTCAGCGCCGAGGATCGCTGCCCGGTGTGCGGCATGAAGGTGGCCGAGCATGCCAAATTCTCCAGCGCGATCCAGTTGACGGACGGCACCACCTACTACTTCTGCGGCACGGGCTGCATGCTGCGCTCGTGGCTGCACCCGGAGATCTTTCTGGCCGCCGACCGGAGCCGCTTGCAGACGCCGCTGGTCAAGGAATATTTCACCGGAAAACAGGTGGACGGCCGGGAGGTCTTCTGGGTTGCCGGCTCGGATGTCGTCGGGCCGATGGGGCCGGCGCTGGTCCCCGTTATGGACGAAAAAGCGCTGGAGGCGTTTAAACGGCGCCATGGCGGCCAGGCCGTGTTTCGCATGCCGGAGTTGACCGATGAAAAATGGTTCGCCATCACCGGTCGCAAAGCCGCCCCATGACGCCACCGGTTCTGGGGCCGTTTCCGGCGGCGGCGTTTCGTGAATTGAAGCGCCGGCCGACAGAGAGCCTCGTGCTCATCGCCGCCCTGCTGCTGACCACGGCCGCCGCTGCCTTCCCGCTTCTGCTGGCCCAGGCCACGACGACCGCCACCGGCCGCATGCTGAAAGACGCCCCGTCGCTGGTCGTCCGCCAATACAACGCCCTGGGCTGGACCCCCCTGCCCGGAGACCGGTCCGTCGCTCTGGCCCAAAGCGTCGCCGGTGTCGTCGCCGCCCGCCCGCGCACCTGGGGCCGGGTCGCCGGCCCTGACGGGCCGCTGACGGTGATCGGCATCGATCCCCGCCTGCCGGCCGCGCGGGGGTCGACTGTTTTGCGCCGGGGAGAGGCCGTGGCCGGCGCCGATGTCGCGTGGGATCGGGCGCAGCCCTTTTTAACCCTCGCCGGCCGCAAAGCGGTCGCCTTCAAGGTAGTCGGCCGCTTCGGGCGACAGGCGGATATCGCCGAGCCGAAGCTCGTGGGGCTTCACATCGACGATGCGCGCGAACTCCTGGAAATCCCGTCCGGATATGCCAGCGATCTGGCGGTCGAGGTTTTCAACCCGGCCGAGGAGACGGCGATCCTGCCCGACCTGACCGCCGCTTTTCCCTGGACGGTGCGGATCACGACCCGCACGCAGACCGCGGGCGTTTATGCCGCGGCGCTGGCCCGGATGAGCACCATGGCGGTCGCATTTCTCGTCCCGGCCTTGCTGGCCACGAGCCTGCTGGTGATCGTAGCCATCAGGGAGCGCTTTGGCCGGCGCTTTGAAATCGGCCTGCTCAAGGCTCTGGGCTGGACCACCGGCGACATCGTCCGCCTTCAGTTCGTGCGCGCCCTCATACTCGTTGTCCCGGCCGCGGCCGGCGGCATGCTGCTGGCTGGCGGACTGGTGTTCTGGCCGCGGGCGAACTGGTTCGGCCGGCTGTGCCCGGAGTGGCAGGGCCTGGCCGCCCGGCCCGTTTTCACCGCCGCCGATGCCGGCTTGATTTTTCTGGAGGTGACGGGCCTGGTCGTGCTGCCGTTTCTGGCCGCCGCCCTCGCCACGGTGCTCCGCTGCACGCTTGCCGACCCGCAGGCGATGCTCGAAAGGACGAGTTTTTGATGGCGGGGCTTATCGAATGCCGCCGGTTGACGGTCGTCCGCCGCACAGCGGACGGCCGGGAAAAGGAGGTGATCCGCGACGTGTCGGTTTGCTTCGAAGCCGGGCGCATGGCCGTGATATCGGGCGCGACCGGGGCCGGTAAAAGCACCCTGCTGTACATCCTGGCCGCCATCCTGCGGCCGAGCCAGGGTGAGGTCGTGGCCGACGGCGCGGCCGTTTCGCGCTGGGTGAGTTCCTTCAGGGATCGCTGGCGGCGAAGGGTCGGCATCGTTTTTCAGCACGACCGGCTGCTGGGAGACCTGAGTGCGGTCGAAAACGTCTTGCTGCCGCTGGTTCCAAGGGGCGGGGGCCTGGTGGAATCTCGCCGGATGGCCCTGGCGGCCCTGGAGCGGCTGAAGGTCGGCCCGCTGGCCGAAGAGGCCGCCCGCAACCTTTCCGGCGGCGAACGCCAGCGGGTGGCGATCGCCCGCGCGCTGGTTTCCCGGCCCTCTTTTGTCTTCGCCGACGAGCCGACTGCGCACCAGGACAGCGCCCGCGCGCGCGAGATCCTGGAAATTCTGGCGGCGACGGCCGCGGCGGGCGCGGTGGTGGTGGTCACGGCGCACGACCCACGTCTTTTGGAGACGGCGATGCCAGCCGACCGGTTTTATCTCGCCCGCGGCCGGCTGAAGGCCCGGGCATGACCTGGCACCCGCTGCTGCTGACGGCCCTGGCGGCCCGGGTCGTCGGCCTGCTGCTGCTGACGGCGGCCGCCGCAAAATCTTTTCGCATTCTCATCGGCTGGAACCCGTCCGCCGCCGACCGAACCCAGCTGTCGCTCGAAATCGAGGCCGAAGCCGCCGTCCTCCTGGCCCGCTGGGCCCTGGGGACCTTTCTCTTCTCCAGCGCCCTGATGCTCCTGGGAATCACCAACGTATTCCCCGCCCTGATTCCCGGGGCCATGTGCGGAACCGGCGTTCTGCAGGCCATGGGGCGTGCCGGAACCGATTTCCTCGTTCTGGACGCCGCCCTTTTGGGGATTTTGCTGTTCTGGAATGCGGCGGAGGCACTCGGCCGCCGGTGGCCGGACTATCCGCTGGCCCGGTTCGGGGCGCGCCTGCTGCTGCTGGCGCTGCCGGTGGCCGTGTTGGCCTGCGCCCGGAGCGTGAGTGCGGCCTTGGGCGTGGATACCCACCGGCCCGTGGACTGCTGTGCGATGGTGTATGACCGGTACCGCACGCTGAGCGAAGCACAGAGCGTGTCCGGGATTCCGGATGGTTTCTGGCTGACGGCCTGGTCGGCGCTGGGTCTTTTGCTCGGCGGCCTGGCGGCGGGGGTCCGTCGCGCGGCAACCGGCGCCACCCCGAAGCTCACCGCGATGCTGGCCGTCACGGCGATGGTCTGGGTCCCGGTGGCCGCCGTCACCCTGACGAACATTTTCGCCGCCTATCATTACGGCGTCCTGCAGCACCGCTGCCCCTGGTGTCTTTTCCTGCTTCAACACCGCCTGGCCGGCCTGCCCCTGTTCGGCGCGCTGGCGCTCATCGCCTTCGAAAGCCTGACGGGCTGCTTGCTGCCGCTGGCGGTGAAAAGCGTCCCTGGGCTGCGGCCGGCGGCGCTCGAGCGCAGCCGCCGCGCCGCCGGCCGCATTCTGGCGGCACTCCTTGTCTTTCTTTCCCTCACAATCCTGCCGCCGCTGTTCTGGCAGTTGCGCTTCGACGTGTGGATCGGCGGATAGACGTCCGGCCGCCGCCGCCGTCACCTTCTTGACACCCCCGCGGTGCAGCGCCGGGCCGGCGGCCGGTTTTTTCCTCCCCTCCGCCGCTGCAGACACGCTGCAGACACCGCCGGCGGCCTCGCGATCCCTCGATGACTTCGCCGGCCCGCCTGGCATGTTTCATGCTTAGACTTTAAGATTAGATTCGGGCCGAAAGGCAATAACCGTATAGAGGGCCGAAGCGATGGAGGCAGTGAAAGAGTTTACGCCGCCGCAATGTGAAGGAATAAGTGCCATGGGGGAACAGCAACTGAGCTACTGCCGCGAGAAAATGATGTCCGTGTGTGCGGCCGGCAACGGTCACCAGCAGAAAAATTGCCGCTTCTACGAGAAATCCAACGGGTCCGAGCGCTGCATGTATTATGTTTTCGACGAATACTGCGACTGCCTGCCGGCGCAGAAGTCGGCCCGGCATCAGCTGCAGTGATGCGGCCGGGCGGGTGCCCGGCGCCGAGCGCATAACGCTTTTTCCCGGCGCGGCCCGGTGTAACGAAACATATCGCACGAAAACCTTAGGACTTGGTGAACTTGCGTGCCAGGTCATTGTCGATGACGTAGATGCAGACCTCCTGCGCGCCCTGCTCGGTGTATTTAAAATTCTTGCACAGGTTTTCGATCAGATACCTGACGTCGCCGCGAATTCTCCTGTCGTAGGTCTTGTAGTCTTCCTGGTCATAATCCTTGATCGCCCGCCGGAAATTTTCATTTTCGAGAAACGGATCCAAAACTTTTTCTTTCAGATTGTAGACATAGCGCTCGTGCAGCGAGGCGTAGATCCGGGTGGCCGTCAGCGCCTTGCCTTCCACCATCATCTCCTGGGTCAGCGTTTTCGAGGTGTACTCGCGCTGGGTGTCCGCGCGGAAACGCCTGCGCTCGTCCGCATCGGTCTTGGATCCCAGCAGGCGCCGTTCGAGCCCTTCGAAAAACTCCTCCGAAACTTCCAGCCGCTCGCCGGTGTACGTACAGGTCTCCACGGCGCCGGTCTCGAAATTCACGGCAAAAAGGTAGTTCTGGATGTCGCGCGATATCTGCTCTTCATTGTAGTAGTAGATCGACTCCTTGACTTCCTGAAGAATCGTGTAGTCGTACATGCGCAGCAGCGAATCCAGGAACCCCCCCGGAATCATCTCGCTGAGTTCCTTGCGGCTCTTCGTAAAATAATTGCACAGCTGCGACATGTTGATCAGCTTGTTGCTCTTGGAATACGAAGCATAGAAGTCGTTGAAAATCTTGATCGAATCCCGGCCGGATATGCCGTGTTCGCCCTCGGTTTCCGATTCGGCGATGATTTTACGCCGCCGTTTGGCCGTCAGGCGCTTGCGGTCGTCCTCGCTGAGCCAATTGGGGATGTAGCCGGTGTAGATTTCCATTTTGAGCAGCTGCAGGTTTTCATCGCAGTAAAGCCGGTATTTTTCCGGATCGCCGATCCATTCCAGCATGGCGTCCGAACGCGTGTTCAACCGGGTGGAGATGATCACCCGTGCAAAATTGTGCAGCACCCGCGGCAGAAAATTATCGTCGATATGCTTGCCGAAAATGTTGCGGTATATTTCCACCTCCGTGTTCAGGTCCATCACGTAGGGAATGTTGATGTATTCGATCCGGTCGGAAAAAGACTGAAAATCGGCGATGTTTTTCTGGTCTTCCGGGTTCATCACCGCTATCAGCAGCGAGTTGACACTTTCTTCGATATCCTCGACCTTGTGAATGCCTTCGCTGATGATGTTGTGCAGTTCGATTATGCGCTCGGTGTTGTGCGACTTCACATCCATGAGCGCATAGATGCCGTTGTTGGTTTTAGCATACTGTGAAAATATGTACCGGACCTGATTGCTGTCCTTCAGGAGGGCATTGATCCGGCCCTGGATGAAGGGGTTGCTGAGGGTGATCTGGCGCAGCGGACGGTCGCCGGGATTGTAGACACTGATGCCCTCGCCCTGGCGGCGGTCGAAGCGGTAGGGCCGCGCATAGATCATGTCGAAGACCCGGCGCGGGCTTTCGAGCCGGTCGAGCAGGGCCTGAAAAAGCGAACTGCAGATCGTACAGGCTTTGTCCCGAAATACCCACTCATACTCTTTTTCGGTAAAGAGTTTCCACTTGAATTCATCGTTTTCGAAGAGTTCGTCGAAAAAAGCGCGCCGATAGGATTTGGGAATGACCAGCAACGGGTTGTCGTGGCTCGGGCAGGGAATTTCGACGAATTCGTCATTCAGGTTCAGCAGGCCCTGCATGCGCAGAAGGTCGTATTGCTCCCGTCCGGTATGCTCCTGGAGCGGCGCGAGGGCATCGATCAGCGAAACGGCGTGGTTTTCCGCAAGATCACCCAGCATCTTGGGGTACAGCCGCCAGAGCGTTTCATAGCGCAACCCCTCGTCGGTGTTGTTGTATTCTTCGAACTTCATCAGCAGGTTGTTGAGAAAAGTGCTCTTCCCGCACCCGTGGGGGCCGCGGAAGATGTAGATCTTGTTCTGCTGCGCCCCGCTGCGCATGGCCTCGACGAGGCTTATCAACCGGTTGGCAAAAAGGCGGTCGGCGAAAAAGGGGTGGTCGACTCCGATCACGAAGAGCTTGCCGCAGTCATAGCAGATAAAGCTGATCGATTCAGGATCGTTCGGGTACTCGTCGTGGCCCCTGCCCACGTAGGTTTTCACCATGTCGTGGAACACCTGGAAGATATTGCGGATCACGACCGCGGGCACTTCGGTGAGCTTTTTCAGGTAGTCGTCAAAAGAGATGGGCGCCCGTTGGTCCCGGCAGCCCAGGCTGCGGTCGAGGTTCGTCACGGCCGACTGCAGGCGATCGGCGTCGTTCCCGCCCTCGGGCCCCGACCCCGGAGGGAGGTCTTGCGCGGTTATGATCGATTCACTGCCCTCGGACATAACTTTTCTCCCCGGCTTGGGACTCTCCGGCCGAAATTTCAAATTTCAGGCGCCGACGCCGCCCGACCGGGCGCTTCAACACCTCACCATGCGACCTTCTCTGGTCGCGACCCTTAATCGGCAATCACTTCCCGGGCAAGCTTGCGGTCTTTCATCGTGTACAGCGCCCGTTCCCAACGGATTTCGGCCGGCCGCGCCTCTTCCTGCTGCGCGGCGGCATTGCGGGTCGCGACGACCTCGCTGGTTTCCAGCTTCACCGTCCCGCCCCAGAGGTATTCGAGGCCGAGCATCGTGTTGGCGATAAAGTCCCGGACCAAGGGCTTGCCTTCGAAGTGGTGCACGAGGTAAAGAACGTTCCCGTCCCGTTTCTGCGGGTCGATCGTGATGTGGGGCGGGTGGTACAGGCCGTTTATGAGCATTTGGCGATAATCCTCGGCCCGGCGGCTCTTGACATAGTACTCCCAGACCATCCGCTCCGGGTTCAGGCGCTTGCCGGCCACAAAGAGCCGGTTGCGGCTGACAAAATCCTGGTCGACGAAGGTGTTGATGAAGGTGAAGTCGCAGAGGCTCGCCCGCACGCTGAAAATAAGCTCCTGACCTCCGGCGGCGTGGGCGTCAAACCGCTCGCGCTGGTCGGCATCCAAAAGCCGCCGGTAGCGGGTGGTGTACTTGCCTTTGTTTCCAAGGTCCTCGATGTAGTAAAAAAGCCGCATGCCCAAAGCGTAAGGATTCAGCCCGACCCGCGGCAGCGACGTTACTCCGGCGTGGGTGCGGGCGAAATCCACTTCGTGTCCCCGGATCCGGTCGTCCTGCAGGAAAAGCTTTTCATGCCAGTAGCTGGCCCAGCCTTCGTTCATGATCTTGGTTCGGATCTGGGGCTGGAAAAACACGGAAGTGTTGCGCACCACCTCCATGACCGACTTCATCCAGCTGTTTTTGTCCTTGTTCAAGAAATCGGAGTTTTCCGCCAGATATTGAATCAGGTCCGGTTTGGCAGTGTTTTTTTCCCGCAGGCTTTTCTTGAACAGCGAATCGAATTCGGGGTGGGTGCGGGCGACCTCGGCAAAAAACGTTTTTAGCCCCCGCCGGCCCTCGTCGCGGATGCAGCCGTTGTAGCGCTCGATCTCCTTGATGTATTCGCCGACCCTGACGTTGCGCACATCCTGCAGGAAAACGTCGAAATAGTAGTTCAACCGCTTCGAGCCGTCGATGATGGGCGGGCGGTCCAGCTGCGAGAGTTCGTGGTGGTAGCCCACCAGGTTGTCGATACTGCGGGTGAACTCGATGATGTAATCCACCCAGCGCCCCTTCTCGGACCGCAGGGCGGCGATCAGGCGTTTGTCGGAAAGTGCCCGCCCGGTGAAATCGTAATCCCAGGTGTGGCGGAAGTATAGATTGTTCTGGAAGAAGTCGATGTGTCCCAGCACGTGGTAGAAAATCATGACATTCATCCAGTCCGGATTGTTGTCATTGTAATACGAGATGGCCGGGCGGGTGTTGATCACGGTTTCATAGGGGTTGCTGGGATAAAGTTCGTAACGGCCTTTTTCTTTGAGCACCTCCACGTCGTGGACCCAGTAGTCGTAGAGCGTCGGAATCATCACCTTGGGCGTGAGTTCCAGCAGGTCGCGGTTGGTCACGATGTACTCGAGGCTTTCCTTCTCGAACCGCAACCCCGCCGCCAGAGCCCGCTCCTTGCAGCCCTCCATTATTTTCTTGGTGTGCTGGTCGATTATTTCCATGGGTCAGGTTGCCAATCGGTTTGTCCGTTTGCCGGTTTGCCCGTTTAGCCCGTTTTGCTCGTAAGGTCCTTTGGCCGTTCAGTCAATCCTGGATTTCTATTTATCATAATCCCTTTTTCATAATCATCGACCACCGGACTTATAAACACCCGCTTCCAGCCGGCCGCGGAAACCTCATCAAAAAGAAATCAAGCCCGCCGATGATTATTCGGTCTGCCCGTTAAGCCCGTTTGCCCGTTCAGTCGATCCTGAATTTTTTTTAACCATAATCATCGACCACTGAATTTATAAACGCCCCGGACGGCCGCCCCGCGGAAACCTCATCAAAAAGGGATCAAAGCCGCCGATGATTATTCGGATATAAGTTTTTTTATGCCCTCGATCAACCGGTTCTCATCGGCATCCTGTTTCAGGACGTCGAGGCGCAGCAGGGTCGGGTTTTTTTCGAGCAGGCCCGATTTTTTGATGTAGCGCTCGACTTCGCTGCTCTTGACAAAACGGGTGCCCTGTTCGGCAATGGTGATTCCCACCCGGCTGGCGTAGACGAGCATTTTTTTCAGCTCCGGCAGCGACTCCTTGCCGTCGGTGTCCCAGTCGTCGCCGTCGGTGCCGTGAAAGACGTAGATGTTGTAATCTTTTTCCAGGTTTTCTTTGTCGACGATGGCATTCACCAGGCGGTAGGCCGAAGCGACCTGGGTGCCGCCGGCCACCGTGGAGTTGTAATAGGTGTAGAAATCGGGAACTTCCTTGGCATCGGTGTCGTGCAGGATAAAGCGGGTTTCGACCTGCATGTCGTACTGGTAGAGCAGCCAGCTGTAAATCAGCACATGCTGGGCCACCACCAGTTCGGTGGCCTTGCCGGACATCGAGCCGGAGTAATCCCGCACGAAAAAAACCACGGCCTGCGATTCGTAATCCTTTTCGCGCGACAGAATCCGAAAAATCCGGTCGGCGGGCGTCACCAGGAAACCGGTCGGGTCGATGTCGTCCAGGTCCGGGATATTGCCGAGGTGGATGTTGGTTTCGACGATTTTACGCAGGGTGGCCTTCTTGTCGAGAAACTGGCCGAAGCCGCGGTGCTTGTCGGTGAGATCATACGTGTAGCGGGTGAGCGAGCGTTTTTTGCCCTTTTCCTTGAGGTTGGGCAGGGCGAACTTCTCGGTCAGGATTTTCCCCAGATCGTAGGCGTCGGATTCCAGCTCGTGGCCGCCGCCCTCGCCCTGACCGGGGCCGGAGCCCTGGCCCTCGGGCGATCGCACCGGCTGCTCGCCGATGACTTCGCCCTCTTCGCCCTCGCCGACGCCGCCGGAAGCATCGCCCTCGTCTTTTTCGGTGTCCTTGAAGGAAGGGTCGTGGATGAATTTTTCTTCGACGGTCGTGGGGACGATGACCACCTTGGTCTTGCCGCCCTTGCCCGGCTTGATGAGCCGGCCGACGTTGATCTTGCGCGGAAAGCCGTCTTTTTCCCGCAGGCGGTCGCGTTCCAGCAGCTCGTCGATGGAGCGTACCACGGCGCTGTAGGTACCGCGCATGGCCGCCACGGCCTGCAGGTGGATCAGGTCGTAGAACTGGTAGACGGTCGCCGGCCCCGTGCCCATGGCATCGCCCGCGGCCGGTGCCGACGATTCACCAATCACCTCATGCCGCCGGGTGTCGGCCATCTCCCCGGCGATGATTTTCTCTTGTTCGGTCGTCACGCCGTCCGCCTTGGGTTTGGGGTTTTGTAATTGGTTGTTGTTTTGTAATTGGTTGTTGGTGTTTTGTGTCCAGTGTTTGGGGTTGCGGGTTGCGCGTTGCGGGTTGCGGGTTTCCAGAGTCCCGTTCCGAAACGCCGCAGGCTTAAACCCGCGGAGAACGCCGCCTGTCGGAAAAATGGGCGGCCCGGCTCTAAAGTGGCCTCAAAAGCCTTGGATCGCGTTCGAGGGCCAGGCGTCCCGTGGAGTGAGAGCGGAGCGTCCATCGGGGACGTGAGATGAGGCTGTGGAGCCACTTTAGTTCCCATTTGCGAAATTGGCGTGCAGGGGCGTGCCGTTTTTTCGACAGGCAAGGCCGCACAAGGGGTTAAGCCGAGGCGTACGTGAGTACGCCGCAGGCTTAAACCCGCGGAGAACGCCGCCTGTCGGAAAAATGGGCGGCCCGGCTCTAAAGTGGCCTCAAAAGCCTTGGATCGCGTTCGAGGGCCAGGCGTCCCGTGGAGTGAGAGCGGAGCGTCCATCGGGGACGTGAGATGAGGCTGTGGAGCCACTTTAGTTCCCATTTGCGAAATTGGCGTGCAGGGGCGTGCCGTTTTTTCGACAGGCAAGGCCGCACAAGGGGTTAAGCCGAGGCGTACGTGAGTACGCCGCAGGCTTAATCCCGCGGAGAACGCCGCCTGTCGGAAAAATGGGCGGCCCGGCTCTAAAGTGGCCTCAAAAGCCTTGGATCGCGTTCGAGGGCCAGGCGTCCCGTGGAGTGAGAGCGGAGCGTCCATCGGGGACGTGAGATGAGGCTTTGGAGCCACTTTAGTTCCCATTTGCGAAATTGGCGTGCAGGGGCGTGCCGTTTTTTCGACAGGCAAGGCCGCACAAGGGGTTAAGCCGAGGCGTACGTGAGTACGCCGCAGGCTTAAACCCGCGGAGAACGCCGCCTGTCGGAAAAATGGTGCGTCCCTGCACGTCAATTCTCGTCTTCCTGCGTGCAGAAGTACTCAATCGTCTTCTGCGCGCACGTCTTGCAATACCCCAGCTTGTTGAGCATGGTGTCGACCATGCGGTCGTAGAGCTTCTGGTTCTCCTCGTTGGTGCGGTTGGCCAGTGCGCCGATCAGACTGCCGGCGCCGGCGATATCCGACTTCAGGCGCACGTCGGTGACGGCCTTGACCAGTTCCAGGTTATCCATGAAGTCGTAATCCGGGTCGACCGAAATCTTCTGCCCGTAGATTTTGCGGATCGAGGTGCGGAAGGTTTCCCGCTGTTCTTCGGTCTTCAGGCCGAGGCGATCCTCGACGCTGTTGATGAAGCGCTCGTCGATCTTGAGCGCCTTCAGCTCGCCGCTCTGCGGGTCCTTGTACTTCCACATCTTGTCCGCGCCCAGGTTTTCGGCATCGATGCCGATGATCATGTTGACATAGTTCATCACGTCCTTGCGGATGGCGAGCGGCTCGTCCATGTAGGCGTTGAACATTTCGGTCATGATCCGCTCGCGGTAGAGCCCCTTGGCGATTTTGAGGTCCTCTAGGTACTTGGCGCGGTCGTTGGCATCGGTGACGTAATCCAGGATCACGCGCTCGAAGGCCTTGAAGATGTCGCAGGCGAACATGCACTGGCCCTCGTTGGTCTCCGAGCTTTCCATCAGAAGCTGGATGGCGCGGCCCAGGTTCCGCTGCCCGAGGCCCTTCTGTCCGAAGCGGTTGATGATCTCGGGGTCCTGGTTGAGCGTGTCGATGACCTCCGCCAGGGTTTTGATGCTCTTTTCGCCGGCCACCTCGCCGGCGGCCAGTTTCATGGTCTCCACCGGCGTGAGCTTTTCGGAACGCGCCAGGCGCGTCAGCACCGCCGCCACCGAAGCGGCGTAAATCAGGCTCGGGTCCTGGTGCAGGTACTCGCGGTTGATGGTGGTCCGGGTCTCGGTGCCGATGGCATACTGGGTGAGGTCCTTTTGCAGCTTGTAGTTGGTGTTGTGGGAAACATAGCAGATCCGGCAGCGGTCGACGATCGGCGCCTCCTCTTTTTCGGCCAGAAACCGGTGAAACTCCGAGTTGTTGCTGGTGGCGATGATCAGGGTGTCGATCGGCCATTTGTAGCCGTCGATCTCGATGTTGCGGTTCTGGATCACGCCCAGGTAAACCTGGACCAAATCTTTCTTGTTCTTGTAGATCTCGTCGCTGAAATGGATGCCGCCGCCGGCAACCCGCGCCAGGGCCCCGCGCCGCAAATCGAAACGGTAGGGGTTGTTGGTGTCGGTGATGTGCAGCAGGCGCTGGATCGATTCCTCTCCCAGAAGATCGACCGCCGAGGAGGTGATCTTGTCCTTGGCCGGGTACTTGCCCGTGACGGTGCCCAGGCTTTCGGTGAGCGGCACCGGCACGATCTCGACGAACTCCAGCATCCGGTCGATGTCGCCATCGGCCGCGGTGCGGATGTCGTTCAGTATGTAGCCGCTGCAGGCCCCCAGGGGGCGATAGTTTTCGTAGAGCGTCTCGATTTCGTTGTCCGAGAAGCCGATCGACTTGGCCAGGTAGTCCTTGTTGGCCGCCGGCTCTTCGAAGAGGTTCATGGCCAGGATCATCGGATCCTCGTAGGTCTGCGATTCGATGGTCGTGATGCGGCCGTAGCTCTGCAGCGCATCGATCTTGCGGAACCTGAAGGTGTATTTGCGGTTCTTGTCGTCGGATAAAAATTCGCGGTATTTCGCGCACAAAAAATCGACGAGATAAGTCTTGCCGTTGCCCGGCTCGCCGACCAGAATGAAGGCCATCTCCTTGGACGAGCCGCCTTCGGAAGCATCCTTGACGTAGGAGACGAAGCTGTTGATCTCGTCGTACATGCCGATCACGTGCTTTTTCCCGATGCGAAAAATGCTGAAGTCGTAGGTCGTTTTGCCGTTGACGACCACCTTGTTGATGTCGCTTTCCAAAATCATCCGCGCCACGCCCTGGAAGGCATTTTCAAAACTGCGCCGCCCCTCTTTGACGGCGTCGAGATGGTGATGAAGTGAGCGTTCCGTGGTATTTGCCATGCTGCCTCCCCACTTTGATTCGTCGACGTTTTTGGACGCCGTGCAGGTGTGTTCGGGTCGTGAGAAAAAAACAAGGACCGACACGCAAACCCCGGTCCGACTCGCGTGCCGGGCGGGCTGTCGTGCGGGCATCCGCAGGCAGGGAAATGAAGAGGGAAATCAGTAAAAATGCGGCGGGTCAACCGCCTCAGGGTCGGATCAGGAGCCCTCCGTGCAATAGATGCCGTTAATTATGCATAATTAACCATCATTATACTCCTTGCCCGATTGATGATCAAGTGAATACCCGTTTTTGGACCGGATTAGGAGCAAGGTGTTCCCGATCACCGTCAGGCTGCTCAGCAGCATGGCGCTCACGGCCACCAGGGGGGTCAGCAAGCCGCTCATCGCCACCGGAATGCTGATGAGGTTGTAAACGACGGAAAGCCAGAGGTTCTGCACGATCTTGCGGTGGGTCCGGCGGGCCAGGCGCAGGAACACCAGCACCTGTTCGGGTTCGGCGCGCATGAGCGTTATATCGGCGACTTCTTTGCCGAGGGGGCTGCCGGAGTGAACCGCGATGGCCAGGTCCGCTACCGTCATCGCCTCGGCGTCGTTGATGCCGTCACCGACCATGGCCGGTCTTTTCCCGGCGCGGCGCCGGCGTTCCAGGAAGGCGGACTTGCCGGACGGCAGCAGGGCCCCGTGCGCGTCCTGGATGCC
This sequence comes from uncultured delta proteobacterium, assembly GCA_963728055.1. Lineage (GTDB taxonomy): Bacteria > Desulfobacterota > Desulfobacteria > Desulfobacterales > SG8-13 > JARFQH01. Next base: position 68,013 of record CAVSIM010000003.1, on the reverse strand, counting down.
GAGCGATCGGGCGATCCGTTGCGTGACGGCCGCATCGTCGCCCGATACCATCGCCACGGCATAGCCGCGCGCCTGCAACTCCGCCACGGTCGTTCGGGCCCCGCTTTTGACGGCGTCACCGAAAACGAAAACGGCGCACAGCCGGCCGCCGCAGCCCATGTAAACCAACGTGGGTTCGGCATCGAACTCAAGCGGCCCGATGGCCGGCGGCGGAGCGCCGGCCGCAATTTCGGCCGACAAAAAATCAGCGGAGCCGATCTTGAGCGTCAGGTCGCCGGCCCGGCCGGAAATGCCGTTGGCGGCGGTGCGCACGGCGGTGACGGCCGCCGGCACGATTCCGTGCTCTTTGGCCCAGCGCATGAGGGCGGCCGCGACATGGTGATCCGACCCCTGTTCGAGCGCCAGCGCCAGCGCCGCCAGGCGATCGGCCGTCATCCCGGCCAGGGGGCGGATGGACAGCAGGCGCCAATTGCCTTCGGTCAGGGTGCCGGTTTTGTCGAATACGAACGTGTCGATGCGCCGGGCCTGCTCGAAAGCCGCAAAATCCCGCACCAGAATCCCGTTGCGGCCGGCGACCGAAATGCCGGCCACGCGCGCCAGCGGAATGGCCACACCGAGCGCACAGGGGCAGGATATCACCAGCACCGTGATCGCCCGGATCAGGGCCTCGGCCGGCCCCAGTCCGCGAATATAGCCACCAACGGCCGTGCCGGCCGCCAGCAGGATGATCAGCGGCACGAAGAGTCTCAGAAGCCGGTCCGTTTTCCCCTCGAAGTCGGTTTTCCGGGCGAGGGTCCGCTCGATGATCCGCATCATCTGGCCCAAAATCGACTCATCGCCCACGGCCAGGGCCCGGACCGTGAGGTCGCCGCGCGTGATGCGGGTGCCGCTGCGGATCCGGTCGCCGGCGGATTTTCCGACCGGCCGGGCTTCCCCGGTCAGAGAGGACTCGTCCACCAGGCCGGCCCCGTCCATGATGACGCCGTCGGCCGGGGAGATCTCGCCCGGCGCCAGGCGGAAAAGGTCGCCGGCGCGCAGAAAATCGGCCGCCACGTAGCGCCCGTCCGGCTGATCGTCCGTGCAGATTTTCACCTTGGTGGGAACCAGCGCGAAAAAAGCCTCCAGGTCTTCCAGAACCTTGGCCTTGGCGCCGCGCTCCAGGAGCTTGCCCAGCAGCACGAGTGTGATCAGCATCGCGGCGGTGTCGAAATAAAGATGGATGCTGCCGCGCAGCAGGTTGTAGACACTGAAGAAGTACGCGCCGGCGGCGCCGAGCGCGACCAGGGCCTCCATGCTGAAGGCGGCCGAAACGAAGCCATAAACGGCTTTCCGGAAAATATCCCGGCCGCCGTAGAGTAAAACGGCCGTGGCCATAACAGCCACCGGCCACGAAAGACTGGCGATCGCCTCGCGCGAAAGCTCGCTGAAAAATCCGGTGTACAGCGCAAAGGAGATCATCATCACGTTCATGGTCAGAAAGGCCGAGATGCCGAACCGCAGGGTTTCGCGGCGCTGCTCGCGGTCGCGGTCCTCCTGTCCCGGCAGCGAGGCTTTGTAACCGAAGCGATCGATGAACTCTATGATCCGGTCCGGGGAGGTTTGAACCGGGTCATAGTCACAGCGCAGGCGGTCGGTCGAAAAACTGCACTCGGAGCGTAGCACGCCCGGCAGTTTGGCCAGGGACGCATCGATCAGCCAGGCGCAGGCCGGGCACCACATGGCGCCGATTTTCAGCTGAAGAGACAGCGACCCGCCGGCAGTCTCGGCGATGGTCGGCGGAGAAACTTCCGCGGCCGGCAGGCCGCCGGCGGCGGACAGCGGAGCCGTCCGGTCGAGATCGTCCGCGGACGACGGGATGACGCCCAGCTCGCGGCAGCGCCGGAAAAGCTCGGTTTCGCGGAACGCGGCCGGGTCCGCCGTGCCCGAGGCATCGCAGAGCATGCTGAAGACCTGTTTGCATCCCAGGCAGCAGAACCGGAAGCGGCCGCCGGCCTTTTCCAGGGTGCAGCATCCGTTGCGCAGGCTCAAACCGCACAAATCGCAGACATCGGGCATAAGCGTCATCGGCAATATTGGCAATCCGGTACAGACAAAAAAAGTTCCGCCGCAGCGGAACTTTTTTTACCCCATGATTTTTCTAGCCTCACAGTAAAAACGGCGGTTTACTGACGGCCGAGCGACTTCACGAAAGCCACGATTTTCCAGCGGTCGGCGGCGGCAATCGTTGTGGCCAGCGGCGGCTGCCGCCCCCCCGGAATCCCGTAACTGATCTCTTTGAAAATGTCCCCCTCGGTCCTGGCTTGCACCGCGGCGCTTCTCAGGTCTCTGGGCAGCGGGGCGAAACTCTGCCCGACGGTGCCCTTGCCGTCGTGGTTGATCCCGTGACACTGCTGGCAATAGGTGAAATAAAGGGTGGCGCCTTCCAGGATCACCCCGCTGTCGGCCGGAGAAAAGGGCGAGGACAGGGATTCCGGCGCGGTCGCGCGGTAAAGCGCTTCGCCGCCCGCAACCGGGACCAGACCGGCCGGCATGATGGGCTGCGGCCGCTCGTAGGGCTTGACGACCAGAGTTTCGCGCATGCGCCCGAACGGTGAGTAGTTGTCGTAAAACATCAGCAGGTGGTAGACGAACAACCCCACCGCCGCGACGACCAGTAAAAGGGCCATTTTTTTCATTTATTCACCTTGGGCGCCGCGAACATGCTGCGGAAAGGGCACCGGTTTGTAGACGGCATAGGGCGATTCGCCGGGGATGTCCGCCACAGCGCCGTAGTTCCAATCCGGCATTCCCAGATCGCCGACGACAAAGAAGGAAAAAAGGCCCTTGCCCAAAATCAGGACCAGCAGCAGCGCAATCACGATCCAGATCCCCAGCGTGTGCTCTTTCGGCAGGACCGGCTCTATTTCGAGTTCTGGTTCCATGCTAAATTTTCACCTCCAGCAGCCCTGTGAATAGGATGTAAAGAAAAACCCAGAGGACGGTTCCGATGATGGTCAACCCCATGGCCAGCGGAAAGGGGGCGTAGCGATCGCCGATTCCGGCCGGAAAACGGTATTGGATCCTGGTTTTTCGCTCTTCGGAATCATGCGTGTGAAAATGGCTGTACGCTAAAAAAAGTCCAAACAGAAGAATGAAGATCAGCGCGGAAAAAAGGTACACCATGATGTCTTGAAAATTGAGCAGATCGAAGAAACGCATGGCTTCACTCCGGTAATTTACTTTGCGAAAACGATCGCAAAGATCACTATGGCGACGCTGGCGGACAGTCCGGCCAGCGCCAGTAAGAACAGGCCGTAGATCTCCAGTCGTCCGATCCTGGAGACCTTCGCCGACACGGTCTTCGGGCCGTCTTCCAAAGGCAGAAAACGCGCCCGCTGCTGTTCCCTGAACTGCCCGTTTCTGACGGCCCACACAAACACCGCCACACTGAGAATAAGGCCGATGGCGATGTAGGCGATGAAGTAGGGGAAGTACATTGTTTGGAATTCGTGTTTTGTGTTTGGTGTTTTGGGATACGGGTTTCGGGTTTCGGGTTACGGGTTACGGGTTACGGGTTTCGGGTTACGGGTTTCGGGTTGCGCGGTCCGGGTTGCGAGTCTCGTGTTACCGTGCGTGCCATTGGCGATAGGAGTTCGTATAATGAGATTGAAGTTTCCAGTTTCGAGTTTCAAGCCCGCTCAGGGCTCATAGGCGGCGTCGATGCCTTTGGGTTCGGTGTCGGCGTCGGACTGGTCGATGAAGTAGACCGCTACGTAGTTGCCGACGTCCCAGATTTTTTCCGATTCGAGTTCGCGTTTGAAATAGGGCATCGCCGTGCCGGTGATGCCGTTCATGATCTGGTAGTAGAGTATGCCGCCCGATATTTCTCGGTTTTTCAAAATGGTGAAGTTAAAGGGCGGGGGGTAGATCCAGGGCTGGGCCGGGCCCACGCCGTCGCCGACGGGCCCGTGGCAGCCGAGGCAGTTGTCCTGATAGATCTTGTGCCCGCGGGCCAGACCCGCGGCCGAGGTCGGATAGGGGTTGGGAATGTCGCGCCACCCCTGGGGAACGTGCTCGTTGATCCACTTGATGTTTTCTTCCGGTCCGGCCTCGTACGCCCTGACCGCCTCCTTCTTCCAGTGGGCCTGGCGCGCCATACGCCGGTCGGCGGCCTGCAATCCCAGGCTCTGGACGTAAGCGATCAGTTTCTGGATCTTCAGCTCTCCAAGGACCTCGAAGGAAGGCATGATGGAGTTTGGCCGCGTGTAGCGCGGGTTGTTGAAATGGGCCAAATGCCAGTCATCGGGATGCTCGCCGCCCTCCTGGGAGAGATCCACGCCCGTTCTTTGCGAGCCCAGCAGGATCGGACGGTCGGCGACGTAGTCACCGGCCTGGGCGATCCGTTCGGCGCCGAAGCCCCAGTCGATGGCGCGGATCGACTGCGTGTGGCAGTAGACGCACCCGTTGGCGATGTACTGCAGGCGCCCCGCCTCTTCTGCGGCGGTGCGCGCGCGGAAGATTTCAGACGGCGTATCGTCCCGCGTGGCGTAGGGCATGTAGACGGCCACGAAAACGACGGCCGCCAGGATCATGAGACTGCCGATGACCACGACATGGAGCGTCATTTTCATGCCTGTTCTCCAGTATTAAGCATCACCGTCCGGGCGATGTTGTAGAACCCGATGACCGCCCCGGTAAAAATCAGCACGCCCAAACCGGCTCGGATCACGTAGTAGATGTGGACCTGCGGCAGGATGCGATACACCGTCTCGCCGTTGTACCAGGAGTTTCCCTGCACCAGGCCGACGATGGTCAGCACCACCGTGAAGCCTACCATGCCGATCAGCACCAGCCAGTACTGGACATCGGCCAGCAGGCGGCTGTAAAGAGGCCTGCCCGTCAGTCGCGGCAAGATGTAGTAGATCCCGCCCAGGGCGATCATGCCCGCGAACCCCAGGACGCCGATGTGGGCGTGCCCCACGGTCCAATTGTTGAAGTGCGTGATGCGCTGCACCACGGGCAGCGCCATCATCGAGCCCTGGATGCTGACGAAAAAATACATGATCGTGCCGGTGAAAACGAACTTGGCGCCGATGTCGGCGTGGACCTCGCCCAGTTTGCCTCTCGAGGTGTACCAGATGTTGATCAGAAAGGCCATGACCGGTATGACCATGGCGTTGCTGTCCACGATGGCGATCACTTTCAGCCAGGTCGGCACCGGCACCTGCAGCAGGTGATGGGTGCCGATGTGGGTGTAGACGACGATCAGCGCCCAGAAGCCCAGCAGCGACAGGGTGTGGCTGTAAAGGGGCGCCTTGATCGCGCGCGGAATGACGTAGTAGGCCACGCCGGCGGCAAGGGGGGTCAGCAGCAGGCCGAAGATGTTGTGTCCGTAAAACCAGAGCAGAATGGCATCGGGGATGCCCGCCAACGCCCCGGTGTCCGGCCGCCAGATGACATTGCCCAGGGCATAGGTCGAGGTCGTCAACACCACCGCCCCCAATACATACCAGACCGAAACGTACAGCAGCGGTTCCCTTCTCCTGCGCACGGTCATCACCAGGTTGATGAACACCAGGCCGAAGCCGAGGATGACCATGATATCGATCGGCCAGATCAGCTCGGCGTATTCCCGGCCCTGGGTATGCCCTGCGGTCAGGCTCACCACGGCGGTCACCAGGAAAATGTTCCAGGCGCAAACCGTGAATATCCCCAGCCTCTCGCTGTAGATTTCGGAGCGCAGAAGCCGCGGCAGGTAGTAGAATGCGGCCGCCAGCAGCCCGGGGGTGACGAACCCGAAGAGAACCAGGTTGACGTGAACGGCGCGAATGCGGCCGAACAGCAGCCAGGAAAAGTTTTGGGTCAAATCCGGTGCGATCAGTTCCGTAGCGGCTAATAGGCCGAAGGCCGTGGCGATCATCATCCAGAACGCCGATGTCAGCAAAAAGGCCATGGCCGTGGGGTAGCGCTGCGCTGTCAGGTGTGTGGTTACCGCCAAGTTCGGCACTCCTTAAATAGGCTGTACAATTATATCCTCTATATCCTCATAACGCCGTCCATGCCCGCCCTGCCACAGGCTTCGAGATGGCGGTTTTGGCAAGGCCGGAGAAAGGAGGCTGTACCTGTCTCGTACGCCGACGACCGATAACGCCGTCCAAAACCGTCGCCCCTGCCACAGGCTTCGAGATGGCGGTTTTGGCAAGGCCGGAGAAAGGAGGCTGTACCTGTCTCGTACGCCGACGACCGATAACGCCGTCCAAAACCGTCGCCCCTGCCACAGGCTTCGAGATGGCGGTTTTGGCAAGGCCGGAGAAAGGAGGCTGTACCTGTCTCGTACGCCGACGACCGATAACGCCGTCCAAAACCGTCGCCCCTGCCACAGGTTTCGAGATGGCGGTTTTGGCAAGGCCGGAGAAAGGAGGCTGTACCTGTCTCGTACGCCGACGACCGATAACGCCGTCCAAAACCGTCGCCCCTGCCACAGGTTTCGAGATGGCGGTTTTGGCAAGGCCGGAGAAAGGAGGCTGTACCTGTCTCGTACGCCGACGACCGATAACGCCGTCCAAAACCGTCGCCCCTGCCACAGGCTTCGAGATGGCGGTTTTTGGCAAGGCCGGAGAAAGGAGGCTGTACCTGTCTCGTACGCCGACGACCGATAACGCCGTCCAAAACCGTCGCCCCTGCCACAGGCTTCGAGATGGCGGTTTTGGCAAGGCCAGAGAAAGGAGGCTGTACCTGTCTCGTACGCCGACGACCGATAACGCCGTCCAAAACCGTCATCTCGAAGCCTGTCAGCTGTGGCAGGCCAGCCAGCAATCAATATTGGCCTTGCGTTCGCGGTGGCACTGGATGCAGAAGGCCATGAAAAAGACCTTGCCTTTTATCCGGTCCATGTTCTGGATTTCGCCGTGGCACTGCTGGCAGGCGATCTCCTTGCGGATGTGCCGCTGATGGTTGAACAGCACGTGTTCGGCCAGGTAGTTCGCCTTTTTCCAGGGCGTGGGCGTGTCGCTGTTATAGTACTGGTGCTCTTTTAAGATCGGCGGAAAATTGGCGATGATGTAGTTGTGACAATAAAGGCACTTTTCCACCGGCGGCAGCCCCGGGTTGATCGACCGCCCCACGTACGGGTGACAGAACTGGCATTGGATATTTTTGACATTGACGTGGATCCGGTGGCTGAAGGGTATCGGCTGCTCGACCCCTATGCCGGTCGCCGGCGAATAGTAAAACGTGTACAGGAAGCCCGCCACGAGCACGGCACTGAAAATGGAAAGCGCCAGCAGTTTCCGGTTGCGGGTCAAAAATTTCCGGTAGCGGTACAGGAAGAACAGCGCAACGAGCGTCAGGACCGTTAAGGTGGTCAACGTGAACAGAATATCCATCAACGCACCTCGTCCGTTTGGATCCCCGCCAGTTCCGGAAACTGCCGGAACGAAAAGCTGACCGCCGCCAGCATCAAGCCCAGGAAGCCGAGGCTGATCAAAAGATCGCTGAAGGCGAACGGCAGGCGATGCGCCTCCGGGTGGAAGGCCGGTCCCAGCAGCAGCAGATGCTCGAACCAGATGCCGGCGATGATGCTCGCGCACAGCAGGATCATGAACTTGGGCATGGTCTTGACCTTCTTGTTGAGCAAAATAAAAAAAGGCAGCACGAAGCAGACGGCGAAAATGGACCAGGCCAGATAACGCCAGGGCACCGCCATGGTGCGCTCGATGACATAGGCGGTTTCCTCGGGGATGTTGCCGTACCAGATCACCACCAGCTGAACGTAGAAGAAGTCGGCCCACACCAGGCAGAAGGCGAGGAAGAGTTTGCCCACGTCGTGGAAATGCGCGTCGGCCAGGCGGAAATCGTTTCCGGGGTAGAGGTGCATGACCGCGGCCATGATGATCAGGCCGCCCAGCCCGACGTAAATGGCCTTGACGAAGGTGTAGGCGCCGAAAAGCGTGGAGATCCAGTGCGGGTCGCTGCCCATCACCAGGTCGTATCCGATCAGCGAGAGCACCAGCGCGAAGGCCAGCATGTAAAGGACGCTGAACTGCCCCTTGCGCTGGCGGATGTGCTCGGGGTCGCGCTGCCGGCCGCCGTGCAACCGGTTGAAGAGCGACCGGACGGCGCCGGCGGAGGCCGCGGGCCCCGCCTTGAGCAGCAGCGAGTAGTATAGGTAGGCAAACCCCAGCCCGTAGAGGATCAACAGCCCGATGCCGTCGCGCGCGAACAGGAAGGGCAGGTTGAGCCAGACCTCCTTACCGTGCAGCTCATGGCTGTGGAGCCAGGGAAAAACGTGCGGCGCGCCGAAGAACAGAAGCAGGAACAGGACGAAAGATACCGGGAAAAACCCGGCGAAGGCTTCCGCGAGCCCGGACAGCGGACCGCTCCACTTGGCGCGGGTCGTGGTCATGATGGCCGAGAACAGCAGTCCGCCCTGCGCGATCGCCGACCACAGCAGAAAATTGATCAGGTAGGCCTGCCAGGCCCGCGCGGGATCGCGGCCCAGGACACCATAGATGAACGCGCCGAGGCCGACCACGATCAGCGCTGCGAAAATAAGGTGAAACGGGGTTTTCTTTTCCATGGCTGTCCGGCTATCGTCCGTTGGTTGCGGTTTGGTCGTCGAAAACCGTGATGTCTCCGCCGTTTTTCCGAAACAGGTCCTTCAGGCCGTCCTGCTGGTCGGGGGTGCAGGCGGCCAGGACGCCGAAATGTTCCCCGGAGCAGCGCGGGTCGTAGTGCTCCAGATTGGCCAGCCGCGGCAGCTTCGTCTGGTGCAGGAAACCGATCAGGTTGCCGAAGATGGCAAACAGGATCGTGAACTCGAAGCCGACGATGACAAACGGGATCAGAGCCACGACCGGTTTGCCGCTGACGATCAGCTCCCAGCGTTCGGCCGTGAAGATGGCCAGGCTGTAGCCGCTGATGAACCCGATGATCCCGCCGCACAGGGTGTACCAGCCCACCTTGCTTTTCTTCACCTGCAGCGCAGCGGCGAGTTTATGGCTCGGAATGGGACTGTGAGCCCGGATCAGCCGCCAGGCGGAATTTTTCAGGTCGTGCACGGCGTCCACGGCCTGGTCCTCGGTTTTAAAGACACCCATGACATAAGCATCAGTGGCCATGGCCTTCTCCTTGGGCGACGGTTTCCTTAATCTCGGTCATCGACACCGACGGCATATGTTTGACGAACAGCACGAAGAAAAAGAAGAACAGGCAAAAGGCCCCCAGCTGAATACCCAGTTCGATCAGCGTCGGCCGGTAAAGGCCCCATGAATTGGGCAGAAAATCGTGGGCGACGCTGGTGACGATGATCACGAAACGCTCGTACCACATGCCGATATTGATCAGGATCGATATCCCGAACAGCCACGGAATCGAGGTGCGGATGCGCTTGAAGAAAAACAGGAGCGGAACCGTCGTGTTGCAGATCAGCATGATGAAGAAGCCGTAGGCGTAATGGCCGAAAATGCGGTACAGGAAAATGGCCTCTTCGACGCTGTTGTGGCTGTACCAGGCGATGAAGAATTCGGTTCCGTAGGCGAAACCGACGATCAGGCCGGTGAAGATGATCGTCTTGGCCACGCTTTCCAGCACATGCATCGTGATGATCTGTTCGTAGTGGAAAATCTTGCGCAGCGGGATCATCAGGGTCAGCACCATGGCCAGGCCCGAATGGATGGCACCGGCCACGAAGTACGGGGCGAAAATCGTCGTGTGCCATCCCGGCACGACGCCCAGGGCGAAGTCCCAGGACACCACGCTGTGGACCGAGATGACCAGCGGCGTGGCCAGGGCCGCGAAGAAAAGATAAATCCGGGCGTAGTGACGCCACTGCTCGTGCGCGCCGGTCCAGCCCATCGACAGCCAGGTGAACACCTTTTTGCGGACCCCGACCGCGGAGTCCCTGACGCGGGCGATGTCCGGCAGCAGACCGGTGTACCAGAACAGCGAACTGACCGTCAGGTAGGTGCTGATCGCCACCACGTCGAACACCAGCGGGGAGGTGAAGTTGGGCCACAGGGTCCTTTGGGTCGGAATCGGCAGCATGTAGTAGACCAGCCAGACGCGGCCGAGGTGGATGAAGGGGAACAGCCCGGCCGTGCACACCGCGAACACCGTCATGGTTTCGGCCGCCCGCGCGATCGGGTTGCGCCAGCCGGCGCGAAACAGATGCAAAATGGCCGAAATCAGGGTCCCGGAGTGGGCGATACCGACCCAGAACACGAAATTGATCAGGTAAGTCCCCCAGGCCACCGGAATGTTCTGCCCGCCGACGCCGATACCGGTGAAAATCTGGTAGGCCCAGCAGGCCGCCCCGAGCAGAACGCCCAGAAACAACAGCCCGACGGTCAGCCAGTAACTGCGCCGGGCCGGTGCCAGAGTGTCCAGAACCGTCCGGTCGATTTTGTCAAAGGTCAGTTCGGTCATGGTGGTGTCCAATAGGTTGAGCCGGTTGAGCCCGTTAGCCCGTTGAGCCGGTTGAGCCCGTTGAGTCGGTTGAGCCCGTTGTGCCGGTTTAACCCGTTATGCCCGTTGGTCCGTTCACCGGCTCAACGGGCCAAACGGGCTAAACCGTTACTTTCTTCAAATAGATCACCGCCGGCTTGGTGTTCAGGTAGCCCATGATCTGGTAGGCCCGCGGGTCATCCGCCAGGCGGCGCACCCGGCTCGCGGGATCCATCAGGTTCCCGAACGTCAGGGCACCGGTCGGGCAGGTCTGAACGCAGGCCGGCATCACTTCGCCGTCGCGAATCGCGCGGTTTTCGTTCTTGGCCCAGCCGTGAGCCTCCTTGATGCGCTGCACGCAGAAGGAACATTTCTCCATCACGCCCTTGGTCCGCAGGGTCACGTTCGGGTTGAGCTGCTGCTCGAGCGGCGCGGGCCACTCCCAGGTGAACCAGTTGAAGCGGCGGACCTTGTAGGGGCAGTTCTGGGAGCAGAAGCGGGTGCCGATGCAGCGGTTGTAGATCTGGTTGTTCAGGCCCTCCTTGTTGTGATGCGGCGCGTACACCGGGCAGACCGACTCGCAGGGGGCGTTGTCGCAGTGCTGGCACATGAGCGGCAGAAACATGATCTGGCCGGGACGCTCCTGCTCCTCGTAGCGCACGACGGTGAGCCAGGCCATTTCACGGCCGGCGGCGATCCGCTCCTCGAAGACGATGCCGATGTTGTTTTCGGCGTAGCAGGCGGCGGCGCAGGCGCCGCACCCGATGCAGCGGTCCAGGTCGACCACCATCGACCAGCGGTAGCCGGCATGGTCGTGGGGCGGGTAAAAATCGCGCTTGGGATCGTAGCCCTCGGGCAGCGGCAGGGTCAGGGGGAAGTCCCACATGGCCAGGCCGGCCTTGCGGGCCTTCTGCAGGTCACCCAGCGCATCGAAGGGCACCGTCAGGGCGATCTTGCGGCCGTGCTGGTCGCGGCTGCCGTCGGTGTGGGCCAACGCCACGCTGCGGCCGGTCTTTTTAAGCTCGACTCCCGCCGCCGCGTACTGCGGACCGCCGGTCGCCGAAACCGTTTCGACCGGCATCAGCCGCAAGGGATTGGCGCCTTTTCCGGCGGCATACCGGCCGTAGGCCGCATGTCCCTGGCCGATGCCCATGACCATGACATCCGGCCGGAGCCACGGCGATTCGTAGACCGGCGCCGTCACGGCGCCCCGGCTGTTTTCGACCTGCACCAGGTCCCCCGGGGCGAGCCCCCGGGACTTGAGAACGTCGGCATGGACGAGCAGCGGGGTCTGCCAGGCGACGCGCGTGACCGGATCCGGTACTTCACACAGCCAGGGCCGGTTGGCGCCGCGGCCGTCAAAAAAACGAATGGACGGGGCGGCGACAAGGGTCAAGCCGGTCGGCGCGGGAGCCGCCGGCACGGAGGCGAGTTCCGGCGCGATGGACCCGGGGGAGCTGAAGGAGCCGGATTTTCTATCGGCGGCGCGAGCCTCGAAGATTCCGCCCCTTTGCAGGCACTGGAGCCACTGCGCTTCGCTGCGGATGAGCCCCCCGGAAACCATTTTGGCCATCAGGTAGGCTTTGTAGTTTTCTTCGGGACCGGTCTTGCCGAACGCGGCGGCAAGAAGCACGTCCCCGATATTCGCCGCCGCGGTCATGCCGCCCATGGCCGGCTGGAGGGTGCCGACGATGCCCTTTTTGCCGCCGTACTCGTCCCACACCTCGAGCGGCAGGCCGGCCGGTATGATGAGATCCGCCAGCGCCGCGGTGTCGTCCATGAAATTGCCGAAGGAGACCACGAAAAGGGATTCCTGTTTCAGCACCGCTTCGATTTCCGGCGACGAGGCCATGGCGTATACCGGATTGACGTTGTTCAGCAGAAGGACACCGGCCGACCCCTGGCCGAGGCCGTCGAAAACGGCCCGGATTTCCGCGCGCGAGGCGGCGGTCTCCACCCGGTGGCGCTGTGCGAAATCGATCAGCGCCAGATCGGGATCGAGCATCAGGTTGAGATAGTTGGCGGCAAGGTTGGTTGGCAGCGCTGCGGGTCCGGCGGCCGACCCCGTTCCGAGAACCAGCGGTTTGGCGGCCTGCTTCAAAGCCGCAGCGACCGCCCCGATCTGCTCCGCCGGGATTCCCGCGGTTGCGGCGGCCTTTTCCCTGTCGTGGTTCCCGCAAGCCTTTGCCAGGCCCTGGCGTATATTTGCGGGCAGGCTCTCGGCCGCCTTCCCGCCCATGACCTCTGCGATCAGGGCCATCGCGACCGCCGCCTCGCCGCCGGGCCGGCAGGCGAGCCAGGTGTCGGCATTGGCGCCGGTGAGCGACCGGCAGGGGCCGATGTGGATGAACCGGCCCTTGCGCCCGGCGGTGAGCGCGTGCATGTCCTTGAACTTGCGCGCGTATTCGACCGGCGAGAGCCAGGTTTCGAGAAAATCGGCGCCGAAGGAAACCAGCACATCGGCTTGCTCCAGGCGGTAGGACGGCAGCCCGCTCACGCCGAAAACCCTCTCGTTGGCGAGCTTGAGCGCCTCGTAGGCGAATGGTTCGAAAACAAGGGGTCCGCCCGAATTCCAGCGGTCGAGGGATTTTGCGAAGAGCGCCAGCAGGGTCTCGCCCGCGACCTCGGTGATCAGCCGGACCCGGTTCTTGCCGGACGCCGCGGCCCCGTCGGCTTTTTGTTTCAGCAGACCGAGCGCCTCGGCGGGCGGGATGGCGCGCCAGCGGTCGCCGTCTTTTAACAGCGGCGTTTTGATGCGGTCCGGGTTGTAGACGGCCTGCAGCGCCGCCTGGCCGCGCATGCACAGCCGGCCCCGGTTGATCGGGTGCTGCGGGTTGCCCTCGATCTTGATCACCCGGCCCTCGCGGTTCTTGGCCAAAACCCCGCAGCCGGCCGGGCACTCGCGACAGGTCGAGGCATACCAGGCGGGTTCTCCGACGACCATGTCGTCGGGGGCCCGGACCAAGGAAAACAGGGTTTTGTGGGGATAGGGACCGCCCTGGTAGTCGGGGGAACACCCGGCGGCGATCGACATGCTGCCCATACCGAGAAGCTTCAGAAAGGTGCGTCGATTCATGTGACAGTGTTCTCCACGATGTTCACGCCGGAGGTGATGCGCGGGCGCCGTTCGCGTCGACCGGACGGCCATCCGAGTCCCGATACGCCGATACAGGCCGGTGGGGACTTTCACCCTCGGGGGATGGCCAGATCTGAGCGTCTCATTCGAGTAATAGATAATATTTCCCGTGTCAAGAACTGTTGACGCCGCAGCGTCAATAATCCTTTCTCTTTGATAGAAAGCGGCCCCCCGGCGCAACCTCTTCGCAGGGGTGCCTTGCTCCGATTGACTCCCGATTCCTCAATGGTTAGGATTTTTAACGGGCAGTCGACGAACACACCGCGGTTTGCGGCTTCAGGGTTGAAATCCGCAATCGGTCGGCACATGATATCGAGGAGGCGGAAATGAGCGAACGCGAAGAGTTGTTGCAGGAGTTACTGGATGTCATCGGCGAGGAGGGCTGCGGCGTCTCATGTGAAGAGGCGACCATTTACAAGGATGCGGAGGGCTGGAAGATGACGCTCGAAGGGTTCATGGCGCCCTGGAACCTGGGCCGGACGGTTTCGGAAGCCAAGGCGAGGATTCGGGAATATGCCTCGATGGGGTTCGGCCTCAGTTAGTTTCCGTCCAGAAATGGCCCTTTTCCGCAAATTCGGCGTCAATCGGCGGAATCACTTGTGCGGCATACAGCAGTATGCCTCCGCGTAATGCCGCCGATTTCCTTGACCTTGCGGAAAATTGCACATTTCTGGATTGGAAACGGAAACAATATCAAAAATGAAATCCCGGATGACCACCAGTTGGCTTCCGTCCAGAAATAGCCGGCCGTAATTGACATGCTTATCCCGCCGCCAGTTTCAGCAGTTCTTCTTCGATCAGGCCTTTGAAAAGCGGGATCTTGTAGTCGTTTTGCGCCAGCGGCTCGGCGTGCGCCATGGCGGCGGCGGCAGCCTTTCGGGCGGTATCAGGAGTGATGGACCGGCCGATGACGGCGCCTTCCGCCTCCCTGGAACGCCAGGGAACCGGCGCGGCCCCGCCGAGGACGACACGGCCGTCCCTGACGGTGTCGCCTTCCATCACCAGGGCCAACGCCACACCGGCCAGGGCAAAATCCCACGAACGGCGGGCGCGGATTTTGCGGTAGGAACTGCGAAGGCCCGCGGGCGGCGCGGGCAGCCGGATTTCGGTGACCACCTCGGCCGGTTCCAGGACCGTCTCCCGGCGCGGATCGTCCGCCGGCAGGACGTGAAAGTCCGCCAACGCTATTTTCCGGGTGCCGGACGGGCCGGTCACGTGGGCGGTCGCGTTCAGGGCGACCAGGGGCGGGGCGGTGTCGGACGGATGGACGATGTAGCACCCGTATCCGCCCAGGATGCAGTGAAAGGCGTTTTCGCCGCCGTCGGCGTAGCAGAGTTCCCCGCCCTTGCGCAGGCACTCGAACTCTCCCCGGTAATACCAGCAGCGCGGTTTCTGGCAGATGTTGCCGCCGATGGTGCCCTGGTTTCTCAGCTGCGGACTGGCCACTTCGCGCGCACCCTGGGCCAGAGCGGCGTATTTTTCACGCAGGATCGGATTCTCCGCGACCGCCGTTATGGTCGTCAGGGCCCCGATGCGCACGCCGCCGCCGACATCCCGGATTCCCTCCAAGCCTTTCAGGCCGCTGATGCTCACCACCTTGCGGACAGCAAAGACGCGATCGCGCAGGCAGCTCAAAAGATCGGTGCCGCCGGCATGGATGGCGGCCTGGCTTTCGGAGAGCTGACGCACGGCCTCGGCGATGGAATCGGGACGGACGTAGGCGAAGTTCGGAAGCATCATCCCTCCTTTTGCCGGGCGTCCAGCCGGCGCATGACGGTGATCGGATTTATCGGCGATTCTTCCAGACGAATCCCGGTGGCATGCCAGAGGGCATTGGCGATCGCCGCGGCCGTGGGAATGGTGACCGGCTCGCCCAGTCCCTTGGCGCCGGTGATATTGGCTTGCGGGTCCGGCAGGTCGATGGGCAGCGATGTTTTCTCGGCGGGCACATCCAGGGCGGTGGGCAGTTTGTAGTCGTGCCAGTTGCGGTTCACCATCTTGCCGGTCCGGTTTTCATCCAGCACCCGCCATTCGGTCATGGCCAGCCCGATCCCCATGGTGATGCCGCCGTAAACCTGGTTGTCGAAAGTCAGCCGGTTCATGACCCGGCCGCTTTCGTGCGCCCCCAGGAACCGCAGGATCTTGACCTCGCCCGTGCGCAGGTTGACCTCCACCTCGCAGAACTGCGCCGCGAAAGGGTTCACCACCTTATTCTCCGGGTTGGGCCCGCGGTACCCCACGCCCACGATGACACCTCTTTTCTTCAGCCCGGAGATATCGGTGATCTTAAGCTTTTCACCGGTTTTCTGCGCGAGAATGTCCATGCCCAGGTAGCGCAAATCGGCGATGTCGGCCCGCAGGTCTTTGGCGGCCATTTCGAGCAGCTGCCGCTTGACCTGAATGGCGGCACTGCGCACCGCCGGCGCTTCGGTCGGCACGGTTTTACTGCCGCCGCTGGGGGTGGCGTACTGGGTGGTTCCGGTGTCGGCGTTTTCGATCTGAATGACTTCCGGCAGCACGCCCAGCTCCTCGGCCGCCACCAGGGCCATGATCGTCTTGGTGCCGGTGCCGATGTCGCTGGCGCCCATGTTGAGGTTGATGCTGCCGTCGGAAAACATCTTGACGATAACCGTGGACGGCGGCCCGCCGCCGCCGACAACCCAGAGACAGGCGGCCATGCCGACCCCCCGCCGGATGTGATCTTTGCCGGTGTCGCCGGAAGCCCCGCGGGCTTTTCCCCAGCCGAAGGCCTTGGCGCCGTCCTGGATGCACCGGCGCAGGCCGCTGGTGGTATAAGGCGGCTGCCCCTCGCGTGCCTGACTGAACCCTGGTATGTTTTTCAAACGGATGTCCACCGGGTCCATGTCGATCGCCGCGGCCAGCTCGTCCATCATTTGCTCGAGCGCCCAGGCGCCCTGCGGATGGCCGGGCGCCCGGAAGGGGCGGCTCAGGCCGGCGTTGATGAAAACATCCGTGCACGCGGTGCGCACGTTGGGGCAGGTGTACAGGTCCCGGACCAGCCAGTCCACCAGCGAGGTGCCGCCGGCGGGATAGGCCCCGCCCGTCCCCAGGCAGGTAAAGTCCAGGGCCGTCAGCGTTCCATCCTTCTTGACGCCGGCCTTCAAGGTCATATGGCTCGGCGGCCGGTTGCCGGCATCCAGGAAGGTGTCCTCGCGCGTCATGAACATTTTGACCGGGCGGCCGGATATCCGCGCCAGCAGGGCCGCGATGATCGTGTACTTGCCGGGCTGCAGCTTGCTGCCGAACCCGCCCCCCAGGTAGTGGCCGATGACCCGCACCTTGGAAAGCGGCAGGCCCAGCACCTCCGCCACCCGCGCCTGAACGGCGTAAACGCCCTGGGTCGACTCCCAGATGGTCAGCCGGTCCCCGTCCCATTTGGCCAGGCAGCCATGCAGCTCCATCGGGGTGTGGAGTTCACAGGCGGTCCGGTATTTTCTCTCCAGCACCACATCGGCCGCTGCAAACCCCCGGGCGACATCGCCGCGTTCATAGTTCTGCGTCTTGTGGCGGTTGCCGTCCGGGTGCACCTCCGGTGCCCCTTTCGCGAGCGCTTTGGTTTCGTCGACGACATGCGGCAGCACCTCGTATTCCACGGCGATGGCCCGGGCCGCGTCCGCCGCCTGATAGGGGGTGTCGGCGGCGACGGCCGCGACGGTTTCGCCCTCGAACCGGCAGCGGGCGGGAAACAGGTCGAGCCGGTGCTGGTCCGAATAGGCCCACTGGACCTGCGCGGCCGGTGACGCGCCGCTGATGACCGCCCGCACGCCCGGCATGCGGCGCGCTTTTTCAGTGTCCATCCGACCGACTTCGGCATGCGGGTGCGGGCAGCGCAGGATGGCGCCGTACAGCATATCGGCCATGACGATGTCCGACGGGTACAGGGCCGCGCCGCTGACCCGTTCGTAGCCATCCACCCGGGGCGTCGGCCGGCCGATCACATCCGTTTTCTCCCACGGTTGGGGGTCCCGGTCCGGCAGGGGCGTTTCGGGAACCGGCAATCCTTTCAGGTAATACAATCCTTTTTGGTCTTCGGCCATGGGCACCTCACCGGGTCCGCTTGAGTTCGGCCGCGTATTGCGCGGCACTGAAAATGTTGACATAGGCGCCGCAGCGACACAGGTTGCCGCTGACGCCCGTTCGAATCTCCTCCGGCGACGGCTGCGGATTTTTCCGCAGCAGGCCGTCGACCGCCATGATCTGGCCCGGCGTGCAATACCCGCACTGGTAGGCGTCCTTTTCCAGAAAGGCCTGCTGCACCGGCCCGAGTTTTTCCGCGTCCATCAGCCCTTCGAGCGTGGTGATTTTTCGCCCTTCGGCTTCCAGGGCCAGGGTCAGGCAGGCGTAGCGCGGTATATCGTCCAGGAGAACCGTGCAGGCGCCGCATTCCCCGCGTTCGCACCCCAGTTTGGTTCCGGTCAGGCCGAGTTTTTCACGAATGACGTAGAGCAGCGACCAGCGCGGCTCGACCAGCAGGCGGTAGGAATGGCCGTTGATCTCGAGACTGACGGCCGTCATCGGCCCGGTCGGCTCGGACTCGACGCCGGCGCCTTGCGCCTTCGGGCCCAGCAGGTGCCCGCCGACGGCGATCGCGACCGCGCCGGCCCCCACGGTCGTGAAAAACTGGCGGCGGCTGCAACCTTCCCGTCCGGCACCTTCTTTTTTTTCCGGATTTTTCTCGCTCATCGGGGGCCCTCCTGGCATTTTTTTCGTCGGTTCTGTTCGTAAGGCGGGATTCGACCGCCTTTTTGGCACCGTAAGATGGCACGGCCAGAAAGGGCGATCACTGCGCGGCAGCAAAAAGGGTTATTTTTTGAACCCCTTAGCGCATCGGACCCGTGGCGGCAATAGGGTCCAGCATGTATTTGCTACCGGAAGAAAAGGTTCATTACCCAGGATGTCGTCGGTGGCTTTTGAGATAAAGGCTATGGCCAGGGCAGAGGGAGGCGGCTTATCCAGGGTTGAGCGGTTCACGGTTCGACCGTTATGCCTAGAAAAGCCCTTATACTGCTCTTGTCCGCATGAACGTGACGTCGTGGCGCTTCTAATGCCTTGCTCCCGATGGGATCGCAGCGCCACGGGAACGGTTCCGGCAGCGGCTGCCGGCCCGTTGACGGCGGCTCGGAAAGCCTTTTATTTTCCTCGATCAAGGGGCTTGGGGAACTGTCAGCCGACGGATCGGCGGCGCATCGCCAGGTTGATTTCGAGATGCTCGAGCGCCAGCCGGACCACATCTTTGGACTGGGGACGGTCGGCCGCGTATTTTTTGAAAAATGCGCCGACGCTTTCGGGCCGCTCGATGCCGGCCGTCGGCACGATCGCGGCGATCACGCGCTCGTAGAGCAGGGGGTGGAAGGCTTCGAATTGCGCCAGGTGCGCCAGATACCAGTCCCAGAGATGGTCGACGGCATGGGGGTTGGCGGTGGCCGCGACGATCGGGATGAACTTGTTGCGGTCGGGCACCTCGTCGAGGGCGAATCGCAGGGCGCTGTCGATGACCGCTTCGTCCCTGAACCACCCCAGGGCCGCCAGGATGTTGAGCCGTTCGTGTTCACTGATGGTCGATCGAAACCTTTGCTGAAGCCAGGCCAGAACCGGCTGGCCGCCGGTCAGGGCGCCGATTTGAAGGGTGCTTTTAAGGATGTCCGGGTGAACGGTCTCGCCGGAGGTCAGCCGCGCGAACTGTTTCCCGGCGAACGCGATGACCGTCTCCGAGCCGAAGACCGCGGCCGGCAGCATGATCTGATCCCGCAGCAGCGATGCCGTGAAGGGCTCGCCGGCTTGCGGCGCCAGACCGATCGCGGCCAGCGCTTGGTCCAGCAGTGACCGGCCGCTGTCCTTCAGCCGCTCCGCGGTCGTTCCGCAAAGAACGCCGGCGGCCTGAAACAGGTGATCGGACAGGCTGCTCAGGGGCAAAAAAGCCGTTTCTTCCCGGTAATAATCGATAAAATCGAGGTAGGCGTCGATCCCGGCGGCGCCGCATCTGACCAGGGCATAGAGGTCGTTTTGTACCCCCCAGCGGTCTTCGGTCGACAACGATTTGTCGCGGACCCTCTCCCCGAGCGCCGCCAGGTCGGCGGCATTCTCGTACCGCACCCGGTAAAACCCGGTTTGATCGACGTTGATTTTATATGCCGCCGTGTCGGCCGGCAGGTCGATCACCGCCGATTCTTCGGACATGAGCTGCCGCACGACGTGCTGGCCGCCGCTGCCGTCCATCAGCCGCAGGGTGATCGGCACCTCCCAGAGCTGTCCGGAGGTGTTGGGCAGGTAGGTGAACCGCTGCTGCCGCAGGTGAAGCCGCCCGTCCCGGCGCTCGGCGCTGACCAGCGGATAGCCGGGCTGTTCGATCCAGCTTTTCATCATCCGGGTCACCGGCTTTTCGGACGTGGATTCGAAGGCTTCCCACAGCTGCCGGCTGGCGGCGTTGCCGTAAGCGTGCGTCTCCAGGTAGCGGTGCAGCCCGTCGCGGAACAACTCCGGGCCGATAAAGCCCCGGACCTGGCGCAGGATGCTGCCGCCCTTGCTGTAGATGATCGGCGCCGTGCTGGTGTTGATCACGATGTGCTCGCCGCCCGGAATTTCGATCGCGAAGGTCTCGTGCAGCCCGTCGCGCACCAGCGCGCCCGCGGTCTGGCTGGCGATGAACTGCTCCCAGATGCCCCACTCCGGATGGTAATGGTCGACCACCCCGAAGCCGAAAAAAGTGGCGAAACTCTCGTTGAGCCACAGGTAGCGCCAATCCGACGGCGTGACGAGGTTCCCGAACCACTGGTGCGCGATTTCATGGGCGATCACTTCGCAAATCCGCTCCTCGCCCGCCCGCGACGTCGTGTCCGGATAGTGCAGCAGGAGATTTTCGCGAAACGTGATCGCCCCCCAGTTTTCCATGGCACCGAAAGCGAAATCCGGAATGGCGATCAGGTCCATCTTGGACAGCGGGTAGGCGATCCGGTAGTAGTCTTCACAGTAGGCCAGGGCCTGGCGGCCGAATTCGAGGCCGTAGCCGGCATAGGGCGTCATGCCCGGAGTGGTGACGACCCGCACCCGCGGATCTTCTGAATTCACCACGGATTCGAAATCCCCGATGCCGAAGAACAGGAGGTAGGTCGACATGTTGGGCGTCTGTTGAAAGACGACCCTCTTTTTACCGTCCTCGAGCGCCTCTTCGGTATCGATTTGTGTGTTGGAGATGGCGCCAAGGCCGCTGTCGATGACCATCTCGACCGTAAACGTCGCTTTCTTCAGGGGATGGTCGATGCAGGGCAGCGCCCGCCGGGCGTCACTTTCCTCGAACTGCGTCACGGCGATATAGCGCGTCCGGCCCTCTTTTTGATACCGGCTGCGATAAAAACCCGCCATGCGATCGTTGATCCGGCCTTCGTACTCGACGATCACGGTCAGTTTTCCGGCCATCGCGCGCGGCAGCCGGATATGCAACTCCTCTTGGGCGGGATCGACGCTGAAAGGGCAGACGGCGGTCTTTTCGTCGCCGCGCAGCAGGCAGCGCCAGACGGCCAGTTCCAGAATATTCAGGATCACCTCTTGCCGCGGGTCTTTGAACTCGCCGGTGATCTCGATGCGGGCCGAGAATGTGAAGCCGGCCAGATCGGGGGTGAGGGTCAGATGATAGTGGATCGGATTGAACTCGTTCATTGAACCTCCAGGGCTGCGAAGTGGCGAAACGAGTCATCTGTGTGACATAGAAATGTAAAAATCACAAGGCGGGATTGACGGACAGCCGACGCGCGTTCCGGCAGGAATATCGCGGGACCTCGAGGCGGCCGCACGGGTCCATCCGGGAAGTGACCGGCTGCGGGGTCGGCCGCGAGCCGCAAAGAATATCGACCCGGTCGGCATTGGGGGGCCCGGCCAAACGGGCGGGCGACCGGGGCCGCGATGAGAGGTGCCGGGCAAAAGCGAGCGCCTGTGTGGCCGGTGCCGGGCAAAAGCGGTAAACGTGTTACGGTCTGATGTGCGTGCAGCCGCGCAGCCGATCCTGCCCCCGGGCCGCCGCCCGCCGGCTCTGCAAATCGATGACGCGGTGGCGGGTCTTCAGTTTCGCAACGTGCATGGCCAAGGTTGCCCACAGCGTGTCGAGGGTGAATGGTTTCTGGATGTAATCGTTCACGCCCATGGCGTAGGCCGTGGCGATGGTCGCATGATCACCGCAGGCGGAGATGAGAATCTTGACGATGCCCGGCCGGTCTCCGCCGGCATGTTTGAGAAAGGTGAGCCCGTTGATCCCGGGCAGTTTAAAGTCGCTGATGATGATCTCGAAGCGTTCCGTGGCCAGTCTCCGCAGGCCGTCCTCGGCGGTGGCGGCCGTTCGCAGCGGGTAGCCTTTCTGGCGAAAGGCGATTTCCATGGAATTCCGGATAAACTCGTTGTCGTCGACCAGAAGCGTCTTGATGTTTTTCAGCTTGGAATTGGTGACCATTCTTTTTATTTCCCCCTCGGTCAGAAAAAAGATGGATGAGTGATGGCGTGCCGTCGATGCCTGCTTAAAACAAATAGCGTGCCAGCAGGCCACGAGTGAATTTAATCATGCCGTCTCAACCAGTTACGTTGCAAAGGGGGGATCTCCGGCCGCGAATGCGCCGGCTGGGATTGGGGTAAAAAACGCAGCCGGGGTGGGACAAATGCCCCAGGCCCGGCAGCGTTTATTCGAACAGTTTGCGGCGTCGATACCGAAAGGTGTCCCGGCTGACATTCAGGGCGCGGGCCGCACGGCTCTCGTTGTCGCCGGCCATCTGAAGCGCGTCCCGGTAATATTTTTTTTCGATCTGCGCCATGACCACGGGCAGGTCGATGCCCTCGGGGGTCAATACCGGCAGGTCGGCCGCCGCGGCGCCCGCCGCCCGGCAGCCTTCCGTCAAGCCGAGGTCGCGCAGGTCCAGCAGCGGGCCGTCGCCGAGCAGGACGGCCCGTTCGATCAAATTTTTCAGCTCGCGCACGTTGCCGGTCCATTTAAAGTTTTTCAGGGCCTTTTCCGCCTCGGCGCTGATCCCGGTGTAGGACTTTCCGAACTTGGCCGCGAATTCGACCAGGTAGTGCTTGGCGATGGGCACGATGTCCGCGCGCCGCTGGTTCAGAGAGGGTATCTCGATCTTGATGACCGCCAGGCGGTGGTACAGGTCCTGCCGGAAACCTCCGGCGGCGACCATCTCCTCCAGATTCTTGTTGGTGGCGGCGACGATGCGGGTCTGGGCCATGCGTTTCTTGGTGCCGCCCACGCGGTAGTACTCGCCCTCCTCCAGAAACCGCAGCAGCTTGGCCTGGGCCTCCGTGCTCAGGTCCGCCACCTCGTCGAGAAAAAGGGTGCCTTCGGCCGCTTTTTCGACCAGGCCCTCCTTGCCCGATTTGTCGGCCCCGCTGAAAGCGCCCTTTTCATACCCGAAGAGTTCGCTCTCGATCAGGTCCCTGGGAATGGCGGCGCAGTTGACGCTGATCATCGGCCCTTCGAAATTGGGGCTGCGGTAGTGAATGGCCTTGGCGATCAGTTCCTTGCCCGTGCCCGTTTCGCCCAGAATCACGATCGAGGTGTCGGGGCTCTTGGCGACCTTGGTCACCACTTCCATGACGTCCTGGATGGCGTCGCTCTCGCCGATGAATCCCGGCAGGTTCTCCTTGAGATATTTTTCGTGCAGCAGCTGGATCTCCTTGCGCAGCTTGATCGTTTCCAGGGCGTTGCGCACGGTGACCATCAGGGTGTTCATCTGCAGCGGTTTGACCACGTAGTCGTAGGCCCCCTGCTTCATGGCCGACACCACGGTCTGGACATCCTCGTAGGCCGTGATCATGATCACGATGACCTCCGGGTAGAGGCCTTTTATTTTTCTGAGGGCCTCGATGCCGCTCATGCCCGGCAGGCCGATATCCAGCAGAACCAGGTCCGGCGGGCTGACGAGCACCGCTTCGATGGTGTCCTCGGCATTGGCGAAGCCCCTGATGCGGTAAAGCTTCTTCAGGGCCAGCACCACGCCCTCGCGGGCCACCTCTTCATCATCCACCACATAAACGGTGTACGGCGTCATTGGACCTGCATCCTTTTCTCGATCGGCAATTCGATGGTGAACCGGGCCCCGCCCGATTCGTTGCTCTCGACCGTGATCGCGCCGCGGTGATCGTTGATGATTCGCAGCGAAATGGCCAGGCCGATGCCCGACCCGTCTGTTTCGGTGGTGAAAAACGGGTCGAAAATCTTCTCGCGGATACCGATGGGGATCCCGCCCCCGGTGTCCGATACGCTCAGGCAGATGTTGTTGTCGGCCGCGTACGAGCGCAGGGTCAGCCGCTTTTCGGCGGCCTTTTTCTCCATGGACTTAACGGCATTGTCGATCAGGTTCAACACCACCTGCTCGATCAGGTTCGCATCGCCGTAACTCGGCGGCAAATTCGGATCCAGGTCGATGACGACCTCGATCCCCTTCTTGCGCAGGCTGACGGCCGAGAGATTGATCGCCTCCTGCAGCGGCCGGTTCATGCTGACCAGCGCCATGGAGGGAACACCGGGCCGTGAAAAATCGAGCACGCGCCTGATGACCGATTCGATCTTGTTGGAAGCCCCCTGCACCTGGTCGACGATCTTTTTCATCATCTCGACCGATTCGGCATCGGGTTCTTCGGCTTTGAGCAGGTCTGCGAGCGAAAAGAGGTAGGAATTGATGCCGGTCAACGGATTCCTGATTTCGTGCGCGATACCGGCCGCGACCCGTCCCAGTGAGATCATCTTGCTTTTTATCCGCAGGAAGTGTTCGAGTTCCTGGGAGCGGGTGATGTCCATCAGGTTGACCAGGACCGCATCGGCGCCCCGGTAGCGAAACAGGCTGGCGCGGCCCTGCAGCCAGCGGATCTCCGCATCCTGCTTTTCACGGCCCGACGGGTAGATCCGGAAATCGGTCTCCACCGATTTCTGCTTGCCGCTCATGAGCGCATGGTAGCAGCGGGTGACCTTTTCGACATCGTCGGGGTGAATGAAATGGATCAAGGTCTGCGGCGCGACCGTGGCAAAGGACCGGTACAGTTTCTTGTGTTCGGGATTCTGATAGATGATGGTGTTGTTCTGGAGGATGCAGATGCCGATCAGCGAATTCTCCACCAGGGTCCGGAACCGTTCCTCGCTGTCGCGCAGGGCGGCTTCCGAACGCCGGCGGGCCTGATCGAGTTCACGGTGGTCGAGGGCGTTTTTGACCGTCTTGGTCAGCTCCTCGATCCGGACCGGTTTGCCGAGGTAGCCGTATGCCCCGCTTTTGAGCGACTCGACGGCCGTTTCGATGGTGGCATCGCCGGTGATCATGATGACCAGAACGTCCGCGGCCTCTTGGCGGATGGCGGCCAGGATCTGGAACCCGTCCATGTCCGGCAGCCGGATGTCCAGAAAAACGAGATCGAAACTCTGACGGCGGATGCGCTCAAGGGCCGCGGATCCGCTGTTGCAGGTCGCCACGCGGTGGCCCTGGAAATCGAGCAGGCCCTGCAGGGTTTCACAGACGATCGGTTCGTCATCGACGATCAGTATGTCGGCGCCAGTCGGCATGTCCACCTCGGCTGTAGGGTTCGATCATGGGAACCGGCCCGGGCCCCTGAAGTACGGGGGGCACGAGCCCTTTCCCCGCCCGCGCGCAGCGGGGCACCGGAAAAAATGCATTTGCCTCTCATATCGGGCAGTTCCCCGTAAGCGCGCCGTTTTCTTTTTCATGCTCGCCGCCGGCGTCTCGACCGCAACGAACACCATCGTCTATTTTACTAAAAATTTCTATTTTAATCAAGATCTTATAAGGCGGGCCGATCGATTTAATCCGCACCGGACCCGCCGCATGCGGGATCTGCGCGGATTTCCGGCTGCGGCGTAAATAAAGACGCCTCGCCGTCCCGCACCGGCGGGCTGCGGCCCGGCCCGGCGAACACCTCCGCATCTTGTGATCGATCCAGCCGCGGATCTCTCAGCAACTTCTTGCAATTATTATCGATTAGTTATATAGTGGTGTCCGGTCATCGTCCCGTTACCATCGTGTTCGATGTGATCCCGTTTTTTTTTGATGCCGTTTTTTTCCGCTCGATACGAAGCAGCCGCATCCGGCTCCACGACCGCATCACCCACGCGTATGAAAATATATGAACTCGATCAGTGATCCCTGCAGCGGCCACCTGATGCCGGAAATTCGTCCCGCCCCGGCGTTCGAAAAACCCGATGATCTGCTGGCCGACACCGTCGCACTTTGTGTCGATGCACCCGCCGGGAATTTCGACGGCACCCTGCCGCGCATCCTGGCGCGGATCGGGGCTTATTTCCGGGGCGACCGCTGCTATGCGTGCGCCGTGGACGAATCGGGGCACACCATCCTCGAGCGCATCGAATGGCGCACCGGCGCCCCTGCCCGCCATGCGCTGGCAAAGGAGCTGCCGATCGCCTTGCCGAAACGCCACCTCGGGCGCCTGCGGCGCGGTGACATCGTCCATCTCGCGGGCCGTTCGCCGGCGGGACCGGCCGGCTGGCAGAATTCGGCCGCCGACCGGAGCGTTCAGCATTCGAGCCTGCTGGCCCCGTTGATCAGCGGCGGCGCGATGACCGGATTTCTGGGCATCGATTTCGCGGCAAATAGTTTTCACCCGGCGCAGGTGCCCGTCGATACGGTGAAGACGCTGACCGGAATCATTGCCCTGGCATGGGCCGGCGCCCGCAACGAAAAAAAGAGGCGCCTGCTTCAAACCGCCGTCGAGCAGGCCGCCGAACTCGTCTTGATCGCCGCGGGCGACGGCACGATCGAATACGTCAACCCGGCCCTTGAAAGGATCTGCGGTTTCGCGGGCGGCGAGCTGATCGGGCGCGATCCGCAAACGTTAAAAAGCGGTCACGAGGATCCGGATTTCTGCCATGACCTCCGGCGCACCATCTCGACCGGCCGCACCTGGCGGGGCCGTGTCACCCATCGCCGCAAGTGCGGCACGCCCTATACGGCCGAAGCCGTCATCGTCCCGCTCAGGGACAAGGACGGCGCCGTGTGCAACGTTGTCGCCATTGCCCGCGATGTGACCGAGGAAAACCACTTGCAGCGGCAGTTGATCCAGTCGCAGAAGATGGAGGCGATCGGAACGCTGGCCGGCGGCATCGCCCATGACTTCAACAACATCCTTTCGGCCATTCTCGGATATGCCGAACTGGCCGCCTACGAAATGCCGGCCGGCAGCCCCGGCCGCCAGGACGTGGCCGAGGTCATCAACGCCGGCAACCGGGCCAAGGACCTCGTCCGGCAGATCCTGACGTTCAGCCGCAAGACGGAGCAGGAACTCAAGCCGATTACTATCGTGCCGCTGCTCAAGGAAGCCCTCAAATTCCTGCGCGCCTCCCTGCCGTCGACCATCGAGATCCGCACCCGCATCGCCGCCGAAAACGCCCGCATTCTGTGCAGCCCCACGATGATTCAACAGATTCTGATGAACCTGTGCACCAACGCCGCTCAAGCCATGAAAGACTGCGGCGGCATTCTGACCGTGAACCTGGCGGAAACCGAAGCCAGGGCCGGCGAGATCGCCGCCGGTTCGCACCTGCATCCGGGACCCTGCGTGCGCCTGACGGTGGCCGACACGGGGCCCGGAATCGAACCGCGGATTCTGGCGCGCATTTTCGACCCCTATTTTACGACCAAGGAGAAGGGGGAAGGAACCGGCCTGGGGCTGTCGGTGGTGCACGGCATCATCCGCACCCTGAAAGGCTCCATCGCGGTCGACAGCCCGCCGGGCGGCGGGGCGGCCTTTCATGTGTGCCTGCCATGCATGGCCGACGGCCACGAACCGGCGGTCGCTTACCGTCAGACGGCTCCCACCGGAACCGAGCGGATCCTTTTGGCGGACGACGAAGACGTGTTGACCGCCATGGGAAAACAGATGCTGGAACACCTCGGCTACCGGGTCACCGTGCGAACCGACAGCCTCGAGGCCCTGAAGACCTTCCGGTCGCATCCGCGGGATTTCGACCTGATCATTTCCGACAAGACCATGCCGCGCATGACGGGCTTCGAGCTGGCGGAGCGCATCAAAACCATACGGGCCGACATCCCGATCATCTTGTGCACCGGCTATTGCGACGAGGTCGAAATCAAGCGCGCGGCCGCCCTGGGCATCAGCCGCCTGGTCGTGAAACCGCTGGGCATGCGGGAGCTGGCCGAAGCGGTCCGCTCGGCCCTGGACTTTGCGCCGACGGCCGCGGGTCAAGGGGGGCCCTGCGCATGAGCGTCATCGTCGAGCTGTCGATCTTTCCCGTGGACAAGGGCGCGAGTGTCGGCCCTTACGTCGCCCGGGCGCTGGACATCATCCGCGCCAGCGGTTTGCCGTACGTGCCGACCCCCATGGCGACCTGCATCGAGGGCGACTGGCCGGCCGTGATGGCGGTTGTCGACCGGTGTTTCAAAGAACTTGCAACCGACAGCGAGCGCGTGTACCTTAACCTGAAGGCGGACTACCGCAAGGGACGCACCGCCGGGCTGCAGCAAAAAATCGCGGCGGTCGAAAAGAAGCCGGGTCGCGGCTGACCGAAAAAAAGAACCCGGCGGCCGGCCCTCAGGCACCCTGCGCCACCATCATCTTTTGAGGTCTCCACCATGTCCACCATACGCCGGCGGGCCATCCGCGGTCTGGCGGTCGGCGATGCGTTCAGCGTCACGCGCACGTTCACCGCGCAGGACGTCGCGCAGTTTGCCGACCTCACGCGCGACTTCAACCCGGTTCACTTCGACCAAAGATTCGCCCGTTCCAAAAACATCCCGGCCGTAATTTGCCACGGCCTGCTCGTGGCCGGACTGATAACCCAGATCGGGGGCCAGATCGGCTGGCTGGCTTCCGGCATGAATTTCAAATTCAGGAAGCCCGTTTTTATCGACGACACCATCACCTGCACCGTCACCATCGGGCAGATCGACGAACGTGGCCGCGCCGCCGGCAAAGCCGTGTACACCAATCAGCACGGCGAGGTTGTCCTGGAGGCGGATCTGAAGGGAATTCTGCCGGGTCCGGCCGAAAGACAGGTCATGCGGGCGATGGTGGCGGAAGGCGACCCCACGAACGGCCGCCGCGGGCAGGATTGAGGGCCGGGCGAAGGCGCCGACCGGAGGACGCCCGCCGCCGGCGCCGATGAAGAAAGTACCATCTTTTCGAAGACGGTGGCGGGTCCGCTCAGTCCGCCGAACCGGTTGATTGGGCCGACGGGCCGCCACCACGACCACGGTTCGACTCATGACAATTTTCCGGACAGAGAATCTTTCGAATTTTCCTTACCCCTCCGGGCGGGCGCCGGTCCTGGCCCGCAATGTCGTGGCGACGTCTCAGCCGCTGGCGGCCCAGGCCGGCCTGGACATGCTGCGCCGCGGTGGAAACGCCGTCGACGCCGCCCTGGCCGCCGCCATCACCCTGACCGTCGTCGAGCCGACCGGCAACGGGATCGGCAGCGATGCCTTCGCCCTGGTCTGGGACGGCCGCGAACTCCATGGCCTCAACGGTTCCGGCCGCTCGCCGGCGGCCTGGTCGCCGCGGCGTTTCGCGGCCTGCACCGA
Source organism: uncultured delta proteobacterium (assembly GCA_963728055.1). Lineage (GTDB taxonomy): Bacteria > Desulfobacterota > Desulfobacteria > Desulfobacterales > SG8-13 > JARFQH01. The sequence continues at coordinate 38,889 of CAVSIM010000003.1, read as the reverse complement.
CATGCCCGAACTCGGGTGGGAGACGGTGACCATTCCCGGCGCCGTGGATGCCTGGGCCCGCCTGTCGAAGCGCTTCGGCAAGCTGCCGTTCGAACGGCTCTTCGAACCGGCCATCGGCTATGCCGAACACGGGTTTCTGGTGACACCGGCGGTGGCGGCCATCTGGGCCGAGGCGCCCGTGCGTTACCGGGGGTATGCGGAATTCGCGCGCACTTTTCTGCCCGGCGGCCGCGCGCCCGCCGCCGGCGAGGCCTTCGCCTGCCCGCTGCAGGCCGACACCCTGCGGAAAATCGCCGCAACCGGCGGCGAAACGTTTTACCGGGGCGAGATCGCCCGGCGCATCGCCGGCCAGGCGGCCGCCGACGGGGGTGCCGTGACGCTCGAAGACCTGGCGCGGCACAGCTCGGAATGGGTCGTCCCGCTCCGACAGGCCTATGGCGGCATCCAGCTGTGCGAAATGCCGCCCAACGGCCAGGGCCTGGCCGCTCTCATTGCGCTCGGGATCCTTCAAAGATGCGACATTCGCCGCTTCGGTGCGGACAGCGCCGACAGCATTCACCTGCAGGTCGAGGCCATGAAGCTGGCCTTTACGCAAACCTGGCGCCACGTCGCCGACCCGGCCGCCATGGTGGTGGATCCGCAAAGCTTCTTGGCCGATGCTTTCCTGGACGAATGCGCCGCCGCGATTCGAATGGACCGGGCCCTGGCGCCGCAGCCCGTGATCCGGCCCGAAAACGGCACGGTTTACCTGAGCACGGCCGACCGGGACGGCATGATGGTGTCTTACATCCAGTCCAATTACATGGGCTTCGGATCCGGCATCGTCGTGGCCGACACGGGGATCGCCCTGCAGAACCGCGGGCGCGGCTTCACCCTGGCGCCGGGACACCCCAATTGCGTCGGTGGCGGCAAACGCCCTTATCACACCATCACCCCCGCTTTCGTGGCCCGCGACGGCCGCCCGCTGCTCAGTTTCGGCGTGATGGGCGCCCTGATGCAGCCGCAGGGTCACGTGCAGATGATCGTGCGGCTGGTCGATGACGGCCTCAATCCGCAGGCGGCCTGCGATGCGCCGCGCTGGTACCTGGCGCAGGACTTCAGCCTGGCCCTCGAAGCCGGCCTGCCGGATGGCGTCGCCGCGGCCCTGGCCGCCCGCGGCCACCGCCTGCTGCCCGATCCCCCGACCCGCCTGTTCGGCGGCGCCCAGCTTGTCGCCTGCCTGCCGCAGGGATACTGCGGAGCCTCCGACCACCGCAAGGATGGCCAGGCGGTCGGTTTCTAACATGCCGCGTTGTTCTCCCGCCGCCGGCTCTCTGCGGGGCGCCGAAAAAAGCCTTTACAAAGAGAAACGCTTTTTCTAATTTGGAACCCGGGCCCGCAGCCGTCGGGCGGTTTCGGATTGTCGCGTACAAATACTTTCTTTCCTAAGCACGGTCACGCCCAACCTCTAACCGGATTTTCAGCAGGGAGTCGACTATGGAACACCAGTATGACGTCGTCATCGTTGGCGCCGGATTGGCCGGCCTGCGGGCAGCCATCGAACTGGGTGAAGGCACCCGGGTTGCCGTCCTGAGCAAGGTTTTTGCAACCCGCTCCCATTCCGGAGCCGCCCAGGGGGGAATCGGCGCCGCCCTGGGCAACGAGGAGGAGGACAACTGTGAATGGCACATGTTCGACACCGTCAAGGGCAGCGACTACCTCGGCGATCAGGATGCGATCGAGATCATGACCCGCGACGCCCCCAAAATCGTGTATGAACTCGAGCACCTGGGCGTGCCGTTCAACCGCACGCCGGAAGGCCGGATCGCCCAGCGCGCTTTCGGCGGCCACACCCGCGAATTCGGCAAGGCCGCCATCAAGAGGGCCTGCTACGCCGCCGACCGCACGGGCCGGGTCATCCTGGACACCCTCTGGGAAAAGTGCCTGCAGCGCGGCATCCAGTTTTTCGACGAGTTTCAAATGCTCTCCCTGCTGGTCAAGGACGGGCGCTGCTGCGGCCTCACGGCCTATGAGCTGGCCACCGGCAAGATCCACGTGTTCAACGCCAAGGCCGTGCTGCTGGCGACCGGCGGGGCCGGCAAGGTGTTCAAAACCACCTCCAACGCCATGGCCTCGACCGGCGACGGCATGGCCATCGCCTATCGCGCCGGGGCCCTGTTGGAAGACATGGAATTCATCCAGTTCCACCCGACCGGCATCTACAAGCTGGGCATTCTGATCAGCGAGGCCGCGCGCGGTGAAGGCGGCATCCTGCTCAACGGCGAGGGCGAGCGCTTCATGGAACGCTACGCCCCCACCATCAAGGACCTGGCGCCGCGCGACATGGTCTCGCGCTGCATCCTGAAGGAAGTGCGCGCCGGCCGCGGCATCGGCGGCAAGGATTACGTCCACCTGGACCTGACCCACCTGGGGGCCGAGGTCATCGGTGAAAAGCTGGTCGAAATCATCGAGTTCGCCAAAACCTACGGCGGGGTCGACGCCCGCAAGGAACCGATCCCGGTTCAACCCACCTGCCACTACATGATGGGCGGCATCGCCGCCGACGCCGACGGACGGGTGATCATGGATGACAAGAACACCCCCTTCCCGGGCCTGTATGCGGCCGGTGAATGCGCCTGCGTCTCGGTGCACGGGGCCAACCGGCTGGGCTGCAACTCGCTGCTGGACACCCTCGTGTTCGGCCGCCGCTCGGGCATCGAGATCCGCCGGTTCATCAATGCCAACGGCCTGTGCAACATTCCCGACGACCTGGAAGATCTGGAAGCCGCGAAGATCGGGTACCTCATGGAAAAAGACGGCACCGAGAAACTGGGGCCGATCCTGCAGGAAATGCAGGCCGTGATGATGAACGACGTTTCGGTGTTTCGCCACCGCGAGACGATCGAAGAGGCGCTGCAGACCGTCCGCTCGCTGAAGCGGCGCTTCCACGATATCGGCGTCCGCGACAAGGGCACCTGCTTCAACCGCGAGCTGCTCGATGTCCTCGAGCTGCGGCACATGCTGGACCTGGCCGAGGTCATGGCCATGGGCGCCCTGAACCGCGAAGAGAGCCGCGGCGCCCATTCGCGCGAGGATTTCCCCGAACGCGACGACAAGCGGTTTCTGGTTCACACCCTGGTTCGCTACGAAGAGCAGGCCGATCCGCGGCTGTTCACCAAGCCGGTCACCATCACCCGATTTGAACCCAAAGAGAGGAAGTACTGAAGATGAAAGCCACCTTCGTCATCTTTCGCTTCGATCCCGCGGTCGACAATAAGCCCCGCTATCAGGAGTACGGCATCGAGGTCGAATCGACCGACAAGATCCTCGACTGCCTCAACCGGATTCGCTGGGACCTCGATCCGACGCTGGTCTACCGCGCATCGTGTTCGCACGGCATCTGCGGCTCGGACGCCATGGTCATCAACGGCCACGTGGGACTGGCCTGCCAGAAGCTGGTGCGGGATTATAAAACGGCCAACAACTTCGTCATCGAACCGCTGCCGCTGTTCAACGTCATCAAGGACCTGGTCGTGGACATGAATCCGTTTTTCGAGAAACACCGCTACGTGCGGCCCTTCCTCATCAACGATGCGGATGCACCGGAAAGAGAACGGCTGCAGAGCGCGGAAGAACAAAAAGTGATCGAACCGGCGCTGCGCTGCATCCTCTGCGCCTCCTGCACCTCGTCCTGTCCCATTTCAAGGGCCAATCCGAACTATGTGGGGCCGGCGGCACTGCTGCGCGCCTTCCGCTACATCAACGATTCCCGCGACACCGCCACCGGCAGCCGCCTGGCCGAGCTCGACAGCGACGACGGCGCCTGGGGCTGTAAAACCATGTGGTGGTGCACCGATGTCTGCCCCAAGGGAATCCCCGTGACGAAGTGCATCGGCCAGATCAAACGCGCCATAAAACAGACGGAGAAAAACGCCTGAACCGCCGATGGGGCAGGGTCAGGAACCGGTTCACGGCGCCCCCCGGGCCGATCGAGTGATTTTGACAACCCCGGGGTATCGTCATCAGATTTAGCCGTAGTTTTCAGCACCCGCACCCGAAAACTTTTTGTGTTCCCGAAGCAAGCGACCAGTGCGATAAGACCATATCCTGCCGCATCGCCGGTGCCGTGATGGTCGAAGATGCCGCCGGCGGCGGAAAATCATATCGACTTCAAAAAGAGGAACGACTCATGTATACGTTAAAAACGCTGTCGAAGGCGGCGATACCGGGGGCGTTGGAAAAAGCCGAACGCTACCGCCTCCTGAACGAACCCCTGGAAGCCGAAAGCATCTGCCGCGACGTGCTCGCGGTGGAACCCGAAAACCAGCAGGCGCTGATCATTCTGCTGCTGGCGCTGACCGACACGTTCAAGCAGAACCTGAGCACCGCCTTCAACCAGGCCCACGAAGCCCTGGAGAACCTGAGCGATCAGTACTGCAAGGCCTACTATGGGGGCATCATTTCCGAACGGCGGGCCAAGATCCATCTCGAACGCGGCGGCCCGGGTTCCGGGCGGCTGGCCTACGAATGGTTCCACAAGGCGATGACGCAGTACGAGACCGCCCTGAATTCCTGTTCGCCCGGCAACCAGGATGCCCTGCTGCGCTGGAACACCTGCGCCCGGCTCATCATGCGCCACCCCGAAGTCGCGCCCCCGGAAACAGGGACGAATGAACAGATGCTGGAGTAACAATTCAACGACGGATTTATCTAGCGCGAAGCCGTCGCCGGCGGCACGCGGGTGACGCACACCTCCTCCTTCGACTTCTTCGGCGCCTCGCTGTGGGCCGGCCTTCCGGGGCCCATCGGAATGGAGGCGTTTCTGCGGTATACCGCCCGCTGGGAGCGGGAGACCATCTTGCGGCTGCTGCCCAGGTGTCGGCCGGATTCGCCCTGAAAACCTGCCATCGGACCCACGCCACCAACCCGATCCGCCGGATTCATTGCATTGTCTGCATCTTGTGTCGCCGACGGCCGCCGGGACGGTGGTTGCGGCGCGCTTGAAAATGATTATCGTTTGAGTCGTTTCACTCGTCGATCGTGTCACGGTGTGGGCCGATGGGGTGAACCGTAAAAAAATTCTGTTATCCGAGTATCTCGCAGCTACGGAAGCTGACGGAATTGTGATGGCCGCACAGGCCCAGGGCATGGTCATCGGCAAGCAGCGTTTCCGGCCGCGGCGAGAATACCTTGATACATGGAGGAGAACTTCACCAATGGCATCCAGGGATCCCGACTTCGTTTCGCTGCCGCTGCTGACGGTCAGCGAAACGGCTAAATACCTTGGCGTCGGACGCAAGATCGTTTATCAGTTGCTGGAATTCGGGGAACTTCGCGCCGTCAAAAAAAGGGGGGCCGTTTTGATCGAAAAAGAGAGCATCGACTCATTCAGGTCGAGCGGCAAGCTGACCTGACCGGCCGTGGCTTTGCCACCATCAAAAGCGCTTCAACCGGTGATAGCAAAACGGCAGAGCCGTGAAGATCATCTGCAACAGTCACTAAAATAAAGATTTTGCAACGGCGTCCGGAGGGAGGAGACGGCAAAAGTATCGCTTCCGCTGCGGCTCCTTTTCCATTGACATACCTTGTATCATCCTTACGATTTGACTGACGGGACATGCATGATCGAACAACTCGACCTGCACAACCGCAAGCTTTCAATTTGGATTTTATTCTGCTGATATTTATTGTTCACCCCGCCCCGTTGAAATAATCCTCAATAACTGTAAAATTGCTGGAAAGGACAATACCGATGACGGACAAAGATAAAGTCGATACGCATTTCAACGAAGCCATGGCCGAATTCGTCGGCCAAAACTACGACAAGAGCATCGCGGCCTTCAGCCGCGCTCTCGATATCGATCCGCACAATAAGATCGTGCGCCTGAGCCGCGCGTCGGCTTACATGAAGCTCGGCCGCCTCGATGAGGCCCGCGAAGAATTCGACCGGGTCATCGAAAACCATCCGGACTATGCCAAAGCCTACCACTTGAGAGGTTTGGTGCATGAAAATGCCGGAGACGGCCCGGCGGCCCTCAAAGACTTCGATCGGGCCATTGCACTCGATCCGGAGTACGGTGCCGCTTACTACAGTCGCGCGAATCTCCACTCCAACCTGGGCAATGAAGACCGGGCCACGGAAGATATCGAAATGGTCACCCACCTGTCGACTGTCAACATCGAAACCTATGCCAACCAGAACAACGTCTGGCGCTCACAACACCTCAAGCTGGAGGAGGCCGGAGAGCTGACCAGCGCCGTGGACCGGTAGCCGGCGGCATAGGCCTCTGAATATCCCGATCCGCACACCCCGGTGAACCGTCACGGTTCACCTTGACCGCATCCGACGGGGCCGGGCGCGCCAGGGCAAATCCCGCGCTGCCGGCCCCAAGCTTTTTTCTTCCCCGATAGCTTTCCCCCAACACTGGATGACCGCCGGGTCCACGCTGGTGAACTTTGAATCTCCATGGTAAGCTGCCATCGACCTCCGGGCGCCACGATGTATGATTCTCGGTTGCGTCCCACTGGGGGGTCGAGTCTATGGAGTCCCGCTGCAATTGATTCGAGCCCAAGGGGTCGGTGTATCGAGAACACGTCAAGGAAGGCTGCGACGATGCCCGAACAAGATGCGCCGGAGCCCGGGCGAACGGTTGCGAACAGTGGCTGATTGTCTGAAGCCGTTTACGGGCTCTTGGACAGGACCCGATTCGCTGCCGTTTTGTGCCACAACCTTGAAGCGCAATATCAGACCTGATCATTCATTGACGGGCCCGGTCCGGTCTTAGAGACCTGTTGGCGGCAAGTTTCAGACACTGTTTAAAACTGTTCATTCGGGGGGAGGTGCCCACCTTTGTCAGGTTCTTCCCGTTGACCTTGAACCCGGTACCGGGGAACCGGATGGCGCCTGCGAATGCGGCCGCCGGTTCGCCTCCTGTTTTTTTAAACTCACGCGGTTGAGATCCGCAACCCTCTCGCTGTCGAAGGTATCCGTCGAAGTGCCCGATATCCTGCTCGTGCAGCCGCCCATCCGCGACTTTTACCTGACGGCCAAACGCACCGTGCCTTACGGCCTGGCCTGTATTGCGGCCGGCCTGGAAAAGGCCGGTTTTACCGTGCAGATTCTCGACGGACTGGCCACATCCCGTTCGCGCGACATCGCCTGGCCGGAGAGTATGGAATACCTCCGTCGGTTTTATGGGCGCGAGGACCGCTCGCCCTTTGCCCTCTTCCACCGCTACCGGCACTACGGCTACAGCTACGAGCATCTGACGCGACAAGCCGCGCGCTCCGGCGCTTTTTTGGTGGGCATATCGTCCCTTTTTACCGCCTATGGCGGTGAAGCGCTCGAAACCGCGCAACGGATCAAGGCCGCCCTGCCGTCCTGCAAAATCGTCATGGGCGGCCACCACCCGACCCAACTGCCGGAGAGCGTCATGCAAGACCGGGCCGTGGACTACGTCATCCGCGGGGCCGGTGAAGAAGCCCTGCCGCTGCTGGCGGCCGCGCTGAAAGACGGTTCCGATCCGGATGACGTTCCCGGCCTCGTGTTACGCGCGGCCGACGGAACGCTTCAGACCCGTGCGCCGGCCCGCTGCGAGGGCCTCGATGAGTTTCCCCTGCCGGCCACCCACTTGATCGAGGGCCGTCACTATCGTCGGGGAAAGAGGGCCAGTGCGGTCGTTGTGGCCAGCCGGGGCTGCCCCATGCGATGCTCTTACTGCGCCATGCGCCGCTCGCCCGATCAACCTTTTTACCGGCGCCCGGTCGCCGCGGTGCTCTCCGAAATCGAACGCGCCGTGGAACGGGACGGGGCCGGCTTCATCGATTTCGAAGACGAAAATTTGACGCTCGACCGCGCCTGGTTTGCACGCCTTCTGCATGGCATCACGGCCCGTTTCGGCCGCGCCGACCTGGAACTGCGGGCGATGAACGGCCTCTTTCCGCCGTCGCTGACTGACGATGTCGTCGCCGCCATGGCGGCGGCGGGATTCAAGACCCTCAACTTGTCGCTGGGATCGAGCGATCCGGAACAATTGAGAAAGTTTCGGCGGCCGGATGTCCGGGCGGCTTTCGATACCGCCCTGGCCGCGGCCCGAAAATATGGTCTCGACTGCGTCGGCTATGTGATTGCCGGCGCACCGCACCAGGCGGCGACGGACTCCGTGGCCGATCTTCTCTACCTGGCGCGGCGGCGGGTGCTGGCCGGGGTCTCCATTTTCTATCCCGCACCGGGAAGCCCCGATTATCGGACCTGCGAAGAACTGGGTCTCCTGCCGGCCGACATTGCGCTGATGCGCGCCAGCGCCTTGCCGATCTCCCACACCACCGACCGCCGGCAGGCGGCCACCCTGCTGCGGCTGGGGCGCATCCTGAATTTCATGAAATCCCTGCTGGATCAGGGCATCGGGATTCCGGAGCCCATGGAGTTCGCGGCCGGCGACAGGGTCGACCCCCGGGACCGCCGGACCGCCGGTATCCAATTGCTGAGCTGGTTTCTTGTCGATGGGAAGCTGCGCGGCATCGACGCAGCCGGTGACATCTACCGCCACGCCACGGCGCGGGAACTGACGAAAATTTTTTTAAACGGACTGCGGCGGGATTCCCTGCGGGGGTGTGTCAACTGACAAGCATCCACATGCAATCGATCTTGTCCAGTGCCATATGAATCAGCAGGCCCAACCCGATCAGCCGGATTTTGGGAATCAGCAGAAGCAGGAAATAAACGCCGATCGCCGGATAGGTGTGCAGCGGGTGAAAACCGATGCTGCAGCGGTTTGGATCGTATACCGGCACGGCCATGAGATGGTCCAGATCGACGATCATCGTGGCGAGCATCACCAGCCAGGCGCTTTTCCAGCGCTCGGCCCAGGCGGCTTTGGCGACAACTCCCGGCACGGCGACATGCAGCACCAGATGAAAAGCCGGGCGAAGCATCATGGGCTGCCATCCGAGGCGGCCTGTTGCCGGAACGCTATTGCCCGCAGCACTTTTTATACTTTTTCCCGCTGCCGCACGGGCAGGGCTCGTTGCGCCCGATCTTGTTTTCGACCCGCCTGGTTTTCGTCGGATTCTGCAAGGCCTCCAGATCGGTGATATCCTCGGGTTTGTCCGGTTCCAGTCCGATGGTGAATCTCCAGTCGTTTTCTTTGAATATGGCCGCCACTTCCTGCAACCTCTCCTCGGTCTGAACCCTGACAATCGCCGGTCGCTTCTCCGTGCCCAATTTTGCCGTCTTCGTGCCGCCGAATGTTTTCGCCACGTGCTCTCCCTTCTATGCTATAGACTTTAAGTGTCTTATCCATTTCCCGGCAGCCGCTTTCGACCGTTGCCGGATTTCTTTTTCAGAACTTTTAACCCGTAGGGGCAGACGGCCGAGCAGATACCGCAGTTCTGCCCCTTGTGATACTGAAAGTAGTGGTCCTTTTTCCAGCGGTCGCAGGCCCGCACATCCAGGATCTCTTCCCGCGGCAGTCCCGGCTGCCAGCCCTTTCCGGTCAACGCGCCGGCCGGGCAGGCGTCGACGCAGCGTCGGCAGCGGCCGCAGAAATTGCGCTCTTTGGCCGGCCCGCACGGCAGGTCGATGTCGCTGAAAACGGTCCCCAGCCGCACCCACGATCCATAGCGGCGCGTGATCACCTGGCAATGGCGCCCTACCCAACCCACGCCGGCTTTCGTGGCGGCGGTTTTGTGGGGAAAATCGCCTTTAACATTAATTGTGTCGGTGCGCTCCGAGGGCGCCAGCGGCTTGGATCGAAACCCCCTGGCCTCGATTTCGGCTGCCAGTATAACCGAGAGGTCATCGATGCGGCGGTTCACGTCGGCGTACTCGTTGGCGTAGGCGCGGTTGGGGCCGTCCTGGATACCGGCCATGATGACGGGGTTCATGGGAATCGCATACGACAGCGCGCCGGGAAAACCCTTTCCGGCATCATCTGCGGGGGTTGCAACCTCGCGCAGGTCCGCCGCTCCCCAGACAAAAATCCCGTGATCCGCCATCCACTGTGTCAACCAGAGCGGAAAAGCCGGTGGAACGATCATTTCACGCCTCGCATTCCGGCATCCCGCGCGTCACTGACGGGGGTCTGCCGGGGGACCGGGTCTCCGGCCGGACTATTTATGCAGGAACGTATAAATCGATGCGAAATCTTTTCGGCCATAGCCGCTGCGCTTCGCGGCGGCGTAAATTTCCTTGGCGAGATTTGCCGCCAGGAGCGGCTGGTTGTTTTCATAAGCGGTTGCCGCGACCAGATGCAGGTCCTTGTGCATCAATTCCAGGGGAAAATGCGCCTCGTCGTCACCGGCGCGGATCATCTCCGCCTTGGCCTTGATAAACGGCGCGCAAACCGGCAGGTTCGGCAGGGTATCCAGCAGAAATTCCTTGGGCAGCCCCAGTTTTTCGCCCAAAAGGAGCGTCTCGGAAAATGCCAGCATCGCCTGCGCGAGAAGGGAATTCACCAGCATTTTAAATGACGTGCCCTTGCCGGGTTCGCCGACGTGAACGATCTTGTGGCCCATGAATTTCAGCAAGGGCTCGATCCTGGTCACATCATCTTTATCCGCGCCAACGAAAAAGACCAGCTCGGCCTTCTCGGCCTGGGGTTTCGACCCGGCCACCGGCGCATCGACAAACCTGACATGATGCCGCCGGGCGACGCGGCTTTCCTTTTGCGAGAACGACGGATTGACCGTCGAACAATCGACCCAGACCGCATCGTCTTTCATCGCCGCTATGAAGCCGTCTTCCGCCAGCGCGATCTTTTCGACGACTTCGGGAGAGGACAGCATCGTGAACACGACATCGGCGTCCCGCACCGCTTCTTTGGGTGATTCTGCGGCTGTCGCGCCGATTTTTTCAAGCTCCCGCACGGGATCTTTCGAGCGATTGAATATGCGAAGCGCAACGTCGTTGCGCAACAGGTTTCCGGCCATTCGGCGGCCCATGATCCCCAATCCGATAAACGCTGCCTGCATGTTTCCTCCTTGAGACGCGAAGCCGCCCCTTTTGGAACGTTTCTACGGCCATGATTATTGTCGATCAAAGCCGCAACAGCTCACTCGGCCCTGGCGTCAGCCCCGTGCTCGGAAAGCTGTGCCCCGAACCAGCGGTGCAGCGCGGTCAACAGCTGCAGATCGGGTGTCAGGAAAGTGATTTCGGCACCCGCCGGCAGCTCTGCATACGTCACCTTGATGCGCGCGGCTCCGGCCTGAAGGTCCTTGAGTCCCGGCATGTTTCCCCCGTGCAGACTGGCCGGATCGCCGAAGTCCCCCTTTTGAAACTTCTCGGCCTCACCCTGCAGGTGCTCGCGAATGAGCGCCACCTGATCCGCTGCGGCGGGATCTTTGGCGATGACCCGCAGCACACCGCCGGTCTGGGTCATTTCGAAAATATGGACGGTCTTGGCCACATCGAAGGGCATGACCCGCGCGGCCGCCTGGTGCACATGTTCCTGGCGCGTTTGCGCAGATACGGCGGCGTGACCGATCGAGGCGAGCAGGACGATCGATTGGGCCAGCGTGCCTAGCGTAAGCAACGGACGTTTCATGGGGCTCCTCAAATGGTTTGGTGGGTCTTGTAACCGCCTCGGCTTTTCGAGCCGTTACGGCGTCTGATGCCTTTCGTTTCGGCCTCCTATTATTGCGGTATCGATTAAAAAGGCAAGGCCAAAGTCTTCGGGCTTCAAGATATGCAAGGGGTTTGTCATTTTTTTTTAAACTCTTCGGCTTTCGTGTCATCGGCACCGGTTCGGCGAAACGGGTTTTATACTATTTAAATTGTCGCACAATACAGGCTCAACGGTATTGGTCGCCAGGGGCGCCGCCGCTAAACTGCAAACCAGATCCGGCCTTTTTATTCGCCGTGTACGGGTGCACGGCGCCTGTTGCTCGATTGATCCGGTCTTGTCCAGGAATTCGTAGCAGGGATCAGACGAAACATGAACCCCCTCAATCGTCGAGAGTTTCTGAAGATTCTGGCCAGCGCCGGGACCATGGCCGCCATGGGCTGCGATCGTGAATTCACCCGCTACGTTCCTTATCTCGACTTACCCGACGACATCGTTCCCGGACAGCCCGTCTGGTTTGCGACCACCTGCCGGGAATGTCCGGCGGGTTGCGGAATGCTGGCCAAAAACAGGGACCGGCGCGTCATCAAGGTCGAAGGCAATCCCCTGCACCCCATCAACACGGGTCGTTTGTGCCCCCGCGGCCAGGCGTCTCTGCACGGTCTCTACAACCCCGATCGTTTCCGTCAGCCGCTGGTAAAAGGCGACGCCGGCGCCGTGAACCCCATTTCCTGGCCAGATGCCGAAGCCATGCTCGCCCGTCATCTGGCTCATCTTGCCGGGCAGGGCCGGGGAGAGCGCATCGTGCTATTGACCGGGATGATGAACGGCACCCTGGCGGACTTGTCGGCTCACTGGCTGACGGAAATGGGGGGCGGGCGGCATATCCGCTACAACCCGTTCGCTTTCGAGCCCTTGCGCCGCGCCAACCAGATGGTCTTCGGCCGCGACCTGATCCCCCGCTACGACATCCAGGCGGCCGATTTCCTGATCTCCTTCGGTGCCGGTTTTCTGGAAACCTGGGTTTCAACTGTCGAGTATTCCCGCGCATTTTCGAAATTCCACGAACCACGCGGAGACCAAAAAAATTTTTACGTCTATGTCGGCCCGCGCCATTCCCTGTCGGCCGCCAATGCCGACCACCAGATCATCGTACGGCCTGGGGACGAATACCTGATCGCGCTGGCGATACTGGCACGCGTGGTGGAAAAATATCCCCCCCGCCACGTATCCGCCGCTCGGCTGGATGCGATCGGATCCATGGCCCGCTCCGTTGCGATACAGGATATCGTTGCGCGGACCAAGGCGGATCGAAGCACGATCGAGGCGATCGCGCGCCGATGGTCGCAGGCCCGCAGCCCGCTGGCGCTGGCGGAGGGATCGGCGCTGACGCCCCATGCCCTGGAAACGGCGGTCGCAGCCAACGTGCTGCTGACGACCGCGCCGCAAGTCGAAAAGCTGGTCGATTTCGGGCGTGCCAGCTCCTTGAGCCGCTCGGCCACGGCCGCCGAAATGCAGGAGCTGACCGACCGGATGAATCGCGGCGACATCGATGTGATCATGATCCAGGATGCCAATCCGGTGTTCACGCTGCCGGAGTCCTGGAAATTTGCCGAAAGCCTGGCCAAAGTGCCGCTGGTCGTGAGTTTTTCCAGTGCCATGGACGAAACCACGCGTTTTGCCCACCTGGTCCTGCCGACGCACTCCCCCCTGGAATCCTGGGGCGATGACAGCCCGCAGGATGGCGTCCACTGCCTGCAGCAGCCGGTGATGGGACCTGTCTTCGACACCCGCCACCTGGGGGACATTCTGCTCGAAACGGGCCGCATGGTGCGACCCGGGGATACGTTTGCGGCACCGGATTTTCATCATGTGCTGCTGGCGTCCTGGAAAGCGCTGCACGCCCGGGTTCGGCCGGATGGGCGCTTCGAGGACTTCTGGCTGGCCGCTGTTAAAAAGGGCGGGTTCTGGCAGGAGCAAACGCCCGCGGCCGACGCACGGCCCGACAGTCCGGTCGCATTCGATTTTCCGCCGATCCCGGCCGGTGACCGGCCGCAGGACGAGTTCGACTTCACCTGCTACCCGACCATCCAGTTCTACGACGGCCGCCTGGCCAACAGATGGTGGATTCAAGAGCTGCCCGATCCCCTGACCCAGACCACCTGGGGCGGCTGGATCGAAATGCATCCCGCGGACGCCGATGCGCGCGGGCTGCGGCGCGGCAGCCTTGTGACGCTGAAATCCCCGCACGGCGCACTGTCCGCGCCGGTGATTCCGATTTATACCGTTCCCAGGGGGACCCTGGCCATGCCGATCGGACAGGGCCATACCCACTACGGCCGTTTCGCGAGCGGCCTGCCCGCCAATCCCCTGGCCTTGTATCCGGCCGAAGTCGACCAACGCACGGGCGGCCTGGAATCGGTCCGCTTCACCGTCTCGTTGAGCAAAACCGATCGGGTTTTTGCCATCGCCCATACCGACGGCAGCTACACCGACCAGGATCGCGACATCGTGCAGGAGATCGGTTTGGCGGACCATGTCAATGAGTCCCGCGCCGGCGCAACTCCCGACATCGATCCTCCCCTGCCAGAGGGCTATCATCCTTCAAAAGACATCTACGCACCGCATTCCCACGACACCTACCGCTGGTGCATGGTGGTGGACCTGGATCGCTGCATCGGCTGCGGCGCCTGCGTGGTCGCCTGTTACGCCGAGAACAATGTAGCGGTGGTCGGCCGGGAGACAGTGCTGCGCCAGCGTGAAATGTCCTGGATCCGGGTGCAGCGCTATTTTAAAAAAGACGACCCGCACGAAGCCCGTTTTCTGGTGATGCTGTGCCAGCATTGCGACGAGGCGCCCTGCGAGGCCGTCTGCCCGGTGTTCGCCCCCACCCACGATCGGGAGGGCCTCAACGAGCAGGTCTACAATCGCTGCATCGGCACGCGCGACTGCTCCCAGAACGACCCCTACAAGGTGCGGCGCTTCAACTGGTACACTTTCACACGCCCCAAGCCGTTGGACCTCCAGCTCAACCCGGATGTGACCGTCCGCATGAAGGGCGTGATGGAAAAATGCTCTTTCTGCGTGCAGCGCATCGTGGAGGCCAAAATCAGGGCGCGCAACGAAGGCCGCCTGGTAAATGACGACGATTTCACCACGGCCTGCGCCCAGACCTGCCCGACCGATGCCCTGGTTTTCGGCAGCCTGTTGAATCCCGCGAGCAGGGTGTCGCAGCTGATCCGCGATGCGAGGGCCTACCAGGTCTTCAAGCACCTGAACACCAAACCGGCGGTCATTTATCTGAAAAAACTGACGCTGGACCTGGAGAGCGCATGAATTCCCACGCTCTGACATATGAAGCGGTGACGGCGCGGGTGGTGGGCACACTCTGGCACCCGGGCCGGCGCTTCCGCATGTGTTTGCTGTTCACATTTTTCGGCATTCTGGTGGGAGCCGGCTGCTGGGCGTATCAGATTTATCTCGGGTTGGGCGCATCCGGGATCAACCACCCGGTGATGTGGGGCACTTACCTGATCAACTTCGTATTCTGGATCGAGATCGGCCACGCCGGCTCGCTGATGAGCGCGCTCCTGTACCTGACCCATGCGCGGTGGCGCAGCCCGATCGCGCGCAGCGCCGAGGCCATGACCATTTTTTCGGTGGCCATCGCCGGTCTGTTTCCTTTTATTCATCTCGGCCGCAGCTGGATATTCTATTGGCTGGTCCCCTACCCCAATCAACGCAACCTGTGGCCCAATTTTCAGTCCCCCCTCATTTTCGATTTCTGGGCCGCGGCCGGGTACCTGACCATCAGCGTGCTCTTCTGGTACACCGGGCTGCTGCCGGATCTGGCCATCGTCCGCGATCGTGCCAGCGGCTGGCGCCGGTCCCTTTATGCCTTTTTCGCCCTGGGCTGGCGGCAGAGCCACCACCAGTGGCGGCCGTATAAATCCGCCTACCTCTATTTCGCCGCCATCACCACCGCCTTTGTTCCCATCGTGGCCAGTATCGTCTCATGGGACTATGCGCTGACCATCATTCCCGGTTACCACAGCACCATCTACGGACCCTATTTCCTGGTCGGCGCGGTGTACTCGGGCCTGGCCATGCTGCTGACCCTGCTGGTCCCGCTGCGCAGGATCTTCCGGCTGGAAGACATCATCACCACCTGGGTCCTGGAGCGTATCGCCTGGGTGATGTTCTTCATGGCCGTGCTGATGGCTTATGATTACGCGGTGGAATACTTCCTGGCCTGGTACGGCGGCGAGCCCACGGAGTGGACCACCTTCGTCAAGCGAGCCGTGGGCTATTATTCGCCGATGTTCTGGGTCGTGGTTGTCACCGTTGTCTTCTGGCCGCTGCTTTTTCTCTTCAAAGGCGTGCGCACCAGCCCCGGATGGCTGTTTGCCAGCGGGATCATCATCAACATCGGCATGTGGCTGGAGCGCTTCGTCATCATTATCGGGCCGGTGTCACACGACTTCGATCCTTACTCGTGGGGCACCTACTGGCCCTCGTGGGTGGAATGGGGCATTCTGTACGGCTCTTTCAGCGCACTGGCGTTCGGATTTCTGCTGTTCACGAAATATCTGCCGACCATTCCCATCACCGAAATAAAGGAAGATCTGGAGCCCCCGCCGTGCGGCCCCGATCACGGGTAGCGGATAACCATGGGACTGTTTTTCAAAAGACACAAAGTAACGGGCGTCTTCCGGTGCAGCGACGATCTGATCCCCGCGGTGCGCTCGGTCGTTCAGAGCCGGTTTGCGATCGATCGCATCTATTCGCCGGTTCCGGCCGAAGACATCTACGAATTGGCGGGGATGGGGCGCTCGCCCCTGCGTTTTTTTACCTTCTTCGGCGGCATGCTCGGCGGAATCATGGCCATCGTCATCGCCGTCTACTCCGCGCTGCAGTGGCGCTTCATCATCCAGAACAAACCGGTTATCGGCTGGCCCTCCTTTATTCTGGTGGCCTACGAGTACACCTTGATATGGGCCGCGCTTTTTACCTTTCTCGGCGTGCTGGTGCTTGGAAGAATGCCGAGCAAGATTTTCAAGGACCATGATGCCCGCTTCACCGGCGACGACTTCGGCCTGCGGATCAAATGCCGCGGCGCCGACCGCCGGACGGTCGCCGACTTGCTGAGCCGGCACGGAGCGATCGATGTCTATGAAGAAACTTTTTAAAGACAAACCCGTTGCCGTTGCCGTGGTTTTTTTCTCGATGGCCGCCATCGGTGCGGCCGCATTCGCGGCCGGCATGTTCGGCTGGCATGGCACGCGGATGTGGCAGGCGTACCTGGTCAATTTCGTTTTCTGGACGGGTCTGGCGTACGGCGGCATTTTCTTCGTCGCCCTGTCCAATCTCACCAATGCCAGGTTCGGCCGCCCCATGAAGCGGCTGGCCGAATCCATGGGAGCGTTTTTGCCGGTGTCATTCCTGCTGTTCGCCGGTCTGTATTTCGGCCGCAGGGAGATATTTCCCTGGATGGAAAAGTCGCTGCCCCACAAGGATGCCTGGCTGAATACCGGTTTTCTTTTCGGGCGCGAGGCCGCCGGATTCATCGTTTTGTCGGGCACCGCGCTGGCCCTGATGACGGCCTCGGTGAAGAGCGACCGGCTGTTCGCCGCGCGCAGCCGTCCACCGGCGGCTGCGGACAAGGGCGACCTGGTGCAGGAGGCACGGCGGCATCGACTCTGGCGGATTCAGGCCTTTCTTTCGCCGCTGTTTTGCATCTTCTATGTGTTTATACTCACGATGGTCTCCTGGGATTTCGTCATGATGCTCTCGAGCGACTGGTACAGCACGCTGTTTGGGCCCTATTTCTTCATGGGCTGCTTTTATTCGGCGATCGCCGCTCTTTTCATGATTTCGCTCCTGACATATCGTGACAGCGAGATCGAAGCCTATGTCGGTAAAAACAACTTTCACGGCCTGGGCAAATTTTTGCTGGCGTTCATGCTGGTGACCGCCGATTTTTACTTCTCCCAGCACCTGCTGATGTGGTACGGCAACCTGCCCTCCGAGACGCGGTTTCTGATCGATCGCTTCCACGATGCGCCCTGGGTGTCGTTGTCGTGGACGGTTCTCTTCATGATGTTCATCGTGCCGTTTCTGGTCCTGCTGTTTCGGCGCAGCAAAACCAGCACCGTCGTCATGCTGCTGCTGAGCACCCTGATCCTGACCGGGATCTGGCTCGAGCGCTTCCTGTTGATCGCTCCTTCGCTCTGGAAAAGCGACGTGCTTCCGCTGGGAGTGGAGGAACTCCTTGTCTCCATCGGATTTTTCGGCCTGATGGGTCTTTCGATTCTCTTTTACCTGCGCTTGGGGTCCTGGTTGCCGTATGGCGACCCGGTTTTCATCGAACATTACCAAAGCCAACCAGAGCCACCGCGGTGATGTGATGGCAGATGACAGGCAAAACTCGCTGCTTCCACGATCGGTTCCCATACGCTGGCGAGCCTGGCTGCTCGCCTCTGTGATCATGATCGGCATCATGCTGTATCTCTTCTATTTTTACCCGCAGGAATCGATCGGGCCTGTACAGCCGGTGCCGTTCAGCCATCGCGTCCATGCCGGCGTCAAGCGCATAGACTGCCTTTTCTGCCATCCGTACGCCTCCGTCAGCCAGAAGGCGGGTCTGCCGGCCATGCAGAAGTGCTTTTTCTGCCATGATTACATCATTCCGCTGCATCCTCAGATCGAAAAGGAGCGGCGTCACCTGGCGGCCGCGGACCCCGTCAAGTGGGAGCGGATTTTCTATGTGCCCGATCACGTCAAGTTTCACCATCACCCGCACATCAGCTGGGCCGGACTTGAATGCGACACCTGCCACGGGCCGGTGGAGAAGATGGACCGGCTGCAGCAGCGACGGTTCGAAATGGGATTCTGCCTCGACTGCCATCGCCGCCTGGGGGCCCAGACGGATTGCTGGCTGACGTGTCACCGGTAGGCAGCATCGAGAGAAGGAGAAATCAGCGGTGGAACAAACCACAGGCAGCTACGGCACCGTCAAGGCCTTTTTCATCAGCTCGATGGCCTGGTTCGTGGTCGGCGCGTCACTCGGCTTCATCTGTGCGACCCACCTAATGGCGCCGGAGTTGATCACCGATATCCCCGGACTTGTTTTCGGGCGGCTGCGCCCCATGCACACCAATATCGTGATTTACGGGTTCGTCGGCGCCGGCCTGATCGGCTGCGCCCATTACATCCTGCCCGTGCTGATGCGGACGCCGCTGTTCAGCGAAAGACTCGGGCAGCTGTCACTGCTGGTCTACAACTCGTCCATCCTTTGCGGAACCATCCTGCTGGGTTTCGGACTCAACCAGGGACGGGAGTACGCCGAGTGGACCTGGGTCGTCGACATCGGACTGCTCTCCTCGCTGCTGCTGATGTTCGTCAACCTTTTTATGACCGCCGTCCGGCGCCGGGAAAAGATCCTGTATGTTTCCAACTGGTACATCTTCGCCTCCATCATCTTCATTTTTTTCATCTATTTTTTCGGCAACGCGGTCTGGAACCCCTCCACGGGCGCCATCACCGGCATCCCGGACGGTATTCTGGCCTGGTTCTACGGACACGGGATCGTCGGGCTCTTCCTGACGCCGCTGGCCGTGGCCGTTTCCTATTACGTGGTCCCGCTCGTTTGCCGCACGCCGCTGTACAGTCACACCGCCTCACTGGTCGGCTTCTGGTCCATCCTGGTGATCTACACCCACATCGGCGCCCACCACCTGCTGCAGGCACCGGTGCCCACCTGGCTCAAGGTGGTGGCGATCACCGGCAGCATCGCCATGTTCGTGCCGGTACTGACGGTCCTCGTCAACCTTTGGCTGACCATGCGCGGGCGGCTGGCCTATCTGCACGCCAGCATCGGCGGCCGGTTTATCATGGCCGGACTGGTCTGGTACCTGCTGGTCTGCATCCAGGGGCCGCTGCAGTCCCTGCCCGCCGTTCAGCGGGTCACCCATTTCAACAATTGGGAAATCGGCCACGCGCACATCGGCGTGCTCGGTTTTTCCGGTTTTATCGCCATCGGCGGCATTTACTTCATTTTACCGCGCATCACCGGCCGCGCCATCCACAATCCGCGTCTGGCGGACGCCCAGTTCTGGATGGTTCTGCTGGGGATCACGGCTTTTTTCATCATCCTGACCCCGGCCGGTCTCCTGCAGGGCAATTCCTGGTACAACGGCGAATACGTCTACCGGGTGCTGCCCGAAATTCACGTCTACATGGTGCTGCGGGCCGCCACCGGCCTGCTGATCGTCGCCAGCGCTTACATCGGAATATATATCGTGCTGAGGAACATTTTCAGCGGCAGGGGACACGTAACATGAAAATGACGCCGGCTGTAATCATCTTCGGCAGTTTGACGATTTTCGCCTCGGTCCTGTTCATCGCGGTGCTGTTGCCGTGGATAACCGTTCCCGAACAGCCGTCCGACATCTGGCGTCCGAGGACGCCCGCGGAAGCCGCCGGACGCGAGATCTATGTCCGAAACGGCTGCACGTACTGCCACTCCCAGTTCATCCGCGCCATCGACTGGGGCCACGGCGCGGTGCGCGTGGCCCAAGCCGGCGATTACGTCGCCGACAACCCGCACCTGCTGGGCACGGAGCGCACCGGGCCGGACTTGTCCCAGGAAGGCGGCTATCGCCCCGACGACTGGCACATCGCCCACTTCGTCAATCCGCGTTTTCCGCGGCCGGAATCGGTCATGCCCAACTGGGAGTTCCTGGGAATGGATAAACTGCGGTTGCTGGTGGCCTACGTGCAGAGCCTGGGGTTCAAAATGGCCGATTATCGCGTCGCGCGCCAGGATTTCTGGAAGGAAAAAGCCATTGCGGCCTACCGGGCCGGCCCGGATCAGAACGTCGACTGGATTCATGCGATGGTCCCCAAGGGCTGGCGCGATCTGCCCAACCCCTATCCGGCCGATCCGGGGGCGCTGCAGCGCGGCCAGCGCATCTATCAGGGCTTCTGCATCGGCTGTCACGGGTCCGTGGGCGACGGAATGGGGCCGGCCGAGCCCTTCCTGGACCCGCCGCCCCTGAACTTCACGATTCTAAAGGGGCGCGGCATCAGCGGCGGCATTATCTACTACCAGATCATGAACGGCATCACCGGCACGGCCATGCCCTTTTTCAAGGGCGAACTGGAGTCGGAAAAGATCTGGGATGTGGGCAACTTCATCGCCGTCTACTTCATCGGGCAAGTGGATGCCGACACCCCGCCGGAAGGCATCGACGCCGCCTATGAACCAAGAGAATGATACCTGAAAATCTGGCACTCGAAGCCTGGAAATCAGAACCTTATAACACGCAATACCAAACCTAAACGCCCGACACTTAACACTCAACACATGTACACTCCAGCGTGGATACTGCTTATCATCGTCAGCCTCGGGGCAGGCCTGGCGGCATTTGTCTGGGGGGTTTCGAGCGGCCAGTTCGCGGACCAGGACCGCGCCCGCTACCTGCCCTTTGCCGCCGAAAACCCCGGCCGGAATCCAGTGCCGAAACTTTCTGGCGGAAGGGTCCAGAAGTATTTTTATTTGACTTTGCTTGCCGTCGCCCTGGCATTTTTCGCCGTTGCGGCAGCAATGGCTTTTTACTACACAACAAGGGGGTAAAACGATGCGCTACTTCACCATCCTCGATTTTCAGCATTGGGTCGCAGCGCTCTTCATAGGGGGCCTGCTCCCGATTCTGGCCTACGTCTCCTGGAGCGGCTACGTGCGCCGCAAAGCGGAAAAATTGGATCTTTCCGATGACACGATGCCGCTCGAGCCGCCGGAATCGGAACACCACTCGGTCGCACCGATTCTCATATTCATTTACATCGGCACCTTTTTCTGGATGATCGCCTATCTGCTGATGGTCGGATTGGCCGGAGGTCCGATAAAGTAAGGGATCGAAAGGATAAATGCCATGGGGTCCACCGCCGCCGAATACAAATCATGGGTAAGCTACCTGGTGCCGTTGACCATCGCCTTGACGTTTCTGGGGTGGGGACTTTTCATATTTTACGCGGTAGCCGACAAGGAACCCGCGGCGTGGTTTTACGGCAGCATCCCGGAAGTCCCGGGTCAGTCCGAGTATTCAACCAGCGCGGCCAAACAATTTTTCTTCAATGCCACAAGCCCCGAAAAAAAAGGTGAGGTCGAGCGACAGCATGTCATGGGTGAAAAAAATCCGCCGTAAATCTTATGTCCCTGGAGACCGGGAGAAAAAGTAAATGAAGTCCTTTATAAGTCGTCTTCTGACTCTCGCGTGCGCAGGCGCCCTCGGCGCTGCCGTTTTCGGGTGTGATTACGCTCGCATGAACAATGACGAAGCCATCGATCTGTATCAGGTGGAACTGCCCCCGACGCCGTCAACTGCCATTCCCATCGGTGGCGGCATAAACGCTTTGCGGCTGGCGGATATCGAAGCATTGAAAAATCCGTTGCCACCTTCCCCGGAAACGGTCGAACGCGGAAAAATCGCTTATGAGATCTACTGCAGTCACTGTCATGGTCCCGAAGCCAAGGGCTTCGGGACGGTAGGACAGAGCTTCGCACCGCTGCCCACCGATCTGCACGGTCGCTACGTGCAGTCTCAAAACGACGGCTTACTTTACACCCGCTTGAGCCTGGGCTATCTTCGACACCCGCCCATGTACTCGACCGTCCCGGAAGAAGATCGCTGGGCGCTGGTGACATTCATCCGTTCACTGAAAAGCGATTGACATGGCATGATTGAAAAAACCCGTCAGTTACGGCACCTTATTTCTCTTTGAGTTCATTTTTTTCGGGCAGCAACGTAGAAGCGACCTTCATCAGTTTTGGCAGTTTCTTTTTGGCGGCCACTTCTATTTGCCTTTCAGCAGGTCTTTCAGGTTCGCAAACGGTTTATGGCCGCCACGGTGTTCCTGGGCGGCGCCCGGTGCCGCTTCGCCGTAATGTTCCGCCACCTGGTGCCGCGAATGTTCATTGTCGTGGCAGTAGATGCACAGCAGCTCCCAATTGCTGCCGTCAGGCGGATTGTTGTCGTGATTGTGATCCTTGTGGTGGACCGTTAGCTCCCGGACTTTCTTGCCTGAAAATTCGCGCCCGCACCGCGCGCAGATCCACGGAAAAATCTTGAGTGCGCGCCCGCGGTAGGTTTTTTCCAGTCGCTCCCGGTCGCGCCGGGCTTCGGCGACAATACGCTCCAGCCGGTCGGAATCAGGGCCCTTCTCCTTGGACGACATGCGGCTACCCTCCAGTCATTCGTGATAATTCTTTCTATAGCAATCGAAGACGCCTCATATTCCTACAAACCAGGGAAATCATCACAAATGACGCCGAAGTATTTAAAGCAAGAAAATTTCAAAAAATGGTATTTTTTCATTATTGGCGTCTCCGTTGAAATTCATCCCATTGCGAACATGCCTCATATTCTGACAAAACAGGGTATCACCACTAAAACAATGCCGACGATGACAAGTATGGTGACGTTCGATACAAAATAGGGAAATACGATCAAGGCGATTCCAGAAATCAGGGGAACGACAGCCTTTTGTTTTTTTCCATACACAAAGAATCCGAGCCCGATCGACCCGAACAGCATTCCCCAAACAAGCAGAGAGGTACCTTCCATATCAGGACTTGATGACGTGCGGTTTGACGTGGTGAAACAAATATAGGGTGTTTCAATTCGTCGGCTTCGGTCGCGATAATCGAATTATGTTATCACGAAAACGCCATATCACGGGAATCACGCCAATTCAAGACGGCTGCCAGCGGAAAATATCTGGTGCCTATATCTTGCTCCCTTTCCCGGTTCTTTTGAGCTTGATCGGCAGGCTGTACCACATCCTCGGCTCCGTGAATTGGTGCCAACCCCATTTCAGAATTCCCACAAGCCAGAAGGATACCCAGAGCGCCCAGGCCAGCATGGCGATCCGGTAAACAGTCATGGGAATGGAAATCACCCAGGCCCGGGGAAGCGTGGGATCGCTCACATCCTGATACCACCTCAAGAGACCGCTGTGCGATCCGTTTCCGATGATGTTCAATTAAAGGCGTGTTCTGGCTTGGGCTGAGCCGCAAGAGCGCGCCGAGTCCAGCTGTGCACGAGATGCAGATAACTGTGATGATGAGGCGCTGGGGCCTGTTAAGTTGCCTCATTGCCACCGTCTTATCCTGCATCGAGTGGCGCCGCCACATTACGTAACCGATAACTCCCGTTGGGAGGAAAAAAAGGAGGTTTAGGTAAACTTCCCCGTACAGACCGTTGCCGTAAGCTGTGATCGAGTAGGAGACGCTATTGACTGTTCGCAAACCTTCGTGAACCTCTTCGTCTATAGTTATTGTAAGTTTTTTTTGCATTTCAAGCACCTCGCTAAATGCACTGATTCTCCCTGTCCCGCTCAACTGTGTTGGGCCACATGCTCCGACCAGGGTTTAATCCTTTTCAATAAAGGCTCAAGTGTGTGCTCAGCAACCTCAGTATCGTGGGCAACTTGCGCTCGCAGCCAGTAACCATTTGATAAACCGAAAAATCGGCATAAACGCAAATCGGCATCTGCTGTTATCGAGCGCTTGCCGGAGACAATTTCACTGATACGCTGACCGGGCACACCAATTTTTTTAGCTAACCGATACTGGCTGAGCCCCATAGGTTTTAAAAATTCTTCCAACAAGATCTCGCCGGAAGTAATTTGTTCAAGCTTTTCATAATCTTTTGTTTAGTAATGATAGCGGGCTTGAACAAAATCGATTCTCTCGTGTCCGACAACATACACCAGCCGATGCTCCTGGGTAATTCGACGAGACCATACCCCTGAACCAAGAAACTTCAAGGGCTCGGGTTTGCCGATACCGTCAAATGGATTTCGCATAATTGCCTCTATCAGTTGGAAGATGCGAAGCGCTGTTTTGCGATCTGTTTCAATCCAGTATATCAAGTCTTCTCTGAATTCGGGTTGGAACACGGATTCTCGTTGTAATTTTGATTTAGACTTTTTCGCTGGGCGCTTACTCAAACCCCACCTCACTTCGAAGCTCATCTATGGTTTGAGGTGCGCCTGCAGCCTTTTTTACCCTTTCGAGAGTTGCAAAAAGCCTCTCGGCATTATTAGGTGAGCGGAGGAGATGTGCAGTTTCAAGAATGCCCGCCAACTCAGCGGCGGAAATTAAGGCGACATCCTCACACCCGCGCCGCTGTATGATAACAACTTCACGATTTTGAGTAACCTCATTCAACAAAGAAGCGAGCTTCGCGCGTGCATGTGTATAGGTCGTTTGAATTGCCATATTCGCCTCCAAATAATATGTACAGACATACTGTACTTTAATTTAGTCGATTGTCAACAACGAAAATGTTATTTTCTCCGTTTTTGGCCGAACTGAGCAAGTTAAAATAATTGCGTTTTCTTTTTTTTTCTGCCACGGCAATTGTTTTTTGAGGAATTTTTTGTGATTTCTCGGTGAAGGCAGAGGTTTATCAATACCGGGACAGCCATACAGCGAAGACGGGATCCACGACCCGCCACACATCGTCAGGTCCAGTGCAAAAAAAGGCCATCTCTCATTTCAATAGGAAACCGGGCTTGACAACTCGGCTCCCTATACGTACAGATGGCTGTACAGGAGGAACTTATGAAAGCGATGACATATACTGCTGCACGCCAGAACCTCGCAAAAACCATGCAACATGTTTGCGAGGATCACGCGCCGGTTATCGTAACCCGAAAAAAAAACGATTCCATCGTCATCATTTCCCTCGAGGACTATGCCGCCTTGGAGGAAACGGCCTACCTTTTGCGCTCGCCGAAAAATGCGCGACGTTTGATCGAATCGATCGTGCAGCTTGAAGACGGCAAAGGAACCGTAAGGGAACTCATCGAGTGAAAGTGATTTTCTCTGACGATGCCTGGGAAGATTACCTCTACTGGCAAAAAGGGGACAAAAAGATTCTTCGGCGGATCAACACGCTCATTAAAGAGATTAAACGCAACCCAATCGAAGGAATCGGCAAACCCGAGCCGCTCAAACATGCTCTCTCAGGCTACTGGTCCCGGCGTACAAACGACGAGCATAGAATCGTTTACAAGGTTCCATCAGACGCCATTCATATAGCCCAACTCCGATATCAATACTGAATTCTGAAAAAAACTGCCGAAAAGGCTCAGCGCGCCGATCTCTATCCTGCCATGTGACTTGACATTTGTCATGACAATCAATATTATGCCTGTAATGAGCACCGTGGGAGGTAGCCAATGAGAGCCATGAATGTCAAATCGAATTTTTTCCGGAACAGATCCCCATCGGAAATCAAGCAAGATGGCACTAATTCCTTGACGGGACTGAATTATGTCAGAGAAGCGCTTTCCCTCTCGCAAGAGCAGCTTGCCCATCTATTGAGAGTGAGTTCCCGTACGGTGGCAAGATGGGAAAAAGCCCGCACCGGGCCCGAAAGGCCGGAGCACAAGGAGCGCCTGCTGGATCTGCGGCAGATCGTTGAACTCGGGCAAAAAGTATATACCGCCGAGGGCCTGCGTGATTTTTTTGTCACTCCGCTGCCGGAGTTTGGCAACAAGACCGCATTTGACATGGTGTCGATTGGTGATATCCAGGCGGTGCTGGGCGCGCTGGCTTCCGATCACGAAGGGCTTGGGTATTGAATGCTGTCGGCCACATCAAACCCTGGACAGGACATGGCTTTCGCCACATCCCGGATTCAGGCGTTGATACTCTTCTTGATTTCAGCTACTGCGCCTTGTCTTCCACCAACAGGTGGAATGTCAAAGGGGAGCCCACCTTATATCTTGCGGGTGATAAGGCCGTTGCGATAGGTGAATTCGCGAGGCATTTTGAGGATACCAGGACACATCGGCTTTTATCCCTGATCCGGCGGCGGCAGATTTGGCGCTTTCGTTTGCAATTGACCGCAACACTTGATTTGCGCGACCCCAAAGTAACCTACGCGTTATCGCTGAAGGATGCCCCGCACTGTTTTTCGAATCAAGCGACCGCCCGTTCAACGGCCACCTTTCTGAGAACCGCGTTGAAGGTCGAGGCGATAGTCGTCCCATCGATGGTATTTATCGATAATTTATCCAAATGGTGCCTGA
Organism: uncultured delta proteobacterium; assembly: GCA_963728055.1. Taxonomy (GTDB): domain Bacteria; phylum Desulfobacterota; class Desulfobacteria; order Desulfobacterales; family SG8-13; genus JARFQH01. The sequence goes on along the minus strand of CAVSIM010000003.1, from coordinate 12,244 downwards.
TCCTTTTTTTAGAAAACCTTCCCGCCGATCCCAAGCGATTTCTTACCAACACCAAGAATTGCGGTTATCTTGAAGTGTCGTAAACAGGTCAGGAGTGGAGGTCGGGCTATGCTAACCAACTGATATGGCGGCAGTTGGTATTGAAAATATACTGAATTCGAAGGCAATAATGATGTTTTTGGCAGCGAAAAGGAAAATGAGATGATATCAGCCAAACATTTGGAATTTATAATTTAAGGTTTCTCTGAAATTTGAGACCATAACGCCGTTTTCAAGCCCCAAAAGAGCGATTTAGGCTTCGATAAAGGGCATATTCTGAATCTATTCTTTTAAATATCAATAACATACTATGGCCCGACCCCCAGGCTAACTCCTGTCATCTTGGCACCGGCTGCGGGCCTGCAGGTAGAGAGACGATCTCAACTCACCATCCGTCAACAGCAGGGTCAGCGCCGCAACCCACTTCTTTGGAACGTTGTCGCACAGCAATCCGGTTTCGCCGTGGATGATTTTTTCAGCATAGGGCGTGACGTTGGAGTAGATTCCCGCGGCGCCCAGGCGCGTGATGTCGAACATCTTGCAGTGCGACCGCGCGCGGTTGAAGGGCGTGTCGAAACACGGGGCGAGCCCAACGTGATACCGGACGGTGCCGGCGTAAGCGAGGTAATCCTTCCAGGGCAGGGGGTGAACGACCCGCACCCGCGGAATGCCGCGATACAGGCGCCGGACACGATCGGTGCCCGTGATTTCGAACCAGGCGCCGGGAACCGTCTTCTGAACCTGCCTGACAATCGGCACCAGCCACTCGATCTCGCGGCGGTGAGCCCAGGTGCCGTGATAGAAATAGACCTGCTCCGGCTCGCCGACCTTCTCCTGCCCCAAATACGCCGGCTCGCAGAGTTTAGGCGACGACCGCGCGTAGCGTTTCGCCAGCTCCGGCGTGGATACCCACACCTCGCTGCACAGCCGGCCCAGATGCCGGCGGGCAAGCGCATAGCGCCAGCCCGGTCTTCAATGCATACCGGAAGGGAAGTTCACGAGTGCAGGCGGCAGCGGGAATATCGTCGTCCATCAGATAAACCACCCCGGCCAGCCCCGATTTTTGCCCTTCCAGCCAGCGCAGCCAGCGCGATGGGGCGTGCCGCACCACCACAACCAGCACATCCTCACCCAACGTCAGCTCGTTCGGGGACGTTTTCAGGACATCCACATACCGCACCGCCTCGCCGAGCCGCGCCTCCAGCCGGCCCCGCAGGTAAATGTCTGTGGTCGGTATTATTCCGGGCGACAGCACGAGAGCCTGGCGCGGCGGCCGACCGCTGCCCGTGCCTTTTGGCACGAAAAGTCCGCCGCCGGCAAGAAGATCGAATAGACTTTTAAGAGCAGTGCGTAACACTATGGTTCCCCGTCGAGGTGGAGGGAGAAATGGAGCAGGTCAAGCAATTTATTTTCACAATTTAATGCCTGACTGAAAACTCCCCTCCCCTTGCGGGAGGGGCTGGGGGAGGGAGATGTAACTGCTGAATATCATACGCCCCAACCCCTGCACTTCCCCCGTCACGGGGGGAAGGAGAAAAGGGTTTCCGATCGACCACAAATTAGAAACTTGGTGGATTAACGGGTTCGTCATACTCGAGCGAAAAGCGATGGGCCCATTCTATGTTGCGTTGATCGCGGATTTTCTCGAACACGGACGCCTCGGCGGGAATTTTGACGTTATTCGGGTCGACACCGACGAACGTGGCGATGCGTTTAATCACACCAAAAAGGTCATCGTCGACGTCCTCATAATTAAGGCAGAGCGGGAAAATGCGATTTTTGTAGAAATAAGCCTGCCACCCTTTTTCCTGACGGTCTATATGAACGTACCACTCCTTGATTTTCTCATAATCATATTCGAGTGACTGCAGCTTTGTCATCGCCTCTTCACTGTGTTTTATATTGGTATGAAATACCGATGTCTCGGTCGCTTTGTAAAGAGAGATCGCCTGGGCGGCCAGGTCGCGCCGTGTCAAATAGATGTATTTGAAGCCGGACAGGTAGGAGCAGTCATTCATGATTTCGGAAAAGCCCTTGAACTGGAACCAACTGGCCTTCAACCCCGAAATTCCATTTTTTGTCTTTCGGGAACGAACGACGTTGCGAATGTATTCCTCGGGGGTCCGCGCAGGAATCCGCTGGATGATCTTGGGAATAAATTCCTGGTTTAACATCTCGCCGGGGGTTCCGAAGAGCTTTATTTTCGTCATCACATCGCAAAGATAACTGCTTCCCGAGCGGGGTGTAATGGCCATCAGGAATCGGCTCCGGGGTTCAGGCAGAGCGTCCATCTTCTGGATTAGTTTCTTGTCGACTACCGGAGCACTGAATATTTTCTTGATATCAGACAATTTTCTCAGGCTTTCATATTCTATCAACTTTTATTTTGAGAATTTCAGCCACACGCTTGGCCATTGCAGGGGTAAGCCTGCGTTTGCCTCTTTCATAATCACTGATCATATTCTGCCGAATGCCGAGTTTGGCTGCGAGCTGTGCTTGCGATAAATTTGCCTTGAGCCTGGCACCTGAAAGAAGATTTCCAACTCTGTTTGACTGCATTTCTTTCCAAAAATCAGTCTCCTCTATAGAAATGCTCTCATCGCTGTCGGATGTAAGAATACTCACTTCAAATTTTTTTCTAATCCACTCGATGAGTTCTTCAACATGCTCTCCCTGGAGGGATATCTCAATACGGGGCTTTTTCACGAGTGCCAACATATTACCTCAACTTCGATTTTCCCTTGCCGGTAAGTCATTATTACCTTATTAAGTTATAGTCAAGAAAGTTTTATATTAGGTGAAATGATCCGTTTTGAAGGCGAATTTACGGTGCTTATAGGTGACTTGCTGGCAATTAATGGTCGAATGGTCTCTCAATTTATTTGCATACTCATAACCGGTTTTCTCAATGTGCCGCCGCTGACAGGTTCGAGACAAGATGATCTGATATCGACAAAGTGGTCGTTCAGCCTGCCGGAACGTTTGGCAAAACCAAGCGGAAACAGGCAATGCCCGGCTGATAAATCGCCCTGGCCGAGGCGCCTGGCGATAGCGCCGATATCGAAGGCTGCAACCGGCAGTCGAGCATACAAGGCTACCGAAAGGGTGTAACTGTAAGTCTCCGGCCAAACGGACGGCAGCCACGCCACGTGCGGAGACAGCGCTTCGAGAGTCTCCTGCGCTTTCTCCTCCAGATACCGCCCGGTAACGCTGACACCCGCCTCCTTTAACAGCCGGTCGTTCATACTGTATCCCATCAGGATGAATTCCAGAGGAAGCCGCCGCTTGCGCGCATTCCTGGCACAGGCCAGCAGGACATCGTAGCCCTTGATCTTGCCGATCGCGCCGATGACCACGATCCGCAGCCGCTCTTTCTGGCCAATTTGAAAGTGGCGGGGCCTGATGTGCGCCGGATCGATGTCCTCGTGGGGAGAGATATTAAAGGATATATCCGGGAAATAGGGTCCGAGACGGTCGGCGACATCCGGATCGGGTACCAGCACCTGGTCGGCGGCCAGCAGGGCCAAACGATGCATCGCCCGCCAGGCGCGGATGTCGGTGACGCAAAAATCCGAGCCCAATTCGACCAGACAGCGGTCGCAGGCGGATTCGGCCGGCTCGCCGCAATAGAAGCCATCCTTATCCGCCAGGTTGATGCGCGGGCAGACGACCTTGTAGTCGTGCAGGTTTATTTCCCAGCGCGCGCCTATGGCTGCTACCAGCGGCATCAGGAGCGCGGGGGCGTTGGGGGAAAAGTCGACCAGGCTGTGCGTGTGAACCTCGGTGATGCCGAGCTCTTTGAGCACCGTCGCCAACGCTGCGGTGTCGGCCAGGGGGTAGGACGGCAGATTGGGCAGGCGCTTGGCGGCATGATGCCGAATGAGGACATGGGATGGTTCACCAGCCGTGGGTCGCAAGAGGAAGATGCCGTACCCCTCTCGGCTGAGGCGCCGAATATCCTCCTGAATATGCCTTTCGGCCCCGCCGCCGCGATTGTGGGAGATAATCAGAATATTCCTGTCGCGCCGCAGCCGCAGCAACCGTGCCCGGTCCAGTCGCCTGCGCGCCTCCAGCAGCGGGTCGCGCTGAATGAAAGCCGCAACATCCCGGTGGTAGGTGGGGTGCAGGCGGTCGAGCTTTTTGAGCGCTTCCTGCAGACGCTTGGCCTTTTCACCCTGGAAGGATGCCGAACCGTAGTGGTGGACAAAGATATTGGCGGCGATGATATTGCGCCACCCCATTTTTAGGGCGCGCTGGCAGAAGTCGTTTTCTTCGCCATACCCTCTGCCGAACTCCGCCTCGTCGAATGGGCCGACCTCATTCAGCGCTTCCCGTTTGATGTACATGCAGAACCCGATACCTGTCGGCGCCTCCACCTCGATCCCGGCATTCACCTCGGCTGCCAGGGCGTCCAGCTCTGCGTACCCTAATTCGAGCGGAAAAGGATTATCCTGCAGGACGCGGGGATAGCTGCAGATGGTGGCATTGTTGGACAGCGGCGTCACGGTCCCCGTGCGGGAGTGACGCCGGGATGACAGGTGCAGCCGGTCGAGCCAGCCGTCAAAGACTTGAGTATCGGAATTCAACAATACGACATCCCTCTGGGGATGAAGGGAGATGCCGCGGTTGGCGGTGCAAACGAAGCCGCAGTTTTCGGAATTGCTCAATAACGTGAAAAGACCACGTTCGGACAGCCGGCGAAGATCGCTTTTCAAATCGGCATCCGGCCCGGCATCATCGATCACCACCAATTCGAAGGAAACGGTGCTCGAGGAGGACAGGATACTGTGCAAACACCGCAAAGTCTCCGCCCGGCCCTGGTAGATAGGAACAATGACATCCACAAAAGCGTTCCTCTTATCCGCGCGGGGCACAAGCTCGTCCCAGGAAGTTTCATCAGGAATGCAGGCTTCAGGCATCTCTCCGGAGGCACTATCCAAATCCTCTCTCCCCTCCTCCGGCAGCGTCCCCTTTCCTTCCAAACGGCCGATATTCAGATAATGGACCAGCGGATTCATCCGCAACTTTCCCACCATCCGATTCGTCCGCAGGTAGTAGGAGCCGTCAAATTCCGGGCAAGGCGACCGCCCCTCCAATCCACCCCACCTCAAGTAATGGAGAATCGGGTCAATCCCGGAACGGAGGACATCTTTATTATGTGCGAGATAATAATCGACATCGAACCAGGGGCTGGGGGAAATTCGCCTGTACCTACCGATGTTGGCATAGTGCAATAGAGTATTAACATATTTCGTGCGGCTGCGGACGCTGGCTCGGTAGTGGTCGGGATCGAAAAAGGCCATCGGCATCCTCCCTTGCCGATCCCCGCAAGTGATGGAATGGCGCAAGGCGGAGGTGCCAGGTTGAATAGCATCTCCATTCCTCTCGAGGTAAAAGCAGCGATCGAACAATTCTGTCTTCTTGACCAAGTGAATGAGGAGGGAGTGGTAGGCTTTTTTCAGCAAAGGTAGCTTTGTGAAAGCCTTAATTAGCCAAAGTGAGAATAGCAGAACTTCGCCGCGGTATGCTTTGGCCTTATCTCGCCAGAGGATGGTTGATTTCATGTTATTAATTTTGTTTCTCCGTCAAAATTAATAGTGGGATTTTCAGAATTATATGCCAGGACACTATTCGTGCAATTCGGAATTTATCAACATAAATTACGGAATATCCTTCCGTGCGATTCGGAATGTCAATGCCCGTCCTCGTACTCGTCCTCGTACTCGTGAACTGCTCGTGCTCGTGCTCGTGCTCGTGCTCGTGAACGATAATCTTTTTGCATTTTATTCAATCCGTTCACGTTGGACGTCTCACGTTCACGAGCACGTTCACGATCTTCTTCCCCAAAAACTTCATGCCCTTAGAATAGATCGACCGAAAGGACAAGATTATTTTTTATTTCTCAAAGTCTCTTCCCGTACACGTGCTCGTGCTCGTGAACGATAATCTTTTTGCATTTTTATTCAATCCGTTCACGAAGAACGTTCACGTTCACGAGCACGGTCACGATTTTTCGATTATTTCCAGCATTAAACTGTCGAAAGGTCAGAATATTTTATACGTTTCTTAAATCTTTTCCGTACTCGTGCCCGTGAACGTGCTCGTGCTCGCGCTCATGAACGAAAATCTTTTTGAAGTTTTTATTTTAATCCGTTCACGAGCACGTTCACGATCTTCTTTCTTAAAACTTCTTTATTCCTTTTCAAAAGTCTTCTCTCCATACTCGTACGCGTGTACGTGAACGTGAACGCACTCCTGCTCGTGAACGAAATTCCCTCATCATCGACATAATTTCGTAAGCATTGAGACAATACGAATCAACAAATTCTTCCCCTCTTTAAAATTGTTTTCCGATTCGATTTTCATTACTTCACAAACATCTATCACAGCACCGCATTCCATCGCAGACCCTCTCGCAATGGCATAGAATTTCTTTTTATCCTTTACCCCTCTCTTCCCACAACCCTCGGCGATATTGAGAGGAATGGACCATGCTGCTCGCTTAAGTTGATCGGAAAGAGATGAATTTCCTCTCGGAATACTCTCGCAAATTTTGATAGCAAGAGCCATGAATTTAATTGATATTTTGTAGACATCCAATTTCTCGTGATCTAGGCATACTCTTATCTATCCCTACCCCGTAAACGTGCTAACGTCCACGTGCACGTGCTCGTGAACGAAAAAAAATCGTGTACGTCTTACGTTCACGTTCACGGTTGAACAAGTGGTTGACTAAAAACAACAGCATCAGCTGTATAAACAATTCTTTTCCCTAGAATACTCCTTACAAAATCGCACAAAATCCGATCTGACTGACCGCTCTCTTCCCCCTCATCCACAAGAATACTGTACTCATCCCAAACCTCCCGCTTGAGGTAGAGGCAGAAAAAGGATGCATAATTCAAATCAATCATCCCGCCGGAATGAAAGAGTGGCAGCGATTCTATATTCTTCTCCTTCTTTGAAAGGGTGATATCGCAGGGAATATCATTGAAGGCGTAGGGGACATGCAAATTTATCGACTACTCTCCTCCTGCTAGTACCTGCTGAGGGACGGAGATGGCGATTGAATCGCTATTGTATGCCGCTTTTTGGAGAGCGGACAGTGCATTTTGTGTTAACTCTGCATTCCTATTCAGGATAAGAACATCGCTTTCTGGATCGGAAAAGCGCAGAGCCTGTTTGATCGAATGGAGAAAGCAACTCTCTTTTTCAATCTCAATAATTTTGAATCCCGCTCTATCCTCGTCGCGAAAACTACTCGCTTTTTCCGCATCTGAAGGATCTTCAATTACGAATATCTCTATGAGCGGATTGCCAGAATATTTCTTGAGCGATTCGTTGCATTTCCCATGCTTCTCCTGGCCTTTACCCCCAACGACAACAGCGACTCGTTTTGTAAGCTGATCCTCCACGACTCTGAACATCTTTCTGTCCACTATACCCAAATTTCCCTAAAATGTAATCGCGTGCCGGTTGAAGCTCTTCCGTCTTCGTGATCGTATTTTCGTCCTTATCGAGAAAATAATTCGACTGCAGGATTGGGACAGAATATATCCTGCACACTTGGGAAATTCGAAGAATCATTTCCCAATCCACCCAACGCTTTATTTCCTCACAAAAACCGCCGCCAATGGAATCGAGGACATTGCGTCGATGGACAAAGCAGTTTAAATCTATATAATTTCTATTTCGCAGCAAGCTTGGATTGTAACTGCCGAATCGCACGGCAAACGGCTCATTCTCATATCCCTTGTAAAGGTATTGGCCGGAATATGCCGCATCCGCATCGGACTTGAGATGAAAGAAGCCGGAGATGGCGCTTAAATAGTCAGGCTTCCACGTATTGTCGGAATCCAGGTAGGCGATCAGGTCGCCCCGGGCTGCCGCAAGACCGCGGTTGCGGGCCGCGGAAACGCCGGCTGCCTGGTCATATTCAATAAGACGAAGACGCGGGTCGCCAAAGCCGCGTACAACCTCAACACTGTCATCCCGGCTGCCGTCGTCGACCACGATCAACTCGAAATTTTCATGGGACTGCGCCAGTACCGAGCGCACGGCATCGCCGACGACATCCGCGCGGTCGCGCATGGGCATGATGACCGAGACCAGGGGTGGCTCCTTACATTCCTTTTGCTTGAGGCAAAGCCACCGGGCGACCTGATCCATCAACCTGAAATTGTCCTGGTCCCGCGTTGCGAAAGGCGCCTTGACCAGGGGGTCGAGCATGGAATGGGAAAGGTATTCAGCGAAATTGACATAGGGTCGTTTGATGGCGTGCGGGTCCAGGCAGGGCGTGGTCAGCCGCCCTTCCTTTTTGCCGTCGCGAATATAATGCAGCAACGGATTGAGGCCCGCCTCGGCCACATCGCGATAGCGGGCCAGGTAGCCGCTGGTGCTGAAATCCGGCCCCGGATCGCGTCCTTCGGAGACGCCGTAGGACAGGTAGTGTTCCAGGGGATCCTGGTTTGCGGCAGCCACATCCTGGTACTGCGCCAGATACCAGTCGGCCGAGAAGTGGCCGCTGGCGAGGATTTGGTTGTAGATTGAGTCTGTTTCAGCCATGATGATCGATTAATAAATTGTTGCCAATGTCGTCACCGTTGCTTATGATGCGGTTCACTATACTGAAATGAGTGAAATATGTTGCATAGACACTTGAATCATGAACAATTCACACTGGCTGCGATTGACGACATAATCGCTCGCGGCAAACGAAGGGATTGGGCCGAGCTGCGCCGCGCGGCGCTTGCCGATCGTACCGTGATGAAAAAAATTGTGCGCGTGTGCCGAGCGAATTGCGACGATCCCTATGCCCAGCGTTATCATTTCTGGAAACACTATGTCGAAAACCATCTTAGCTGATTGGGAACAGGTATTGTCTTCCGCCGCCCGTCTCCAGCGCATTCTACCGGAGGCCGTACTGGTTGGCGGTACGGCATCTGCCGTATATGCCGAGCATCGGTTATCCGTGGATGCCGATCATGTCCTGACTGACCTCCGGCACCGATTCGATGCTGTGCTGGCGCAATTGGAATCCGTTGCGGGTTGGAAGACAGCCCGTGTTGCACGTCCGGTCCAAATTCTTGGCAGCCTTGATGGCATCGAGACAGGAATTCGGCAGCTGATACGTGATGAACCTCTTGAAACGACTCACATCGAATTTCACGGACATCAGCTGACCGTTCCGACACTTGCCGAAATTCTGCGAATCAAGGCAGTGTTGATTCTCAAACGTAATGCCACTCGGGACTACCTCGATTTTGTGGCTTTGGCCGAACATATCGGAGATGAAAACATCGTATCGTCCCTTAAGGACTTTGACCGTCTTTATTCCCAGCCCAACGAAGAGTCGTCTTTGCAGCAGCTTCAGATTCAGCTCGCCAATCCGCTGCCTTACGATCTCGATGAGGTGGGGTTGGCGGAATATAAAAACCTCGACCAGCGATGGCATGACTGGCGATCGGTTAAAGAAGTCTGCGTTCGATGTGCGGCTCTGATTTTTGATCATATTACTGGCATCATTTAGAAAAACATTCGATTTGCTCTCGTTAACCTTCGTTTTATTTCCCCCACAATGTCGACAGAGGCGCAGCCCAGAAACGATCACCGAGCGGCAAGGTTTCAATGCCGTCGTAGAGTATCACCCCCAGCCTGAAAGCGCCACGGGCAAAGGTTCTCAACCGCTTAAGGCCGCGCAGATCGCTTTCTTTTACCGTAGCAGCCGCCTTGATTTCCACCCCCACAAGTTGTCCGGCCGCGTTTTCGATCACCACGTCCACCTCGATCTGGTCGTGATCTCGGTAGTAGAGCATGCGGAAATCCCCCTCAGCGGTAGTCGTATGCTTGAGGAGTTCAGCAAAAACGAAGTTTTCCAGCACCAGCCCAAACCGGGTGCGATCCTGCTGCACTTTTTCGGCAGTCAAATCCATTAGCGTCGAGAGCAATCCTGAGTCGACAAACTGTACCTTGGGTGTCTTCACAATACGATTGAGCCGATTGCGCGCCCAGACCTCAACACGTTTGAGCAGATACATCTGCTCAAAAACCCCTATATAGCGGGCTGCCGTCTTACCATCCAATCCCACCTGACCGCCCAGTTGCGTATAGTTGCACATCTGACCGGCCATCTGCGCCAACGCCCGCAAAAAACGCGGCAAATGATCGAGCTTTTCAATACCGGCTACATCTCTCACATCCCGTTTAATGAGCGCATCTGTATATTGCCGGGCCCAGGCGGTACGCCGCCGTGCCGTGGAACGCGCCACCACTTCAGGATAACCGCCTCGCAAGACCGTTTCCACCAGATCGCCACCCACAAACGGGGTCGCCACCCCAGGCAAAGGCCCGGAAAAAATCCGATCAAGCCAGTTTACCGATGAACCATGCATCTCGCTTTGCGACAACGGCAATAGTGTCAGAGTTTCCATTCTGCCGGCAAGCGAGTCAGCGACTGCGGGCATGACCATGAGGTTGGCCGATCCGGTGAGCAAAAACCGCCCCGGCCGTCTGTCCTCATCCACGCTTTTTTTGATTGCCAGCAACAGCTGGGGGACACGTTGAATTTCGTCTATCACCGCCCGATTAAGACTGCGCACCATCCCCACCGGGTCTTCACGGGCGGCCAAAAGCGTCACCTCATCGTCCAAAGTAAGATAGCGCATCTCCCGATCCGCCAATTGACGAACCAGGGTTGTCTTGCCAGCTTGACGCGGGCCGGCCAGCAAGACCACGGGAGTGTCGGCCATCGCCTCGGCGAGGCGATCTTTAATCAGCCTGGGGTAAAGTGGAATTTCTGGGGTCATAGGCCTGTATACTACCGTGCGTTCCGGAATTTATAAACAAAAATTCCGGAATATAATTCCGTGTGATTCGGAATGTGGGTGCACGAAACCCGTAACCTTCTGCATTTCGGTTGTCGGTGCATTACATAAAAGTGTGGTATTTTGATTTTGGGCCTACCAAAACGAGTTGGCAGCTATCGTTTTCATTTCTGGAAACAATATGCCGAAAACCATTTTAGCTGATTGAACGTACTCGTGCTCGTGAACGTGAACGATTTCGTTTTACTTTTTCTATAAAAAACCGTTCACGATTACGTTCACGTTCACGAGCACGTTCACGGTTCTTGGACAATCAACCGCGTTCATTCATTTATTCTCAGTAAAACGAAAGTGGAAAGTGCTGATATCTATGTAATTCGGCCTTACGAAGTCTCATCTTTCCCGTGCCAGTGAACGTACTCGTGCACGTGCTCGTGAACGAGTCTTTCTTTCGGCTATTCTATAAAAACCCGTTCACGATTGGGGTACCGCGATGGCGATGGAATCACTTGTGTATGCCTCTTTTTGCATCGCCTTCGATAAGCCAGCAGTGAGTACTGCCTTCCGATGTAAAAGCGAAATATCACTATCGGAGTCGCCCGCGTTTTAATGCAGCCAAATCTTGCCAAAAGTCCACTCCTGAGCGATTTTACTGGGCAGGCATACCGGAGCATGCCCAAAGACAGCTTCGATATGCCTCTGAATGGCATCATTTAATGTAACATTCGATTTGCTCCCGCTAACCTTATCATCGACCACAAAAACGGACCGACACTTGAAGGTGGGGATACTGTCAGGCAACCACGCTAGCGGTTCCGGCCGCACGATAACAACTGCCCTGGCATCGATCGTTTCACCCGGAACCAGAAGACGAACATCATGTTTTGATGCAATCTCAAAAATGCGGTCATCTATGGGAGAATCTTCATCGATACTGTAATCAGGCCAATGAAAAATAGCCGTTCGTGCGAGCCGGGAGACTTTCTCCAATAAGGCTACGGGACTGTCATCGGATGCAAGCGCCGCCCGGGAAAAGTCCGAGACTAAAACATGGGATACAGGCCCCGAGTACTTTGAGCTCAGAATCGCGTGGGGTGCGGGAAACGGCCGTTGCCCCGCCTGCTCATCGTTTTTAAGATACAAGCTTTCCCCGGCATTGTTGTGCCACCACTGCGCTGCCTCACGGTAGATGCGCCTAAGCCCAAAAAAAACCGTTTTAACGTGCGTATTTGTCGCCTTGGTCAAGGAGGCATGGCCGGCGAGTGAAAAAGATAGTGGCGCATCCGGGCAGACTTGAGCGAAAGCGTCCTTGCCGAACTTGGCCTCGGCGCGCCAGATGAATTCCCGGTCGCCAGCGACGCGGACATTATCCCACTCCCCCA
>CAVSIM010000002.1:0-94682 GCA_963728055.1 uncultured delta proteobacterium | reverse complement strand
CGACGAGGTTGTGGCCGGGCCCTGCCATCCGGCCTTCGGCCACCTGGTCCACGCGGCCCTGTTTCTGGAAATGGCCGATCGGCTCCTCGCGCACCGGCCGCGGGGGTGCGGGGCGGCGCTCGTCCTGCAGTCCCATCCCCGCAGCGTATCGAAGCTGAACGGATTGAAACGCGGCAATATCGAGGCCCTGCGCCGGCACTACCGGCTTCGGCATCTGGCCGTCGAACCGGACTCTTTTTTGCCGGAAGACGGGCTGCGGCTGCGCGGCGCCGAAGCGGTCGTCACCTACCGTGATCTGGCCGTGCGGCCGGCGCCCTGATTTTCGGGCCCCTTTTTTCTTACCATCCACCCTGGGCATCACGGCGCGGAGAACGCGGCGGGGCAATCATGGGAAAAGACGACATGCGTCTGCGGGTGATTCTGCTGGTTCTGTCCCTGCTGGCGGTCTTTTCGGCGGCCGCCGGCGGGTATCTCTACTATTCGGCCGTCAACGCCGCCGCCTTGACGGAAGCCGAAAGACAGGCCCGGGTGCGGCTGGAGATCCTGACGAAGAGCATCTCTTCCTCTCTTCTGGAAAATACCCGGGTGGTGCGGTCCCTGGCCGGGATGGAGGTGTTTTCCGAAGCCCTGAGCTATCCCGCGCAGCCGCTGATCGAGAAGGCCAACGCGATCCTGGATCATTTCAAAAGAACGTTCGAAGTCGATGTCTGCTACCTGATGGATGCGAAAGGCACCACGATCGCTTCGAGCAACCGCTACGATGCGGACAGCTTCGTCAGTAAAAACTTTTCGTTCCGGCCCTATTTCAAGAAAGCCATTCAGGGCTGGCCGGCCGCCTACCTGGCCCTGGGCATCACCTCCGAAAAACGCGGGGTTTACAACAGCCATCCGGTCTACGGCCCGGGCGGCGAAGACCCGGTCGGGATTCTGGTCATCAAATCCTCGGTCGACGTCATCGAAAACCGGTTGGGCCTGACCAGCGACGACATCGTGCTGGTGACCGATCCGCGGGGGGTGATCTTCATTTCGAACCGGGGCGACTGGCTCTTTCAGCTCGCCTGGAAGGTGCCCCAGAAAGAGATAAAAAAAATTGCCGCCGACCGGCAGTTCGGCATCGGTCCCTGGAAGTGGATCGGACTCGAACTGAATGCCCAACACCGGGATGTGATGCTGGCCGGAGAACGCTATCTGATCAACCAGGTCGAATTCGACGAGTTTCCGGGCTGGAAGGTGGTGCTGCTGCGCAGCCACCGGGCCATTTCCAGGTCGATCTCCGCGCCGCTGATCCGCATTACCGGGCCGTTGGTGCTCGCCTTGTGCCTGTTGATCGGCGGCTCGGTGTTCGTCTTGTATCGCAAGGCCAGCCAGGAGATCTCGCACCGGCGCTCGATGGAAAAGGCGCTGCGCGAGAGCGAGGAGCGCTACCGCTCCCTGTACAACCGCACCCCCGCCATGCTGCACTCCATCGACACCGTGGGCCGCCTGGTCAGCGTCAGCGACTACTGGACCGAAGTCCTGGGCCGCGACAGATCGGAGGCCATCGGTCAGAAGCTGACCGATTTCATGACCGAGGCCTCCCGCCGGTATGCCGAGGAAGAGGTTTTTCCCGCCTTTTTCAGAAACGGCAGCTGCAAGGAAGTTCCCTACCGGTTCGTCAAGAAAGACGGCCGCGAGATCGACATCCTGCTCTCGGCCATTGCCGACCGGGATGCCACCGGCAAGATGACGCGGACACTGGCCGTATCGATCGACGTAACCGAGCGCAAACGGGCCGAAGAAGCCCTCGAGCGGGCCAAGGAGGAATTGAGCCGCTACTCCCGGGACCTCGAGCGCCAGGTCCATCTGCGCACCAGGGAAATCAGCGACATCCTGAAGTACACACCGGCCATCGTTTACTTCAAAGACACCCTGGGACGCTATCTGCTCGTCAACTCCCGCTACGAGCAGCTCTTCGGCGTGAAGAACGAGGAGGTAAGGGGCCGGACGGACGAAGAGGTGCTGCCGGCCGCGGTGGCCGTCGAGTTTCGCCGCCGCGACGGCGAGGTGCTGACCGAAAGACGCTCGCAGCAGGTCGAAGAGCGGATTTTACACGGTGACGGCGTTCACACCTACCTGTCGATCAAATTCCCGGTTTACGACGAGGCCGGCGAGCCCCGCGGCATGTGCAGCATCGCCACGGATATCACCGTGGCCAAAAAGGCCCGCGACCAGCTTCGCCGGCTGTCGGGAAACATTCTGGCCAACCAGGAAAAAGAGCGCGCGGCCATCGCCCGGGAGCTTCACGATGAACTCGGTCAGATGTTGACGGCGCTGCGCCTGGATGCCGTCTGGCTCCAGGAACACTTCAAGGCCTGCGATGCCAGGGCATCCGAGCGGGCATTGACAATGTCCCACCTGATCGATAAAACCATTGCGGACGTGCGCAATCTGGCTTTCCGCCTGAGGCCCGGCATTCTGGACGACCTGGGTCTGGTCGATGCGCTGGAGCTGTTTACCACCGATTTCGAAAAGCGCACCGGCATCACCTGCGCTTTCGAGCATGGCACCATTCCCGCCTGCAGTGAAACGGTGTCGACCGCCGCCTACCGGATCGTCCAGGAAGCCTTGACCAATGTGGCCCGGTATGCCGCCGCCGGCCACGTGGACGTTCGGCTGGAGCTGACCAACGGAAATTTGACCGTGGCGGTGACCGACGACGGCCGCGGTTTCGACACGGCCGACCTGGGGGAAAACGAGGGCCTGGGTCTGGCGGGCATGAACGAAAGGGCCATACTGGCCGGCGGTCGATTGGAAATTATTTCCGCACCGGGCAAGGGCACACGGGTTTTTCTCGTCGTGCCGGTGGAGGGTGCCCAGGGGGGCTGATGGCGGCTGCTTGATGATTAAAGTCCTTTTAGCCGATGACCACGGCATCGTTCGCGCCGGTCTGCGCCGGCTGATCGAAGAGAGCGGTGACATGGAGGTGATCGCCGAGGCCGCCGACGGGCGCGAAGCCCTGCGCGCTGTGGAGACGCAAGTGCCCGACGTGGCCGTGGTGGACATTTCCATGCCCGGTCTGGACGGCCTCGAGGTCATCAGCCGGCTCAACGATCTTCATCCGAAACTGCCGGTCCTGGTGTTGACCATGCACGAGGAAGGTCAGTACGTGGTGCGGGCGATCGAGGCCGGGGCCATGGGGTACATCACCAAACAGTCCGCCCCCGAGCAGCTGGTCAACGCCATCCGCCGCATCATCGGCGGCAGCCGCTACCTCACCGACGAGGCGGCCGAAGCCCTGGCCCTGAGGGTCGCCCGCGGCAAGAAGGGGCAAACGGCCCTGGACGCGTTGTCCCTGCGCGAATTGCAGGTCCTGCGGCGGCTCGCCCTGGGCAACACCAACCGCGAGATCGCCTCGATGTACGGCATCAGCATCAAAACCGTCGACACCTACCGCTACCGCCTGCTGAAAAAACTCGATTTGCGCAACAATGCCGAACTGTCGCGTTTTGCCATTAAGAAGCGCCTGATCGATTTATAGCCTGGTGTCCGTCCATCGTAAGAAATTTTCTGACAGGAATATCCGGTTTTTTCGTACAGGAAAGTCAGAAGATCATGAATTTACGCCTTTATCGAGAGGGTGTATAAAAAGAGGCAATGTCAAAAATTTGACAGTTCGCAAACCATAAAAAAGGAGGAGCTTGAATGAAGAAACATCTTGTTATCGGACTACTGGCTATGGCCCTCATTGCGCTGGGCATCACCCCGGCCCCGGCGGCCGACTACAGCGTCAAGATCGGCGGCGGTCCCACCGGTGGAACCTTCAACACGTTTTCCAATGCCATGGCGGTTTATGTTCCCAAGGTACATCCGAATATCAAGGCCTCTTCGGTCGGTTCCGGCGGTTCGGTGGAGAATGTTAAACGCGTCCACAACGGCGAGTCCGATTTCGGCCTGTGCTATGCCGTCGACAGTGCCCTGGGCTTCGCCGGCAAGCTGCCCCAGGATCCCGTCAAGTATGACAACATCCGCTCGGTGGGCTACCTTTACGGCGCTCCGGCGCAGCTGGTCGTCAGGGCCGACTCCGGTATCAAAAGCGCCATGGACCTGAAGGGCAAGCGCGTGGCGCTCGGCAACGCCGGCTCCGGGGCCGCTGCCAGTGCGGAGCGTTTTTTCCGACACATCGGCTTGTGGGACCATTTCAATCCCGACTTCTTGGGCTACAGTCAGGCGGCGAGTGCTTTTCAGGATGGCAAGATCGACGCCTTCTGGGTTCTGGTGGGCTATCCCAACCGCTCCATCATCGAAGCCGCCGTCCAGGTGCCGATCGCGCTGGTGGATGTGGGGGTCGATGCCGAAAAAACCGGGTTCTACGATGCCTACGCTTACTCGCCGGTGGTTATTCCGGCCGGAACCTACGGCAAGGACATGCCCGCCACCAAGACCTTCCAGGATTCCACCATCCTGACCGTCAACAAGGACCTGTCCGATGATCTGATCTACACGGTCACCAAGACGCTCTGGTCCAAAAAGGGCATGGAGGCCATGGTGATGGCCAAGAAGACTTTTGCTGAAATGAATCTTGAAAATGGTTTCACCGGCGCTTCGGTGCCGCTGCATCCCGGGGCGGTCAAGTTCTGGAAGGAGAAGGGCAAGGAGATTCCGGCCAAACTGAAGCCGTAGTGTCAAGACTGGTTCCAGCCAGTTAAAGGCCCGCGGGGGAAGCGCGCGCTGCGTTTCCCCTTGCGGCCGTCAATCGAGCTGTCGGCGGCGCCTGCCGGCTGTCCAAAGGAAAACGACATGACCGAACCAGAGGTTCCCACCACGGCGGCCGATCAGGAAAAACTGAAAGAGATCGTCGCCAAGGATTCCAAGTCCGGCCGAGCCATGACCGGCTTTTGGTACTGGCTGTGCTCCAGCCTGGCGGTCGGCATGGTGCTCTTTTACATGTACTGCGCCGCCACACCCGTGGACACCCAGTACTTTCTCGGCCTGTATGTGATGATCACCTACGTGCTGATTTTCCTCAGTTATCCTTACACTTCCGCCACACCGAATAAATTCGGGTACTACGTCGACAGCGTGATTCCCTTACTTACCCTATTTCTGAGTTTCTACTTCACGCTTCACTTTCTGCTGGGCACCCAGGGCGCCCGGCAGCCCTTCACCGGCGTGAACTGGGTCTATGCCGTCATCAGCCTGGCGGCGGCGGGCGTCTTCTTCGTTCCGCTCCGTCACTGGGGCCAAAACGACGGCCGGGCCCCGATCGCCATGGACATTTTTTTGGCTTTGGCGGCCGTCTTCGTGGTCGGCTACTACATCGTCGAATACGCCGCGATAAACTACCGGATGGGCTCCGAATCGGCCCTTGACACCGCCGTCAGTTTTCTGGGTATTCTGATTTCCCTGGATGTGGCCCGCCGCGTGCTGGGCTGGTCGATGACCTTGGTGGGGGTCAGTTTCCTGCTGTATGCGTTTTACGGCGATCTTCTCCACAGCGTGCCGGTGATCGATTCCTTTGCCCATACGGGCTTTAAAATGGACCGCGCCCTGAACCACATCTACTATAAGCAGGAGGGCGTCTTCGGCATCATGGCCTCGGTGCTGGTGACCTACGTGATCCTGTTCATCTTCTTCGGGTCCTTCCTGAAATTTTCCGGCGCCAGCCGCTTCTTCATCGACCTGCCCATGGCGCTGGCCGGCAAGGCGGTGGGCGGACCGGCCAAGGTGGCCGTGCTGGCCTCCGGATTCTTCGGTTCGGTGTCGGGTTCGGCCATCGCCAATACCGTCTCCACCGGCTCCTTCACCATACCCTTGATGAAAAAGGCCGGTTTCCGGCCGCACGTGGCCGGCGCCATCGAGCCGTCGGCTTCCATCGGTGGCATGTTCATGCCGCCGATCATGGGTGCCGGGGGCTTCATCATGGCCGAGATGACCGAGATCCCGTATGTCAAGATCATGCTCATGGCCATTTTTCCGGCTGTGATCTACTTCCTGTCGGTGTTCGTGATGATCCACTACGAGGCCAAGCGCTACGGCCTGGTCGGAATCCGCGAGGACGACGCGCCGACGGCCTGGACGATCCTCAAGCAGCAGTGGTTCATGTCGGTGCCGCTGGTCATTATCGTGGTGATGATGCTTCTGGGCTATTCGCCGGGGTATGCGGCCTTCTGGTCGATCCTCTCGTGCGTCGGCGTGAGCTGGTTCACCAAGGACAGCCGCATGGGGCCCAAGGAAATCTTCGCCGCCATGAACGAGGGCGCCCGCGCCACCCTGATCATCGGGGCGACGGTCGGGGTGATCGGCATTATCGTCGGCACGATTCAGCTGACCGGCATCGGCCTGCGGTTCTCGCAGATCATCATCGAACTGTCGGCCGGCAACCTGATCATCGCCATCCTGCTGGTCGGTCTGGCCTCCCTGGTGCTCGGCATGGGCGTGCCGGTGACCGCGGCCTACCTGATTACGGCCGTGCTGGCCGTCGGTGCCCTGGCCGACATGATCACCCGCAGCCAGTGGGGCGTGGGGTTCATGGAGCTGCAGCTGCCCCTGGGCGAACTTTTGCCCGGCGATCCTCAACGCGAGTTGATAACGGGCCAGGTGGCCTGGGCCCTGATTGCCTCGCACATGATCGTCTATTGGTTCAGCCAGGACTCCAACATCACGCCGCCGGTGTGCGTGGCGGCCTATGCCGGGGCGGCCATTGCCGGTTCGGACCCCTGGAAGACGGGCTGGACCTCGTTCAAGTTCGCCAAGATGCTCTATGTCGGGCCATTTTTATTTGCCTTTTCCCCGGGATTCCTGCTGGGCGGACCCGATAATATCATGCCCTGGTACCAGGTCATCTCCACCGGCATCACCATCATCCTGGGCACCATCGCCTTCGGCAGCCTGACCATGGGCTACTTCCTGTGCGCCACGACATTGCTGGAATGGGCCATCTGCGCCGTGGCTACGCTGATTCTTTTCTTCCCGCACATGGTCATGGCGGTCACCGGCATCGACGTGCCGACCTTCATCGTGGACGGCGCCGGCATCGCCTTGTGGGTCCTGGTCTACTTCATGCAGAAGATCCGCATCCGCAAGGACCCGACCCTGACCCTGCCGATCGACGAACGCAAGAAGCTGAAAAAACAGCAGACCGCCGCCGTCAACGCGCACTGACAGGCTTCGTATGTAACTAAAAGGGTTCCGCGGATCCGAGCATGTAGGGGCGAAAAATTTTTCGCCCCTACAAAATATGGTTTTGAAACGGAATTAAATAGGAATCCCGGCAGTCCCGCAGGGCCGCCGGGGGCATTTCAAAAGCAGGAGGGGCACGGAATTTCCGTGCCCCTCCTGCTTTTGTCACAAATTGCGCAACCTTTTCTTTCATCACGAATTGCGAAGCAATTCGTTACATGTCCATTTTGAAGAACTGCTCCGGCTCGGTCGCCACGCCCGGCTTGGGGGCGTATTGGGTCGGATCGGTGCCCTCCTTGAAACATTCGGAAATCGTTTTCTGGGATTCGGCGACCGGCAGCAGACCGGTTTCGGCATCGATGCGGGTGAAAACGACGCCTTCGGGCACTTGAAATTCCTGTACGGGTTTGTTCGCCAGAACGCGTTCCATAAAGCCAACCCAGATCGGGCTGGCTGCCTGTGAGCCGGTTTCAAGCTGACCCAGCGAGGCTTCCTCGTCGAAGCCGACCCACACGCCGGCCGTGTATTCCGGCGTGAAGCCCATAAACCAGGCGTCATAGAGGTCGTTGGTCGTGCCGGTTTTTCCGGCCACCGGGCGGTTGAGCGTTTTTGCCCGCCACCCCGTACCGTCCTGGACCACGCCTTCGAGCAGGCTGGTCATGATAAAGGCGGTGCTCGGATCGATCACTTTTTGCCTGGCAGGGATGATGTTTTCGAGTTCATGGCCGTTGCGGTCGAGCACGCGCGTCACGAACCGCGGCTCCACCCGCCAGCCGTGGTTGGTGAAAACGGAATAGGCGCTGACCAGCTCCAGCAGCGACACGCCCGAGGAGCCCAGGGCCAGCGACAGATCGCGGTTCAAGGTCGACTCGATGCCCAGCTTGTGCGCGTAGTCCATCACATAGTCGATACCGATATCCTGGAGGATCTTGATGGTAATGACGTTTCTGGATTTTGCCAGCGCCTGCCTGAGCAGGGTGGGTCCGTAGAATTTCTCGCCGTAATTCTTGGGCTTCCATTTGACGTCCTGCTCGCGGTCCATGAACACGATCGGGGAATCGATGACGATGGTGGCCGGTGTATACCCCTTGTCGATCGCGGCGGCATAAATGATCGGTTTGAAGGCCGAACCGGGCTGGCGTCTGGATTGCAGCGCCCGATTGAACTGATTGTCCCGGAAATCGCGTCCGCCGACCATGCTCCGGACGGCGCCGGTTTCGGCCTCGATGCACAACAGCGCCCCCTGGGCCTTGGGCACCTGCTCCAGCGCCAGGTTCCACAGGTCCGAGTCAGGGCGCCTGTCCTTAAAACGAACCAGAATCACATCGCCGCTGTGCAAGGCTTCCCCGGGCCGCTTGATCATCCGGGCGTGGTAGGCGACATCGGGATTCGGCACGCGCGCCCAGTCCATATCCGCGATGGCGATGATGCCCTGGCCCCCGGCCATCCGGACGGCGACGGTTTTATTGACATCGTTCACCTGAACGACGACGCCCGTAACCGTCTGCCCCGCCACCGGAAGGCTTTCGGTCGATTGTTGTTGGAGATCCTGCACGAAGGCTTCGATGGCTTCGGGGGCGAGCTGCTGGAGCGCTCCCCGGTACCCCTGGCGTTTGTCCAGTTCCAGCAGCCCTTTTTCGACTTGCTGGTGGGCGATTTTCTGCATGTCGATGTTCACGGCGGTGTAAATTTGCAAGCCCTTGTTATAGAGCGCATCGGTCCCGTATTTCTTTTCGATGTACTGGCGCACGTATTCCGTGTAAAACGGCACCTCTTCGATATACCAGTTGCGCCGCGGCCGGATGTCGAGAGGGGTGTCGATGGCCGCCGTGGCCTCGCCGGCGGTAATCACGCCCTCGGCGACCATGCGGTTGAGGACATAAATCTGGCGCTGCTTGGCGCGGTCGGGATATCGGAAAGGGGAATACCGGCTGGGCGCCTGCGGCAGTCCGGCCAGCATGGCGCATTCGGCCAGGTTCATGTCGCGCGCGGTTTTACCGAAGTAGTTTTCGGCCGCCGCTTCGACGCCGTAAGCCCCGTGTCCCAAATAGATCTGGTTGAGGTAGAGAAAAAGAATATCCTCTTTTTTCAGGGCTTTTTCTATCCGGAAAGCCAGAATGGCCTCTTTCATCTTGCGGGTGTAACTTTTTTCCGGTGTCAGCAAGAACGATTTTGTCACCTGCTGCGTGATGGTGCTGCCGCCCTGGACGATGCCGCCCGCCTCGAGATTTTTGATAAAGGCGCGCGTGATGCTCACCAGATCGATTCCCCGGTGCGTGAAGAAACGGGAATCTTCGGCGGCGACAAAGGCCTTGATCAACAGATCGGGGACGTCGGTCAGCGGGACGACGATCCGCCGTTCATTGAAAAATTCGCCGATCTTGCGGCCATCGTCCGCGTATACAGTGGAGATGACGGGTGGATGATAATCCTTCAGGCTTGAAATCTTGGGCAAATCCCGGCTGATGTAATAATAAAGACCGACGGCACCCGCGGCGCCCGCCACAATGCCGATCAGCATCATCAGCAGGAACAGGCGGAAGATGAAACGCCCGACCCGGCGTTTTTTGGTGGGGTTCGATTTTTCGGGGGCTTGTTTTGGCTTTGCCATTGCAGATCTCTGATGGTTGCGAACGGTTATGAGTTGAGAAGGTTTCCGCGTGCCCTAAATAGATCACAAACGGCGACTTTATTTGTTTTCGTCTATCAGAATAAGGCCGCCGAGGCAAGTTGCCAATATGCGGCAAAGGAAAAATAAATTGACTTTCATGGTGGTTATCGCTACTCAACATAGTTTATCAAAAAAACTTATAGAGGCACAGGGCAATCTGTGCCCGACAGCCGGACACTTTCAGATCGGTCGATGGTGGATGAACGATGATGACACCCGATTTCGATAAATCAGGCGGCCTGATACCGGCCATTGCCCAGGATGAGGGCACCGGTGATGTGCTCATGCTGGCCTACATGAACCGCGAGGCATGGGAAATGACCCTGAAAACCGGCCGGGCGACCTATTACAGCCGCAGCCGCCGCGCGCTTTGGATCAAAGGCAAGACGTCGGGGCATCTTCAATTGGTCAAGGAAATTCGGATCGATTGCGACGCCGACACGGTGTTGCTCAAAGTCGAACAGGTTGGCGGCGCGGCCTGCCACACCGGCCATCGGAGCTGTTTTCACCTGAAAGTCGTCGACGACAAGGGAACCACCACGGTCATCGGCGAGCCGGTTTTTGATCCCGAGGAGGTCTACGGCAAATGAAAAAACGGTTGAAGCTGGGGATTCCCAAGGGCAGCCTCCAGAGTGCCACGATAGCGCTCTTTAAAAGATCGGGCTGGAAAATAAACGTCAACGGCCGTAGCTACTTTCCCGAGATCAACGACGATTCGATCGAATGCGCCATCTGCCGGGCCCAGGAAATGTCGCGCTACGTGGAAAACGGCACACTCGATGCCGGTTTGACGGGCAAGGACTGGATTGCGGAAAACGGCTCCGATGTGCGGGTGGTGGCGGACCTGATTTACTCCAAGGTCAGTGCCCGGCCGGCGCGCTGGGTGCTGGCGGTGCCCTATGACTCCGGCATCCAGAAAATAGAAGAGCTGGAAGGGTGCAAGATCGCCACCGAATTGCTGCGCTTCACCGAGCGCTTCTTTGCCGAGCGCCACATCAACGTGACGGTCGAGTTCTCCTGGGGAGCCACCGAAGCCAAGGTGGTTTCCGGTCTCGCCGATGCGATCGTCGAGGTGACCGAAACCGGCAGCACCATCAAGGCCCATGGGCTGCGCATCATTTACGAGCTCATGCAGACCAACACCCAGTTGATCGTCAACCATGATGCCTGGAAGGACAGCGAGAAGCGGACCAAGGTCGAGCAGATTGCGCTGCTGCTGAAGGGCGCCCTGCTGGGGGAAAAGTTGGTTGGTCTTAAAATGAACGTGCCCGAGCAGCAGATCGAGACGGTGGTGGCGCTCCTGCCGAGCCTGAATGCCCCCACGGTGGCGCATTTGTACAAATCGAACTGGTTTTCGGTCGAAATCGTCGTTGACACCGGGGTCGTGCGGGACCTCATTCCGCAACTGCTCAAGGCCGGGGCCGAGGGCATCATCGAATACCCGCTCAACAAAGTCGTCTGAATCGGCAGATGGCATCTGTCGAACCCGGCATTTTATCAAAGGAGGGGGCAGTGGTCGCCAAACGCACCGAAAACATCACCTCTTTCATTGTCATGGACGTCCTCGAAAAGGCCCATGAACTGGAACGTGAGGGCGTGCGCGTCATCCATCTGGAAGTGGGCGAACCGGATTTCGACACCCCGCCGTGCGTCAAGGCCGCCGCCTGCCGGGCGCTCGATGACGGTCACACCCATTACACCCACAGCCTCGGTTTGCCGGAACTCAGGGAAACCATCTGCGGCTATTATCGCGCGCAGTATGGCGTAGCGGTCGGTGCCGATCAGATCATCGTGACCTCCGGCACCTCGCCGGCCATGATGCTTCTCTTCGCCGCCCTGCTCGACCCGGGCGACCAGGTGATCGTTTCCGACCCGCACTACGCCTGCTACCCCAATTTCATCCGGTTCGTGGACGGCGAGCCGGTGTTTATTCCTGTGTCCGAAGACGACGGGTTCCAGTTCCGTCCCGACGCCATCCGCGCCAAGACGACCGGCCGCACCCGCGCCATTGTCATCAACTCGCCGTCCAATCCCACCGGCAACCTTCTGAGTCCCGACCGCATGCGGGAAATCGCCGCGATGGGGCCCTGGATCGTATCCGATGAAATCTACCACGGGCTGGTCTACGAGGGCCGGGAGCATTCGATCCTGGAGTACACCGACAAGGCGTTCGTGCTCAACGGCTTTTCGAAACTCTATGCCATGACCGGCCTCAGGCTCGGCTACGCGATCGCCCCCAAGGCCTTCGTGCGGCCGATGCAAAAGCTCCACCAGAACTTTTTCATCTCCGCCAACTCAATGGTCCAGCGGGCGGGCATGGCCGCTTTGACCCAGGCCGAAGCGGATGTGGCGCGGATGAAGGCCATCTACAACGAGCGCCGCCGGTTCATGCTCGCGCGCCTCAAGGCCATGGGCTTCGGCATCACCGTCGAGCCGACCGGCGCGTTCTACGTTTTCGCCAATGCCAGGCACCTGTCGGGCAATTCCTATGACCTGGCCTTCGACATTCTGGCCCGCGCTCACGTCGGCGTGGCGCCCGGCATCGATTTCGGTCAAAACGGCGAAGGATATCTGCGGTTTTCCTATGCCAATTCCATGGAGAACATCGCCGAGGGCATGGACCGGCTGGAGGCCTACCTGAAAAGAGAAAAATGACGTGATCATCAGGTCCGCCGAATTCATCAAAAGTGCCGCCAACGCCGCGCACTATCCCCCGGCCCGGCTGCCGGAAGTCGTTTTCGCCGGGCGCTCCAACGTCGGCAAATCCTCCCTGATCAATGCCCTGGTGAACCGCAAGCGTCTGGCCAAAACCAGCTCGACCCCCGGGCGCACCCGACTGATCAACTTCTTCGAGGTCAACGGCGAGCTGGTGTTGGTCGACATCCCCGGATTCGGCTATGCCAAGGTGCCGGGCGTCATCCGCAAGAGCTGGGCCCCGATGATCGAAACCTACCTGGCCACGCGCGCGACCCTGAAAGCCCTGGTGCTGATCATGGACAGTCGCCGGACGCCGGGGGCGGAGGAATCGGTCCTCGTCGACCGGCTCGGTCTCCAGCCCGTGGCCACCATCCTGGTGCTGACCAAAATCGACAAGCTCTCGCGGTCGCAGCAGCAGGCCAGTGTGCGCCGCGCCGCCGCAGCGCTGCGGGTTGCGCCCGGCGACATCGTTTCGTTTTCGGCCAAGACCCGCCAGGGGCGGGAAGAGGTGTGGCGCAGGATTGACCTGTCGATACCATCGTCTTATCCGGTTTCCGATACATGACGCATCCCCATTTCATGCCGACCGGCCCGGAGTTCAAATCCGGCTACGTGGCCATCGTCGGAGCGCCCAATGTGGGTAAATCGACCTTGCTGAACCGGGTTCTCGGCCAGAAGATATCGATTACTTCCAACAAGCCGCAGACGACCCGCAACCGCATTCTGGGTGTTTTGCACCGCCCCCAGGCCCAGCTCGTTTTCATCGACACCCCCGGCGTGCACAAGGCCGGCGGCCCCTTGAACGTCCGCATCGTCGAAACGGCCTTGTCGAGCCTGGAGGAGGTGGATGTCATATTGGTTCTCATCGATGCGGCCCGCTCGGATGCGGCGTCCGAAGGGCTGATGGTCAAAAAGATCAAGGCCGGCAAAAAGCCGGTCGTCCTGGCGCCGAACAAGATCGACCTGATAGATAAAAACGACCTGCTGCCGCTGATCGACCGCTGGTCGGCGGCGTATCCCTTCAAGGACATCGTGCCGGTCAGCGCCGAGACGGGCGCGCAGGTGGACCGGCTGCTGGCGGCGCTGGAAACGCTCCTGCCCGCCGGCCCGCCGCTTTTTCCGGAAGATGCCGTCACCGATCTTCCGGAGCGCTTCATCGCGGCCGAAATGATCCGCGAGAAGGTGTTCAGGCTCACCGGCGAGGAGATTCCGTATGCCACGGCGGTGACGATCGAGGCCTTCGAGGAGCAAAAGAAGGGCGCGCTGGTGCGAATTCACGCCACCATCCATATGGAGCGCGATTCGCAGAAGGCCATCGTCATCGGCAAGGGCGGCCGCATGCTGAAGTCGATCGGCGAAAAGTCCCGCCTGGAACTCGAACGGTTTCTGGGCGTGAAGGTTTTTCTGAAACTCTTCGTCCGGGTTCAGAAAAATTGGAGCCGGGACACGCGCGCGCTCAGAAAATTCGGGTATTGACCGCCGATGATCCTCTCGTTTCACCCCCTTTTTGCCGCGGATCGCCAGATCCTCTGCGCCGGGCGTGCGCCCGGCGCAGAGGACCGGCGGGCGGTTGCGGCGGCGGACGCCGTCATTTTGCCGCAGGGGTGCCGCCGGGATCTCTATGACATGGTGCGCGAAACCTGTGCCGTGTATTTCCCGAATTACGATGCCCGTTTCGCGTATCCCGGAAAAACCGGGCAGGCGGCCCTCTTCAAAAAAGCCGGCGTGCGGCACCCCCGGACTCTTGCCTTCGGCGATACGGCGGAGTTCTATCGCCGCTGCCGGCGGGTTATGGACGATCTGCCGGACAATCTGCCGTTCGGGTTTCCCTGCGTGTTCAAGTTCGACTGGGGCGGCGAGGGGGAAACCGTTCACCGGGTGGACTCGGCCTTGCACCTGAAAGAGGTTCTGGCAAAGGCGGCAGCGTGCGAGAAGACCGGCCAGCGCGGTTTTCTCCTGCAGGAGATGATCCCGGCCGGCAACCGCAGCCTGCGGGTGGCGGTCATCGGGCGCCGTTGCGTCGCCTACTGGCGGGTGCAACCGGACCGGGAGATCTGGTGTGCCAACCTGGCACGGCGGCGGACAAATCGATTTTTCAGTACCGATCCCGAGCTTCGGGCTTCGGCCGTTTCCGCCGTCAGGAATTTCTGCCGATTCACCCGTATCGATCTGGCGGGTTTCGACCTGCTCTTTCCTGAAGGGGCCGCATCAGCAACCCCCTTCTTTCTCGAGATCAACTACTTTTTCGGTCGGCGGGGCCTCGGGGGTTCGGAAGCCTATTACCGCATTTTGGTCCAGGAGATCGACAACTGGATCCGCCAAAACGGTTTAGAGACGCTGCGCCCTGGCGGGGAGAGGCTCGGGTATGTTTAATGGCCCATATTGCCGGCAGCAGACCGGCGGTGTGGACATTGGAGAGAGTTGTACCATGAAAGAGTTGCTTAGCCGGGTTCAGGTCAACGTTCCCTTCACCATGCTGTGGGATCGATATGCGGAAAATTTCCTTGCCCGTGGGCTGAATCCTGAAATCGGCATCGATGCCGTGGCACTGGACCGTTTCTCTCCGGCCGAATTCGGCGAGATGGCCACACGGATCAAAGACCGGGGATTGACGATCACGC
This sequence comes from uncultured delta proteobacterium, assembly GCA_963728055.1. GTDB lineage: Bacteria > Desulfobacterota > Desulfobacteria > Desulfobacterales > SG8-13 > JARFQH01. The sequence goes on along the minus strand of CAVSIM010000002.1, from coordinate 79,535 downwards.
TGCACGGCCCGTTCATCGACATGTCGTCCGGTTCTATCGACCCGCAGATCCGCGCTGTAACGCGCCAACGCTTCGAACAGCTGCTCGAGGTGGCGACGCTGTTCAGCCCTAAAACCGTGGTGTGCCATGCCGGTTATGATTGGAAGCGCTATGCCTACCTGCTCGAGGAGTGGCTGGAGAACAGCCTCGAGATGTGGCGCTGGCTGGCGCAATGATTGAATTCGGCCGGTTGCCGCCTGATGCTTGAAAACGTGTACGAAAGCGGTCCCGAAGAACTCCAGCCCCTTTTCGAAAACCTGGCAAGCCAGGGCGTGGGCTTCTGCCTGGATACCGGGCATCAGGCGGCATTCGGTCAGGCCCCGCTGGCTGCTTGGCTCGACATTCTGGGACGGCACCTGGGCCAGGTGCATCTGCACGACAATCACGGGCTGCGGGACGATCACCTCGCTATGGGGCAGGGGACGATCGACTTCCAATACCTTTTCAAACGCTTGAAAAATCTCAACGACACCCCGCCGGTCATTACCCTCGAACCGCATACCGAAGAGGCCCTCGACCCGAGCCTGGTGCATTTGAAGGCGATCTGGCCGTGGTAGCAAAAGTCAACCGGACAACGCCCGCCGTCTGACACACTTTTTGCCCGGATAGTTCCGACATAACGTATCGTAGTCGTCTGTGGTGAAGATATCGGCAAAAAGACGACCACCGGTGCTCTGCTTTCTGTAGAGAATCAGGCCGTCTAAGACAATCTACCAGGCTGGCCCTTAATTCATGCTGAAACAGCGCCGAAAAATCGTTCTTGACACGCACAATCGCGTCGGATAGTTGGATAATACTGGTTTCAGGTCTGTTGATGTCACTCCTGATTGCGCGGCAGTTCAATCGGATGAGAGATCTAGTGCGCAATCTTGTTTTGAAACCGCCAAGCGGGTTTTTTTATTGATTAATCGAAAGACATCTTGACGGCATCCTTTTCTTCAAAGACCTTACAGCCGGGGAAAAAGCGCCGCATCCCCTCCGGCGCATCGAGGTTCAGTTGCCGAAAGAGCGAGCTTCAATGCCCTGCCGTTGGCAATTTCGCCATCCGGGATTTCGCTCGACAGGGAGCGGATCATGTCGTTACTCGAAGTTATGAACCGACCTCGTTTCCTGACCCTTTTCCTTAAAATTTTAACTGAGTGTCTTGCATTTTACAAAGCGATCGCAGTCATGGTGCCGACATCGTGCCACATGCTGCGAGCGGGTTTTCTCGCCGCATTGATTGTGTGTGCCTCTTTGGCAGCTTGCCGCCCTGCGGATGAGCGCGTGGTCCCGGTGATCAATACCCCGGGTGTAACCAACAGCGAGGTTCTACTGGGATCATCGCTGGCCCTCCGCGGCCATGCCAGTTTCCTGGGAACCCAAACCCTGCGTGGGGCAATGTGTTACCTTAACCACGTCAACGCCCAGGGTGGAATTCATGGCCGCGCTATCAAGGTCATTGCCCTCGATGACAGTTACGACCCGCCGATGTGTCTTGCGAATACCCAAAAACTGATCATTGAAGACCGGGTGTTCGCCCTTTTTTGTTACGTCGGGACCCCGACGACAGTGCGGATTCTCCCCCTGATCGAGGAAGTACACATTCCTCTGCTGGGCATGTTCACCGGTGCAAACGCACTGCGCGATCCGTTCGACCGCTACCTGATCAACATTCGAGCGTCCTACTACCAGGAGACCGGGGCTGCCGTCAGCCACCTGGTCAACGATCTGGGCCTCAAAAAGATAGCTGTTTTCTACCAGTACGACGCCTACGGTTTCGACGGTCTGACCGGAACCGAACTTGCTTTGAAAGGGTATGGGTTGGCCCCGGTTGCCGGAGGATCCTATGCCCGAGGCACACTCGATGTGCAGGAAGGATTGAACAAAATCATGTCCTCGGGAGCCGAGGCCGTTGTGATGATTGGAACCTATGACCCGTGCGCCAAATTCATCAAGCTCGCCCACGCACAGGGCTTTCGTTCCGTTTTTTATCTGGTATCGTTTGTGGGAGCCGATGAACTGGCCCGGCGCCTCGCAAACCAGCAGGACATCACGGTCATCATGTCGCAGGTGGTTCCACCCCCCGATCGGAACGATCCCAGCCCCCTGCTCACAGGGGAAGTTGGTTATGTCACGTTGCTCAAGCGTTACTACCCGGATGACCAGCCCAACTTCGTCGGATTGGAGGGTTTTATCAATGCCCGCGTCTTGGTCGAAGGACTCGAACGGGCCGGGCCCGACCTTACCCGTGAAGGGTTCATAGATGCGCTCGAGTCGATCCGTGATTTTCCATTGGGTTTGGACATTAACATCGCCTTCAGCCCCAGCGACCACCAGGGACTGGACCGCGTTTATTTCACCAGATTGGAGAACGGCCAGTTCTCTCTGATCAAAAATTGGGCTGACATCAAAGCCCAGCTTGTTGCCTCAAATTGAGCCGGCCATGAAACAGGATATACTCCGCGAAGCGACAAAAAGCTTCCGAAATATCAGCCTTAAAAACAAAATTTTTTTTTCCATCCTGGTAGTTATCCTGGTCATCAGCGCCACTATTGCGCTGCTCGCCCGCTGGATCCTCGTGTCCACTCTGATTTCCGAACTCGAGTTGCGCGGGATTGCGATTGCCCGGACGATTGCCGGGCGCAGCAGCGGATACATTCTGGACAAGAACTATCCCGAACTCCTCAACCTGATCTTCGATGAGGCGAAACTCAAGGAACGCCAGCATCTTGTCTCTTACATCTTCGTGAGCGATCCCGAGGAACAGGTCCTGAGCCATACCCTGACCCGTCCGTTTCCCGAGTCCCTGCGTCTTGCCAACAGCGTACCTCCGGACGAGTCCAAGAGCGTACGCCTGTCGCAGTTCAGCGACCAAAAGGCCTATGACATCGCCATACCCATTACCCAAGGAATCTACCGCATCGGAACGGTTCATGTGGGTCTCAACAAGACTCACATAGATCAGCTGGTTGCCAAACTGCGATTCACGTTTCTCGGATTCCTCTCCCTGGTCATTGTCATTATTTTCATTATCAGCCTGCGTCTGGCCAAGAATATCACCATGCCGATCTCTAGACTGACCCGGATTTCAGACGAATTGAGCAAGGGCAACTTCGACGTGAAACTTGACTTCGAGCCGGGTTCCAAGGCCGGGGAGCCGATGGAGTGCCCCGCGTTTGTCAACACCGATTACCCTTGCTTGCATCTGGACGGGACCAGGGACGACCTTGCGGAAGCGCTGCCGATTTGCCGGGATTGTCGTTTTTACAGACACCAAAAGGGCGACGAGGTCACGCAGCTGGCAGATTCTTTCCACAACATGATCTGGAGCATCCGGCTTTACCGACGGCGGCTGAGAGAGTCTGAGAGAAAATACCGGTCGCTTTTCGACAGCGGTCCGGACCCTATTTTTGTCGTCAACCACAGAACTTTTGAGATCATCGATGCCAATCCTCGAGCCGTTGAGGTCTACGGCTATAATCGGGAAGAACTGATTGGGAAATCCTTCACGGAGCTGGCGCCGGAGCACACCCATGAGTATTTTCAAGCACTGCAGGGACAGAGCGACGACCAGGGATTGATCAGTTATCCGAAGGCGCTTCATTATCAGAAAGGCAACAAACCGTTTTACGTCAACCTGCACGCCTGCAATATTACCTACAAGGGTCAGCCGTCTATCGTTCTGGCTTCGACCGACATCACCGAAATGATCGAAAAGGACGCCCAGTTGATTCAGGCCAGCAAGATGAAATCCTTGGGGGAAATGTCAGCCGGGATTGCCCACGAACTGAATCAGCCGCTCAACGCTATCAAGATGGGGAGTGATTTTCTGGCCATGATGTCCGAGCAAAGACGTGATATTCCTCCGGCTGATCTCCATAAGGTGGTCAGCGAGATAAGCACCCAGGTCGATCGGGCAGCCGAAATCATCAACACGCTTCGTTCTTTCGGCCGAAAGGCCGATCTGGTTATGGAGCGGGTATGCATCAACAAGCCCATTCAGGCGGTTTTCTCACTCGTCGGCCGCCAGTTCGAACTGGACAACATCCGCATCGAGCTTCAGCTCTCCGATGAAATCGCTCCGATTATGGCCCACGACAACCGGCTGCAGCAGGTTTTTTTCAACCTGGTGGCCAACGCCCGCGACGCCATCAACGAAAAAAATGAACGACAGGACACTCCGGTGGCCGGTCGGATTGTGATCCGTACCTACCAAAAAGAAAACCAGGTGGTGGCCGAGGTCGAGGATGACGGCATCGGAATCAGTGCTGAGGTTCGGGACAAGATATTCGAACCATTTTTCAGTACCAAGGAAAGAAGCAACGACATGGGCCTGGGATTGTCTATTACGTACGGTATCGTCAAGGACTTCGGGGGCGATATCCAGCTCACGAGTCAGGAAACGCTTGGTGCCACGTTCAGACTCGGCTTTGCCGCAGTTTGAATGGACGAGGTTTCCACCGAGTTGGTCTCGTCCGGAAACGGTCCATACCTCTATCTTTACCCGTGAACAATAGCTTGTCGGTGCGACTGACGCAGCCGCAGTTAGGAAACGAGATGGAAAAAGTTCTGGTGATAGACGATGAGAAACCCACCTTGATGATGTTTCGTCTGACCCTGGAGGCTTACGGCTTCGGCGTGCTCACGGCTGAAAACGGCCGGGAGGGGTTGGAAATTTTCAGTCATGACCGGCCCCGCATCGTGCTGACTGATATAAAGATGCCCGGCATGAACGGGATAGAGGTTCTGAAGCAAATCAAGGAGATCGACCCGGCGGCCGAGGTGATCGTAATCACAGGGCACGGGGATATGGATATCGCTATCCAGGCGCTGAACCTGGATGCGACCGACTTCATCAATAAACCAATCCAACGCCACCTCCTGGAACAGGCGCTTGAACGCGTCCGCGAACGTCAACGCCTCAGCGCAGAGCAGATCCAGGAAATCGTTCTGGAATCGGCCGAAGGTGCCGCAGTCCTTATCGTTCGTGGCAATATATCCGCGAAAAACGAAAGCCGTTTTCAGACCTTGTTCCACGAAGCCGCTGCTCTCGAAAAGCCAAGGATCGTTTTGAATTTTCTGGAGAGCGCCGCCGTAAATGGCGCCGGAATAGCCGTTTTGACGCAACTGTTGCTGGAAAGCCAGAAAGAGGGGCGCCACGTGGTGGTAGCCGGTCTATCGGAAAATCTAAGAAAAGTCTTTGACATTGTGGGGCTTTCCAAGCTCGTGCCCATGGCGGATTCGCTCGCCGAGGCCATGACGGTATGAGCATTCTGCCCGGCGCTGAAGGGCTGAGCCCATTGGATACTCTTCAAAAAAACAAAATCGGATCGAGGAGAAAACCCCATGAAATCCTTGCGGCAGATCGTGAGTTTCATTACCATCTTAGGGTTGTCAGCCGCGATCTTTTCGGTTGCGCCGGCCTTTTGCGGTAACCTTCCGAAAAAGGGGGAAACCCTCCCTCCCTTGGAACTGCAGGCTCCCTCTTCAGCAAAGGAACAGTCTTACCTCGGTATCACAGGCCAGACGTTTCGGATCGGTGACATCAGCTGTCGATTGCTCCTGCTGGAAGTAATCGGGGTTTACTGCCCGGGATGTTACCGGCAGGCGCCTCTGTTCAATACTCTCTTCAGCCGAATCGAAAAAGGCAAACTAAAAGGTCAGGTCAAAATGTTGGCCGTAGCCGCCGGCGGCAGCGTGACAGAAATCCAGTACCTTAACGAACAGGGGCCCTATAGCTTTCCAGTCGTTCCCGACCCTTCTTTTTTAGTGCATAAGCTGCTCGGGGAGCCGCGTACGCCCTTTACCATGCTGGTCGACCCCGAGGGCAAGGTGCTGCATACCCACATGGGTGTTGTCGAGGACATCGACGCCTTCCTGAAGCTCGTCAACGCCCTGGCTCATTGAACACCATGGCTTTTCCTGCCGATTCCTCTTTCCAGGACGCGATTGCGGCGGTAACCCGGACGCAGCAAGAGCTGGACAAGCGGATTTTCCATCTCAATACCCTCTACGAAACCGCACACGAGCTTTCCGGCCTCAACCAACCGCGGAAGATGATGGAAACCTTTCTGCTGTCGGCCATGGGTATCTTCGGGATAACTGAGGGACTGGTTATCTTGATCAATACCCGCACATATCAGGGCCACTTGTTCCACCGGGGATTCAGTAAAGAAGAAGTCGCAGCGTGTGAACGCAACCTGACGCGTATAGCCCGGCACTATCTGCCGCCGGAAGCGCCGCCTATCGTCGCCTCTGCGGCCCAGCTTGTTGCGGAGGGACAAGCTAACAAATCAGATTTTCTGCCGGCTTCGGTAGAATTGTTGATCAAACAGAAGGTCGACGAAACCTTTGCCGTGATTGTGGCTCTGGGGAAAAACATTACGGGAAGTCAACCCGCAAATGCCGATGTCGAAACCTTGCTCAGTTTGACCGGTACGCTGACAAACGCCTTGGCCCAGACGCTCTCCCAGCGACAGATTCAAAACCTCAACGCTGATTTGGTTCGGCAGAGCACGGCACTCGAAGACGCGCGCCGTCAGGCCGGCCTGGCTCGCGAGAATCTGGATCGGCAGATCTTTCACCTTCACACGCTTTACGAATTCACTGCCGAATTGAGTCCGATCGTCTCGACCGAGTCGCTCATGGAAACCTTTCTTCTCATGGTCATCGGTACCCTCGGATTGAGCCAAGGCGTCGTTCTACTGTGTGATCGTGAAAACCGAAAATGCCAATGCGTCAGCCGTGGAAGCGACTTTGGCGCGGGATCGAGTTTCGAAGAGGATGATAAACGGTTTTACCAAGCCTTTCAATGCGCCGAGGATCGTCGTCTCGATCCCATGTCGGTCACCTTTGTAAGCGAACCGGAGCGGGTGTTTCCTCAAGCTGAAACGGGATTTCCCATCAACACCGCTTTCCTTTTTACGGTGCACAGCACGTTACTTGGACTGGCCGGCCTGGGCGTGCCACTAAGCAAGACCGCGTTAAATGACGACGAAAAGACGCTCTTACGCGGTCTTTCAGCCAACTTTATGGTATTCCTCAAAAATGCCCGTGCCTTCGAAACGATTCAAGCGCTGAACGTAGACCTTCGCAACACCAATGAAGATCTTCGCCGGACGATCACCGATCTGACCGATGCCCGCAATCAGATCCGGCTTCTGGAGCTGGCCAGAAGCCGGTTGAAACAGCTGGTGCAGCGGGAAATCGAGCGCGTCAGTCGGTTCCGCGTAACCGATATTCTGCTGATCATTTTCATCGCAACACTTCTATCCCTGCCGTTTAACTATGCCAGCCCGAACAAACTCAAAATGCTGCCGGAGTCTTTTTTCGTCGCCGCCCCCGCCTCGATCGATGTCGTTGCGGCCCGGCAGCTTGCGGCCAAGGGGGCGGCGCTCGTTGTCGATGCGCGACCCGCGGAACTTTTTGCGCAAAGGCACATTGCCGAAGCCATCAATGTTCCCGCAGCCCTTTTCGAGATTATCTTTCCTATGAAACTTGGCCGCATGCTCAATCCCGAACAGGAAATTATTGTATACGGGCGGACCGTCAGCAAACACTACGACGAGGATGTCGCACACCGTTTGCTCCAGCGTCACGACAAGGTCAAAATTCTGGAAGGAGGGCTTCAGGCCTGGGAACGGAAAGGATACCCTGTTACGCCATGAAATGCCTCGAATGGCTGAAAAACGGCCTCACTCATCCGGTTTTGGGACTTTTTTTAAGAGTCTACGTGGGTGGGGTCTTTATCTATGCCAGTATGTACAAAATTAACTATCCAGCGGAGTTTGCCGAAACCATCGCGGCTTACCAGCTGATTCCCTACTGGGCGATAAACCTTACGGCTTTGATCCTGCCCTGGATCGAGCTGGTCGCAGGTGTGCTGCTCATTCTGGGAATTCGAACAAAATCAGCGGCTGCCGTGATAGGGTTTTTGCTGTTGGTCTTCAGCCTGGCGATTCTGGTGACGATGGTTCGGGGCATTCCCATCGGCTGTGGCTGCTTTACTTCGGTGGATGAGCCCATGGGGTGGCGTACTCTGGCGCGCGACCTCATGTGGCTTGCCATGACCCTGCAGGTGTATTTGTTTCCCTCGGCACTGCGGGCGGAAAACCGGTTGTTCAAATCACTGCGGGAGGCGGAGGCGTGAAGAGCAAAACGCGAAGGCTTATCGGGCTGATGCTGGTTTTCATAGCGACGATTTGGTCCTGTGGCACTGGACCGGATTGGGGGGGGAAATACATTGCTGTACACAGCTCTGATGCGGCGGCTGCCGTGACGCTGATATTGGCGGCCGGCGGCAAAGGCCAGTGGATAGTCGACCAGGAGAGCACTCCCCTGCAGTGGGAAGAACGCAGCGGCGCCTTGTGGCTGCATTTCAAGACCGGCGGCGTGGTGATCGCCAGGCCCAATCCTGCGGATCAAAAGCTCACCGTCGAGATACCCGGAGCAGATTCACTTTTACTGCGTAAAGTAAAATAGTGACAGGTATGTTCCAAGTGAAAGGTTAAACGGATTACGCGACCTGTGTTTCCTTTTTTCGAACATCCGGTCTACGGCTGCCATCAGGCACATTCTTGGCCCGGATACTTCCGACTAAATTCATCGAAGTCATCCAGGGTAAAAATTTCGGCAAAGCGGCGACCACCTGTGCTCCGCTGTTTGTAGAGGGTCAGACAGTCTGCGACGATCTGCAGTACCTCGTCTTCGGCGTATATTCCCGGCAGTTCTCTGGCCAGGCGGGGATGGCGACCGAGTTTTCCACCCAGTTGGACCCGGAAGCCCCGGCAGGTACTTTGAAGGGCATCGGCCGGGCACACGGCGACACAGCGGCCGCAGTTCAGGCAGCGCCGGGAATCAATCGAGGGGGACGGCCCATCTCCCTTCAGAACGACAGCCGCTTCACTGCAGGCCTCGACACAGGCCGCGCAATTTGTGCAGTCCCCATCGCCGGATTCGGGCACCGCTGCTCCGATGATGCCGATGTCTTTGATCTGGGGCTGTGAGCAGGCATTGGGACAATCCGCCAGACTGACCCTGAATTCATGGTGATACTTGAGATCGCCCTTCACCGACTGCTTTAAAAAACCGAGCAGATCCGCTTTTTTAAGATGCGTTTCGATCCGGACCAGCAGTTGATCCCCGGCTACGGCGCGGTTCGGACAGCCGCTGGGCCCGAAGCAGGTTTCGACCCGGTAGCCCTGAATGTCCTCTTGCCGGCCGGCCAGAAACCGTTTCTGGGTGGCCTTGACCTCCGCCGGCGACACCACGGATTTCCCCGCCTCGCAGGCCTCCTTCTCCACCCGCGCCCGGACTTTTTTCCGAACGAAAAAAGGCACTTTTTTAACTAAATCTTCAGCTTCTACGGTCCATTTCATGAGAAAAAATCAGATCGGTGACGGAATAAAAATTATTTAAGAAAAAAATGCCTTTGATGCTAGTGACCTCACGGCAGGGTGTCAAGCTGTCGGGCAACCATGGAAAAAAAGAATGGCCAAGCTACAGGGTGAATACTCCATAGGACGACCTCTCCCCGATGCTTCGGGCCGATTTCCTGAGCCATACGCCATAGGTGATTTTCCCAATAGACAAAACGCTCGCCGTGATTTAACGTTTCCCCGGGTAATTGCCAGCCCACCCTTAACGCATGGTACAACCCGGAAAGGATGTCCCGCCAATGCAACCTGCGGCTCACAGGCCGGTGTCGAACCAGGAAACGGCGCTGCTGCTGATCGATGTGATCAACGACCTCGATTTCGATGAGGGTGCTGATTTGCTCCGGCATGCGCTGCCGATGGCGGAAAAACTGGCCGTCTTTAAAAAGCGCCTGAAAATCCTTGAGGTCCCCGTCGTCTATGTCAATGATAATTTCGGGCATTGGCGCTCGGACTTCAGAACACTCGTTGCCCGTTGTCTGAACAACCCCGTGCCGGGTAGAGCCGTGGTCGAAAAACTGCAGCCGGAGAAAGATGATCTTTTTGTCTTGAAACCGAAATTTTCGGCCTTTTTTTCCACGACCCTGGAAATTCTTCTCAGGCAGCTGGATGTCCGCCGCCTCATACTCACCGGCATGAGCGGCAATGTGTGCGTGCTCTTTTCGGCGGCTGACGCCTACATGCGCGGTTTTGACGTTATCGTGCCCGCAGACTGCATAGCCTGCATCAATCCGGACGACAAAACGCACGTGCTCGGGTTCATGCAGACGGTGTTAAAAGCGGACATCCGATCCTCGGACCAGGTGATGACTCAATTTAATGAGAGGTGGACTTCGTGAAACAGGCCCATGGATACCATCCCGGGAAAATGGTCGCGCACATCCAGCGGTTCATTCGCTCCTGCATGAAACAATCCGGTCACGAACGCCTGGTCATCGGCTTGTCGGGGGGCATCGATTCCGCATTGACCGCGATGCTGTGCCGCCAGATCCTGGAAAGGGATCAGGTCAATTGCGTGTTTCTGCCGGAAAAGACGACGCCCCGCATTGATCGCGATCATGTCGGACTGCTGGTTAAAATCGGCGATCTGCAGTGTCATGAAAGTGATATCAGTGATCTGACAACGGCCTTTTCCAAATCTGTCATTGCACCACCGGACAAAATCGCCCTGGGCAATGTCAAGGCGCGCCTGCGGATGACACTGCTTTACGAATACGCCAATATGACGCGCAGTCTCGTGTGCGGCACCTCCAATCAATCCGAATTGATGGTCGGCTATTTTACCAAATATGGCGACGGCGGCGTCGACCTGATGCCTCTGGGCCGGTTGTACAAGACCGAGGTGTGGGAACTGGCAAGATTTCTGGAACTGCCCTCCGGCATCATCGAAAAACCGCCTTCGGCCGGATTGTTCGAAGGCCAGACCGATGAGGGCGAATTGAAGATGACCTACCGGATGCTCGATCGAATTTTACAGGGTGTTTCACAGAACCAAACCGATGCTGCCGTTGCTCAAAATACGGGCGCCGCCATATCGGATGTAACACGTATCCGCAACATGCTGGCTGCCAACGCGCACAAGCGCCGGACAGCTCCCATGCCGCGCGCGATTCAGGAGTGGTGAACGATTTCCGTCTACGGTGCGCGGAGGGGTGTGTGCGTCTTTTTACGGAAAGAAACCCCGACGGCGTATAAAAAGGTGTGTCCCCGCTCATAATACAAGACCGCGTCACCGCAAACGGAGAATTTCGGTGCAGCGGTCCTGGACGGCGACCTCGAAGCGGGTGCGGGTGCCGGACAGGGCCGGGGCGATGGCGTTCAAGGCCGTGGCCGGCGTGTTGTTGGTTTCGCTGAGGTGGGCGAGGAAAACGTGTTCGAGGCCGGCGTGGGCGACGTTGCACAGCAGCTGCCGGGAATCGGCGTTCGAGAGGTGCCCCAGACGGCTCTGGATCCGCTGTTTCAGCGGCCAGGGGTAGGGCCCGTCGATCAGCATGCGCGGATCGTGATTGGCTTCCAGGATCAGGGCCCGGCAGCCCTTCAGGTGTTCGGTGACCATAGCGGTCGCGATCCCCAGGTCGGTCGCGAGGCCGATTTTGACGCCGTTGGCCCGAATCGTGAATCCGGCCGGGTCTGTGGCATCGTGGGAAAGGGAAAAGGGGCGGATGTCAAGAGTGCCGATGGCAAACCGGGCGCCGCAGTCGAAGATTTTCGCATCGTGCAGGCGGCCGATCCGTTGGGCGGCCGCGGCCGTTTGGCGGCTCAGGTAGACCGGCAGGCGGTAGCGGCGCGACAGCACCCCGACGCCGTGGATGTGATCGGCGTGCTCGTGGGAGACGACGATGGCCTGGAGCGTTTCCGGCGCCAGGCCGCGCGATCTGAGCCGGCCTTCGATCTGGACGCCGGAGAGACCCGCATCGATCAAAATGGCGGCGTGCCCGTCGGAGATGTAGATCGCATTGCCCCTGCTGCCGCTGGCCAGCACGCATACGGCCAGCTTGTAAGCCGGCTCGGCGGCGGGGGCAATGGGTTCTTCGGCAGGCATCACGGGCAACCGATCATCATTTTCCGGTGTGTCCGAATCCGCCGCGATTGCGGTCGGTTGCTTCGAGTGATTCGACGATCGCGATCCGGGCCTGGCAGACCGAATGGACCACCATTTGCGCCACCCGGTCGCCGCGCCGGAAGGTGTAGGGCGATTTGCCGAAGTTGATGGCCGCGATCTTGATTTCGCCGCGGTAGTCGGCGTCGATCGTGCCCGGGGCGTTGATCAGGCCGATGCCGTGGCGGACGGCCAGACCGCTGCGGGGCCTGATCTGGGCTTCGTAGCCCGGGGGCAGGGCCATGGCCAGGCCGGTGGGCAGCAGGGTGACGTCGCCGGGCGCCAGGACCAGCGGCGCGTCCAGGGCGACGGCGAGGTCCATACCCGCGGCACCGGAGGTCATGTAGCGCGGCAGCGGGATATCGGCGTCCTTCGACGGCCGCAGGCGGCGGAACCTGATTTCCGGCTGCTCGTTCATCGCCTGGGGTTCATGCGCCGCTGAAGTGAGAAAAGAATCATGTCAGGCCCGCAGCAAATCCTCGAAGGACGCGCTGCCGTTCAACGGGCCGAGGGCGGTCAGGGCCAGGTGGTCTTTGTGAAACAGCTCCGCGGCCAGATCGCAAATGTCCGCGGCCGTGATCGCATCGACCTGTTCGATGATTTCCTCGAGCGGCACGCTGCGCCCGAAGTTGATCTCGTTCTGGGCCAGGCGGACCATCTGGTTGTCGACACTTTCCGCGGCCAGCAGCAGGTTGCCCTTGGTGAAGTTCTTGGCGTCGTTCAATTCGCCGTCTTCAACCGGGTGTTGGCCGAGCGTGCGCATTTCTTCCACGATCAGGCCCACGGTTTCGCGCACCTTGTCCGGCTGAACGCCGACGTAGGCGCCGCACAGGCCGGTGTCCTCGTAGGAGGAGATGAAAGAGTAGACCGCGTAGGCGAGTCCGCGGTGCTCTCTGATCTTCTGAAAGAGCCGCGAACTCATGTTGCCGCCGAAAATCGTGTTCAGCAGTGAAAACGCATAGCGTTTCGGATCGCTGATCGAAATCCCGTTCGTGGCCAGGCAGACGTGGACCTGTTCCAGGCTCCGCTGATGCAGTTTGACCTGCGGACAGCCGTCCGGCGTCTGCCGGGCCGGAAATACCGGACCGGTTTTGATGGTGGAGAAGGCCGGTCCGGCCAAATCGACGATTTTTTCATGGCTCACGTTGCCGGCCACCGCCACGACGATCTGGCTGGGCTGGTAGAACTGATGGAAGAACGCCTTTATTTTTTCGGAGGTGAAGGCGCGGATGTTTTCCGGGGTGCCGATGATAGGGCGCCCGAGCGGGTTGTTGCCCCAGAAGGCGCTGCCCGAAAGAACGTGAATGTATTCTTCCGGGCTGTCCTCGACCATGCCGATCTCCTGAAAGATGACCGGCCGCTCCTTGGTGACTTCCTCTTCGGCGAACTCGGAGTTCAGGAAAATATCGGTCAGAATGTCCACCATCGTTTCGAGATGCGCATCCATGACGCGCGCGTGGTAGCAGGTGTTCTCGTAACTGGTGAAGGCGTTGGTGTGCCCGCCGATGGCATCGAACTCCTTGGCGATCTGGTAGGCCGTGCGCTTGCGGGTGCCCTTGAAGATCATGTGCTCGATCAGATGGGAAAGGCCGTTTTCGGAAGCTGACTCGTCGCGGGCCCCCGCGTTGACCCACACGCCCATGGAGACGCTGCGCACGAACGGCATGCTATGGGTCAGGACCCGCACGCCGTTCGGCAGGGTGGTTTTATTGACGGGCGCCGGCGTCATTCGTTTTCCAGGAGTGCTTTGTGGCTCAAGCGGATTTTGCCGTCGCGGCTGATTTCAAGGACCTTGACCTTCAGTTTCTGGCCTTCCTTGACGACATCCGAGACGTTGGTGACCCGGTGGTTGGCCAATTGGGAGATGTGCACCAGGCCGTCGGTGCCGGGAGACAGCTGCACGAAGGCGCCGAAATCGGTGATCTTGACCACCGTGCCCTCGTAGATGGCGCCGATCTCGGGATCCATGGTGATGGCTTCGACCATTTTCTTGGCTTTTTCACCCTCTTCCGATGAATAGGCCGCGATTTTGACGATGCCCGAGTCGTCGATCTCGATCCGCGTGTTGGTTTCGCTCTGGATCAAGCGCACGGTTTTGCCGCCCGGGCCGATGATTTCGCGGATCTTGTCCGGATTGATTTTGATCGACAGCACCTTGGGGGCGTACGGGGAGATTTCCGTGCGCGACGCGCGCAGGGTGGCCAGCATGCGGTCGAGAATGTGCAGGCGGCCGGCCCGCGCCTGTTCGAGGGCCTTGAGCATGATGTCGCGCGACAATTCGCGGATTTTGATGTCCATCTGAACGGCAGTGATGCCGTCTTTGGTTCCGGCCACCTTGAAGTCCATGTCGCCGGTGTGGTCCTCGTCGCCGAGAATGTCGGAGAGCACCACCACCTTGTCCTCGCCCTTGACGAGCCCCATCGCGATCCCCGCCACCGGGGCCTTGATGGGCACGCCGCCGTCCATCATGGCCAGCGTGCCGGCGCAGACGGTGGCCATGGAGGACGAGCCGTTGCTCTCGAGCACCTCGGAGACGATCCGGATCGTGTAGTCGAAATCCTGCTTGTCCGGCAGGACTTTTTCCAGGGCGCGGGTCGACAGGCCGCCGTGCCCGATGTCGCGCCGCGAGGGGCCGCCCAGGCGCCGCGCTTCGCCGACCGAAAAGGGCGGGAAGTTGTAGTGCAGCATGAACGGCCGGAACTCATCGCCGCTCAGCGTCTCCACCCGTTGTTCGTCCTGCCCCGATCCGAGGGTCAGCACTCCCAGCACCTGGGTTTCGCCGCGCGTGAACAGGGCGCTGCCGTGCGGGCGCGGCAAAACGCCGACGTCGCAGGTGATCGGGCGGACTTCATCGAATTTGCGGCCGTCGATGCGCCGGTCGGCTTTCAATATCAGGTCGCGGCTGACGCTTTTCTTCAAGTCGCTGATAACCTCGGAAATTTCCCCGCGCCGGTCGGCGTAAGCCTCGCCCAGCAGGGCGAGATAATTGTCTTTGACCTCGCGCAGGGCTTTGCTGCGTTTGGTTTTCTCGGGAATGACGATCGCGGTCTCGATCTGCTCGCGCAGCTCGGATTCGATGCGCTCGACGAGGGCCGGGTCCTTTTCCACCGGAAGAAATGCGCGTTTCTCGACCCCGGCTTCGGCCTTCATTTTTTCCTGCAGCTCGATGATCGGCTGCATTTCGGCATGCGCGAAGTAGATGGCATCGAGCAGGTCCGCCTCGCTGACGTTGCGGCCGCCGCCTTCCACCATGACGATGCCGGTCTTGGAGCCGGCCACGATGACATTCAGGTCCGCGCCTTCGAGATCGGCGAGAATCGGATTGACCACCAGCTTGCCGTCGATGCGCGCCACGCGTACGCTGGCGATCGGCCCGGCAAATGGAATTTCCGATATTCCGAGGGCCGCGGAGGCGCCGATCATGGCCAGGGTGTCGGCATCGTTTTCCTGGTCCATCGACAGCACCATGGCGATGATCTGGGTCTCGTTGCGGTAGCCCTTGGGGAAAAGCGGGCGGATGGGCCGGTCGATCAGGCGCGCCGTCAGCGTTTCCTTTTCGCTGGGGCGGCCGATTTCCCGCCGGAAATAGTTGCCGGGGATGCGGCCGGCGGCGTAGATCTTTTCCTGATACTCGACCGTCAGGGGCAGGAAATCCACCGGTCTTTCCTCGGGTGTCGAAACGACCGTCACCAGGACCGTCGTCTCGCCGTAGCGGACCAGTACGGCGCCGGAAGCCTGTTTGGCGAGCTTGCCGGTTTCAATGGTCAGTGTTTTCGCCCCTAGTCGGGCCTCCAATGATAGTTCCATTTTTTTTCTCCTAAAAATAAGCGACTAACCCTTCTGCAATCGCTCGAAAGTCGCTTAAACGGGCGAATTCTTCGCGAACGGCGGACAAAGGGAGTAAAAAAACTCACGAAAACGGCTCGCACCGCACCCCTGGTGAGTTTCGTAACGGACGCGGCTTCAGCGCTTCAATCCGAGGGTTTCGATAATCGCGCGATACCGTCCGACGTCCTTGTTTTTGACATAGTTCAGAAGCCGGCGGCGCCGGCCGACCAGCATCAGCAACCCCCGGCGGGAGTGGTGGTCTTTCTTGTGCAGCTTGAGATGCTCGGTCAAATAGGAAATCCGGTGGGTCAACAGCCCGACCTGGACTTCGGGCGATCCCGTGTCGCCTTCGTGTAATTTGAATTTGTCGATCAGTTCTTTTTTCTCTTCCGTTGTAAAGACCACTTTCTTTACTCCTCCTTTTTTAAAAATGGCGGCTGCGCTTATTTCCTTTGCTGCCCCCTGTCCCCTTTTTTTATCCGGCCGCAGGTCCGTGTCGTCTTCAGCCGGCCTCGGGGCTGAAAACACAGACGTAGCGAAGCGCTGCGTTGTTCTGGTCACCTTTCAGGATCGCCAGCAGATTTCCGCGGGCATCCAGGATTTTTACCAGATCCGGCACCCCTTCGGCGCCACCTCCGGTAATATCGCATATTCTGACCACTTTGCCATGTTTTACGGTGCGAGTCAAAGATTTGTTGGCCACGATGCCCGCCATTTCCGGCAGGGCGTCGGCCATCGCAACCACGCGCTGGCCGACCCGGTTTTCGCGCGCCAAAACCTCCAGGTCCGGCAGGGTCACCGCATCGGCAATGTCGAACCGCCCGCTGGCCAGCCGCCGGAGTTCCCTGAGGTGCCCTCCGCATCCGAGCCGGCGGCCTATGTCCGCGCACAGCGTGCGGATGTATGTTCCGGCCGAGCAGTCGACCTCGAACCGGACAAGGGGCAGCTCGATGTCGAGAATGCGGATGGCGCCGATCTCTACTCGCCGCGGGGGCTTTTGGACCGCGTGTCCCGCGCGGGCGTACCGGTAAAGCGGGACGCCGCCCAGCTTCAGGGCCGAATAGGCGGGCGGCTGCTGCCAGTAGGCGCCCGCGAACCGCCTGACGATTTCCACGACCCGCTCCGGGTCGAGGGCCGCCGTCGCGCCGGAGGCCACCACCCGGCCGGTGACATCCTGGGTGTCGGTCTCTATTCCCAGGTGCATGACGGCGCGGTATTTCTTGGGGCCGTGCAAAAAAAACTGCGCCAGCCGCGTGGCCTGGTTGAGACAGCACACGAGCACCCCGGTCGCGAAAGGATCGAGCGTGCCGGCGTGGCCGAGCTTGCGGGCGCGCACCATGCGTTTGACCGCGGCCACCGCCCCGGCCGAGGACATGCCCGCGGGTTTGTCCAGAACGATGATGCCGCTGGCTGCTGAAACGTCCATAATGCCCGGCCGGGGTCGGCCTACAGTTTCTCCCCCAGGCGGGTCAGTTGATTTTTCACCTCGGACAGCGGGGCTTCGATGCTGAAGCCCGCCGCGCTCCGGTGGCCGCCGCCGCCGTAAGAAACGGCCACCGCGGCGACATCGACCGAGCCGTCGGAGCGCAGGCTGACATGAAAGCGGCCCTTGCCCGCAGATGCGCCGTTTCCATTCTGAAGCTCGTGGATCAGGGCGGCGACCCGCACGTCCCGGATGCGGCGGGCATAGTGAATCAGACCGTCGGCATCTTCGGGATGCGTGCCGGTTTGACGCAGCATGTCGCGGGTCACCGTCATGACCGAGAGCTTGCCGTTGCCCGTGATTTCAATCGAGTCCAGGGCGAGGTTCAGCAGTTTGATGCGGCCGAGGGAATAGGTCCCGTAAACGTGCCGGGCGACTTCGTGGGGATCGGCGCCCCGCTGCGTCATTTCCAGGCAGATGGCGAAAGTGGCCGAGCTGGTGTTGGCGAACCGAAACGATCCGGTGTCGGTCAAAATGCCGGTGTAGATCAATGTGGCCAGTTCTTTGCCGATGGCGGCCCGCATGCGCACCAGAAGCCGGTACACCAGTTCCGCGGTGGCGCAGGCCTCGGGATCGACGAGGCGAATCGTGCCGAAACCGGTGTTGGTGACATGGTGGTCGATGTTGACGACAACCGGAATCTCCCGGATCAGGGACGCGGCCGGCCCGAGGCGTTCCAGGCTGCCGCAGTCCAGGATCACGGCGGTGTCGAAACCGCTTGCGGCGGTGATGTCGGCCGAGATGCGCCCGACCCCCGGCAGAAAGCGGTACACCGCCGGAATCGGACTGGCATTGAAAAAGGTGACCTCTTTTTTCCGCTTTTCGAGGGCCAGACCCACGGCCAGCAGCGAACCGATCGCATCGCCGTCGGGATTTTCATGGGATGCCACGACCACGCGCCGACTGTCGGTCAGGGACCGGATAACCGCATCCATCATGAGGGCGTTCGCAGGGACCGCAGAAGTTTTTCGATGTGGGCCCCGTGATCGAAAGAATTGTCGTAATAGAACTCGAGATCCGGCATGTACCGCAGACCGACCCGCCGGGCCAGCGTCAGCTTGACAAAACCCAGGGCGCTCTGAAAGCCCTGCCGAACGGCTTCGATTTTTTCGGGTCCGCCCGGGGTCGAGAAATAGATGCGCGCGATCCGCAGGTCGCGCGTCATTTTGACGTCGGTGATCGTCGTCAGTTCCAGACGCGGGTCTTTTACTTCCTTGAGCAGGATGTCGGAGAGCGTCTGCTGTATCAGGCCCCCGACGCGATCGGCGCGCGAGTAGGACATTATAGGGTGATGATCTCCATTTCGGTGTCGATGACTTCCGCCAGGCCCAGGTCCTCGATAAGGTTGAACGCCTTGTCGATCTTGGCGTTGATGACCTGGCGGTCGTTGCCCGCCAGCACGAACCCGATTTCCGCGCGCTGGTGGACATCGTTTGCGCCCGTTTCGGCGACCGAGGCGTTGAATTTGTTGCGCACCTGGGCGATGATCGACCTGACGACGCCGCGTTTTGCCTTCAGGGAATGGCAGTCATGCAGCCTGAAGGTGACGATTCCGATCCCCACGACCATCTGCGGCTCACTTGGCTTGCCGGGCGCCGGCCCTCGAGCGGTCTCCTCGATCGATGACCAGTGCCCCGTTTACACTTCCGGCTTGATTTCTTCCAGGTAAAAGCATTCCAGGACGTCGCCGACTTTTATGTCGTTGTAATTTTCGACCCCGACGCCGCATTCGTATCCGCTCTGCACTTCCTTGACATCGTCTTTGAAGCGCCGCAGCGAGGAGTTCTTGCCTTCGTACTGGACGACGCCGTCGCGCAGCACCCGCAGCCGCCGCCCGCGTTCGAGCTTGCCTTCGGTCACGTAGCATCCGGCGATAGTCCCGATTTTAGGTACGTGAAAGGTGTCCCGAACCTCGGCCCTTCCCAGAACGCGCTCCTCGAAGGTCGAGGACATCATGCCGGCGATGGCGTTCTTGATGTCTTTGATCACGTCGTAGATCACGTTGTAGAACCGCATGTCCACGCCTTCTTCGTTGGCCATCAGCTGGACCTTGGTCGAGGGGCGGACGTTGAAGCCGATGATGATGGCATTGGAGACCGATGCCAGGGACACGTCGGATTCGGTGATGGTTCCGGTGGCGGAGTGCACGACGTTGATGTTGACCTCTTCGTTGCTGAGCTTGGTCAGCGAATCGGCCAGGGCTTCGATCGAGCCGTGGACGTCGGCCTTGAGGATCAGGTTCAGGTCCTTGACCTCGCCCTGTTGCATCTGTTCGAAGAGTTTCTCGAGGCTCAGCCGCCCGGTCTTGGCCAGCTCCTTGGAGCGGTGCTTCTGGATGCGGTGTTCGCTGATCTGCTTGGCATTTTTTTCGTCCGCCACCGCGATCAGCTCGTCTCCGGCCATGGGGACCCCGGAGAGCCCGATGACTTCGACCGGGATGGACGGGCCGGCCGCATCGACCATCTGGCCCCGGTCGTTGAGCATGGCGCGGACCTTGCCCGAATAGACCCCGCAGACGACGGCGTCTCCGGTGTGCAGGGTGCCTTCCTGGACCAGCACGGTCGCGATCGCCCCGCGGCCCGGATCGATTTTCGACTCGACGACGTGACCGTAGGCCCGCTTGTCGGGATCGGCCTTCAATTCCAGCACCTCGGACTGCAGCAGGATCATATCGAGCAACTCGTCGATGCCGATGTTCTGTTTGGCCGAGACCTTGACGAAAATGGTGTCGCCGCCCCACTCCTCGGGCGACAAGCCCTGCTCGGCCAGCTCCCGGTACACCCGGTCGATGTTGGCGTTGTCCTTGTCGATTTTATTGACGGCCACGATGATCGGCACGTTGGCGGCCCGGGCGTGGTTGATGGCCTCGATGGTCTGGGGCATGACGCCGTCATCGGCGGCGACCACCAGGATGACGATGTCGGTCACCTGGGCCCCCCTGGCGCGCATGGCCGTAAACGCTTCGTGGCCGGGGGTGTCGAGAAAGGCCACCTGGCCCTTGGGGGTGGCGACGTTGTAGGCGCCGATGTGCTGCGTGATGCCGCCGGCTTCCATGTCCGTTATTCTCGTTTTGCGGATGACGTCGAGCAATGAGGTCTTGCCGTGATCGACATGTCCCATGATCGTGACCACCGGCGAGCGTTCAACCTGTCGGGTGGGATCGTCTGCTTCGACCTTCAATAAGGTTTCCTCCTCGAAAGCGGCCAGTTCGACTTCGTAGCCGAATTCGGTGGCCACCAGGGCGGCCGTATCGAAATCGATGGTTTGATTGACCGTCGTCATGACCCCCATTCCCATCAGGGTCCGGATCATTTCGGAGGCCTTGATGCCCATGCGTTTGGCCAGATCGGAAAGAATGATGGCCTCGTCGATTTTGACCCGCCGCTTGATGGCCTTGGCGGTCGTGATCTGGGTTTTCTGGGCGGTGGCGCTCGCCTTGGCCTTGCCGCCTTTTTTGCCCTTGCGCGGGCGCTGGCGGCCGCCGTAGAGATCCGCGCCTTCGATCACTTCTTTCTTTCGAAACGAGATCTTCTTCTTGAAAAATTTGTTTTCGGCGCCGGGTTCCTCGACCTGCCGTTTCTTTTTCTTCTTCTTGGCATCCTTGCCCGCATCGTCACCGGGCGCGGCGGGCCGCAGGGCGACGACCTTGTCCGCCGGACGGAACGGGGCCCTGCCGCGCGGCGGTTCGGCGCCCGGTTCCTTGGCTGCGGGGGCGACCGGCATGCGGATGATCTTGGCGGCCTGATCTTTTTTGCGGGACTTCTTGACCGCCTGTTTCGCCGCACCTTCTGCGTCCGGCCCGGCCGGGGTCGGTGCCGGTTCGGACGCCGTGACCGTGGCGGGTGATTCCGGTCCGGCTTCCGGCGCTGCTCCGGCTGCGGATGCGGGTTCTGCGTCGGCGTCGATTTCAGCTTCCGCGGATGTCGCCGGAACTTCGGTCGCCGCCTGGTCCGCCGCCTCCGGCGGTGCCGGAGCTTTTGCTTCGGCCGAGGCCGTTTCCACGTCGGCCGTGATCGTTTCCGCATCGGCCGCAACCGGCTCCGTATCGGCCGCTTCGCCGGCGGTTTCGATGACGGGCGGCACGTCGACGGTGACGGTTTTTTTTCGACGCCGGATAACGGTCGGCTTGACCCGCGTTTCGACGACGGTTTCGGATTTCTGTCCGAAGAGACCGGCCTTGATCTGCTCCACCGCCTCGTCTTCGAGCGCACTCATATGGCTCTTGATGTCGACGTCGATATCCATGTCCTTTATCTTGTCGATAAGGCTCTTGTTGGTCATGTTCAGATCCCTGGCAAGTTCATATACCCTGATCTTTGCCATCAATCCCCCTAAAAGTCACAGTTATGCGAGTGGCTTTCGCGCACGGGCGAGGGTGTCCGGACGCATGCTCCCGCCCGCCGGCAGCCGTTTCTACGGGCTTAAAGATAACGCTTTTGGCTGCCGGCAGCGGTCGTTGGCGGATCACAGGACAGCCGCCGCCCGCCGGCCTTGCCAAAATATTTATCTTAAAGCCTACTCCGTGTGCCCATCCGCGGTTTTTTTTCAGGCACTTGCGCGTGTCCAACTCATACAGGTGAAGGTGTTCGCCCAGCAAAAGACACGTCATGGATGGACACGGCCATCCTCATCGCCGGCCGGTTCCCCGACCGCCGCGGGTTCGCCCGGTTCGGCGGCGTCGCCGGCCGCCGCGACCGGCTCGCCGTCGGCGTCGGTCGCCGGGGCGGATTCTTCCGCAGCGGCTTCGGCCTCTGCGGCTTCGGCCTCTGCGGCTTCGGCCTCTAAAACTTCGGCCTCTATAGCCTGTTTTGAGGCCGCAATCAATTTTATTGCACTGTCTTCGCCGATACCCTTGACCTGGATCAGGTCTTCCACGGTTGCCTTGCTGATTTCTTCGGCCGAGAAAAGCCCTCTTTCATACAGGGCGTCGGCCAGGCTGATACCGACGCCGGGCAACGCGAGCAGAGAGTCGTAACCGCTGCGCATGGCTTCACTGTATTTGGATTCGCTCTTCACGTCCAGGTGCCACCCGGCGAGCCTGGAAGCCAGGCGGACGTTCTGGCCGCGCTTGCCGATGGCGATCGAGAGAAATTCATCCGGAACGATGACCTCCATCGTGCGGTTGGCCTCGTCGATGATCACGCGCGAGATCTCCGCCGGGGCCAGAGCATTGCATACATATCTGGCGGGGTCAACGTGCCAGGAAATGATGTCGATCTTTTCTCCGCGCAGCTCCTGGACGACGTTCTGCACGCGGCTGCCCTTCATCCCGACGCAGGCACCCACCGGATCGATATCGGCATTGCTGGAGGCGACGGCGATCTTGGACCGCACGCCCGGCTCCCGGGCCGCGCCCATTATCTTCACGATGCCTTCGCTTATTTCCGGCACTTCCATTTTGAACAGGTTGATCAGAAAATCGGCATGGGTGCGCGACAAGATGACCTGCGGACCGCGGCTTTCGTGCAGGACCTCCAGGATCAGCGCGCGGATGCGGTCGCCGCGGCGGTAGCCTTCGCGGGGGACCTGTTCGCGCACCGGCACGATGCCTTCGGTCTGGCCCAGATTGACGATGATGTCGCCCCGGTCGATGCGCTGGACGATGCCGTTGATCAGTTCGCCCTTGCGGTTGATGAAGCTGGCGAAAACCGCGTCCTTTTCGGCATCCTTGATTTTCTGGATGATGACCTGCTTGGCGGACTGGGCCGCGATCCGGCCGAAAGTCGAGGTGTCCATTTTCGTGCCCAGGCTGTCGCCGATTTCACATTCCGCGTCGAGTTTGCGGCCCTCCTCGAGGCTGATCTCCAGGGCCGGCTCCGTGATGACCTCGGCGACCTCCTTGAACTGAAATACTTCGATTTCCCCGACCTCTTCGTTGTATTGGACCTCGATCTCCATTTTGTTGCCGAATTTTTTACGGGCGGCGGATTTCAATGCTTCCTCGAGAGCCTTGATGAGGACATCGCGTGAAATCCCCTTGTCTTTGCTCACCTGCTCGACAACCCGTTTTATGTCTGACATCTGCATCGCTAATCTCCGTGATTGATCAGTCGCGCCCTTTTTATTGCGGTGTGCGGGATGGAGACGGTTTCCTCGTCGATCGTCAGGGTGACCTGTCCGTTCGTGTAACCCGCCAGAATACCGGTAAAATTTTTCCGGCCGTCGAGCGGCCGCGATGTCTGAACTTTGATCTTTTTTCCTTTGAAGCGCTCGAAATCCTCGACTCTTCCGAGCGGCCGGTCGGGTCCCGGAGACGACACCTCCAGGTTGTATGCGCCCATGTCCTCCAGGCTGACATCCAGGACATCGGTGAGCTGGCGGCTGACGGCGGCACAGTCGTCCAGGGTGATGCCGCCGGGCTTGTCGATATAGATCCGCAAGACCCTGCCGGCGGCTTCCGAATGAAATTCGACGAAGACCAGTTCGATTCCTTCGGCTTCACACAGCGGCCCGGCTATCGAAAAAACCTGCCGGGCGACCAGCTCCAGGCCGGTCGGCGCGGCCGAAACGCCCGCCTCGCGGCCGGGTACGGGCCGGTTCTGTCGTTTTTTAACCATTTTTCGGTGCGGTCCTCAAAAACGCAAAAAACGGGCGTCCGCCCGTTTTCTTCAAGTCCGAGTGTGTCTTTGCTAGTGTTAATATGAACGATTCATTATATTAACCTTTAATAAGACGATGAACCACTTACTGCTGGTTCGACTTCACTCAGCCTTCTGAAAAGGGACAAGGCGGAGAAGAATTGGAGCGGGCAACGAGATTCGAACTCGCGACACCAAGCTTGGGAAGCTTGTACTCTACCAGCTGAGCTATGCCCGCTCACAGCAGGTCCTAATTAGGATACATTTAATACTTTGTCAATAATTTTCATCGATTATTTTTATAGCGCCTGGACTATTGCGGTGGGCTTTGATAGAATTCAACCGATGCCGAGGTTTGTTGCCGGCATCGCCGAAACGGGCCGTTTCCGGAGGCCTGACCCCAGGGGACCCGACGCACCCATGCGCCCACGCAGCACCGATCCGACAAGCACGAATGCAGCGGAGAAACCCAAAAACCGGGTCTATTTCACCGATCAGATGGTGTTGATCGGCTGCGGTATCGCCGCGGTGTACTGGCTGCTCGACTCGTTCGTGGCTATTTTCATGTCGAGTGACGGCCCCGTTCTGCACCGGATTCTCGGGGCCGACATGCGGGATATCTGGACGCGGCTGATCGTTTTGTGCCTGTTCGTCATTTTCGGCTCCCACGCGCAGTTTACGATCAACGAACGGCGCGTGGTGGCCAAAAAGCTGGAAAAAGACCGGTTGACCCGCGAACGGTTCCAGCGGCTGCTCTCGCCCGACCTGGCCGAACTGGTGGTGTCGGGAAAGCTCAAAGTCGAGAAGGGCGGCGTGTCGCGGGTGGCGACCGTCATGTTCGTCGACATCCGCGGTTTTACCGCCATGAGCGAAAGCACGCCGCCCGGCGAAGTGCTCCAGATGCTCAACGAATACTTCGAAATCGTCGTTGCGGTCGTGTTCCGTTACGAGGGCACGGTCGACAAGTTCATGGGGGACGAAATCATGGTGATCTGGGGCGCCCCGATCGCGCACGACGACGACCCGGGGCGGGCGGTCCGCGCGGCGCTGGCGGTTCGGACCGAACTCGAGGCGTTCAACCGCAGCCGCCGCACCGCAAACAAGCCGGCCGTGAAGATCGGTATCGGCATCAACACGGGCACGCTGGTGGCCGGCTATATCGGTTCGTCGCAGACCATGAGCTATTCGGTCATCGGCGACACCGTCAACACCGCCTCGCGGTTGTGCAGCGCGGCGCGCGCAGGCCAGATCATCATCTCCGAAAACTCGCGCAACTGCATCGCAAACGATTTCGAGCTGGTCGAAATCGAGGCGGTGCGGGCCAAGGGCAAGTTCCACCCCGTTCGGGCCTTTACCGTGGTGAAAGAACTTGCCGCCCCCCCCGCGGCGACCGCCGGCCCGTCGGCCGACGCGGTCGATCCGCCGCCGTTTTCCGTTGCGGTGCCCGTCTCCCGGGGCGTGTAGGGCTCGCTCAAAAATTACTTACCATTTTCAGATGTCGATGCATCCCGCCCTTTTTCCGGTGTAAAATCTCGGAATATCCAGATATTCCCGCGATCTTACGCCTTGCTGGACGGGCGCCTCGCCACCCGAAAATACCAAATTATTTTTTCGCGAGCCCTTAGGGCTCGTCTAGAATCCTGCGAATGCTCTCCAGTTCGGTCTTCAGTTCGCGCGTGCTCAGAGGTGTCGCCGCCGGCGGCGCAGGCGCAGCGTCGGTGCGCGTCGAGAGAAACTGCCGGGCGCCTTCGATGGTAAACTTTCTTTCATGCAGAAGATGGCGAATCTTCAGGACCGTTTCGACGTCGGCCCGGCGGTACAGCCGTTGTCCCGAACTGGTGCGCTTGGGACGGATGCAGGAAAATTCGTTTTCCCAGAATCGGAGCACATAGGTCGGCAGCTGGGCGATCTTGCTCACCTCGCCGATCTTGAAATAAAGCTTGTCGGGTACGTGCGTGTTTTCTGGCATTGCCTTTTTCTGTGACCAGCGGCGTCCGTGACCGGCGGCTGCCGGCGATCAAGCCGGAAGGGAGGCCTTGAACTCTTCCAGCAGGCGGCCGGTGACCTGCCGGTGAAGCCGGTTGATCTCTTCGTCTTCCAGCGTTCGCTCCGCCGAGCGGTAGACGATTCGAAAAGAAATGCTCTTGCGCCCCGCGGGAATCGGCCGGCCCTCGAAGACATCGAAGAGCTGCAGGGCTTCGATCAAATCCTCGTCCATTTTCTCGATCCGGTCAAGAATTTTTCCCGCCTCGAGGCGCCGCTCGACAATGAGCGTGACATCGCGGGAGACGGCCGGAAACCGGGGAAGGGTCACGGCGCGTTTCGTTTCGGAGACCAGCGGGACCAGCCGGTCGAGCGTCACCTCGAAAATAAAGGCGGTGCGCTTCAGCTCGAAGCGCTGCCGGACCCGCGGATGGATTTCGCCCAGCAGGCCGATTTGCTTGCCCTGCGCCTGGATCGACGCGCTGAAACCGGGACGGGTGTAGGTGCAATCACCATCGGAAACGGCGGTGAAAGCAATTTTCTGGATGTCCAGTTCCTGAAACAGCGATTCGACGATACCCTTGACATCGAAAAAATCGGCCTCCGCCTCGCCGCCGTGCCAGGAAGGCGCACGGCGCACGCCGCTCCAGAGGCCGGCCATCATCTCGATTTCTTCCGGCAGTTCATCGGCTTTTCCGGCGAAGAAGGTCTTGCCGATTTCAAACAACCTCAGGTTTTTTTCCTGCCGGGTGAGGTTGAGGTGCAGGGCGTGCAGCAGCCCGGGAACCAGCGAGGAGCGCATGACGGCCTGCTCCTCGCTCAACGGATTGAGAATCGACACCGTCCGGCGCCGGAAGTCGTCTTTTTTCAGCCCGAGCCGGTCGACTTCGGCGGCATCGATGAAACTGTAGGTGATGATTTCGTTGAAACCGCGGCCGGCCATCGCCGCTTTGACCCGGTTGCGCACGGCCCGTTTTTTCAACAGCGGCCGGCCCTTGACGGGCACGGCGGGATAGGTCGGCAAAATGTGGTCGTATCCCGCGCGGCGCGCCACTTCTTCGATCAGGTCTTCCGGCCGGCCGATATCGACCCTGAAGCTGGGTGGAACGACCGTGAAGTGATCGCCGTCCGCCGGCTTTACCTCGAATTCGATCGACTGCAGCAGGGCGGCGATCTGCGCGGCCGAGAAATCGGTCCCCAGCAAGCGGTTGGTCTCCGCGACGCCGAGGCGCACCGGAGGCGTTTCCGCGGGGTGCGGATGCTCGTCGATGAGGCCCTCGACCAGTTCGGCCCCCGAAATATCGGCCATGAGCCGCGCGGCGCGGTTCAGCGCCGCCACCGTCCGGTGGGGATCGACGCCGCGCTCGAACCGGAAAGAGGCTTCGGTGCTCAACCCGAGCTGTTTGGCCGTCCCGCGGATGCTGGCGGGGCTGAAGTAGGCGCTTTCGATGAAGACGCGCGTGGTGGACGGCTCGATTTCCGAATTGAGCCCGCCCATGACCCCGCCGATGGCCACCGGCTTTTCGGCATCGCAGATCAGGAGCATGTCGGGCGACAGCGGCCGGTCTTTCCGGTCGAGGGTGGTGAAGACCTCGCCCGCCGCGGCGGTCCGCACCACGACGCGGCGGCCCGCCAGGCGGTCGAAATCGAAGGCGTGCAGCGGCTGGCCGAGTTCCATCAGGACGAAGTTGGTGACATCGACGATATTGTTGATCGGCCGCAAGCCGATCGACAGCAGACGGTCCTGAAGCCAGAAGGGGGAAGGCCCGACGGTGACGCCGGTCAGCAGACGGGCGGCATAGCGCGGGCAAAGGGCCGGGGCCGCGATGCTGACCGATGTCAGCTCGGCGATGGCGCGGCCGCCTTCGGGCAGGCGGCAGTCCGGATACCGCAGCGGCGTGTTCTGAATGGCCGCGATCTCGCGGGCGATGCCGAGCAGGCTGAGGCAGTCGGGCCGGTTGGGCGTCAGGTCGATGTCCAGGACCGTGTCGGAAAGATCGAAGGCGGACTTCAAGGTCCGGCCGGGCGACAGGCGCGAATCGAGTTCCATGACGCCGCCCGCCTCGCGGCCGAGTCCCAGTTCCTTTTCACTGCAGATCATGGCCTCGGAGGCGGTGCCGCGGATGACGCTTTGCTGCATGACGGTGCCGTCGGGCAGTACGGCGCCCGGCAGCGCCACGGCAACGAGCAGGTCCTGGCGGGCATTCGGTGCCCCGCAGACCACCGCCGCGGTGCCGTTGCCAAGATCGACCTCGCAGATTTTGAGCGTGTCGGACCGCGGATGGGGGGCCACCGCGCGGATCCGGCCGACCCGCACCCGCTCGAGATAGGCGTAGCGATCGAAAACCGTGTCGACCTCGAGGCCGGCCATGGTCAGGGCCTCCACCAGGCGATCGACCGGCATTTCGATGGCGACATACTCCTTCAACCAGCTCAGGCTGACGCGCATGTTAAAACTGCCTCAAGAATCGGGTGTCGTTTTCAAAATATTTGCGGATGTCGTCGATGCCGTATTTGAGCATGGCGATTCGTTCGACCCCCATTCCGAAGGCGAAACCGGAATACTCGCCGGCCGGATAGCCGACGTTCTCGTAGAGCGCCGGGTGAACCATGCCGGAGCCCAGGATTTCGAGCCAGCCGGTCTGCGAGCAGACCCGGCATCCGGCCCCGCGGCACATCACGCACAGGATATCGACCTCCGCGCTCGGCTCGGTGAACGGAAAGAAGCTGGGCCTGAAACGCAGGCTGGTGCGCTCGTCGAACATCTGGTGCACGAAGGTCGTCAGGAGCCCCTTCAGATCGCCGAAAGAGATCCCCCGGTCGACCAGCAGGCCCTCGACCTGGTGAAACATCGGGGTGTGGGTCAAATCGGAGTCGCGGCGATAGACTTTGCCGGGGGCGATGACGGCCACCGGCGGGGTCTGCTTTTCCATGGTCCGGATCTGAACCGGCGAGGTGTGGGTTCGCAGCACGATATTTTCGGAGACGTAGTAGGTGTCCTGCATGTCGCGGGCCGGGTGGTTTTTGGGCAGGTTGAGCGCCTCGAAATTGTACCAGTCGCTTTCGACCTCCGGTCCCTCCACGATGTCGAAACCCAGACGCACGAAGATATCGCAGATTTCCTGGGTGATCCGGCTGATCGGATGCAGGCTGCCGACCGGGAAAGGCCGTCCGGGGAGGGAGACATCGATGCGCTCCGCGGTTTCCGCCCGGCTGGATTCGAGCCGCTGGGCGGCGTCCTTGAAGGCCTCTTCGAGGGTCTTTTTGACGGCGTTGGCGCGCCGGCCCAGCGCGGCCCGTTCCTCGGGCGGCATCTGGCTGATGCCCCTCAAAAACAGGGTCACGGCGCCCTTGCGGCCCAGATACCGGGTCGAAAGCGCGCGGGCGCTTTCGGCATCCGTGGCGGCCTCGAGAGCCGTTAACGCCTCCGCGAGTATCTGTTCGATCGATGGGGCCACGTGGGGCTCGCTAAGAAACCAGGTTGGCGGATTCGGGCCTCGCGCGGCGCGGTCGACGGCGCGCGAGCTCGGGGAAAACCTGAGTGGTTGGCGCGATCGCGCCGGGGTCCGGATGATGGCGCAGCGCCCCGGCGATAAGGCCCGTCATTTTTATTGAACGGCCCCGGACACCTGCCGGGTCGCCAACTTGGCAATCTGGCTGAAGCCGGCCGGATCGGAAATGGCCAGTTCGGCCAGCACTTTGCGGTCCAGGGCGACCCCCGCCCGTTTCAGGCCGTTGATGAATCTGCTGTAAGAAAGTTCGTTCATCCGCGCGGCGGCGTTGATTCTGGCGATCCAGAGCCGGCGGAAATCGCGCTTGCGCTGGCGCCGGTCGCGGTAGGCGTACATGAGCGCCTTGTCGACCGAGTCGGCCGCGGTGCGAAACAACTTGCTGCGGCCGCCGCGAAACCCCTTGGCCAGTTTCAACACTTTCTGCCGACGCCTTCTCGCTTTAAATCCTCTTTTGACTCGCATGATGGTTCTCCTGAACGTATTTTTGGCCGGGAATCCGATGTGCGCAACGCTGCCCGCGGTAAGCGGGCTGCGGCCGTCGGCTTGCCGTCGGCTGTTTGCACGGGCGGCCGCCCGGGTCCGATCACTGTGATACGCCGCCTACCGGCGGCTATCCGTTCGGCAGCAGGAGCCGCAGTTCCCGCATGTCGGACTTTTTGATGAGCTGGGGCTGACGCAGCTGGCGCTTGCGCTTGGTGGTTTTCTTGGTCAGTATGTGGCTCTTGTGCGATTTGCCGTAAACGAATTTTCCGCTGCCGGTTTTTTTGAACCGCTTCGCGGCGGAACGATTGGTCTTTATTTTCGGCATGACCGACTCCTTTGCTCGGGGCTTTGTATGCCCTGTAAAGTCAAAATTACACAGATTATCGGCAGGCTAGGGGTTTTTCAACCTTGAACGGTGAACCCGGAACCGCTCAACCCGGCTTATATGACCTTGACCGTCGCCGTCTTCGACCTTGCCGGACCGGCAACCCGCTGGGGCCGGGACCGAGCCCCGCATGCCGGCAGGACCGCAACCGCCCCGGCGGCTGTGCGTCGAGGGGATAATCGTGCGGTGCGTGACCGGCCCAAAAAAACAGATGGCGTGCGATTCGTGTTCAACATCGCCACACGCCACCATCGTGGTGAACCTTTGCAAAAAAAACGGGCCGCGCACGCCCGTCGGCTACCGCGGCAGCCTTCTTCGATATGGTGCGTCGATTTCGGCGACTAGCGCGGAGAGAGCACCATCATCAGCGTCCGGCCTTCGAACTTCGGGTACTGCTCGACCACGGCCACCTCGGCCGTTTCTTCGGCGATCTTGGACAGCATGTCGCGGCCGAGCTGGGAAAGCGTAATTTCGCGGCCCCTGAACATGACGGTCACCTTGACCTTGTCCTTTTTCTCGATAAATTTTTTGATATACCCGATCTTCACCTGAAGGTCATGGTCATCCGTGTTGGGACGAACCTTTATTTCCTTGAGCTGGAAGGTGGCCTGCTTCTTTTTGGCCTCCTGCTTTTTCTTGGTCTGCTCGTATTTGTAGCGACCGTAGTCCATGATCTTGCAGACCGGAGGCGTCGCATTGGGTGAAATTTCTACAAGATCCAGACCAAATTCCGCGGCGCTCTTGAGTGCTTCGGAAATCGGGATGATACCGACCTGGTTGCCTTCCGGGTCGATGACCCGGACTTCTCTGGCTCTGATCGACTGATTTATGTTTGTGCGATCAGCCGGTTTTGATTTGAATGTTCGTCCTTTTAAGGCTATCCCGGCACCTCCACCATTCTAAGAGTTGGGTCGATACGGCGCACGCGTCCGCTTCCGGTTCGTGGCGTGGGTGTCGCGCGCAACCCGTCACTAAATAATGTAGTGAGTTAACCAATAACAATACGGAATGCAAGAAAAAAATTCAAGACCGAAAAAAATGAGAGCGGCGTTTCGGAAATCGCGCCTCTTTCCGGCGCCGGCCGCGGACGGTCCGGAAGCGGGCTGAACGAAGGCGATTCACTGATCCAGGGTGAAGCGGGCCAGCAGGCTGTCTTTCCAATAGCCGTTTTTCGGGTCGGCAAAGAAGGCGTGCAGCAATTTGACGCTTTGCGCGCGGCACACGTGCGGCACGATCGTCATGGCGGCACTGCGGTACAGCGGGTTCAGCCGCGCCAGATCGCACGAGGTTCCGCCGCCCATAACGTCTTCGAAAGCGAAGACGATGGTGCGGATGCCGCTCAAAATGATCGCACCGTAACACATCAGACACGGTTCGAGCGTACTGAAGAGCACGATTTCACCCGGAGCGGCGGTGTTGCCGACGGCCGCCAGGCGTCTCAAGGCCACCATTTCGGCGTGATCGACCTCATTGACCTCTTCGCCGGCGGTGCCCGTCCGCCGCCCGGTTGCCAGGACCCGATCCTTGTGGACCAGAACGCAGCCGACCGGAAATTCACCGGCATTGTAGGCGGCTTCGGCCTGCTCGAGGGCCGCGGTCATGAAATGGGCATAGTCCATGGGCAGCTTCAAACGCGGCAGATCGTATCGTCGCAGGGACAGGCGCCGTCCACCTCGTAGGCATAGAGGATCCGTGATTCCACCGCGGCCCGCTGCGGAGTCACGAGCTTGAATCCGGCGGTCGAGATCGTCGCCAGCAGCCGTTGCCTGTCCGGCAGGTCCTCCAGGCTGCGGCCGATGACGCGGCCGCTCCCCCCGTCCAGCACATCGGCATCCTCGCCGTTGGTGACCACGACGACCGGAATCTGATACGGCGCCAGCAGGCGCGAGGCCGCCAGGGCCGAACGGTGGCGGGTGACGATCGAGCCGGGGCCGAATCTGACCATCATGCCGATTTTTTCCACCGGCGAGACCACCAGGTCGATTTTCAGCACGGCGCTCTGCCGACCGGCGCGGGCGGTCAATGCGCGGCGGGGCTGAACCTCGCTTTTCGCATAGCCTTTTTTTTCGATCAGCAGGCGGGCCAGGCTCTGGCGATAGCGCTCGTCAAGCGTGTCGGCCAGGGTTTCACCGGTAATGGTGTCGGTCAGTTCGCCGAGTATCAGGTGGTGGCCGGTCATAGTAAAATAAAACTCACTTTCGACCCCCGGCCGGCGTCACCCGTAGCGCGGGTCCGTCGGGCAGCGAGCGTTCAGGCCGCGCGATGCGGGCCGCGGCCGGTGGTTGCGACACCCATTGGCTACCCCAATAGCGGCCGGCAGTCAAGCCCGCGAACCCTATGCGGCAGCGGCGGGCGCATCTCGGTTTGACCTTTACATGAACCGGTCATGTGGGGTACAGGATGACTTTTGCTTCCGGCCGGAGAAAATTGCCGGGGGCGCGCGGAAATCGATTCACTGCTGTTATAGGCTTCAATATAAGGATCTTGGCAAGGCCGGGGGCGGAAGGCGGTATCGTCATGCGCCGCCGACCGGTAACCAAGCCGAAATTTTCATCGAAAAGCCTATGGATAAAAGGTAATAGGGGTCGCAGGGTCAATGCTGTCGATACGCGAGGAGTTTGAAAACAGGGAACGCGGCTTCATGTCGCCCTTCGGCTGCCTGAGCATGGACTCGCGCGGACGCCGGCGTCCCGAAACGCCCTGCCCGATTCGAACGGCGTTCCAGGTCGACCGCGACCGGATCGTTTATTCCAACGCGTTCAGGCGCCTGAAGCACAAAACCCAGGTGTTTCTCGCGCCGCTGGGCGACCAGTACCGGACCCGGCTGACCCATACCCTCGAAGTGGCGCAGATGGCGCGCAACATCACCCGGGCCCTCAGGCTCAACGAGGACCTGGCCGAAGCCATCGCCCTCGGCCACGACCTGGGGCACACGCCGTTTGGACACGGCGGTGAAACCGCACTGAAGCAGGTCTACTCCGGGCACTTCACGCACAAAGCCCAGAGCCTGCGGGTGATCGACGTACTGGAGCGCAACGGCGACGGCCTGAACCTCACCTACGAGGTGCGCGACGGTATTCTCAAACACTCGAAAGGATACGGAAAGATCATTCCGGATGATCCGGGCGAGCTGGCGGTCACGGTCGAGGGCCGCATCGTGAGAATTGCCGACATCATGGCCTATTTGAACCACGACCTGGAAGACGCCATCCGCAGCGGCATCATCCGGGAAGGGCAGGTGCCGGATGCGTGCGGTCGCGTCCTGGGCCGCACGCACCCGGAAAGAGCCACGACCATGATCCGGGATGTGGTCTACAACAGCAGCGCCGTTGACGGGAGTTTCGTTCTGCGGATGAGCGACGGCGTCTCGTCCGCCATGACCAGCCTGCGCGAATTTTTGTATGAAAACGTGTATCGCTCCCCGCAGGTACACAACGAATTCGTGAAGGCCAAAAAAATTTTGATCGAACTTTACGGCTACTTTCTGGATCAGCCGGAGCTGCTGGCGCAGGAATTGACCAAGATCGGCATGGGAAACTGCAATCACACGGACCAGCCGCTCGAACGGCGGGTGTGCGATTTCATCGCCAGCCTGACCGACAGCCATGCCATGGACCTCTACGAGCGGATTTTCTTTCCGTCGCCCCTTTTTTTCGAGCCCGGTGAGCGTGCCGCCACAAAAAAATAATGTCTTTCCGCCGGCGGAGCGCTGCGAGCGGCATCTGTGCCGGCTGGAAAAAGTCTATGCGGAAATGGACCGGTCTTTTGACAGCGCCGCCGACCGCTATGGTTTCCAGTGCAACGGATGCCCCGAGAGCTGCTGCCGGACGCTGTTTTATCATCACACCCTGATCGAGTTCCTGTACTTTGCGGCGGGGTTCCGGTCTCTGGAACGCGGGGTGCAAATGGACCTGGCGGCAAGGGCCGCAGCGTTTGGCCGGGCCGTGCGGGCGGCCGGTGAAAACGGGTCTTTTCCGCGGCACATGTGCCCGGTCAACGAGACCGGCCGCTGCCGGCTTTACGCCTTCCGGCCGATGATCTGCCGGTTGCACGGCATCCCCAGCGTCCTGCTCCGGCCCGACGGCAAGGCGCTGCAGGCGCCGGGATGTGCCGCATTCACCGACCGCTGCGGACACCTGCCGCCGGTTGCCTTCGACCGGACCCCTTATTATCGCCAACTCGCCGGCATCGAGCAGGACCTGCGCCGGGACGGGGAGCCGGCCGGAAAAATAAAAATGACCGTGGCGGAAATGATTCTGGCGGTTTCATGAAAACCATCGACGAAAAAGACCTGAACGATCTGCCTGGAATGCGCCTGAAGCCCGGCGACAGCTTCTCCTTCAGCTGCCACCCGGGGATCGCCTGCTTCAACAAGTGCTGCCGCAACCTGAACCTGTTTTTGTACCCCTACGACGTCATCCGGCTGAAGGCCGCCCTCGGGATCGATTCGGACCGGTTTCTGGACCGGTACGTGGACGTGGTCCTGCGGGACTTCAACTTTTTCCCCGACGTCCTGCTGCGCATGGCCGACAACGCCCAGCGCACCTGTCCTTTTTTGACCGACGGCGGCTGCGCCGTTTACCCCGACCGGCCCGACACCTGCCGCACGTTTCCGGTCGAGCAGGGCCTGCACTTCGATGCCGCCTCCGGTAAAAACCAGCCCGTCCACTTTTTCAGGCCGCCGGATTTCTGCCTCGGCCGGCATGAGAAAACCCGCTGGACCATCGCCACCTGGGCCGGCGATCAGCAGGCCGTTGCCTACAACAAAATGACCAGCCGCTGGGCCGAACTCAAGCAGCTGTTTCAAACGGATCCCTGGGGCGCCGAAGGCCCCGGGGGGCCGAAGGCGCGCATGGCTTTCATGGCGGCCTACAACACCGATCGCTTTCGTGAATTCGTGTTTGCCAGCTCCTTGTTGAAACGCTACAAGCTCAAGGCGGCGCTCGTGAAGAAAATCCGCACCGACGATGCGGCCCTGCTGAAACTGGGATTCGACTGGATCAAGCTGTTTGTCTGGGGGATACCCTCGCGCCGGATCCGGCCGCGGTAGGAAGCGAAAGGCGAAAGATAAAAGGCTAAAGGTGAAAGGCTAAAGGCAAGAAAGGCGAAAGGTGAAAGGCGAAAGGCCGGAAGAAGGCCAAAGGCAACGGTTGACGTCGGGTTTCAGACGCTCTCGCAATCGTTCGTCTCCACGAAGTGGGAGTGCTGAGTTTCGAGTTTCAAATTAAAGGACGCCCGTGGGCATGGGGGGCACGCGATCGCCGCCCAATACGTAGCCGCCATCCAGCCGCAGGACGGTACCGGTCATGAACGGGGCGTCTTCGACCATGAAGAGAACCGCCTTGACCACGTCCTCGAGGGTGCCGGTCCTGGCCGCCAGGGTGTGGTCGATCAGGGCCTGCTTCTGAGCCGCGGAGAGCAGGCGCCAGCCGCGGGTGCCCCGCCCGTGACGGCTTTCGACGAATCCGAGCATGAGTTCGTTCACCCGGACCGCCGGGGCGCCCATGCGGGCCCAGGTTTCGGTCAGAAGGGAAATGCCGCGGTTGGCGGCCGCGTAGCCGTCGTTGAAAACCGGCCCCGCCGGCCCGGTGCGGCCGACGATGCCGGCGATGGAGGAAATGTTGACGACCACCCCGTCGCCGCCGGCCTGGAGGTGGGGCAGGGCCGCTTCGAAAAGCCATCTTTTGGCCCGCAGGCAGGTTTCGATTTCCAGGT
Organism: uncultured delta proteobacterium; assembly: GCA_963728055.1. Taxonomy (GTDB): domain Bacteria; phylum Desulfobacterota; class Desulfobacteria; order Desulfobacterales; family SG8-13; genus JARFQH01. The sequence continues at coordinate 43,514 of CAVSIM010000002.1, read as the reverse complement.
CCCACTGCGGCCGCGTATAGGGGCCGTGGACGATCGGCCAGCCCCCGCGCTCGATGTTGTTGATCAGGATGTCGAGACGGCCGAAACGGTCGATGACCCGGGCGACGAGGCCTTCGATCTCTTCGGTGTCAAGCAGGTTCGTGCGCAGGACAAGACTGGGTGACGGCTGTTCGGCGAACGCCCGCTCGAGGTCCGGCAGGCTCTCTTCCCAGTCGTGATAATTGAGGGCGACGCCGGCTCCCCGTGCGGCAAGGGCCAATCCGATCGCCTGGCCGATGCCCTTGATCGCACCGAGCACCAGGGCGATTTTACCGGACAGTTCCATATGAGGGGCGGAGGTTCAGAGGTTCAAGGTACGAGAGGTTCAAGGTTCAAAGGTTCAAGGTTCAAAGGTTCAGAGGTTTAAAGGTCCAAGGGTTCCGAGTTTCAGAGATGATCTCCGATGGCGTCGAATTCCCATGTGCGGGTATCACGGTGCGAGTTTCCCGTTTCGCCTCACGGTCCCGCCGGCCGAGGCGTGCCCGGTTCGATCGTCAGGGGAACGGGATGAGCCGGACCGCGCCGTTTCGTGTCCGCCGAACACGGTTTTTTTGACCCAGACATGCGCGAATTCAAACAGGGCGATCTCATCGTATAGCGGATCTGGCTTCAGGTGAGGTTTCGCGTCGTGTTTCGAATCGTGGTTCAGATCGGGGTCAAGAGCCGGTAAACCGGGCGAATCGATGGTGCGGCGTTTGCCGAAGCTCTCTTGCAAGACCAGCTCCCGGAAAGAGTCGATGTCATACAGGGCCGTGAAAAAAAGCCGCTCCCGTTCCGGTTCGAGCCGGCCGGGGCCGCGCCGGTTTTTGAGGCTGATGAGTTGCAGGAACATATCGTTGTAACGATTGTAGGGCTCGAGCCCCTGGTTCCGCATCCAGGCCCGGGCCGTTTGGGCGGTATCGTGGTTGAAGCCGCGGCAGTGGGCTTCGCGGATCAGGGCGAAGTGCTCGCCGATCCAGCCGCTGGCGCGGTTGCGGGAGGTGCCGCGCGCCAGCGGATAAAGCCGGCAGGAGGCGGGCCGGTCACGGTAGACCCGGCAGCCCGCGGGCGTGACGAACGGGCATTTCCGGTCGGCCTGGCGGCTGAAATTCAAGGAGATGACCGGCAGGCCGGTCTCCGGTCCGATGCGGCGGATGGTAAAGGCTGCAAGGAAGTCTCCCGAAGAGAGCCTTAGGGCGTTTTTCAATCGCAGAATATCATAGGGGGCCAGGACCTGGTTCAAATCGCGGCAGCACGCGTTGAAACACGGCCGCACCGGCGAACAGGCGAAGGAAAACGAGGTGTCGTCCCGCAGCGGTGTGATTTTTGGCTCCATATCGGTTTGTGGCCTCTTTTCCATCCCCCTTTAGCACGGCCTCCGGCTTTCGGCAACCCGCGGACCCGGCCGGCGCATTCCGGTTTTTTCGCGGGGCCTCGCCGCCGGTTGACGGGGCGTGCTGCGGTAAAGGAAATGCGGGGCTTTCGCACAAGATGTAGTGCCGAGAAAAGCAGGGTTGACTACATGTTGGAACTCATGGCCGAAAGATCGATCAGTACGACTATTTTAACACCGGCATGCTCGAAAGTTCTTGACAAGAAAAAGACCGGGTGATAAACATTCTACTTTGTTGGGGCTATATCTTATTGATTTTATAAGAAATATTCACATCGAACCTCATTTCCGCCATACCGGTTGCTTCGATTGAATCATGAGCGAAAACGGTCACCATGCCGTGGGATAAAATCAGGATGAGCCAAAATAGGCCGAGAAATTTTGGCCGAACATAAGAAGGGGGGTGCTAAAGACCGGTTTTTTAGGACAGAACATTGGCGAATGTTTCATGTGTGAAATTTGAATTAAAAAAACGAGGAGGTAGAGTCAATGCCAAGTTTTGTAATTGAGGAAAAATGTGACGGCTGCAAGGGCGGTGACAAGACTGCTTGTATGTACATTTGCCCCAACGACCTGATGGTGTTGGACCCGAATGCAATGAAGGCATACAACCAGGAGCCCGATCAGTGCTGGGAATGTTTCTCCTGCGTCAAGATCTGCCCGACCCAGGCCGTGGAAGTTCGCGGTTATGCCGACTTCGTCCCGCTGGGAAGCAGTGTCATGCCGATGCTGGGAACCGAGGATGTCATGTGGACCTGCAAATTCAGAAACGGCGTCATCAAACGCTTCAAGTTCCCCATCCGGACCACCGCGGAAGGTGCTGCCAATGCCTACAAGGATCTGAAAGGCAAGGATATCGAAAGCGGCCTGCTGGCCACCCAGGAAGCCGACGGCTATCAGATCCCGACGCCCAAAACCGCTTAGGCCTGTGCTGAATTTTTCAGATTCCGATCGTCGAATGACACATTAATCACCACTGATCCCTATCAAGGAGGATGAAATATGGCATTACCAAACAAAGCTTTGGGCGAACTCAAGGCCGTCAAAGACCCTGCAGTTGAGGAGCGTGAAGTCGATGTCCTGATCGTCGGCGGCGGCATGGCAGCCTGCGGCGCGGCATTCGAGGTAAAGAAGTGGATGTCCGATGACCAGAAAGTCCTGCTGGTCGACAAGGCCGCCATGGAAAGAAGCGGCGCGGTCGCCCAGGGGCTTTCCGCCATCAACACCTACGTCGGCGAAAACTCCCCCGAGGACTACGTCCGCATGGTCCGCAACGACCTGATGGGCATCGTCCGCGAGGACCTGATCTACGATCTGGGCTGTTTTGTCGACGACTCGGTCCATCTGTTCGAGGAGTGGGGCCTGCCGATCTGGAAAAAGAACGCCGAGGGCAAGAACCTGGACGGCAAGAAAGGCCAGTCCATGGGCACCCTGAAGTCCGGCGCCAAGCCGGTTCGCACCGGTAAATGGCAGATCATGATCAACGGCGAATCCTACAAGAGAATCGTGGCCGAAGCGGCCAAGCTGGCGATAGGCGACGAGAACGTCCTGGAGCGGGTCTTCATTGTCGAGCTGCTGCTGGATGCCAACAAGGAAAACCAGATCGCCGGTGCGGTCGGCTTCTCCGTCCGTGAAAACAAGGTTTTCATCATCAAATGCAAGACCATGATGGTGGCCTGCGGCGGCGCGGTAAACATCTACCAGCCGCGGTCGATGGGTGAAGGCAAGGGCCGGGCCTGGTATCCGGTGTGGAACTCCGGTTCGACCTACACCATGCTCATGCGCGTCGGTGCCGAGCTTTCGATGATGGAAAACCGGTTCACGCCGGCTCGTTTCAAAGACGGTTACGGTCCGGTCGGGGCCTGGTTCCTGCTCTTCAAGGCCAAGACCCTCAACGGCCTGGGCGAAAACTTCGCCGCCAGCGACGCCGCCAAGGCCGAGCTGCAGAAGTATGCGCCTTACGGAACCGCCGCCATCACCCCGACCTGCCTGCGCAACCACCTGATGCTCTTCGAGATGAAGGAAGGCCGCGGACCGATCATCATGGACACCGTTTCCGCCCTGGCCGAACTGGGCAAGACCATGGACAAGAAGGAACTCAAGCACCTCGAATCCGAAGCTTGGGAAGACTTCCTCGACATGACCTGCGGCCAGGCCAACCTGTGGTGCGCCACCAACACCGAACCGGAAAAGAAAAACTCCGAAGTCATGCCGACCGAGCCGTATCTGCTGGGCTCGCACTCGGGCTGCTGCGGTCTGTGGGTCTCGGGACCGGACTATGACTGGGTGCCGGATGCCTACAAGATCAAGGCCGACAACGGCAAGGTCTACAACCGCATGACCACGGTCAACGGCCTGTTCACCTCCGGCGACGGCGTCGGCTGCTCCGGCCACAAGTTCTCCTCCGGCTCGCACGCCGAGGGACGGATCGCGGCCAAGCAGATGGTTCGCTATGCCAAGGATCACGCCGACTTCAAACCGACCCTGAAGCAGTCCAAGGAAGAGCTGGTCGATCTGGTCTACAAGCCGGTGCGCACTTTCCTGGAGCACAGCAAGTACACCACCGCCATCGACATCAACCCCAACTACCTCAAGCCGAACGGGATGATGTACCGCCTGATGAAGGCGACCCATGAATACGGCGGCGGGACGGCGACCTACTACCTGACCACCAGCAAGAACCTGGAAGTCGTCATGGACCTGCTGGCCACCATGCGCGAGGACTGCGAGAAACTGGCGGCCGGCGACCTGCACGAACTGATGCGCGCCTGGGAAATCATGCACCGCATCTGGACGGTGGAAGCCCACCTGCGTCACATTCAGTTCCGCAAGGAAACCCGCTACCCCGGATTCTACTATCAAGCCGACCATCCGGGACAGGATGACGAGAATTGGTTCTGCTTCGTCAACTCCAAGTATGATCCGAAATCCGGCAAATGGGATGTCTTCAAGAAAGACTACATCAAGATCATTCCCTGATCGATCGGAGGCCGTATTGGGTCATGCGTACTGAATAACCAAACCTCCAGGCGTCGGGAGACGCCTGGAGGTTTTTATTGGATAAGAACGTTATTAAAATTGGAAGGTGATGCCGGGAATTCGATACTCGAAGCTGGAAATGCCGGAAACTTGAGATTTGAAACTGGAAACTTGTGAGACCTGAATTTTTGCGTTGACAAGTTTCAAGTTTCAAGTTTCAAGTTTCATTTTTTTATCCATCCCAAACTTCTATTACGGAGGACAGCATGACAGAAAACGGAGCAGCCCCTGTGAGCGGAAGCATCATGGTTGTCGGCGGGGGGATCAGCGGCCTGACCGCGGCCCTCGAAGCCGCCGAGGTGGGGTACGAGGTTTTCCTGGTTGAGAAAAATCCGTATCTGGGCGGGCGCGTCGCACAGCTGAACCAGTACTTTCCCAAGCTGTGCCCGCCGAGCTGCGGCCTGGAGATCAATTTCCGCCGGATCAAGGACAATCCGCGGATAAAGGTCTTCACGATGAGCGAAGTCGAAAAGGTCGCCGGCGGACCCGGCGATTACACCGTCGGCGTTAAAATGAATCCGCGCTACGTGAACGAAAACTGCACCTGCTGCGGGGCCTGCACCGAAGCCTGCCAGACCGAAATAGAGAGCGCCTTCGACTTCGGCATGCAAAAAATAAAAGGGGCGTACCTGCCGACCGAAATGTCTTTCCCCGCCCGCTTCGTCATCGACCAGGCCGTGAAAAATTCGCCTGAAGACGCCCAGCGGGTCAAGGACGCCTGCAAGTACGACGCCGTCGATTACGACATGGCGGCCAAAACGATCGACCTCAAGGTCGGCTCGATCATCTGGGCCACCGGCTGGGAGCCTTACGATGCCAAGAAGATCACCAACCTGGGATTCGGCGCGCATGCGAACATCATGACCAACATGATGATGGAACGCATGGCGGCCCCCAACGGCCCCACCAAGGGCAAGATCCACCGGCCCTCGGACCGGAAAGGGCCCGAAAGCGTGGCCTTCGTCCAGTGCGCCGGCTCGCGCGACGAAAACCATTTGCCCTACTGCTCGTACATCTGCTGCATGGCGTCCCTCAAGCAGGCGACCTATGTGCGCGAGCAATACCCCGAAGCCAAGATCTATGTCTTTTACATCGACATGCGGACGCCCGGTTTGCGGTATGAGAAGTTCTACCAGAAGATCAAGGAAGACCCCAACATCTTCTTCATCAAAGGCAAGGTGGCCGAGGTTAACGATGCCGGAAACGGGAACGTCACCGTGGTAGCCGAAAATGCGGTAACCGGGGAAAAGATTCACCAGACCGTGGAAATGGTGGTCCTGGCGACAGGCATGCAGCCCACCGCGGCCAAGGTGAAGTTATCCGCGGACCTGAAGTATACCGACGACGGATTCATCATCAACGATTTTCAGAAGGGCGGCATGTTTGCAGCGGGATGCGCCAACAAGCCCCTGGACGTGGTGACATCCAATCAGAATGCGACCGGTATGGCCCTCAAGGCGATTCAAACCCTGGTGAACAAGTAGCGGGAGGCTTAACCATGGACAAAAAATACGGTGTTTATATCTGCACGGGCTGCGGTATCGGGGACTCGCTCGATATCGATGCCCTCAAGGAAACGGCCGGTGAGGAAGGATTTCCGGCTCAGACGCACGAGATGTTCTGCGGCCAGGCCGGCGTCGAGCTGCTCAAGAAGGATATCGCGGAAAAAGGCATCAATTCGCTCGTCATCGCGGCGTGTTCCCGGCGCGTGAACTTCGATGTCTTCCGCTTCGACGGCTGCATCGTCGATCGCGTGAACCTGCGCGAGCAGGTCGTCTGGTCCCACCCGCGGTCCGAGTTCCCGAAGCTGGCCGAAGATCAGAAAGAAGACGGCGTCCACTTCGACCGCGTTCAGATGCTGGCCGACGACTATCTCAAAATGAGCATGGCGCGCATCAAGAAAGTCAACCTGCCCGAGCCTTACAAGGTCGAATCCCTCAGCCGCCGGATCCTGGTGATCGGGGGCGGCATCACCGGTCTGTCGGCGGCCCTGGATGCCGCCAACGCCGGCTACGAGGTGATGATCGTCGAAAAGGAAAACGAGCTGGGCGGCCATGCCCTCAACTGGCGCAAACAGCTGCCGCTGGGCGCGCCCTACGAGAAACTCAGCCCGCCGGTCATCGCCGAAAAAATCAAGGCGGTCCAGGACCATCCGAAGATCACGATCAAAACCGGGACGGTGTTGGCGAGGCTGGCCGGCGAGCCGGGCAACCTGACGGCCACGTTAAAGAAGCCGGGCGAGAAGATCGAGTTCGACGTTCCCTATCCGCTGCCGGAAGAAATGCGCGTCGACGAGAGCGGCAAGGAACTCAATGCCGAACAGCTCCACGAACGCTACATGGAGTATAACAAGGGCAAGAACGACATCCTGACGTTGGATCCGGCCGGCGAAAAATTCGGCGCCGTCATCCTGGCGGCCGGCTGGCGCCCGGCCAGGATCGAAGGCGAACTCTACGCCCAGCTGGGAGTCGATTTGCCGGATGTCGTGACCAACGAGCAGTTCGAAGCCATCGCCAAGGCCGGCAAGGTGACCCGCCCCTCGGACGGCAAAGCGGCGCAGTCGGTGGTCTTCATCCAGAGCCCCGGCAAGGAAAACGACAGCGATTTTCCGTACGCCGGCGCGGTGACCAGCCTGGTGGCGTTGAAACAGGCCCAGTACGTTCGCGAAGACTACCCGGACAGCGGCAAGGCTTACATTTTTTACCAGCACATGCGTACGCCGGGCCTGTCCGAAAACTTTTACAAGGCCGCGCAGCAGGACCCGGGCATCTTCATGAGCAAGGGGACCATCGTCGGCGTGACCAAAAACGGCGACGGGCTGGCCGTCGAGGCCGAAGACACGCTTCTGGGTGAAAAACTCAAGGTCAAAGCCGACATGGTTGTGCTGGCCGCCGGCATGGTGCCGGCCACCAAGGACGATCCGGTGGTCAACCTGGCCTACCGCCAGGGACCGGCCTTCAGGGACATCGGCCTGTTCGACGGCTACGTCGACTCGAACTACATCTGTTTCCCGTACGAGACGCAGCGCACCGGCATCTATGCCGCCGGTGCCATCCGGCGGGCCATGACCGTCGAGGATGCCATGGAAGATGCCGCCGGATCGGCCCTGAAGGCAATCCAGTGTATCGAATCGGTCAACCGCGGGGTCGCGGTGCATCCCCGATCGGGCGACATGACCTTCCCGGACTTTTTCTTCCAGCGCTGCACCCAGTGCAAACGCTGCACCGAGGAATGCCCGTTCGGCGCCCTGGACGACGACGCCAAGGGCACCCCGAAACCCAATCCGGCCCGCTGCCGGCGCTGCGGCACCTGCATGGGCGCCTGTCCGGAACGGATCATCGGCTTTGCCGATTATAACGTCGACAGCATCGGATCGATGGTCAAGGCGATCGGCGTGCCCTCCGAGGATGATTACGAAGAGCCGCCCATGCGGGTTCTGGGCCTGGTGTGCGAAAACGACGCCTATCCGGCGCTCGACATCGCCGGCCTGAACCGGCTGTCCTACTCGGCCGATGTGCGCTTCATTCCGATCCGCTGCCTGGGGTCGATGAACGTCATCTGGATCAAGGATGCCCTGTCCCAGGGCATGGACGGCGTCTTTTTGCTGGGCTGCAAGCACGGCGACGACTACCAGTGCCATTTCATCAAGGGCAGCGAACTGGCCGAAATCCGCATCAAGAAGATCGGGGATGCCCTGGCCAGCCTGGCCCTGGAAAATGAACGCGTGGCGCAGTTCACCCTGGCGATCGACGAGTACGACAAGCTTCCGCAAATCATCAATGATTTCGTGGCCTCGATTGAAGAACTCGGTCCGAACCCGTTCAAGGGGTTCTAAACTCTCTATCTTAAACGGCGGCTGCCGGCTGTAGACCGTCAGCCGCCTTTCTGCAATGCAGGAGGTAAAACATGGCGGAAACCACCACGCTCGAGCCCGATCTTGGTTTTATTAAGGAAGTGGGTCAGCTGGGAGGCGGCGACCTGAAAAAATGTTATCAGTGCGCCACCTGCTCGGTTGCCTGCAAGATATCGCCGGACAACAAGCCGTTTCCGCGCAAGGAAATGATCGCTGCGTCCTGGGGCCTGAAAGACCGGCTCATTGCCGACTATGACGTCTGGCTGTGTCACAATTGCGGGGACTGCACCACCCTTTGTCCGCGCGGGGCCAAACCGGGCGACGTCATGGGCGCCATCCGCGCCTATGCGATCAAAGCCTATTCGAAGCCTAAATTCCTGGCCGACTGGGTCAACGATCCGTCCAAGATTCCATTGCTACTGGCCATTCCGGCGGTATTGATCATCGTGGTCGGGCTCATCCTCAACGCCGTTTTCGGGCCGGTTTTTCACACCACCTTTTTGAATTTCAGCCCCCACGACGGCGTGATCGCCCACTCGAATTTCATTCACACCACCCTGGTGGACGTGATCATGATTCCGGCGTTCTTCTTTGCCATCGGGGTGTTCGCCTTCGGACTCAAAAACTTTCTCACCGATATGCATCAACAGGCCATTGCCACCGGCAAGACGGAAGACAAGCCGCTGGAGGCCGCCGGATTCGTTCAGGCGCTGGTCCGCACCGTGCCGACCATTTTGACCCACAAGAAGTTCAACGAGTGCGGCGAAAACAAGGAACGGGCGACCGCCCACCTGCTGGTGCTGTTCTCGTTCATCGGCCTGTTCATCGTGACGAGCGTCTTTTTCGTGGCCATATACATTTTGCAGGAGCACGGCCCGTATTCGCAGATGAACCCCGTGAAATGGCTGGCCAACATCTCGGCCGTGGCGCTGCTGGTGGGCAGTTTTCTCCTGATTCAAAAGCGGCGTTCCGCGACCGATCAGAGCAGCGCCTACAAGGACTGGTACCTGCTGGGTCTCGTGTTTCTGCTGGGGGTCACGGGCCTGGGCGCCGAACTCACCCGGCTGGCGGGCTGGGCCACCGTGACCTACTGGACCTACTTCCTCCACCTGCTGCTGGTCTTCAGCCTGTTCGCCTACACGCCCTTTTCGAAGCTGGCCCACCTGGTTTACCGGACGGTCGCCATGACTTACGCGGAATATACGAACCGGAAATAAAACACAAAAAAAAAGGGGGAACTCGAATGCGAGTCCCCCCTTTTTTTTGTTTTGTTTATTGTCCTGTTGCGGCCTTGTGGGTCTTGATTTCCACCTTGTCGGTCACTCCTTCGTAGTACTTGCGCAGGATTTCAACGACCTCGTCGCGGCCGAAGTGGTCCGGAAGATCTCCGCCTTCGGAGAGCATCTTGCGCAGCATGGTGCCCGAGAGCAGCACCCGGTCTTCCTTGCCGTGTGGGCAGGTCCGCAGGGAGGCCATGCCGTCGCACTTGTGGCAGTAGAAGGTCCAGTCGATCTTGAGCGGTTTGCACAGCAGGGCCTTGCCCTCTTCGCTGGGGTACGGGATCTTGTCGAAGATGGTCTGGGCTTCGAACATGCCGTAGAAGTCGCCCACGCCGGCGTGGTCGCGGCCGATGATCATGCGCGAGCACCCGTAGTTCTGGCGGAAGACGGCATGCAGCAGGCCTTCGCGCGGTCCGGCATAGCGCATGTCGAGCGGATAACCGCCCTGAACGACGTTCTTTTCAACGAAGTAATTTTTAACCAGGGCGTCGATGCACTTCACCCGCACCGATGCCGGGATGTCGCCGGGTTTGAGGTTCCCGACCAGGGAGTGGATGTAAACCCCGTCACAGACTTCGACGGCGATCTTGCACAGGTATTCGTGCGAGCGGTGCATGGGATTTCTGAGCTGCAGGGCGGCGACTTCGCTCCAGCCGCGGTCCTCGAAGATCTTGCGGGACTCTTCCGGGCGGTGGTAGACACCGGCATAGCGCTTGGGATACTCGCCTTCGCTGAGCACCTTGACCGGTCCGGCCAGGTTGACGTCTTTTTGCTGCATGACCATCTGGACGCCGGGGTGGTCGTCTTCGGCGATCTTCCAGAACTCGGCCGCCGTCGGGGTGCCTTCGCCCATGAAGACTTTTTCGCACTCGAACTTCTTGTCGTCGGCGCTCAGGGCATACTTCTCGGTGACCTTCATCGTGGCCATGATCTCTTTGCCTTCCGGATCGTAGAGGGCGATTTCCTCGCCTTCCTTGATGGACTCGGCCTCTTCCTTGCTGACATCCAGCGTCACCGGAACCGGCCAGAAGGTGCCGTCGGCCAGGAGGCATTTGTCACACACGCTCTTCCAGTCGGCCTTGGTCATGAACCCGGTCAACGGGCTGAAACCGCCGATGCCGATCATGATCAGGTCGCCCTTGACCCGCGGTGAAATCGACACCTTTTTGAGGCCCTCGGCTTTTTTCTTTTCCTCTGCCAGCTGAGCGCCCTCGAGCAGACACTTGGTCAGCCCTTTTCCGCCATGCGGTGGAATTAACGTCGCCATTTGCTCTGATCTCCTTTCATCCTTGGTTATTTTTCGTGGCCTTGTTGCCGGGCCACCCGATACGGACATTTTTGGATTAAAGATGGTATGTTTAGTCGGTCGAAATGGTTTTGTCAAGCGGAATCCAAGGCTTTTCGGAAGGCTTGCGGCTCGTTCCCGGGCCCGTGTTCTCTTTTCGTGAAGGCGGGCGCCGGTCGGATTTGGGGTGATGGCGGAGGCAAAAAATAACCGGCTCCCGGTTGTCATGCGGGTGAGCCGGTTATCTGTCGAACTGGCGGAGAGACCGGGATTCGAACCCGGGGTGCAACTTTCGCCGCACACTCGCTTAGCAGGCGAGCGCCTTCAGCCGACTCGGCCATCTCTCCATTTTATTATGCCAAACGGGGGTTCCCCCCGTTTGGCATAATAAAATTAATATTGGGGGAGCGGTCACGGTTTTCAGACGGTCTGTGACCGTCTGAAAACCGTGACCGGGTAACTTTAAAAAAACGCTCTAAATTGGCTTGCGTGTAGGTTGAGCCCGCAACCCCACCGCGGGCGTTTCATAATTATCACGGCAAATTTATTTGTCGTGATAATTTATTTGGCGGAGGGAGTAGGATTCGAACCCACGGAGGTTTAACCCTCAACGGTTTTCAAGACCGCCGCTTTCGACCACTCAGCCATCCCTCCGGGATCGCAGTCCCTGCTCTCTATCATTGCGGCGGCAAGCGGTCAATATTTTTATTGAAAGTGACCCCGCTTGTATATTGACAGGGGCGGACATATATGGTTTCCTTTTGGCTTCGAAACACAGAGAATATCGCCCCCCGAGAGGACAGAGACGATGAAACAAAAATATGAGATCATAAAAGACGATGAAAAAAACAGTTTGATTCTAAGGGAATATGCCGAACTGGATAAGGACACGCTCTCGCCCCTGTGTGAGGAGTCCTATGACATTTCCGCCATTTCTGCGGCTGTTTCTAATGGCAAGAACGCACTGATCGCCGCCTTGCGCACCAAAAACATGTATCCCCCCGGGCTCTATGCCGAGAAAATCGCCGCTGCCGTCATGGATCTGTTGGCCGGAAATGACCGGCAGGTAGCCGAACTTCTGTTCGATGACATCGACCTGCTGAACCGGGAAAGGGAAAGAGAGATCCGCCTGGCCGAAGTAAAGGAAGAGGTCGAGGAAATCGACGAACTTCTGACCGATGAATTCGAGGATGAAGAAGACGACTTCGAGGGTGGCGGTGAAATAAAGGACATAAATTCGCTGAAGGTCGCCGACGACGAATATGTCGACGGGGATGAAGAACCCTGAGCGGGTCGCCCTCACTCTTCATGACCGTTCCCGAACCTCGGCGGGACACGCCGGCACCCCCGCAGCCTGGGCGCCTTTTTTGACGAACCGGCACAAGCGCGCCGATTTTTTTAACCGGAATTTAACCGGTGTTCGGTAAAGGCTCGCTCAAAAATAACTTACCATTTTCGCAAGTCGATGCATTCCGCCCTTCTATCGTTGTAAAATCTCGGAATATCCAGATGTTCCTGCGATTTTACGCCTTGTCGGACGTGCCCGGCCAACTTAAAAAACCAACTAATTTCTCGCGAGCCTAAGCCGGGCGGATTGAAACGGCACGGCCGCCGGGCTCCTGAAGGTAGCGGCCTGTTCAGATATATCTTGACACAAGGGGCAGGATTCAATACTCTGACTAGCCCGCTCGAAGGCCGCATCGTTGGCATTTGTCCAGCCGGGCTTTTCCCCGCCGGATCCGTCCTGACACCGCAACTCTGATCGGGAACAAGCGGGATTTCGGTTCCACCTTCAAAGCCGAAAATGGGGTCGATTTATCGATCCACAAAAATGTATTTTATGAAAGTAGAGCGGGCAAGGCGTGTAAAGAACTACAGGCGGATGCAACCCGCGGGACGTTATGTGACGGGGGTCTAAGGATCCGATATTTTTTGCAACGCACGCGGTATTCAGGCGCTCAAGCTGTTTTTGCCTTACGTCGATAATGCCGACAGCGGGCCAAAACGGCTTTTGATAGGTGGCGAGACGGTCGTATTCTATCCGCGGATGATCAATCCGCAATACAGACGCATCAAGGAGGTGCCGATGGAAAAGGAACAACAATTTTATGAAAGACTGGCGGAGAGAGGTGTAAGCAGGCGCGATTTCATGAAGTATTGCACCTTCCTCACGGCCACCATGGGGCTTTCGTCTTCTTTCATTCCCAGGGTGGCCGAGGTGTTTGCCGCACCCAAAGAGCGTCCACCGGTCATTTGGCTGCACTTCGGCGAGTGTACCGGGTGCACGGAATCTCTGCTGAGATCGCAGTATCCGTACATCGACGAGCTGATCCTCGACACGCTTTCGCTGGAATACCACGAAACCGTCATGGCGGCCGCGGGCCGGCAGGCGGAAGAGCAGCTGCAGGCCTCGGCCAAGAAATACAGCGGTAAATTCATTTGTGTCGTCGAAGGCTCCATTCCGACCAAGTTCAACGGCGGTTACGGCAAAATCGCCGGCCGGCCATTCATTGAAATAGCCAAGGAAATCTGCCCCCAGGCCGCAGGGGTCATTGCCATCGGTGCCTGCGCCACGTTCGGCGGCATCCCGGCGGCCAAACCCAATCCCGGCGGGTACCAGAGCGTTTCCGAGGCGCTCGGCATCAAGACCGTCAACCTGGCCGGCTGCCCGCCCAACCCGGTGAACACTGTCGGAACGATTCTGAACTACCTGCTGCTGGGCAAACTGCCGGAACTGGACGAACTGGGCCGGCCGAAATTCGCCTACGGAAAAACCATCCACGACCAGTGCCCCCGCCGGTCCCACTTCGAGAACGGCGAGTTCGTCGAGCAGTTCGGGTCGGAAGAGGCGGCGCTGGGATACTGCCTCTACAAGGTGGGATGCCGGGGACCGGAAACCTACAACAACTGTCCCATCGTTAAATTCAACAGCGGCACGAGCTGGCCGATCCAGGCCGGCCACCCCTGCATCGGGTGCAGCGAGCCCGATTTCTGGGATAAGTTTACGCCCTTCTATGATGAAATGTAGTCGACAGCAACCCCATTACGGTAGATCCTTATTTATGATAGGGAGGAGTTTATATGGCGCAAAGAATTGTAGTAGACCCGATAACGAGAATTGAAGGCCATCTGCGGATCGAGGTCGAGGTCGCCGATGGCAAGGTCACCAATGCCTGGAGTTCGGGGCAGATGTTCAGGGGCATCGAACTGATACTTCTGGGCCGTGACCCGCGCGATGCCCACCATTTCGTGCAGCGATCCTGCGGGGTCTGAACGTACACCCACGCACTGTCCTCGGTGAGGGCAGCCGAAATGGCCGTCGGGGTCAAAATTCCCGAAAATGCTCGAATCATCCGCAATCTTCTCATGGGGGCGCAGTTCCAGCACGACCACCTGGTTCATTTTTACCACCTGCACGCATTGGACTGGGTCGATATCGTCAGCGCGCTGAAGGCCGATCCCGCTAAAACCGCGCAACTCTCCGACAATGTCAGCCAGGCCCAGTTCGGGGGGACGCCCTATTTCAAACAGGTGCAGCAGCGCCTGCAGACTTTTGTCGACAGCGGGCAACTGGGACCCTTCGCCAACGCCTACTGGGGTCATCCGGCCTACAAGCTGCCGCCGGAGGCCAATCTGATGGCCGCCGCCCATTACATCGAAGCCCTGCGGCTTCAAGCCAGAACCGCCCAGCTGCACGCGATCTTCGGGGCCAAGAATCCCCACCTGCAATCGCTGGTGGTCGGCGGCGTCACCTCGATCAGGGACCTGAATCCGGACCGCATCGCCGAATTTCTTTTCATTACCAAGGAAACGCAGGATTTTATTAAAAACGTGTACATTCCCGACCTGCTGGCGGTTGCGTCCTTCTACAAGGACTGGGGCGGCATCGGCGGGACGACCAACTTTCTGGCCTGGGGCGAGTTTCCCACCAGCGCCGCCGAACCCGACAGCCTGTACATGCCGCGCGGCCTGATCATGAAGCGCGACCTGGCCAAAGTCACGATGCCGGACCAGGAGAAGGTCACCGAAGACGTCTCGCGCGGCTGGTACGAAAACGGACCCGCACTGCAGCCCTACAAAGGTGAAACCAAGCCGTTGCAGGAGGATCCGCAGTATAAACCGGACGATGGCAAGTACTCCTGGTCCAAGGCGCCGCGCTACGAAAACGAGCCGTGTGAAGTCGGCCCGCTGGCGCGCGTCCTGGTGGCCTACGCCAAGGGCCATAAAGACATCAAACCGGTCGTCGACAAGGTCCTCAAGGATCTCGGCGTTCCGGCCACGGCGCTTTTTTCCACCCTGGGCCGGACCGCGGCCAGAGGGATCGAGACCGTTGCCATCGGCGATGCCATGCAGGGCTGGGTGATGGAACTGGTTGAAAACGTCAAGAAAGGCGACACCAGCACCTATCAATCCTGGACCATGCCGGAAAAGGGGATGGGCGTGGGCCTGAACGATGTGCCGCGCGGCTCGCTGGGCCACTGGATGCAGATCGAAGGCGGCAAGATCAAGAACTATCAATACGTGGTGCCGTCGACCTGGAACCTGGGACCGCGCGACGCCAAGGGCAAACTCGGGCCGGTCGAGGAGGCCTTGATCGGAACGCCGATCGCCGACCCGAAGAAACCGCTGGAAATCCTCAGGACGGTGCACTCGTTCGACCCGTGTATCGCCTGCGGGGTGCACGTTATAGATCCGGCCTCCAACGAGGTCTACAAGATCAAGGTCCTGTAACCACTCTATCCGGCGTTCTTCGGCCTCTTCAGTGCGAGGAGGCTGAAGAACGCTTCCGGCCGGTTTCCATTTCGAACTTGCCGGCCGGCAATCCACCTGCCTGCCGCTTTCCTGCCCGGGCGCCCGACCGGTTCTTCCTTTGCATGATTGCCGTCTCACCGTCTTGCACTATCCGGTTTCAGCAGCAGATGAAAAGGCGGCCGCGGTCCGCGGAAATAACGATGGGAAACGATTCCAAACAAGTGATGATCCTGGGCGTCGGGTGCATCCTGTATGCCGACGAGGGCTTCGGCGTGCGGGTGGTACAGGAAATCCAGTCGCGATACGCCTTCCCCGACAATGTGGCCGTGGTCGACGGCGGAGTCCTGGGCGTCAACCTGCTGGGCGTGATATCCCAGCCCGATCATCTGATCGTCGTCGACGTGATTCGCAACCAGGGCAGCCCGGGAGACCTTTACCGGCTCGAAGGCGAGGAGATACCGCAACGGATCCGGGCCAAGAATTCGCTGCACCAGGTCGATTTTCTGGAGGCATTGACCTTGTGCCAGGCCCTTGACAAGGTTCCGCAAACCGTTATCCTCGGGGTGGAACCGAAAGACATCGACACCCTCAGCATCGAGCTGACCCCGGTCACAAAAGCCAGGGTCGATGACGTCATCGCCCTGGTTCTGGCCGAACTGGACCGTCTGGGCGTTTCGTACACGGAAGGAAATTCGCAAGATGTGCCTCGCTATCCCCTCTAAAATAACGCGCATCGAAAACGGCATGGGCACCATCGATGTGGACGGTGTCCGGCGGACCTGCAGTCTGCTGCTGCTCGAAGACGCCCAGGAGGGCGACTGGGTCATCGTGCATGCCGGCTTTGCGCTGCACAAAATCGATGAGGCCGCGGCGATGGAATCCCTGGCGCTTTTAAAAGAGGCGGCGGCCTTTGCCGACGAGCACTCCTCCAAAGAAAGATGACCGCCGCCGTCCCCCGCAGCCCCTGTTGCGCGACGCACGTCCCATGTGCGCAGGATCCGCGATCCGAAGACTCTCCGATGAACCGGCACTGTAAGGCGGCAAGGATCGAGGTCAACGGCATCGTCCAGGGCGTCGGCTTCCGTCCGTTTATCTACACCCTGGCCCGGCGCCACGCGCTTGCGGGCGAGGTCTCCAACACCGCCGCAGGTGTTGTCATCGTCGTCGAAGGCGCGGGTGAGGCCATCGACGCCTTTGCGGCCGACATCGTCAACGCGCCGCCGCCGCTGGCGCACATCGTCGATGTTTCGCGGCAGGCGGTGCCCGCGACCGGATACACCACCTTCACCATCGTTCACAGCACGGCCGCGGCCGCCCGGTCCACCCTCATTTCGCCGGACGTGTCCATCTGCGAGGACTGCCGGCGCGAGCTCTTCGACCCCGGCGACCGGCGCTACCGCTATCCATTCATCAACTGCACCAACTGCGGGCCCCGGTACACCATTATCGACGACATCCCCTACGACCGGCCCCGGACCTCGATGAAACACTTCGAGATGTGTCCGCAGTGCCGGAAAGAATACGACGATCCTTCGAACCGGCGGTTTCACGCCCAGCCCAATGCCTGTCCGGTTTGCGGACCGCGGGTCGCGCTTTTCGACCGCCACCGCAACCGGTTTACCGGTGTCGATCCGATTTGCGAAACCGCGCGCCGGCTCAAAAGCGGGCGGATCGTCGCCATCAAGGGGCTGGGCGGATTTCACCTGGCGGTCGATGCCGAAAACCCGGCGGCCGTGCGCCGGCTGAGATCCAGAAAACGGCGCGAGGAAAAACCGTTTGCACTCATGGCGCCCAGTGTCGCGGGTGTCCGGAAGTTTGCCCGGTGCGATGCGGCCGAGGAGAAGCTGCTGACCGGCATTCAGCATCCCATCGTTCTGCTTCACAAACGGGAGCCGAACCCGATTGCGGCGGACGTTGCGCCCGGCAACCGGTATTTCGGGGTCATGCTGCCCTACACGCCGCTGCACTGCCTGCTGCTCGACCAAGGGTTTACCGCCCTGGTGATGACCAGCGGCAACATGAGCGAAGAGCCGATCGCGATCGACAACGAAGAGGCCTTCCGGCGCCTGGACGCGCTGACGGACGATTTTCTGGTGCACGACCGCGAGATCTACCTGCGCAGCGACGACTCCATCGCCCGTCGCGCCGCCGGTGAAACGCGCCTCATCCGGCGGTCGAGGGGCTACGTGCCCGTGCCGGTGTTCTTGCGGCAAAAAGTTCCGGCGGTGCTGGCCTGCGGCGCCGAACTCAAGAACACGATCTGCCTGACCAGGGGCGACCAGGCATTTTTGAGCCAGCACATCGGCGACCTCGAAAACGCCGCCGGCGAGGAGTTCTTCCGGTTCACCATCGGGCACATGCGGCGCATTTTGGAAATCGAGCCGGAAATCCTCGCCTACGATCTTCATCCCGATTATCTCAGCACCCGCTGGGCCCTGGAGCAGGAAAGGGTCCGAAAAGTACCCGTGCAGCACCACCATGCGCACATCGTCAGTGCCATGGCCGAGAACCGGATCGAGGGGCCGGTGATCGGGCTGGCGTTCGACGGGACCGGTTACGGGTCCGACGGCGCCGTCTGGGGCGGCGAGGTGCTGGTGGCCGACGAGCGCAAATTCGACCGGGCCGCCCATCTGGCCTATGTGCCGCTGCCCGGCGGCGCGGCCGCCATCAGGCAGCCCTGGCGCATGGGGTTGAGCTATCTGCACGCGGCTTACGGCGCGGAACTGGAAACGTTGAGGCTGCCGTTTCTGGAAGGCATCGACGGCGCCAGTGCGGCCACCATCGGCGCGATGATCCATAAAGGGATCAACTCGCCGCCGACTTCCAGCCTCGGGCGCCTGTTCGACGGCGCGGCCGCCATCATCGGCCTGCGCAGCGAGGTGGCCTTCGAGGGCCAGGCCGCCATGGACCTCGAGACGATCGCCGCGATCGCGGCCGTCGCGCCCTATGATTTTTCCTGGGAGCCCGGCGCTGCGGGCGCTCCGCTGCTGATTGCGACCGCCCCGATCATCCGCGGCCTGGTCGACGATCTGAAACGCGGCACTGCGCCGGCGCTCGTCAGCGCGCGGTTCCATGAGACCCTGGTGCGGCTCTTCGCCGATTTGTGCGATCAGCTGCGCCGGGACACCGGACTGGCGCGAGTGGTGCTGAGCGGCGGGGTGTTTCAGAACGCCGTTTTGCTGACCCAATTGGTGCGCGCCCTGGAGGAGAAAAAGTTCAAGGTGTTTACGCACAGAAAAGTACCGACCAACGATGGCGGCCTCAGCCTGGGCCAGGCGGTCATCGCCGCGGCCAAGGCCGGCCTGTAACCGGCCATTATCGTCGGGGTAGGCGCGCCGCGGCCCCGCTGGTTTAGGGCTTCAAGGCCGCATGTATGTCATTCTATGATCCAAGGCCATCGTAGGGGCGAAAAATTTTACGCCCCCGGTCGGTCATCGCCGCCTGTCTGGCCGGGATGGCAGGGCAATCGATGACGTACTGCAACCCCAAGATATCGTGGCGCTTAACCATGTTCACCATCCGATGCTCGACGCTCGGCGTTCGACGCGCATCGGTTCATTTTTATAGGCATCAAAGCGAACCGACGAGGTTTCAAGCCGATCCGTATCCTATCCGCGGCAAATTCCCCCAGTCGTTCGGCGGGGATACGAATCCCAAAAGGGCCATCATGACACGCAAGCACGTCGAAGAATACCGAAGTGCCGAATTGTCGCGCCTGCTGGCGGACAAGATCCGCCGCACCAGCACCCGCGCCATCCGGCTGATGGAAGTGTGCGGCACCCACACGGTGTCGATCTTCAGGAGCGGGATTCGGTCGCTCCTGCCGCAGACCATTTCCCTTCTCTCCGGACCCGGCTGCCCGGTGTGCGTGACGGCCCAGTCGGAAATCGATGCCTTCATCGCGCTGGCGCGTGAAGACGGCGCTGTCGTCGCGACTTTCGGCGACCTGATGCGGGTGCCGGGAACGGCGTCGACCCTTCGGAAAGAACTGGCCGAGGGCCGGGATATCCGGATGGTGTATTCCACGATGGACGCCCTCGATATCGCCCGCAAAAATCCGGACAGGAAAGTCGTTTTTCTCGGTGTGGGGTTTGAAACCACCGCGCCGACGATTGCCGCCGCCATTCTGACCGCCCGGCAAACGGGCCTTAAGAACTTTTTCGTCTATTCGGCGCACAAGCTGGTGCCGCCGGCGCTCGACGCCCTGATGTCGCTGGCCGGCATCGCTGTCGACGGGTTTATCCTGCCCGGGCACGTCTCGGTCGTTATCGGCCTTGACGGCTACCGCGATTTTTTCGAAACCCACCGGATTCCCTGCGTGGTGGCCGGTTTCGAACCGACCGATTTACTGCAGGCGATCGCCATGCTGGCCGAACAGGTCGAAACCGGTGCGCCGGCCCTGGAAAACGCCTATGGCCGGGCCGTGACGGATGCCGGCAATCCGGCCGCCCGCAAAATCCTGGGCGAGGTGTTCGAAACGACCGACGTGGCCTGGCGCGGCATCGGTGTGATTCCCGGCAGCGGTCTCAAGATCAGAGACGGCTTTGCGGCCTTCGATGCCGAAAAAGCATTTTCCCTGACCTTACCGGAAGCCAGGGAGCCCAAGGGCTGCGCCTGCGGGGAAATTCTGACCGGCAGCAAGATACCGCCGCAGTGCGCGCTCTACAAAACCGTCTGCACGCCCATCGACCCGGTCGGCCCGTGCATGGTGTCGAGCGAAGGCACGTGCGCGGCCTACTACCGCTATCATCCGGATTAGATGATGGCCATCCGCGGTTTTTATGAAAGATACTGAAAAAATGACATCTGAAACGGTGACGCTCGACCACGGCAGCGGCGGCAAGATCTCCCACAGCCTGATGACCGAACTGTTGCTGCCGGTCTTCGACAACCCGATTCTGGCCGGTCTCGATGACGGGGCCATCCTCGAAATCGGCGGGCGGCGGCTGGCTTTTTCCACCGACTCCTACACCGTGGATCCGATATTTTTCCCGGGCGGGCACATCGGCGATCTGGCCATCAACGGCACGGTCAACGACATCGCCATGTGCGGCGGCACGCCGCTCTACCTGAGCGTGGGCCTGATCATCGAGGAAGGATTCGCGATGGCGGACCTGGAGCGGATCCTGGTCGGCATGGGCGCGGCCGCCCGCAAGGCCGGGGTGACGGTTGTCACGGGCGACACCAAGGTCGTGCCCCGGGGCGCGGCCGACAAAATTTTTATCAACACCTCCGGCATCGGCCTGATCCCCGACGGGGTCGATGTGGGCAGCACCAAAGCCCGCGCCGGCGATCACATCATCTTGAGCGGCACGATGGCCGATCACGGCGTCACCATTCTCACCCGGCGCGAGGGGCTCACTTTCGAATCGCCGCTGACCAGCGACAGCGCCCCGCTCAACCGGATGGTGGCCGACATGTTTGCCGCCAGCCGGTCGATCCATGTCCTGCGCGATCCCACCCGCGGCGGCGTCGGCACGGCGGTAAATGAAATTGCCCGCAAGTCGGAAGTCGGGATAACGCTGTTCGAGGACCGGATCCCGCTCAAAAAGGAAGTGGCCGGGATCTGCGAACTGCTGGGCTTCGACCCGCTCTACCTGGCCAACGAGGGCAAGCTGCTGGCCTTCGTGCCGGCGGAGCACACCGACCGTATTTTGGAGGTCATCCGGCAGAACGAATACGGCCGGGATGCCGCCGTTATCGGCGAAGTTGTGGCCGATCACCCAGGGCGGGTGAGCATGCAAACCAGAATCGGCGGCCATCGCCTCGTGGACATGTTGACCGGTGAGCAGTTGCCAAGGATCTGCTGAGACCGGGCTTGCGAAGCATCGCGGCACTTGTTTTTATCGAGAAACACTGGCGGGTCTCGGTCGGCTTGACACCTATTTGGTGTTAAAGGTGGTTATGCACAAAGGTCTTAGGGCATGGCGCCAAGCGGGCGCGGGATTTCTTTTCATCGCGATCGCCTTGCTGGGTTCAGCACCCGCCGGTTGCAGCGCCCGCACGGAGACCGTCTTCACCGGCCGCACGATGGGCACCACCTACAGGATCAAGCTGGTGACCGCCTCCCGTCAATCGGTCGCCGGCCTGCAGGCACAGATCGACCAGCGGCTGGAGGAGATCAACCACAGCATGTCGACCTACCGGGCCGAGAGCGAAATCAGCCGATTCAACCGCCTGGCGGCCGCCGGGGAGAAATTCCGGGCCTCGGACGATTTCATCCGGGTCGTCCAGGCGGCCCGGAAAATTTTTCTCCTGACCGACGGCGCCTGGGACGGGACCGTGAAGCCGCTGGTCGACCTGTGGGGTTTCGGGAGCACGGGGATCGTCGTCGAGCCCCCGCCGCCGTCGATGGTGCAACAGCGGCTGCAGGTCGTGGGGTTCGATGCCGTCCAGGTCTTGGAGGACCGGTTTCTGGTCAAGCGCAACCCCGCCGTGACCCTCGATCTGGGCTCGATCGCCAAAGGCTACGGTGTCGACCAGATCGCGGCGCTGCTGCGCGACTACAGGATCGAGGATTTCCTGGTGGAAATAGGCGGCGAGGTTTTCGCGGCCGGGCACCGCAAAGACGGCCTCGAGTGGCGCGTCGGTATCAACACGCCCCGAAAGGAAGCCGCGCCCGACCAGGTGTACAAAGTCGTCTCCCTGACGCAAAGGGCCATGGCCACCAGCGGGGATTACCGCAGTTTTTTCGAAATCGACAATAAAATGTATTCGCACGTCATCGATCCGCGCAGCGGCTTTCCGGTGGCCAATGGGGTCGTCAGCGTCTCGGTTCTTGCCGCCGACTGCACCTTTGCCGACGGCCTGGCGACGGCGCTGATGGTCATGGGCCCCGCCGAGGGCATCGCGCTGGTCGACCGGCTCGAAGGGGTGAGCTGCCTGATGGTGGTGCGGCAGGCCGATGGGACGCTGGTCGACCATTTTTCTTCCGCTTTTCCTCAGTCGGGTTGAAAAAAGCAATGCCAAACGAGCGCTTGACAATCGCGGTCCAGTCCGGTAGTCATAATTTTTTTTTAATTTTCTTTTATTCAAGGAGCTTAGGCAAAGTTTTAGGTGCCAGCGACATGAAAATCGGTGACAAGGGACTGAAACCGCCAGCCAACACATATCAAGGGAAAGGAAGAAGCAGTGGAAATTGTCGTTCTATTGAAACAGGTTCCTGCGACCGAATCGATGATCAGTGTTGCCGAAGATGGGATTTCGATCAAAACCGCCGATATCAAATGGGTCATCAGCCCCTATGACGAGTTTGCGGTCGAGGAGGCCCTGCGCATCAAGGAGGCCCAGGGCGGCAAGGTCACCATCCTCACCGTCGGCCCGGACAAGGCCGGCGAGGCCATTCGAACGGCCCTGGCCATGGGTGCCGACGAAGGAATTCTGGTCAACGATCCCGCGGCCCTGGGCTGCGATGGCCTTGGCGTTGCCCGGATCCTGGCCGCCGCGCTCAAACAGATTCCGCACGATGTCATCATTGCCGGCCAGCGGGCCGTCGATGACGACAATTTTCTGGTGGGCACCGCCGTGGCGGAGCTGCTCGGGATCCCCAACATTTCGATTGTCAACAAGCAGGAGATCGGCGACGGTAAAATCCGGTGCCGACGAACGATCGAAGGCGGCGTGGTCGAGATCGAAGCGCCGCTGCCGGCGCTTTTCACCACCCAGCGCGGGATCAACGAACCGCGCTACGCCTCGTTGCCCGGGATCATGAAAGCCAAGAAAAAACCGCTGGCCACCAAGAGCCTGGCCGACATCGGCCTGGATGCGGCCGCCCTGGGGGAACCGAAGACGAAAATCGTCTCCCTGCAGCCGCCGCCGGAAAGAAAAGGCGGCCGCATGGTCGCCGGCGAAACCGCCGCCGAGAAAGCGGCCGAGCTGGTGCGGCTGCTAGCCGAAGAAGCCAAAGTCATTTGAGTGCCCAGCCACAGACGGCATCTTTCAGTCCAAGCCGGCGTTCTCGTTTTTTGCAATCCTCGACGTAGCCCGCTACGCCTCCGGTTGCAAAAGCACTGCGGCCTTGGCCTGAACCGCAATCTACCATTTCTGACTGGGCACTGGCGCAATTTATAAATTTTTTGCAAAAAAATTTATGGAGACAAATATGAGCGTTTTAGCCATAGCCGAACAAAGAGACGGTAAGTTTAGAAAAGTCACCTATGAAGCGCTGAGCGAAGGCCGGCGGATTGCCGACGCCCTGGGCACCGAGCTGACCGCGCTGGTGCTGGGGTCCGGGATCGAGGCCGCCGCCGGCGAACTCGCCAAATTCGGGGCCGATAAAATCATCGTGGCCGACGACCCGCGCCTGGCGGACTATCTGACCGACACCTACACCGCCGTGGCGGCCGGCGTGATCGGCGCCGCCGATCCGCTGGTGGTCATTACGGGCGCCTCGACCCAGGGCAAGGACCTGGCCGCGCGCCTGGCCGCGCGCCTCGATGCCGGGCTGGCCATGGACTGCGTGGCGGTGGCGGTCGAGGGCGGCAACATCGTCGCCACCCGTCCGCTTTACGGCGGCAAGGTGCTGGCAAAAGTCGCGTTGACCGGCAAACCTCAAATCGTGGCCACCCGGCCGAACGCCATCGCCATCGCCGAATCCGCCAAAGCGGGCGCGATCGAAAAAAGCGCCGTCGATCCGGGCGAAAGCCGTCTCAAGCTGGTCGAAAAAACCCTTGAAACCGAGAAGGTCGAGTTGACCGAAGCCGACGTCATCGTTTCCGGCGGCCGGGGCATGGGGGGCGCGGATTACAGTCAGATCGAAGCCCTGGCCGCGGTCCTGGGCGGGGCGGTGGGGGCGTCGCGCTCGGCGGTCGACGAAGGCTGGCGCCCGCATTCCGAGCAGGTGGGCCAGACCGGCAAGGTGGTCTCGCCCACGCTGTATATCGCCTGCGGCATCTCCGGCGCCATTCAGCACCTGGCCGGCATGTCGTCCTCCAAGGTGATCGTGGCGGTCAACAAGGATGTCGAGGCGCCTATTTTTTCCAAGGCCGATTACGGCGTGGTGGGCGACCTGTTCGAGATCGTGCCGCTGATCACCGAGGAAATCAAAAAGCGCCAGGCGTAATGATCGTTTATCTCGCCAGCCTCGGGTGCGCCCGCAACCGGATCGACAGCGAGGTCATGCTGGGGCGCCTGAAAGCGGCCGGCGCCCTTTTAACCGATGCGCCCGATGATGCCGAGGTGATCATCGTCAATACGTGCAGCTTCATCGAATCGGCGGCCGACGAATCGATCGACACGATCCTGGGCTTGGCGGCATACAAAAGCGAGGGCCGCTGCCGGCGGCTGATCGTGACCGGCTGCCTGCCGGAGCGCTACCGGCGGGAGATCGTGCGGGCCATTCCCGAGGTGGACCTTTTTCTGGGGACCGGCGCCTTCGATCGCATCGTCGCCGCGGCCGAAGGCCAACTGGATGCCGACCGCTGCCTTTTGCCGGACCCGGACGCCCTGCCGCCGGCCGGCAGCGGCGTGCCGCGCGAACGCGGCAGCCGCGGCATGGCCTATGTGAAGATTGCCGAGGGCTGCGACCGGCGGTGCACCTACTGCATCATTCCCCGGCTGCGCGGCCGGCAGAAGAGCCGGCCCGTGGCCGATGTGGTGGCCGAGGCCCGGCAGCTGCTGGCGACCGGAGCCAGGGAACTGGTCCTGGTGTCGCAGGAAACAACCGCCTACGGCCGCGATCTTCAGCCGCCGGCCGATCTGGCGCGCCTGCTGACGGCTTTGGCCGCCCTGCCGGCGGGCCCGGGCGCCGACGCCTTCTGGATCCGGTTCTTGTACGGGCACCCGCAAAGTATCGGCGACAATTTACTGAAGGCGGTGGCCCGGCATGCGACTATCTGTTCCTATTTCGACATCCCGATCCAGCACGTGAGCGCCGCGGTCCTCAAAAAGATGGGGCGGCATTACGGGCCCGACGACTTGCGGCGCCTGTTTGACCGTATCCGGACCCTGATGCCGGAGGCGGCCCTGCGGACGACGGTCATCGTCGGCTTTCCGGGGGAAACCGATGCGGATTTCGACGAGCTGCTGCGCTTTATCGAATCCGAACGTTTCGACCACCTCGGGTGCTTCGTCTATTCGGACGCCGATGACCTGGCGTCCCATCGGTTATCCGATCACGTGCCGCCGGCAGCCGCGCGGCTGCGCTACCGCACTGTTATGACGCGACAGCAGGAAATTTCGACGGCACGCAATCTTGATTACCGGGGGAAGACGCTGGCCGTTCTGGTCGACGACCATCCGGAAGAGGGGCTGTATGTCGGCCGCACCGAATTTCAGGCCCCCGAAGTCGACGGGGTGACCTACGTTCACGCCGACCGGCTGCAGCCCGGTGACTTTGTGAAAGTCAGAATCACCGACACACTCGAATACGACCTGGTGGGAAAAGCGGAATGACCGGTGATCTCAAGCAGCGCATCATCGAGCGGGTAGCCGGTGACCTGGTCAGGATCGAATCCGAGCTGGCCGCGAATCTCAGCCCGTATCTGACGCTGGTCTCGGACATCGCCCGCCACATCCTGTTCAGCGGCGGCAAGCGGCTGCGGCCCCTGCTGATGGTCATCAGCGCCCGGATGTGCGGTTACACCGGGGCCGACACGCACACGTTCGCGACCATTTTCGAGTACCTGCATGCCGCCACGCTGCTGCACGACGATCTGGTCGACGGTGCCGCGATGCGCCGCGGACGGCCGGTGGCGCACACCGTCTGGGACAATTCCAGCGCCGTTCTGGTCGGCGATTTCCTGCTGGCGCGCTCGCTGACCATCGCGGCCGAAACCGGCCGACCCGAAATTATCCGGGTGATAGCCGGGATCACCGAAAACATGTCGCAGGGCGAAATCCATCAAATGCTGCGGAAAGGGGCGCTCGATCTGACCGAAGCCGAATACCGCGAGGTCATCCGCCGCAAGACGGCGGTCCTGTTCGAAGGTGCCTGCCGGACCAGCGCCATCCTGGCGGATCAATTGCCGTCGCAAGAGGCGGCGCTCGGCGCCTACGGACTGAACCTGGGGCTCGCGTTCCAGATGGCCGACGATCTGCTCGATTACACGGCCGAGAGCACCGAGCTTGGAAAGCTGGTCGGCGCGGACCTGCGCGAAGGCAAGCTGACCCTTCCGATCATTCATGCCCTGCAACATGCCGGCAACGGAAACCGCGAACGCCTGCTGGGCGTCGTTCGCGACAAAGATTTCTCGCCGGCTGAATTCGGGGCGCTGGTCGACCTGCTCGATCGAAGCGGCAGCCTCGACTACACCCGCGCCAAGGCGGCCGACCACATCCGGCAGGCCAAGCAGGCACTGGAGATTTTCGAGCCGTCACCGGCCAGGGAACTTCTGCTCGATATCGCCGATTACGCCCTGGCCCGCAAAATCTGATTGACAGCCGGGTTCTCCGATGCTAACAACGAAGCCTCATTTAGGCACGTAGCTCAGGGGGAGAGCGCTACCCTGACACGGTAGAAGTCGCTGGTTCAAATCCAGTCGTGCCTACCAGAAGATCAAGGGGTGCGGTTTTTTTGCCGTGCCCCTTTAGTTTTGGCCTGCAGCCGGACTGTGGGTCTTTGCAGCAACGACCGCGGGGGCCGCATAGGCGATCTCGCCGCCGACAAGGGTGTAGAGCACCCGGGTTTCGCGTATCTTCTCCTCGGCGACCCGGGTGAGGTCCTGGGAAAGGACCGTAAAATCCGCGTATTTGCCGGGAGCTATGGATCCCTTGACGTCTTCCTCGAAGGCGGCATAGGCGTTTCCCAGGGTGTAGGCTCTCAAGGCTTCCTCACGACTCATGCGCCGGTCCAAAGAAGCCATGGAACCGTCGGGCAGGCGGCACGATACGGCGGCATAAAAGTTGGCGATCGGATTCACATCTTCAACCGGGGCGTCCGTGCCCACGGCGACGGCGGCCCCCGAATCGATCAGCTTTCGCCAGATATAAGCACCCGCATCGGCCCGCCGCGAGCCGATGCGATTTTTTACCCATGGCCCGTCGGAGCTGCAATGGACCGGCTGCATGGAGGCGATCACCCCCAGCCGTGCGAAACGGTCCACATCGTGGCCGCTGATATGCTGGGCGTGTTCGATCCGCCAGCGCAGGTCGGTCGGCAGGCCGCGATCCTCGAAAACGAGCTGGTAAATGTCGAGGGTTTTCCGGACGGCACGATCGCCGATGGCATGCACGCTCAGCTGGTAGCCGTGCCGCAAGGCGATGCGGGCCGTCTCCAGAATCAGTTGCGGCGACTCGACATTGAGTCCGGTCTGCTCCGGTGCATCGTCGTATGGCTTGAGAAGCCACGCCGTGCGCGATCCCAGGGCGCCATCCATGAAGCGCTTCACCGATCCAACGGCGAGTCGCCCGCCGCCGGTGTCGCCGGCGGGATAATCGGCGAGATGTTTTTCCAGGTTTTCATTGGATTCGCCGACCATCACCCACAGCCGCATTCGCAACCGGTTTTCCCGTTCCATTTGACGGAGCAGATCGATCGTGGCGAAAGACGAACCGGCATCCTGAAAACTGGTTATCCCCCGCGAAAGAGCATGGTCAACGGCGCGCTCGACCAAAGCCCTTTGGCGATCTTCTCTCAGGCGCGGGTCTCCTGCGCGCTCGGCCCGCTCGGCGGCGCGCCTGATGGGCGTGATGGCCGCATCCAGAAAAACTCCCGTCAACCGACCGTCCGGGTCGATGACGGCGCGCCCTCCCGGTGGAGGCTGATAATCGGGGGCGATGCCGGCCAGTTCCATGGCGCGGGTGTTGGCGATAGCGGCGTGGCCGCTGGCGTGAAAGAGAAGCACGGGATTCGCGGGGGATACCCGACTGAGATCGTCATGGATCGGATACCCTTCGACGGCCGACGGCTCGATCTGCGCCAGTTTTTCCTGGTGCCATCCGGATCCGATGATCCACTGCTCGGGCGCCGCCTGCCGGGCGGCGTTGGCCACCATCTCGACGATCTGCGGCCATGTGGAGACTGTTGCCAGTTTCAACTCCTGCAACGATCGGCCCAGATACAGAAGATGGGCGTGAGCCTCGATAAATCCCGGAATCATGGTGCCGCCGCCGAGATCCAGGATGCGGGTATCCGGCCCCCGCAGAGCCGCGATCTCTTCAGTGCTTCCCACGGCCGTTATCAGGCCGTCTTCGACCGCGACGGCCTCCGCACGCGGCCGGCTGTTGTCCATCGTCAGGACGGTGCCGTTGGTGACGATGAGATCGGGACTTTTTAAAAGGCCTGAATCGGCGGTCTGCGCCCCCGCCGGAAAAAACGACAGAAGCCAGCCTGCCAGAACAACGGCTCCAACAGCGGACAGTTTCACCTCACACCTCTCGATCTATAATAAAAACAGCCGGCACTCTTCTGGTGTCGGCGCGGTGAACAAAAATCCCGTTCCGGAAATGACCTTCTCGACAATTCTGATTTTAGTTGTGCATGTGGACAGTGTTACAAAGTAACAAGTGACGAACCGATTTCAAGTAACATCCGGAGTCGGAGCACAGCGGAGGGAACCCGACAAAACGGCCGTTCATGGCGGAGCCTTGAGCCGGCGATCGGTTTCTGTTCACGATAAAAGGGGCCTGAACCGCAGCCGCCTCTCTGAGCGAAGCGTGGCGGCCGCATCGACACCGGTCGGTCTGCGCCGTTGCACCCTGCAGACATCAGGGACGGCAACACCTTTTTTTCGTGCGAGCGGCACAGTTAATGTCAATTGAATTTATTGACATTTCTATAAAGCAGCGATAGTTTTTTTTTCAAACCCGCCATATTCGAAGTTGGCCCTGCGAGGCGGGACTTCGTCCACAAGGCAGTGAGAAAAGAGATCATGGATGAGGCTGTTCACGCACCCGTGATAACTGGAAATTTCAAAAAGACCTGCCGGACCTGCTGACATCCATTCGACAAATGGCCTGAGAATGAAAGTCGACCCGAAAGCGAAACTCCAGAGCCGCAGCATCGAGATTACCTCCTACGAGTGCGACGACGAGCACATCATCGTTTGCGGCGAGCTGCGCGACCGCCGGCTGGTAAAAACCTACAGCCTGGAGGGAACACCGCGGGAGCCGGCGGCCGTGCACCACATGCGCATCTGCATGAAAGTGGCCGTCGGAACGCTTGCTATCGAGGACATCGAGGCCGAACTGCCGCGGACCCCCCACGACGAGTGCGTCGACATGTACCGGACGCTGCAGGAGATAAAGGGCTTTACGCTGTCGCGCGGGTTTTCCTCACGGGTTCGCAAGAAAATTGGCGGTCGCAGCGGGTGCATCCACCTGACGACCCTGCTGCTGGCCATGGCGCCGGCCGCCCTGCAGGGGTACTGGGTGCACAACGACCGCAAACCGGAGCGCCGCCGGATCTCGGGCGAGCACCTGGAGCATTACCTGGTCGACACCTGCCGGGTCTGGCGCCGCGAGGGACCGCTGGTCGAAAAGATCGCCGCGGCCGCCGGCGTCCGCGTGAGGGGGAAAAGGGGGGGGCAGGATGAAAACGTCGACGAGGATTGACGTTGGCAACGCTTCGGCGCTACGCCCGGTGAGTTCGCCGTCGCGCCGGACGGCGGGCGGTAGAAAGCCGGACGAGGCCCGGTTTGTGTCCGTCCCTAATTGGCCCTTTTTCCGCTGGTCGTCCTCTTTACAACGGCCCTGTGACGGGCGCTCCCGAGACATCGCAACGGCCGGCAGCGCAGTCGCAACCCACGTCCTTTGCTGGGGAAGGGCTGCAATATACTGCCACGCACCATTCAAGAACAATTCGGCTTAGCAACGATAGGTTGATTTCTTAATGCGTCGTTCGATCGGGAGAAACAACACCATGAAAACACAAGTGCCAAGAAAAAAAATTGAAGAATTCTGCCAACGGCACCACATCATTAGATTCTCGCTTTTCGGTTCCGTACTGAGAGAGGATCATCGACCTGAGAGCGATATCGATGTGCTCGTCGTTTTCGAAAAAAATCATGTACCGGGATTCATTGGACTCTCTCGGATGGAAAGAGAGTTGTCCTTAATTTTGGAGGGGAAAACTGTCGACTTGCGAACGCCTGAGGATTTGAGCAGATTTTTTCGAGATCGTGTCTTAAATGAGTCGCGGGTTTTCTATGAAGCAGCCTGATTTCGTGCGCATTCAACACATGCTTTCGGCGGTGAACGATGCACTTCAATTCTCCAAGGACCGTTCAAGAAAGGATTTGGAAAGCGACCGTATTTTAGCGCTGGCAATAATAAAATGCATCGAAATTGTTGGTGAAGCTGCTTCTAAAGTTTCAACCGAATGCCGGGATAAGCATCCGGAAATTCCATGGCTGGATATCATCAACATGCGTAATCGAATGATACATGCATATCACGACGTCAACTTGGATATTGTATGGGCTACGATAATCCAAGACCTCCCGGCATTGAGTAAAGATTTGCAGAACCTGCTGTCATCTGACCCATGAGGGCTTCAAAGAGACGCACGTCGATTCCGGGCCTGGCCCCGCGTCTGGGACTGGTGTGCATAACCGTCGGCGATGCGGTGCGCTACAGGTCCATGACGCGGGCCCGGCTGCTGCGGCTGAGCGAAACCGATCAGCGCAAGGCTCTGGCGGCGCTGTACCGAAACAACCTCGACGTACTGCGGGGCGCGCTGGAATTCTGCGACCGCGAAAAGATCCGCCTGTACCGGGTTACCTCCAGCCTCTTTCCCCTGTGCGACGAACCGGTCGGCACAAGCGTGCTGGAGGCGATGGCCGACCGTCTGGGCGGGATCGGACCCCTGGCGGGCCGACTGAACATCCGCATCGTGGCCCATCCCGATCAATTCGTCGTTCTCAGCTCCGAGAAACGGCGCGTTGTCGACACAAGCATCCACATCATGCGCCGCCATGCGCGGGTCTTCGATTTGCTGGGCCTGCCCCGGTCGAGCTGGGCGGCACTCACGCTTCACGGCGGCAAGTCCGGGCGGGCCGACGCCCTGGTCGAGGTTATCGGCGATCTGCCCGATAACATCCGCTCTCGATTGACCCTTGAAAACGACGAGCGGGCTTACTCCGCCGCCGAGGTGCTGGAAATCTGCGTCCGCGCCGGCGTGCCGATGGTTTTCGACGCGCACCACCACGTGCTCAAGGAAAAATTGAACGGCTTCGAGCATCCGAGCATCCGTGAATTCGTGGAACTGGCCCGGAATACCTGGCCCGATCCCGCCTGGCAGATTGTGCACCTTTCCAACGGCGCCGAAGGTCACGCCGACGCCCGCCACAGCCGCCTGGTCGAAACCTGGCCCAGCGCTTTCGAGACTGTCCCCTGGATCGAAGTCGAAGCCAAGGGCAAGGAAATCGCCATCGATCATCTCCGCAGTCTATGGCCGCGGGCGGAATAGAAAAAGGGAATGTCTTCGCACCGACCGCCTTTCCTGGTGCTCTTTGTTCGATTGCGGGCTCTGAAAATCCGTCTCACCTCACGCCGAGTTTCGTAATATTGACATTTGTGTTTCATGACGATAGATATGTTGCCCCGAACTATAGTAATTCCCGAAGAGCTTGAAGAAGCAGTTGGGTTGATGACGTATGCGGTGATGGAATGGTTCTGAAATGAGTTTTTACACCGAACCGACAGGTTACGAAAAAACGATTATTTCGGATCTGCAAGGCGCTTGGCAAAACCTGCGGGAAGCGGTCGTTGAGAACGTGGGTTTCGAGGACTGGGATCGCATTCTGTTCCATGTCGACGAGGCCATGAGCGGGGAAAGTGTGCGCGACCTCGACAGGATGACGTCCACCTTGACGGTGATAAGAAACATAGCGGTTCAAACAGAAATACCGGACGAGCCAGCCCATTGGATTCAAGAGATTTCGTCAATCCTGGACAAGGTTTTAGAAAAGATCAGGAACGGTCAACGGTTGTGAATGTTTTTCCACAGCTCGACAAATTCTTACTACGCCCGGCCGTCATTCGTCAACCGCATTTAGTTGAAGCACCATAGTGATCAACAGCGCAGTCGCCAACTCACGTCCTTTTCTCTTTCAGCCATTAGCCTTTAACCATTCTCTTGTCGCCTTTGACCTAATTATCCCTTTAGCCGTTGGCTGTCGGCCATTCTCTTATTTTATCTTTTCGACCTCCACAGATTTTTTATAGACATCGATATGAATAATGTACCGTGAAGCAGAACAAAGGCATGAAAGCATTGACGTCACAGGTGCTTACATCCACAACACGGTTATAAAGGGATCATGCCCGACAATTTTCCAGTGACATGAAATTTAGACATTGTTCGCCCAAACCAAAAACTTCCTCCGATAATCATTGTATTTTCGCGCCAGATCGCGCAATATGTATCCAATTTTATTTGCGCCATCTTGCATGTTGTTGCCCAGTGGACTTTATTTTAAAAATCTGCGGCTAATAATGATTTCTTTCAGTCCCGATCTCAAAATCGAAAACGAAATGAAACACTTGCAGGGGGAGTTGGCCGAGCTGTATCGGACACTCGACACCCTCACCGGCGAGGAGGCCCGTTATCTTCACAGGTTTGCCTTCATCAGCAATATCGGTGCCTCGACCCGCATTGAGAATGCCGTATTGACGGATAGTGAAATCGACTGGATCGACACGGCATTGAACCAGGACGGCCGGACGACCGACTTCGAACAAAAAAAAACATACATTCTGGACAAGCTGGCCAAAGACCGGCAGCGCAGTATCGAAGAAGTCGTCGGCTGCCGCCACATGCTCCAGACCATCTATCTTCAGGCCGAAGAACTCTACCCCCTTTCTGAAACAACCATCAGGGGGCTTCACCACGACTTGTTGCGATTCCATCGACAGTCGGCCTATCACGCGGGTGGTTACAAGCAGTCGCCCAATCGGGTGCTCTTCGTGAATCACGCCACCGGCGAGGAACGGATTGTCCTGGATCCGGCGCCGCCCGGCGTGGTCACCGAAACGGCGATGAGCGATCTGATCGGTTGGTATAACGAGGCCATTCGACGATATCCATGGCCGCTTCTGGTGGCCACCGAGTTGGTGTTCCGATTCCTTGCCATCCATCCCTTTCAGGACGGCAACGGCCGGCTCGGGCGGGCCATGTTTATCCTGGCTTTGCTGCAGTCCGGTGACAAGTATTGGGGGAAAATCATGCCATTTCTGGCTATCGACCGACACATCGAGCAGAACCGTGCCCTTTATTACACCACCCTTCAGCGGGCTGCCGGCGGCTGGTATCATCCGGATCCCCGACAATACGATTACGCGCCGCTTGCCTGGTTTTTTTTGAAAATCGTGAAAGATTCCCTGTCGGACATCGCTCTTTATCGCAGGCGCTATTCATTCCACGAGCAGCTCTCCGAAACCGCCGTAGCGGTGTTTGAAACCTTCAAAGACCGGCCTGAAAGACGACTAAAGGTGCTGGAAATTGTAAACCGCACCGGACTGCCCCGTCGAACAGTTCAATATGCCCTGAAATCCCTTGTGGACATCGGTTTCATTCAACGGCTCGGACGAGGCGCCGGCACCCGCTACCAGCTGATTTTTTGATCCGGACAGATTTACCGATCAGGGTTCAATGTTCAAAACGACAAGCGCGGGTGATTTTAAACCAAATGGAGAGATGGAACGGACGTCCCGGTGTCCTTCTAAGACAAGCAAGAGGTGGAATTATTTTTTGCCGGGGCCCTTAAGCAAGGGTA
Source organism: uncultured delta proteobacterium (assembly GCA_963728055.1). Lineage (GTDB taxonomy): Bacteria > Desulfobacterota > Desulfobacteria > Desulfobacterales > SG8-13 > JARFQH01. Next base: position 9,241 of record CAVSIM010000002.1, on the reverse strand, counting down.
GCGAAATCACTCAGCGTCATTCAACCGGGACGCAACCCGCCCCCGCAACACGCAGCCCTCTTTATTGACAATTCGGTCCGGCAACGATATTTTAACCAAAAGCCATTGAAATGAATTGACAAAAGAAACAACGAGGCAAGCTATGATCAAAAAGCTTACAGCGATCATTGAACGGGAAGGCGATGGATTTGTCGCATTGTGTCCGGAACTCGATATCGCAAGTCAGGGAGAAACCGTCGATCAAAGCAAGAAGAATCTTCAGGAGGCGCTGGAGCTTTTTTTCGAAACGGCCTCACCTGAGGAGATAAATGCCAGGCTGCACGAGGAAGTGTATGTCACTCAGGTGGAGGTGGCTGTTGGGTAAACTGCGGACGCTTTCCGGCAAGCAGGTGTGTGAGATACTGAAAAAATATGGCTTTTTCGAAACCAGGAGACGCGGCAGCCACATCGCAATGCAACTAAAAACAGCCGATCAAACCATAACCATACCGGTGCCGGACCATAAAGAGATTAGAGTTGGTACTCTGCTCTCCATCATACGTCAGTCTGGACTGTCCCGTTCAGATTTCGAATAATCTTAGAAAAACCGGCACGCAGCGCTCCTCCAGCATCCCACAACGCATAACCTATCACACCAAATCTCCAAATCATTAACTTTCATGCCAACCGCAGCCTTCTCTGTTACAATCCAAATCCGATTGGAAAACTCTGGAATCCCTCTCCCACCTGGTACAGCCGCCTGAGCGGTGAAGCCGAACCAACGAATAAAATTGACCGTGCAACGACGAGCCGTCCGGTATCCACCTGTTTTCAAAACAGCCATCTGTGGATTGCCAGGGCTAATGGGGATTGTTTGCGATTGCTGGAACCCAACATGACAACCGCAAGCGGCCGCCGAATGCTGACCCTCCTGCAGGGTCGCCGACCGGCCATTTTGGCCTTCCGCGAGCTTCTATACATCGCTGAAGGTCGTGAGGTGTTTTGATGCTCATCCTTTCGCAACAAGACTGGCGCGGCACATAGAAATGATCAAACAAGTTGCCGAGAGGTTAGGAATCCTCAGGACATAGGTGGTTTTTCTGGGCGGCTCTGCGACAGGGTTCCACATAACCGATAAAGCAGGACCCGATATAAGAGCAACAAAAGATGTCGATATCATTGCCGCACAAAATAATTAGTGCCCATCCGCGAATCTTTTTAGGCACTTCTCAGTGTCCAATTCATAAATGTGGATTTTTTTCGCAGGACAAGGCCGCACAAGGGTTTGCGGCGAGGCGTACTTTATGTACGCCGCAGCCGGAAACCCGCGGAGAACGCAGTTCAGCGGAAAAAAGACCATTTATGGATGGACACTAATTAGCCGTCCGCAGGACCGCGTGGTATTCTTTTGCTGTATGTCTCAACAGCAAAAGAAAAATATTGAATCACTGAGCGCTCCCTGCCCGGTTGAATTTTCGCTTCCGGCAAAACCCGCTGCAAGCGGGGTTCAATTGGACGGTTCTCGAGCGCAGCCCTGGTAAATGGTCTTCGTATTTAACAGGGCAGGCGGGCGGTGAACGGATTTGGAGGTAACAATTTGTAACCTCTATTTGGAGTAGTTATCGCTATTTGCCAATGGCTTTCACAGAGCAGAATTCAATGAAAAAAACGATAGGCGCGGGGGATTTTAAACCAAATGGAGAGATGGAACGGACGTCCCGGTGTCCTTCTTCGGTGTCCTTCCCCAGCACCCGACCGGCCTGGTCGTTGTTGATTTGCTCAGAAAGAATCGGTACAGTGCATCCTAAGGAGGAAGCCTCATGAAACGATTGCCGCTGCTGGCGGCCCTGCTGCTGCTCGGTACGGCTATGACGCCGTTCGACACAACGGCCTGGGCGCGTAACGGAGGCGGGGAGTCAAACAGCGCCTACAGGTATTCTTTTTCCTACACGCCGATCTATCAGTTCGATACCGACCTGGACAGCGGCGGCGGCTTCGATGTCAGCCGCCATTACGTCGGCTTCTCCGTGATGCGCGCATTCGGTCGCAACCTGCGCACGGGGTTGGGGTTGAGCTACGGCTTCGAAAAATGGGACTTCAACGATCAGGCCAACGTGGCCGGCGCCGCTCCCTGGGATACGATTCACCGTCCTGGGGCCAGCGTTCCGATATTTTACACTTTTGCGGACAGCTGGACCCTGGGGGTTGCGCCGGCAATCGAGTTTTCGGGGGAATCGGGGGCCGACGTGGGCCAGAGCCTGACTTACGGCGGTGTCTTGTCCCTGGCACACCCTTTCGGCCGAAATCTGTATCTGGGTCTTGGGTTCGGTATTTTCGATCAGCTGGAAGAAACCTCATTTTTCCCGTTCATCGTCATCGATTGGAAAATAAGCGGGCAGTTCCGGGTCACCAACCCCTTCAGGGCCGGGCCGGCCGGGCCGGCCGGTCTGGAACTGGTCTATTCGCCCGCCCGCAACTGGGAAATCGGTGCCGGCGGTGCTTACCGGTCTTACCGCTTCAGGCTGGACGATGACGGTGCCGTGCCCGACGGCGTCGGTGAAAATGAATTTCTGGTTTCGTTCCTGAGGGTCCAGCGGACCTTCAGCACCAGGCTGAGAATGGATCTGGCCGGCGGCATGATTTTCGGCGGGGAAATCTCGATTGAAAACGCGGACGGCGACAAGATCCAATCGACCGATTACGATCCGGCGCCCTTTATGGCGCTGACCTTCGCCGGTGAATTTTGAGCAGCGCATCCAAAACGGCCAGGCAGCTAGCTTCCTGCGGGTGGAAAACTTGCCCCAGGCGCCGCCGCCCAAGGGACAGATGGACTTGTTTGGCGAGGAGCCGGATTGATGGATGTGATCCTTTACAAAGCCGATGACGGTAAGGTTCAGCTTGAGGTTCATCTTGAAACAGGAGACGGTCTGGCTGACCCAGGATCAGATGGCCGACCTGTTCGGCCGGGAGCGCTCGGTCATCACCAAGCACGTGCGCAATGTGTTCAAGGAGGGGGAACTGGAGGAGGCCTCAGTTCGTGCAAAATTTGCACATACTGCCGCCGACGGCAAAACCTATCAGGTCCAGGGTTACAACCTGGACGTCATCATTTCGGTGGGTTACCGGGTCAAATCCAAACGCGGCACCCAATTTCGGCAGTGGGCCACGCAGATGCTAAGGGAGCACCTGGTGCGCGGCTTTACCCTCAACGAAAAGCGGCTTCAGAAACAGGAACAGAAACTGGATGATCTGCGGCGCACCATCGGCCTGCTGGAAAAGACATTGGTCCATCAGGCCATCGGCCTGGACGAGGCCAAGGGGCTTTTGCAGGTCATCACCGATTATGCCACATCCACAACCTGGTTATCAAGACGACGGTATTGGTCGATGTTTTCGAAAATGCATGAGTATAACCGCGCCGGTGACTTTTCCAACACAGAAGCCGGTGACTTGTTCGAGTTCGTAAATTCTTTCAGGCAAGAAGTCCACGCGGTACTTGTCAATTTCTGGAAGCGAAGTGGGCTGCTGGTTTGACGCAGTCCATTCGGCCATCAGCCGGGCGGGTCCGGAGGGATTATAAAGACCAGAAAAAACTTGGGGCCGCCCAGGCCGTTTGCGGAGTACTTGATGTTAATGGTAAGAAACGATGAAACATCATCCCACTAGCTTCCCATAAAGACAATGAACTCGATAGGGCCCGGAGGTGGGCGATAAAGGCCGTGTCATAGGTGTCGACATGACACCGGAGAGGCTATCCGCTGACAGGGGAAATGCGGTAAAAAAGAGGGGTGGTTTCCGGGAAAGACGGGTTTATTTTTCGCCCGCCGGACAGGCGAGTTCGCATTTCCGGCACCAGTCGGTTACAAGGATCGAAGACCCCTCGGCGTCCGTTTGTCCGCTATCGATCGGCTTGGCCCGATCGGATTCAAGGCGTTTGATACAGGGCGGGCGGTCATATGTCCCCCGGGCGAACGCATTTTCAGGGCAGACTTTGCGGCAGGGCATGGCACAACGGTGGCAGGGGTCGAAATTTTTCAGAGGTCCGGTGGACGGCAGGCGGCCTTCGATCAATACCGCACGGAGCCGAACCCTGGGTCCCCACTTTCTGTCGAGCAGCAGGTTGTTTTTCCCCAAAACGCCCAGTCCCGCAAGTACGGCGGCATCTTTAAGATACACCCCTCCCTTCTCCACGTGGTACGGCAACGGCTGTGCCCGCACCCCATGCACGTTAAACAGCCAGGCGGCCAATTCCTCCGATATTTTCGTCATTCGGCGGTTTCCCGCGGTGTTGCCGCGGTCGAACCAGTCCAACCGGGGATTGTTTTCTGGATGATGCATGGCCAGTACCAAAAGAGAGCGGGCGTTGGGCAGCCACGGAGCAGCCTTTTCGGTATGGTTAGTTTTCCAGCTGCCCGCGGCTGAAGCCTTGTAGGAAGGGCCGTCCAACACGTCATCGACAGCGGCAATCCCCGCCCGAATATCGTCATGTTTTTCTGCCTCGGCAATCAGTTCTTCAGCCAGTCGGCGATCGTCGGTCATATTCTCCCCCGTAATTTTTGAGTCCGGAAAATCGAGTCCTTCTTAAAAAGATGCGTCGATCATCGCACGATGGCAATGGCAACTGCAAGGCCCGATGCGGCAAATCCCAACGGATATCGACCATGAGAACAATAGCGGGGACATTCGTGCTGAAAGTGCTTTGCAGAAGAACACAACTATGACAATTAAATCCACTGCCACGATTAGCCAGATTAGATGCTCCCGGGGTTTTGCATCATGTCATGGGGCGGGGAATCGAACGGAAAGAGATATTCTTTAGCGATGCGGATCGCAGTGATTTCCTCGATCGACTGGCTGTTTTGGTCGAAGAGGGCGCGCTGGATGTCTATGCAGGCTTCTCGAGGCATGCCGTTCAGGTGGCAAATGACGCGGGTTTTTTAAACCGTAAATCCGAGGAACATCCCCAACGAACCCTCATCACTCCAACCCGCCCCCTTTTAGTCTTTTGCCCTTCGCATTCGGCTCGTTAATCCGCTTTTTCGATCTTATCCAGAAACTGCGCCGGCGTGAGAATGGAAATCTCCTTATAAGTTTTGAGTGCCAGCAGGTGGCGATCGCCGGTGATGACAAATTTTGCTTCGGCAGCCTCGGCACATCTGAGGAACATGTCGTCCTGAGGATCATCTTTCACGACAACCGGTCCAACTACCGGCGTCGTTACCTCGAAATAAGGCAGGACTTCGCCGTAAAGAAGGAAGTCTATTTCATCAGCGGTCAGCTCAAACTTCGGATAGGCCAGAACGCGGACCAACTCATCGACCATGGCTCTGGAAATATATGGTTGAATGTGCCTGTTTTTCCACAGCTCGACAAACTCACCAGGTCTGCCGCCGAAGAGCAGGCCCGAAACCAGAACGTTGGTGTCGATTACGACCGGGATGGTTTTGAACGCGCCCATTTTACCGCTTCGCCGACACTGTTCGGAGTGAGGCCGAGTTTTTTGATTTTTGAGCGAATCTTTGCCAGGTCGGTTTCGTAGGTTTTCAGTGGTTTCAATACTATGGCGCCGTCCTGAAGCTCCACCTCAAAATAGCGGGTCTCTCCCAGTTGCTCGATGATTTTCTTGGGGATCGTGATCTGGTTTTTGGACGTTAACTTTGCCATCATTTTTCTAAAGTCCTAATTTCTTTTTTCCTTACTTTCTTACTACACCCGGCCGTCATTCGTCAACCGCATTTATTTGAAGCACCATAGTGGCCAACAGCGCAGCCGCCAACTCACGTCCTTTTCGCCTTCAGCCTTTTGCCCTCCGCCTTTTAACTAATATTTCTAATTAATTCAGAATCTGTTACATTTTCCTCGGAGCTAAATTTCAGAATATTTTGACTACCTTGAAACGAGTAGTAAAAATTATTTTCTCGTTCCACGAAGACAAATTTTGGCGTCGGAAGCCTAATTTTGAACGCAGCTACCCCGTGCTTTATGAGTATATGCTCGAAACCTTCGCTGTCAGGCTGTTGCCAATTTCTTTCTGGCCATCGTGAGCAAATTGGCAGCTACTACCGAGGCCAGGACGTAGCACTTGAAAGAGCGGAAGCCTTTCCAGGTGCAACGCGTTAGACCGAAGCTGCGCTTGAACCAAGATATAGCCGATTCGATGCCGGCACGAAACCGTCTGAGTTTCTTGTATACGTATTCGCTGCGGCACATGTCCTCTTGCTTCAGGCCGCGCTTCTTGGCAAAGCAAACGTCCTTGATCTCTCGCTCTTTGGCTTTTGACAGGTTATCCTTGGAGGCAAAACCGCCGTCCAGAGCAACCTTGAGCGTATAGCGGCCGTAGATCTGTTGCTGTCGATCGAGCATTTGCTCAACCAGCTCCGTGTCAGCTGGATTGCCCTCAAGTATCACGCAATTCAGGATCAGGTTTGAAGCGCCGCCGGTCAGGCAGATCTTATGCCCGTAGTGGGTGTCCCGGCTATCTTTAATGATGATATCGGTGTGCTCTTCGAAGATCGAGACTACCTTTTGATCGGCGAGTACACTTTCTCCTTCGATTACGCGCCACTAAGTCTGGTCGTACACCTGTTCTGATAAGCCGAGGTAATGTCTGATTTCAAAAAGAAGCGCTAACAATCGCATGTCTGCCGAGGACAGTTGTTCCAGGATGCCCTCGGCCCTTTTGGCATAGCCGATAGTTTTACGGGCAGCCTTGAGCAGATCTTCATACAACCGCTGACGTTGCTTTTGCCCCTTGGCATACTGGATACCAACCATTCTGCGCTTCGCACGGGTCTGTGTCGGTTAATTGATCTTAGCCCCGAAGTTATCCCGGGCTTTTTACAACATACAACAGAGCACCCGCACAGAGTCGAAGAGCTGCACCGAGTCGAAACGCTTATGGAAGCTGGACTCAACCACCGTACAATCGATCCGCACCTTGCGTCCTTTTTCGATGTTTTCTTGCTTGGCGTGGCCCAACAGATCACGGAAAATGACTTCCCAGGTCTGCTCTGAAATCGATTTGATATTCGCGTTGAGGGCCGATTTTTTGAATCCTTTGTCGGCAAAACCGATTCGGCAAAAGCGCCTCAGGCACCGGGAATCAGAAATATGAAAAGCCAACTGTTCATAAGTGAAATCGAAAAGGCGCATAACGATGGCAGCCCGGAGCACCTGATCTGCACTCATGCCGCGAGCCCCGGTCCGGCGTTTGATAATTCTTCCCCTGTTAAGGTCTTGCAGAATGTATCCACAAATGGTAGGGGTAGAATCGATGATGGTGCTAATAGCCACCAGTTCCTTTTCCTGTGGGTGGCTCGATGCAGGTTCCATCAGAGGCATTTGTTTTTGCTGCTTTCGCGCATTTTGTGTGTGGGTCCTTTCTCGCTTTTGTCGTAAATATAGGTACTTGGCAAAATACTCTATACTACACACAGTGAGAAAAATCCACCACAAAATGCGTTTTTTTTATTTATACCGGTAAGTTATGTCGCCGGATGGACACTAATTAATTCAGAATCTCTTCGAAGCATCCACTGACCACCGCCTCCCCTTGCGCTTTCGCCTTTAGCCATGATCCTCGACCTCCACATACCGGTTCCATTGACAATTCAGCTGGATAAGCGTATTTATTCTTTGAATTCATGCCCATAACTGAGGCAGCATGATGTCACGCAAAGAAACTTTACACTCAATCGTTGAAAAAATTGTCAATTCAGTCAATCCGATCAAAATCATTCTTTTCGGCTCTGCGAGTCGGGGAGACGATAGTCAAGGGAGCGACTTCGATATTCTGGTCATCATGCCGGAAGGAACCCACCGTCGCAACACATCAAAAATATTGTATAAAGATATTGCTGAGTCTGGTGTTCCGGTGGATATCATTGTCGCGACACCCAATGACATCGAAAAACACAAAAATAATATCGGGTTGATTTATCGGTCGATTCTTGTTGAGGGGAGGGAGCTTTATGCCGCCTGAAAAAGGGAGCCCTCAAGACTGGCTGATTCATGCAGAAAGTGACCTGCAGTTGGCCGCCACCGGAAAATTACCAAAGGTTTTATACGAAACCCTGTGCTTTCATGCCCAACAAGCGGTCGAAAAGGCTGTAAAAGCGGTTTTGATAGCAAATGGTGTTCCTTCCACTAAAACTCACAATATCGGCACGTTGGTCGGAATGTTGCCCGGTACCATAGTGTTTCCCGGAGAGCTTGAAGATGCAATTGGGTTGACCACCTATGCGGTGATGGCTCGATATCCCGGAGACCTTGAACCTGTTTCAGAAGGTGAATATTTAGAAGCCCTCTCTCTTGCCGAAAAGGTTCTCGCTTGGGCAAAAAATCAAATAAGCTGATTTTTTACCACTATACTTTGGGCCTTCTGCTATTGCCTTTCGCCCTTTAAACATTTCCTTTGAGCTTATTCATCGCTCAAATACCAAATTCCCAAATCCCTCAATTCCAAAATCACTTAATATCTTTTCTCCCTTTTACCGTTAAGCCTTTTACCTCTCAACAATCCGTGCATATCCGTCTTTAGGCACTCAAGGCACTTTGGTTCACTTGAAGCACTTCATTCATTCCTTGTTTTCGGACCCCATTTCTGTTACTATTTTGAGCCGATTTCGGGCTCTGGAAACCCCACCTCACGCGTGTGTTTGTTCATGAACGATCCGGCCCTATCTGCATCGGCGGCGACGATGACCTTAAAACAACAGCCGGGAAACGGCCGGCGACGGTCTCGCCAGAATCTTCCTGACCTTGCTTCAGCAACGGTATTGCAATGAGCTTTTATAAGGAGCCGACGGGCTACCAAAAAACGATTATTTCAGATCTGCAAGGCGCTTGGCAAAACCTGCGGGAAGCGGTCGTCGAGAACGTAGGTTTTGAGGACTGGGATCGCATTCTGTTCCATGTCGATGAGGCCATGAGCTGGGAAAGTGTTCGCGACCTCGACAGGATGAAGTCCACCTTGACGGTCATAAGAAACATAGCGGCTCAAACAGAAATACCGGACGAGCCAGCATCTTGGATTCAAGAAGTTTCGTCAATCCTGGACAAGGTTTTGGAAAAGATCAGGAACGGTCAACGACTGTGAATTTTTTTTTGTCTCCCGAGTGGTTTTTGGTTTTCGGTATCCCTGCCCTACGGAATTAAACAACATTTGACGGGGGTCAACAAAAACCAAAAAAAATAAACTCCCACTCAGTTCTCCGCGGCTCGAACTAGCGAAGCGAGTGGGCGGTGAATAATTTCTGAAATC
>CAVSIM010000001.1:0-249034 GCA_963728055.1 uncultured delta proteobacterium | reverse complement strand
GAAAAGATCAGGAACGGTCAACGACTGTGAATTTTTTTTTGTCTCCCGACTGGTTTTTGGTTTTCGGTATCCCTGCCCTGTGGAATTAAACAACATTTCACCGGGGTCAACGAAAACCAAAAAAAATAAACTCCCACTCAGTTCTCCGCGGCTCGAACTAGCGAAGCGAGTGGGCGGTGAATAATTTCTGAAATCCGCACAATATAGGATAGATAATGCCCAAGAAAGCCATTCAGAAACTACTACTCCCGACCGAAACAATCGCAAGCAAAATTTATCTCATTCGCTGTCAGAAGGTCATGTTGGACCGGGATCTTGCCGAACTATATGGGGTGCAGACGAAAGTCTTGAAACAGGCTGTTCGGAGAAATATTGATCGTTTTCCATCCGATTTTATGTTCGAGCGTACAGATAATGAGCAAAAATCTTTAAGGTCACAAATTGTGACCTTAAAGAAGGGACAGCATTCCAAATACCTTATACCTTTCTTTTGCTTTCACCGAACAAGGAGTCGCAATGCTTTCGAGCGTCCTGAACAGCGACCGGGCGATTCAGGTGAACATCCAGATAGTGAGGACCTTCACGCGACTTCGCACTATGTTGGCCACCCACGAAGACATCAAGCGTAAGATTGAGGCTATGGAGAAAAAGTACGACGAAAATTTTCAGATCGTGTTCGAGGCCATAAAACAGCTATTCGATGGTGAGGAAAAACCGATTCGCAAGATTGGATATATAAAAGAAAAAAAGGCGTCATACGGCAAACGCCCAAGCAGGAGAAACGCTAAGAGATAATCGTCCGCAGGACCGAGTGTTTTTGGGTTTTCGGTATCCCCGCCCTGTGGAATTAAAAGAGAGATGGGAATTGATGTCCCGCAGTCCTCGCAGTTCCCCCTCCAAGAGGCAAACGAATTAAGCCCAATAATTATTCTTGCGTTATTCGCGATTCGCGAATAGAATAAGGCCATGAAATTAAAACCTCAAGATGTTGTGATTATGGTCAAATTGATCGCTCGGGAAGACTCTGAATGGTCTTATCCGGCCTTGTCACATGAACTTTCTATGAGCACCTCAGAGGTGCATGCCGGAGTCAAGCGGGCCGTCGCTGCGCGGTTGATGGACATGCACAGAAAAATTCCGATAAAGCGCAATTTACTCGAGTTTTTAATACATGGTGTCAAATATGCTTACCCCCCTGATCGAGGAGGCGTTACCCGCGGATTACCAACAAGTTATGCCGCCCAACCTCTAAAAGATCTCATTATGCAAACGGATGATCCACCACCGGTTTGGCCCGATCCGGAAGGGCAAGTGCGCGGTTACGAATTTTCCCCTCTTTACAGCTCGGTTCCGCACGCCTGCAAAGTCGATCCAAAACTCTATGAAATCCTTGCCCTTGTAGATGCCATCCGCGACGGAAGGGCACGTGAAACACAAATTGCCGTAAAAGAAATCCAATTACGGATTTCATGATTTAGAAACATGAAGCAACATCCGCGGCACATAGAAATGATCAAACAAGTTGCCGAGAGGTTAGGAAACCTCAGGACAAAGGTGGTTTTTCTGGGCGGCTCTGCGACAGGGTTCCACATAACCGATAAAGCAGGACCCGATATAAGAGCAACAAAAGATGTCGATATCATTGCCGAACGGAACGTTTTTGAGCCGTACCGGGCCACCTTTTTCCTGATCAAGCGAGCCAGGAACGGCGATCAATCATTCTCGGAAAATTAAAAAAATGTTGAATCTCAAGCGAACAAAAAAATAGCTGTTTGATAGACCATTCAACGGTTGAGGTCTCGGCCTTCAGAAAATCGGCCGCGAGCGAGATCGAACGGCCTTGATCCCCAACTTCCGATTGGTTGTGACTTCGTATCTGACGAACGATCAGCGGGACACTGTACGGATTTGGATTTAAAAATTGTCCGGGTAACCATCTTGTTGAATTATTTATAGAACGTACCGATGCACGCGGTAAACGCTCGAAATAATGTAAAAAACAATTAGCCGTCCGCAGGACCGGGTGGTTTCATTTGCTGTGGGTCTCAAAAGCAAATGAATAAATAATCGGACACTCATCGATCCCCGCGGGTTTCGAACAATTCAAAAAGCGGATCCTGGATCGTGAAAGAAACATAATCAGAGAGACCATAATCCGGCCGGGAATACATTTCTCTCAGCGAATCCAATCTGAGTTTGTGAGAATGGGACCTAAACGTGATTCTACTGTCTGAAAATCCGTCCTACGATCCTATCATGCTGAGCGAAGGTCAGGTGAGCATCCTGGGGATTGCCGTTGGGGTGGTTAAAACCGGCTGATTCCGGGAAGAGTCAAAGTGGGTCCCGGCTTTTAGGACAATTAAAGGGTCAACCTGTGCATTTTTATAAATATCCTATATAATTCAAGTTATTTGTATATTAATGGGCGTGTACCTGTGGAATTATAAATCTTTCCTATGGGGTCAACGAAAACCAAAAGTAATAATACCCCTCTGCGCTCTGTGTCTCGAGCGAAGCGGGCGGTGATTCTATATTAATGGCCTCATACCCTCATATTTCATACGCGCACGAGACGGCTACGGGCGATCCATCGGCGGCAAGGTTCAATACCTGAAAAAAGCATGAGAAATCGCACAAATTTGGTTTTATTATATAAAATTATATAGTATAGTATGCATAAAATGATTAATAATAACTATTGAGGCCTGGTTTGAAGGAATTTTTGGATCGCGGCGAGATCGTCAATGTGCTGACCGGGTTCAATCCCTGGTGGAGCGAGCGCCGCCATGAAGTCCCCCCGTTTCGGCGCCTGGCCTTTGACGCCTGCAGGCGCTATCTGGCAGACACCAGCTTGCACAGAGCCGTGCTCCTGTCCGGGCCACGGCGGGTGGGCAAAACCACCGTGCTTCAGCAGATGGCCCAGGCGTTAGTCCATGAAGAGAACGATCCAAAGAGCATCCTGTACCTGAGCCTGGATCATCCCCTTTTAAAATTGCTGCCGCTCAGGGAGATCCTATCGCTCTTTCATGAAAGCACTTATCCCGACGGCCGACCGGCCACTTTGTTGCTCGATGAAATCCAGTATGCCCCGCAATGGGAAACCGAGATCAAGCTGCTCATCGACCACAAACCCCAGTATCGAATCCTGGCCACCGGTTCCGCTTCCGTGATCCATCGGGACCGCCTGTCGGAAAGCGGCGTCGGCCGGTGGATTACCGTTCCGATTCCCACGCTCTCTTTCTTTGAATTTGTCAGCATGCGCAACCAGCAGCCCGAGGGGATCGTCCCTGATCTGCGTGTCAGTCGTATTTTCTCATTTTCCCCCGGCGATCTGTCCGTCCTGGCTGGTCAAATGCGGCCGTTGCAGCCGCTTTTTCAACGGTATCTTCTGGTGGGTGGTTTTCCGGAAACCGCCAACCAGGAAAATATCGACCTCTGCCAGCGGCTGCTGCGTGAAGATGTGGTTGAACGGGTACTGAAGCGGGATATGACGGCCCTCTTCGGGGTCAGGAATATCAACGATCTCGAAAAGCTTTTCATCTATCTGTGCCTGCATTCCGGCGGCATTCTGGCCCACCAAGCCTGTGCCAGGAATCTGGGCACCACCACCATCACGGTGGCCAACCACCTGACCTTGTTGGAACAGGCCAATCTCATCTATCGTCTGCCGCCATCCGGGCTGGGCGGTAAACAGGTCCTCAAGGCCCGCAACAAATACTATCTGGTGGATGCGGCCCTGCGCAACGCGGTGCTTCTTCGGGGTGAGGAGATCTACACCAACCCCGAGGAGATGGGCACCATCGTGGAGACCACGGTGCTGCGCCACCTGTTTGCCTACTATTACCGGGACACGCCGGAGATCGTCTATTGGAGGGATGCAGCCACCCAGAAGGAGGTGGACATCATTGTGCGCAGTCCGGCCTACGTGTTGCCTTTTGAAGTCAAGTACAGAGCAAACCCGCGATTAGATCAGAAAAGCGGCCTCGGCATTTATTGCGCGTCTGAAAATCCGAAGCAGGGGTACCTGGTGACCCAGCGGGATACGGATTTTGCCGTTGCTCGATTGAAGGGCATGGATACAACTTTCTTGAAAATTCCGGCCTATATCCTGTGTTATCTGTTGGGGCAGTCGGAGCGGTTATTGTGGGGATAACAATGGACATCATCGAACTCAAGTAGGCGCTACCGCCAGGTCGATTTGTCACTCTCCGGTGAAATTGGACAAACAGGCGGTGAAAGGAATTAAAGATCACGATCTGTGACCTCAAAGAAGATCTCAATTGGAATGACGCGAACCGAGGCAAACACCCAAACGTTGAGTAGTGAACGGAAAACAAAACTCCCTCCGAGCACTCTGTGCCTCGAACGAGCGAAGCGAGTGGGCGGTGAAAAATTTTGGAATTCAATATCAAATAGGATAGATAATGCCCAAGAAAGCCATTCAAAAATCATTAATTCCGACCGAAAAAATTGCAAGCATGATATACCTCATTCGCAGTCAAAAAGTCATGCTGGACCGGGACCTGGCTGAGTTGTATGGCGTGCAGACCAAGGTCTTGAAACAGGCCGTTCGCAGGAACATCAACCGCTTTCCATTTGATTTTATGTTCGAGTTGACCAAAGAGGAGCTAGAGGATTGGAGGTCACAATTTGTGACCTCCAAAAGTGATAAAATGGGTTTACGTTACACCCCGATGGCTTTCACTGAGCAAGGTGTAGCCATGCTTTCGGGTGTTCTGAACAGCGACCGAGCCATTCAGGTGAATATTCAAATAATGCGTACATTTTCGCAGTTGCGCCGAATGCTCGAAACCCATAGAGACCTCAAGCGCAAAATAGAGGCAATGGAGAAAAAGTACGACCAAAATTTTCAGATCGTGTTCGAGGCTATAAAACAGCTGTTCGATGGAGAGGAAAAACCGATTCGCAAGATTGGATATATAAAAGAAAAAAAGGCGGCATACGGCAAACAGACGAAAAAGAAAAAAACCAAGGCATAAGAATCCGCAGGACTAAGGTGTTTTCTTTTGCTTTCAACGGCCTACCGATTTAAAATAGACCTTTCGGCCATCAGCAGTGCGGTCCGGAGGGTTGATAAAGACCAAAAACGACTTGGAGCCACTATAACTGTTCACGGAGTACTTAATGCTGATGCTAAGAAACAATGAAACAACGTCCCGGTGAGGCCACTCTTTTTAATGACATACACAACCTGGTTTTGAAGACGGCGGGCTTGGTCGATGTTCTTAAAGGCCTTGTCTGTCAATGAAAAAATCCGGCTGGCTTTTGTTTTTGGTTCGGTAGCACGGGGTAAAGAAAAGGTCGGTAGTGATGTCGATTTGGTGATCATTGGAATTAAACAACATTTCACCGGGGTCAACGAAAACCAAAAAAAATAAACTCCCACTCAGTTCTCCGCGGCTCGAACTAGCGAAGCGAGTGGGCGGTGAATAATTTCTGAAATCCGCACAATATAGGATAGATAATGCCCAAGAAAGCCATTCAGAAACTACTACTCCCGACCGAAACAATCGCAAGCAAAATTTATCTCATTCGCTGTCAGAAGGTCATGTTGGACCGGGATCTTGCCGAACTATATGGGGTGCAGACGAAAGTCTTGAAACAGGCTGTTCGGAGAAATATTGATCGTTTTCCATCCGATTTTATGTTCGAGCTTACAGATAATGAGCAAAAATCTTTAAGGTCACAAATTGTGACCTTAAAGAAGGGACAGCATTCCAAATACCTTTCTTTTGCTTTCACTGAACAAGGAGTCGCAATGCTTTCGAGCGTCCTGAACAGCGACCGGGCGATTCAGGTGAACATCCAGATAGTGAGGACCTTCACGCGACTTCGCAACATGTTGACTACTCATAAAGACCTCAAGCGCAAAATCGAGGCAATGGAGAAAAAGTACGACGAAAATTTTCAGATCGTGTTCGAGGCCATAAAGCTGTTGTTCGATGAAGAGGAAAAACCAAAAGTGAAGATAGGTTATTAAAGAGAAAAAAGCATCGTACGGCAAACGCACAAGCAGGAGAAACGCTAAGAGATAATCGTCCGCAGGACCGAGTGTTTTTGGGTTTTCGGTATCCCCGCCCTGTGGAATTAAAAACCATTCCACCGGGGTCAACGAAAAACAAAAAAAAGGAAACTCCCTCTGCGTCCTCAGTGCCTCGAGCAAAGCGGGCGGTGAATAAAAGTCGAGATCACAATTCGTGACCTTCAAAAGTGACAAAATGGGTTTACGTTACACCCCGCTGGTGTTCACTGAACAAGGCTTACGATACAAACGGCAAGCGTGCGGAAATGATTTTAAATCAAATGAAGAGATGGAACGGACGTCCCGCAGTTTCCAAATTGTGACCGGTTTACGCCATTGAAGCACTCTTCCGTCGCCTCCCGAATTGAGCAGATGAAAGGTTATCCAGCTTCACTTGACATATCCGAGCTGAATCACATCCAGTCTTTCTCCGCGTCCTCCGCGGTTCGAGCAAAGCTGGCGGTGAAAAATAAAAATCATTTTTAGCCCGTTGTGAATAGAACGAAGTGAGTAAGTGGTGAAAAACACATATTGAGAGAAATAAGATGGCTCGGAGAAACCAATCCATCCTAAATCAGCTTGCCGTACTCCCCTGGTGGGTCAGCCTATCGCTGGCCGGCGTTCTCTTCATCCTCCTCAAATATGCCATTCCGCTATTGTCTTTCGAAAACATGGTTTTCTATGCCTTTACCAAGGCGGCACCGACCTGGGCGAATTTGGTTATCATTCCTTTGTTTGCGGTTGCGGCAATCTCCGCGTTCAATCAATTGCGCAAATGCAAAATGCTGGAGTCGGTTTCCGGACCTGATTCGATACAAAACCTGAGTTGGAAAGAATTCGAGGAACTGGTTTCCGAGGCCTTCAGGCGCAAAGGCTATTTTGTCATCGAAAACCCGGACAAAGGACCTGATGGCGGGGTGGATCTGCGGCTTAGGAAAAATGGTCATCTGATTTTTGTCCAGTGCAAGCACTGGAAATCGAAGAAGGTGGGGATAAAAATCGTTCGAGAGTTCTTCGGGGTGATGACGGCCAAAAAGGTGGCCCATGGCATCATCGTGACCTTTGGCGAATTTACGCCGGATGCCAAGGCCTTTGCCAAAGAAAACGCCATCCATTTGATAGCTGGCAACCAATTGTTGAAACTGATCACAGAGGTCCAAAAGAATCCAAAAATCCATGAATCCGAGGAAGCCAACTCGGATCCGAATTGCCCGAAGTGCGGCAGCAAGATGCGGCTGAGAGTTGCGAAAAAGGGGAAATTTGCCGGCCAGAAATTCTGGGGTTGCGCAAGGTTCCCGGAATGCCGAGTCATTTTGACATTTAAAGCATAACGGACGCTCGAGGCCTGAAGTAAATGCCAACGAAACTATTAATTGTTGCTCTGACATTTGCGCTGAGTACCATCACGGCCGCTGACACCATAATTTTAAATAACGGCCGGCGGATTGAAGTTGAAAGAGCCTGGGAGGAAGGCGGACAGATTAAGGGGTCGATTTACGGGGCAACCATTGGTTACCCGAAGGAGCAAATCGAAAGTATTGAACGCAAGCGTGAATACCGGCGTGATGAAAAAGAGATGCTTGGGTTCGATGTCTGGAATCTGGGGATGGGCATTGAAGAGGTAATAAACGTTTCTGAGAGAAATGACATCCCATTGCGAAAAGAAGGTCTCATTGGCAGTTACAAACATTTTCACCCATCCGTTCGAAAACACGCCCAAAGCGCAATCCAATTTTATTATGATTGTGAGCTTTTAAGGCGTTGGGCCAAGGTTAAATTGAACTTCACACCTATCAGTAAACAGCTATCAAAAATCACGGTACAGTGGAGAGGATTGAACGCCAATAATCATATCCAATTTAAGGCGGAAATTGAAGAATTACTCATCAATAAATACGGCGCCCCTATGCGACGATTTAAAGAGAATCTTTTTTTCGAGAAAACAGTATGGGAAGTTCAAAAGACAGGGACTATTTCGATACGGTCAAGCCGTAGTGCTGTGGATGTCGAATATTCTGATAAAGGAATGGTCAGCCAGGAACAGGCGAGATCCAAAAAATCCAAGGGAATGATAAAGAGACTTATCAATCTAAAGATAAGGGTAAATTTTAAAACCAATTATGTGGGTCACTTCATTTTAAATGCTGTAATTTCGCACTTATTTATATTTTTATGGGTACCAATACCCACTAATCGCCTGGCGCCGAAGTTCGTCCTCGGTCATGATTCTTCCTCCTTGTATTGTTTTGGAGGAAAAGTACCGTAGTTGTTCGATAGGGTAAACAATCAGCTGACACTTCTAGCCATTAAGGATCAACGATCGGCTGAAACTTTTGGGTAAACGATCATCTGAAATTTGCTAGTTAAGAGCTTACCCTTATTGCCAAGCCAATTTTGGTCAATTGGCCGTGCTCTAATGCGCTTACTTAACCAATCGCCAGGCGATTGAGAGTTGTCGATATTTTTTGATCTTCGGCGGTTATCAAAAAGCGTTACCTATGGATCGACATTAGTTAAGTTCTTAAATTATGTTTTATTCTAATGCGTTATAGCTTAGGGCACAGGGTAACAGGTGACCAACAGAATGCAAATCTTGGACAACATAAACACGTTATGGGGGAATGATCTGAAGCAGACCCTCAAGCCGGGGGCAAAACTGAAAATCGCAGCCTCGTGCTTTTCCATCTATGCATTTGAAGCCCTGAAAAAAGAGCTTGAAAAAATCGATTCCCTTGAATTCATCTTCACTGCCCCGACATTCGTTCCCAATGAGGTGACGGACAAAGTCTCAAAACAGCGACGGGAGTTCCATATACCTAAGCAGCAGCGGGAGCGAAACCTCTATGGAAGCGAATTCGAGATCCAGCTGAAAAATAAGCTGACGCAACGGGCCATTGCCAAAGAGTGTGCGGACTGGATCAGGCGTAAAGCCAGCTTCCGCTCGAATTCCTCAAAAGCGCCCATGCAGCAGTTCGCATGCCTGAATAAAGGGGATGAGACTGCTGCATATATGCCTCTTCACGGCTTTACGGCTGTAGACCTTGGTTATCAGCAAGGTGATGCAGTCTCGAACTTCATAACCAAATTCGACGATGCGCCTTCAACGCAGACCTGGCTGAACCTTTTCAATCAGATATGGAGCGATGCCTCCAAACTAAAAGATGTGACGGATGCCATCTGCGCGCATATCGAATCCGTCTATAAGGAAAACTCGCCTGAAAAGATCTATTTCCTGATGCTCTATAACATCTTCAATGAGTTCCTTGAGGACCTGAACGAAGATGTCCTGCCGAACGATCTCACAGGGTACAAAAACAGTGTTGTCTGGAATAAGCTGTTCAATTTCCAGCGGGATGCAGCAACCGGGATAATAAACAAGCTTGAAAGCTATAACGGCTGCATCCTTGCTGACAGTGTGGGCCTCGGGAAAACATTCACTGCACTGGCTGTCATCAAATATTATGAGCTGCGCAACCGCTCAGTGCTGGTCTTATGCCCGAAAAAGCTTGCCGACAACTGGCTGAACTACAACCGGAATCTGGTGACAAATATCCTGTCTAAAGACCGTCTGAATTACGATGTCCTCTGCCATACAGACTTGCTGCGCACAAGCGGCGAGTCTTTCGGGACACCGCTGAATAAGATCAATTGGGGCAACTATGACCTTGTGGTCATCGATGAGTCGCACAATTTCAGGAACAACGATGCCTTCAAGGACAAAGAGACCCGATACAAAAACTGATGAACTCTGTCATCAGGGACGGCGTCAAGACAAAAGTTCTGATGCTTTCGGCAACCCCAGTCAATAACAGGTTCAATGATCTCAGGAACCAACTGGCTCTGGCCTATGAGGGGGAATCGGAAAATCTCAGCAGCAAATTGCGGACCGGGAAAACAGTCGAAGAGATATTCCGCCAATCACAGGCCGTTTTCAATTCCTGGTCGAAACTGCCTGCGGAAAAAAGGACTGCCAGAGCGATACTGGATGCCCTTGATTTTGATTTCTTCGAGCTGCTTGACAGCGTCACCATCGCCAGGTCAAGAAAGCATATCGAGACCTTTTATGATACGACGGATATCGGGAAATTTCCGATACGACGCAAGCCATTATCATTCCGCTGCCCGTTGACAACCCGTCAGGATGTCATGAGCTTCAACGACATATACACGCAATTATCGCTGCTGAAGCTTTCCATATATGCACCGGTCAGCTACATTCTGCCCAGCCGATTGAAAAAATACGAAGAGCTTTATGATACGGACGTCGAAGGTGGCAAAGGAAAACTGAGGCAGGCCGACCGGGAAAGGAGCCTGCAATCATTGATGACGACCAATCTGTTGAAGCGGCTCGAAAGTTCTGTCGAGTCGTTCAGGTTGACGCTTGGCTCTCTTGAGAAAAATCATAAAGGTATGCTGGAAAGGATTGAAAAATTCAAGCAGTCGGGAACAGATCTCTCCATCCACGACCTGGCCGATTCCCTTGGTGAGCTTGAAGCTGAAGATGATGATCTGACCGGTCTTGGTGATTTGATGATCGGCGGCAAGGTTAAGGTGGGCCTGGTCGATATGGATCTGCCATCCTGGGAGCATGATTTAAGGTCAGACCTTCTGATCATTTCAGAATTGCTTGAAGAGATGAAGAAAGTCGCGCCCGGAAAATGACTCCAAGCTACAGCATCTCAAATCCCATATAAAGAATAAGATCAAGCAGCCGATAAATCCAGGAAACAAAAAGGTCATTATCTTCACAGCGTTTGCGGATACTGCGAATTACCTCTATGAAAACCTTTCCGGTGATCTGCTGAACTCTGGAATCCATACAGGCAAAGTGACCGGGAATGATGCTCCGAAAACCACTTTGACCAAAACCAATAAAAGAAGGGGGTATGACTTCCATACGATCCTCACTCTTTTCTCCCCGATATCCAAGGAAAAGGACCTGATCCTTCCTAAAGAGAAAGGTGAAATTGACCTCCTGATCGGAACTGACTGCATCTCAGAAGGCCAGAACCTTCAGGATTGCGATTACCTGATCAATTATGACATCCACTGGAATCCTGTGCGTATCATCCAACGATTCGGCCGTATCGACAGGATCGGATCGCCCAATGAATCCATCCAGCTGGTGAACTACTGGCCGGATATTTCTCTTGATGAATATATCAATCTCAAGGAGCGTGTGGAGAACCGGATGGTTATTGCCGATGTCACCGCTACAGGGGATGACAATGTATTAACATCACGGGCGAATGACGTCAGTTACCGTAAAGAGCAGCTCAGACGTCTTCAGGGCGAGGTGATTGAACTCGAAGACCTGAAAACCGGTGTGAACATAACCGATCTCGGACTCAATGATTTCCGGATGGATCTGCTGAACCATATCAAAAGCGATGGAGATCTGGGGCATCTGCCCAACGGGCTCCATGCCATTGTTCCAGCAGACGAAAATATTGGATTGAGACCAGGGGTGATCTTTGCACTCAGGAACAGGAATTCGGGTGTGAATATCAATCAGCATAACCGGCTGCACCCATATTATCTCATTTACATCAGCGATGACGGGCAGGTGGTCATCGACCATACGCAGGTCAAGCCTCTCCTGGACCTGGTAAGGACAAGCTGCAAAGGACAAGAGCTGCCTATCACCTCGCTTTGCAGAAAGTTCAACTCTGAGACAGAAGACGGAAGGAACATGGTGAAATATTCCGAGCTTCTCGGGCAGGCGATCCGCACAATGATAAAGGTCAAGGAAGACAAGGATATAGACAGCCTGTTCTCAAGCGTGAACACAACCGCCCTGGTCGATACCATACAGGGCCTGGATGATTTCGAGCTGATATCCTTCCTCGTTGTCAAGGAGGAAGGGGCGTGAAGACCTTATACAATTTCCCGGAGGCTGCGGCATTCGATCGGGTGATACCCAAAAGCAAAATATACCAGCACGCTACGCCGAGCACTAAGGTAAAGAATTTATTTGTTCAGCAGGTCGAAAAAATAACCTGGGCCTATAAGCTCTCTCCTGCAACAATCAACCTTCCGGCCAGTGACGGCGTGCAAGAGATTCAGGTTTTTTCAATCAGTCTAAGAACCGGGGAACTGTCCATAGACGTCTTAAATGCGATAGACAAAGCGATACCTTCGCCTATTCTTTTTGAATTAGAGTATGGTGGCAAAACCAAGTACGCAGCCAGCTACAAAAGGCCAAGTGAAGCGGATAAAAGCAAATGGGTCGTTAGCAGTTACTTTCAATCAGGCTGGTTGGATGGAAAATCCCCAATATCAGAGCTTCCGGTAGTGCTCAATATGGGGGCGCTTTACCAATCCTTTTTAACAAGCCTAAGTCCTCTCCCCTTTAAAAAAGGTGAAAATCTGGATAGCTTGGTATCAAGAGTTGACCTTTTGCGTGTCAAGGAGCGGGAAGCTGAAAAACTGGAAAACAGGATAGATAAAGAAAAACAGTTTAACCGGCGTGTGGAGCTAAACAGATCGCTGAATAAACTGAAACAGGAAATAAAAAGGTTAAGACCCTTAAAAATCGCAGACATACAGGTACAGGAGTCATAACGATGGAAAAATTGAAAATGCACAGCCCTAATTTTGTTGATGAGAATATTGAAAAGCTTGCTGCTCTGTTTCCAGGCTGTGTAACAGAATCAACCGATGAAAACGGAAATCTTAAAAGATCCATAGACTTTGACCTACTCAGACAAGAGCTATCGACAAGTATCGTTGAAGGCCCGCAGGAACGTTATCACCTCAACTGGCCTGGTAAACGTGAAGCCTTGCTGACTGCTAATGCTCCAATCGCCAAGACGCTTCGCCCCTGCCGTGAAGAGAGCGTGGATTTCGATACCACAGAAAACCTCTTTATTGAGGGTGACAACCTAGATGCCCTGAAGCTCCTGCAGGAGACCTATCTCGGCAAGGTCAAGATGATCTATATCGATCCGCCCTATAATACGGGAAATGATTTTATCTATGCCGACAACTTTGCAGAATCTACGGAAGAATATTTGCTGGGCTCCGGGCAAAAGGATGAAGAAGGGAATCGCCTTGTAGCTAACCCAGATTCTAATGGCCGATTTCATTCTGACTGGCTCAGCATGATGTATTCAAGGCTCAAACTTGCAAGAAACCTCTTGTCAGATGATGGTTTGATCTTCACCAGCATCGATGATGGTGAAGCACACAATCTAAAGAAACTTTTTGATGAAATTTTTGGCGGAGATAATTTTGTCGGATTCTTCATTTGGAAGTCTAGAGTCAGTGAAGATACAAGGGCAAAAACTGGCTTATCAACAGATCATGAATATATAGCCTGCTACAAGAATGTCGGAGATGTGTCCTTGAGAGGCGCAGAAAAGGATATAGATAAATTTAATAATCCAGATGATGACCTTCGCGGTCCATGGCGCAGTGCAGACATGACAGGTTTGGCTACAAAGGATAAACGACCAAACCTTCATTACGATCTAATTAATTCAGACACGGGCGTTAACTATGGCTGCCCTCCTAAAGGCTGGCGGTTTGATTCAAACACTATGGCAAAAAAGATATCCGAAAAGAGAATAATTTGGCCAACTTCGGATAGCGGTAGACCTCGCCAAAAGTTATTCCTCAATGAAATGGAGAGTATGTTCAAAAATATTTCATCTGTAATTCAGACTGTATCCACCTCTGACGGAACTAGAGAAATTAATGCTTTACTTGGCAATGGAGTGTTTACTTTTCCAAAACCAACCAAGCTTATAGAGTTGTTCGTGGCGCAGGCCACAAACGATCAATCAATAGTTTTGGATTTCTTTGCAGGGGCTTCTGTTACAGCTAATGCTGTGATGAATCTTAATCAAAAAGACGGCGGCAATCGAAAATTCATAATGGTACAACTCCCGGAAGCCTGCGATGAAAAAAGCGAAGCTTTCAAGGCTGGCTACAAAAACATTGCCGAAATCAGCAAAGAGCGCATTCGTCGGGCAGGTAAAAAAATAAAAAACGAAAACGCCACTACAGCGCCAAACCTCGATATCGGTTTCCGCGTCCTCAAAGTGGATGCCAGCAATATGGAAGATGTCTATTATACACCAGATGCTGTAAAGCAAACTCAGCTCAGCCTCCTTACTGACAACATCAAAGACGACCGCAGTTCTGAAGACCTGCTGTTTCAGGTATTGCTGGATTGGGGTGTGGACCTGACCCTGCCGATTACCAAAGAGACCATTGAAGATCGCGAGGTTTTCTTTGTGGATGGGAATGCATTGGCCGCCTGCTTTGTAAAGAATGGTCAAATCACTGAAGATTTCTGTAAAGAGCTTGCTAAGCGACAACCGCTACGGGCGGTTTTCCGGGACTCCGGTTTCAAAGATGACAGCGTAAAAATCAATGTAGAACAGGTATTTAAACTCTTGAGCCCGCATACAGATGTTAAAACTATTTAAGGGAGGCCTCCAGTGAAGCTCAAATTTAAGAAACAGGCCTACCAGACACGCGCTGTAGAATCCGGTATCGATTGTTTTAAAGGCCAGCCAAATACCGCAGGTATCAGCTACCGGATTGATCCGGGAGTGACCAAAGCGAATCCACAGGGTTTCACACAGCAAAGTATGTTTGAAGGATCATCCGGCTTTAAAAATGGTGACATTGTCCTGACAGAACAGCAAGTTCTAGAAAATATCCAGGAAATTCAACGGCTACAAAACCTTCCACAATCGAACAATCTGATCAAAACCAAGGTGTCATCTCTGAACCTTGATGTAGAAATGGAAACCGGAACCGGAAAAACATACTGCTATATCAAAACCATATTTGAGATGAACAAGCGGTTCGGCTGGACCAAGTTCATCGTTGTGGTGCCAAGCATCGCCATCCGTGAAGGCGTCTATAAATCGCTGGACATTACGGCGGATCACTTTCAGGAAACCTACGACAAAAAAGCCAAATTTTTATCTACAACTCCAAACAGCTTCATAACCTTGAAAGCTTCTCATCAGATGCCGGCATCAACATCATGGTCATCAATGTTCAGGCATTTAATGCTAGGGGCAAAGATGCCCGCCGAATTTATGAAGAGCTTGATGATTTTCAGAGCCGCCGCCCCATTGATGTGATCAAAGCCAACCGGCCAATTCTAATCTTGATGAACCCCAAAAAATGGAAGGCGCAAAAACACTGGATTCACTCAAGGAATTCAATCCACTGTTTATTCTGCGCTATTCAGCTACACATAAGACACAGCACAACAAAGTTCACCGGCTTGGATGCACTTGATGCTTATAACCAAAAACTGGTAAAAAAAATTGCCGTCCGGGGAATCTCGGTCAAAGGCCTCTCCGGCACGAATGCATATCTCTATCTTGAATCAATCGAAGTGTCCAAACAGAGCCCCGTTGCCAGGATTGAAATTGAAATAAAACAAAATAGCGGGATCAAGCGGATTATCCGTAAACTAAAAAAGGGTGACAATCTCTATGACATCTCAGGTGAGTTGGATCAATACAAGGGGTTTGTCATTTCCGATATCAATGCAGTAACCGATACCGTTGAGTTTACAAATGGTCATCATTTACAGGCTGGAGAAGCAACCGGCGATGTGAATGAGGCCGCACTTCGCAGAATTCAAATACGCGAGGCCATTAAGGCTCATTTTGAAAAGGAACAGGTCCTTTTCCATCAGGGTATCAAAGTCCTGACTCTCTTTTTCATTGATGAAGTTGCAAAATACCGGGTTTATACCGATGCCGGAGAAGAAGGCGGTGAATATGCCAAGATATTCAAAGAGGAATATCAAATCCGCTTTGAACGAACTTAAACAGGATATGTTCATGCATGAAGGCTACAAAAAGCATCTGGATAACATCCCGGCTGACCGTACCCATAACGGCTATTTCTCAATTGATAAAAAAAGCAAGCGAATGATCGATCCAGTCACCGGCAAAAAATCAACAGAGACCGATGATGTCGATGCCTATGACCTGATCCTGAAAGACAAAGAGCGCCTGCTCTCTTTTGAGGAGCCGACCAGATTTATTTTCTCCCACTCTGCGCTCCGCGAAGGATGGGATAATCCTAATGTTTTTGTCATCTGCACCTTGAAACACAGTGATAACACCATCTCCCGCAGACAAGAAGTCGGCCGTGGTCTTCGTATATGCAGTCAACCAGCTCGGGGAGCGGCAGGACAATCCGGCAACCGTTCATCAGACCAATGTCCTAACAGTTGTTGCCAGTGAGAGCTACAAGGATTTTGTCACCGCTCTTCAGAAAGATATCAGCGAGTCGCTCTCTGAACGACCACGTGTAGCTGATGAAGCCTATTTCTACAGGCAAGATCTGCATGATCGTAGACGGCGATACCGTTGAGGTTACACCTCAAATGGCCAAGCAGATTTATAATTATACTTCATTGAAAAATGATTACACCGATGACGACGAACATGTTGCTCAAACGTACCATGATGCTGTTAAAAATGAAACCTTGCGCCTCTTGCCTGATGGATTTGCTGCCTTATAAAGAACAAGTCTTTCAGCTCATCGAAAGTGTGTATAGCGACGCAAAACTGCCTCAGATCGAAAATGATCGTGGCGCAAAAACGAACCCACTAAACGCTAATTTTGAAAAGAAAGAGTTCAAGGAACTTTGGAATAGGATTAACCGGAAAGCAGCTTATAGCGTGCATTTTGACAGCGCCGAACTTGTTAGAAAATGCATTCGGACGTTAAACATGGAGCTACGGGTTACGCCACTAAAATACACCATTCAAAGAGGTGAACAGGCTGAGGGAATAAGCTATGACCAGATGAAATCAGGTGACAGTTTCAAAGTGACGGAAACATCAACTGAATACAATTCTCACTCAATCCATTCTGCGGTAAAATACGATTTGATTGGCAAAGTA
Organism: uncultured delta proteobacterium; assembly: GCA_963728055.1. Classification (GTDB taxonomy): domain Bacteria; phylum Desulfobacterota; class Desulfobacteria; order Desulfobacterales; family SG8-13; genus JARFQH01. The sequence continues at coordinate 232,099 of CAVSIM010000001.1, read as the reverse complement.
GCCGAAAATGCTCAATTAACCAGAAAAACTGTAACTGAAATTTTAAAAGGCATTGAAAAACCTGTATTTGCACAGTTCAAAACCAACCCGGAAAATTTCATTTCTGAGGCAACACGCCTAATTCAGGAGCAGAAAGCCACAGTCATTATTGAGCACCTGAGCTATGATGCTGTTACCGAGACGCATGACATTGACATTTTTACCGAAGCTCAAAGTAAGCAAGATTTCAGCAAAGCCGGTGAGCCGCTCAAGCGTCACATTTATGATTACGTCATAACTGACTCGAAAACGGAACGGAACTTTGTCCAAGAACTCGACACCAGTTCCGAAGTAGTCGTTTACGCTAAGCTCCCAAAAGGCTTTTCAATCCCCACGCCTGTTGGCAACTACAATCCCGACTGGGCCATCTCATTCAAAGAGGGTTCCGTAAAGCATATCTACTTTGTGGCTGAAACCAAAGGCTCTATGTCCAGCATGGAACTCCGTGAGATTGAAAAGACCAAAATCGAATGTGCCCGTAAATTTTTTGATGAAATTAACCGCAAGATTAACCCGGACAATGTGAAATACGATGTGGTTAATAGCTTCAGCAAATTAATGGATATTGTCGGAGCCCGAGCGGCTTGACCTTATTATCACGGCGAAAATTTGAATTATGAGATTTGCAAATGTAAATGGTCAGAAAACTGAGCCTAAGCCAAAACTAAAGGCTACATGTCCAAACTGTGGAGGTGACATGATAGCACGCTGCGGACGTGTGAAAGTTTGGCATTGGGCACACAAGGGCAATCCGCCATGCAATCCGTGGTGGGAAAATGAAACTGAATGGCATCGGGAATGGAAAAACCACTTTCCAACAGAATGGCAAGAATGCAGCCTTAGAAACCGTGTCACCGGGGAAAAACATATAGCCGATGTGCGTGCAAAAAGTGGCCTCGTCATAGAGTTCCAGCATTCTTTCCTAAAGCCAGATGAGCAGGAAGCACGTGAAGGCTTTTATAAAATAATGGTCTGGGTTGTTGATGGAAGCAGGCTTAAAGGAGATTTCCCCCGTTTTCTAAAAGGAGTAAAATACTTCGAGACTTCACATATGCCGGGCGTTTTCCTTAGTAGTGATCCAGAAGAATGCTTTCAAGCCGCTTGGACAACAAGACCAGTACCTGTGTTTTTTGATTTTGAGGGTGCAATTGAACAGAAGCCTGACAACGCAGAAAAATCGGTCTTGTGTCTTTTGCCAGGTCGAGTACCCGGAAGGTCCGTAGTTATTGCATTAAAACAAAAAGATATTGTTGAGGCCCTACACAAAGGCAATTTAATTAATGATCTTAAAAAAATATTTGAAAATGCACGAGAATACAGAGAGTTAATAATACAGAAATACAAGATGGAAAGAAAGTTAATGGAGTCGAGGCATATAAAGAGGCGAAGACGGCGTTACGCGCGGTTCTAATTATCATTTAACAGTTACCGCTTCTGATAGTTTTCATCTGAAAAGGAAGAAACTACAGCCGGGTAATTATCTACACAACATTGGAGCTAAGTCATGAAAATTGCGTTTATAGACATTCAAAATTTCAGGAAGCTTAAATGTTGTCGTGTAGAACTGTCGAAAAATAAGACAGTACTAGTCGGAGCTAATAATAGCGGTAAAACTTCGGCAATGGACGCGTTAATGATATTTCTAAAGAAAACGCGTCACAGAGATTTGTCACCAACGGATTTTACGCTCTCGAACTGGAAAAACATCAATCAGATAGCAACCAATTGGATTGAAGACCAAAATCCAGAAGATTTAAATTTGGAAAATGAGCCATGGCATGTGCATGTACCAACAGTCGATATCTGGCTTGATGTCAGGGATGAGGAAATCCACTATGTCAGTCACCTAATCCCAACACTTGAGTGGACGGGTGGCAAGCTTGGCGTCAGGCTCGTATTCGAACCAAAATATGTTGAGGACTTATACAAAGCCTTTAAGACTGCATATGAGGCGGCCAAAAGTACAAGTGAATCGAGAGCAAACGGGAAAGCTTTAAAGCTATGGCCGCAAACTATGCGGGAATTCCTATATAAGGAACTGCACAAGCATTTCAGTATTAAGGCTTACATCCTTGATCCGGCCAATGTTGCTGATACGATGCCCCAGAGCCTTCCAGAGAATTCAGAGCCTATACCAGGAGACCCTTTCGACAGTTTATTTAAGATTGATATCATCAGTGCCCAAAGAGGATTTTCTGATCCCAGCTCAACAGAAGACGGGGTGAGGAACGACCGCAGGCTTTCTGCACAGTTAAGAACCTATTTTGAAAAGCATCTAAACCCATCAGAAATCCCGGATATGAATGATCTTGATGCATTGGAGGCTATTGAGAACGCCAGGACCGCCTTTGATAAACGCCTAAAAGAGAGCTTCAAATCTTCACTTGGCGAGCTGGAAGGGTTGAATTATCCAGGCTTTAGCGATCCCAAAATTCAAATCTCCAGTAAAGTAGACCCGATAGATGGGTTAAATCATGATGCTGCAATTCAATTCAACGTGCTGCGCGACGATACAAATCCGGACGATATTTCATTATGCCTTCCTGAAAAATATAATGGTTTAGGGTATCAAAATCTAATTTCCATGATATTCAACCTCATCCGTTTTCGTGATGAATGGATGCGAATTGGCAAAGCCGGTAAGCGCACAGAATATAGTGATGAATATATTGAGCCTCTCCATATCGTGTTGGTCGAAGAACCAGAAGCGCACCTTCATGCCCAAGTCCAACAAGTATTTATCAAAAAGGCCTATGATGTTTTAAGAAATCATGCGGACCTTAAAGACAAAAACCAGTTTTCAACCCAATTGCTTATTAGCACGCATTCCAGCCATATAGCCCATGAAATAGATTTTGAGTGTCTGAGATATTTCAAAAGGATGCCTGCGACTTGTGCAGATAATGCACCATGCGCTGAAGTTGTGAACCTTTCAAATACTTTCGGGGATGATTCAAATACGGCCAAATTTGCCACACGCTATTTAAAAACAACGCATTGTGATCTCTTTTTTGCAGATGCCGCCATATTGGTTGAAGGACCAGCAGAAAGAATGCTTGTACCTCACTTCATTAAAAACAAATACCCTGAGTTAGATCGCAATTACATATCACTTCTTGAAATTGGTGGAAGTCACGCCCATCGCTTACGGAGCCTTATTGAAACCCTTGGCCTCCTAACGCTTGTGATAACAGATTTGGACTCAATCAAAAAAGACTCCACGGAGAAAGTTCTACCAGAAAGAGGACAAGATTACCGAACAGGCAACGATACAATCAAATCATGGATACCACAGAAAACAAGTTTGGATGAAGCCATAGATGCCAGCGATGAAGACAAGGTCAAGGATGGTTATGTGAGAGTTGCTTATCAAGTTGAAATCACATTGGATTATGGTAGAAATGAGGAAACGGTCATTCCCTATACATTTGAAGATGCCCTGGTGTTAAGTAACTTAAAGCTTTTCAAAGCGAAAACAGACGCAACCGGGTTAATTAAAAAAATGGCTGACGGCGTTAATATTCCAAGTATTTCTGAGGCCCGCGAAACTTTATTTAAAGCACTGAGTAAAAATAGCAAAAAAGCTGAAATGGCGTTGGAATTGCTATTTACAACTGAACCAAATGAATTAACGCCTCCAAAATATATTGCTGACGGTCTGGATTGGGTTCAAAAGCAATTAATATTAAAGAGCAAGCATCAGGACTATTGTATCCAACAAGATGGGAGTGAGGGAAATGACGGAAATTGATACAACCTCCTTTACTGCTGATGAGGAGATATATAGCTGCCTTGATCTTGACAATCCTAAGAGCTTTTTCCTTTTTGCAGGTGCTGGTTCGGGTAAAACAAGAAGCCTGGTTGAAGCTCTAAAACGTTTTCGAAAAAACAACATCGTAAGACTTAAAAAGAACGGTCAGAAAATAGCCGTCATTACTTACACTAATGCCGCTTGTGATGAGATAAAAAGCCGTCTCGAGTTTGATATGGCCTTTCATGTCTCGACTATTCATAGCTTTGCCTGGGACATGATTAATCCATATACGAATGATATTCGCAACTGGTTGGCGGCCAACCTTGAAGCTGAAATTGCCGATTTGACTGACAAACAAAGCAGAGCAAGGAGCACAACGACGAAAACATATAAGGACAGGGCCAGGAAAATTGAGCTGAAGAATAATAGATTAAATCTTTTACCTTCCATAAATAAGTTCACCTATAACCCAAATGGTGACAACTTAGAAAAAGACTCTTTAAATCATGAAGAGGTGATCAAGATCACCGCTACCTTTTTTCAACAAAAACCCCTCATGCAGAGTATTCTTATACGCAAATACCCAATAATTTTGATTGATGAGAGCCAGGATACCAAGAAGGAACTGGTTGATGCATTTTTTAAAATACAAGAGAAGCAACCCGGCAATGTTGTTCTTGGTTTATTTGGCGATACAATGCAACGTATTTATACGGATGGAAAACTAGACTTAGGCCAAAATATCCCTGACACATGGGCAAAACCTGCAAAAATTATTAACTATAGATGCCCTAAGCGCGTTATCACCCTTATCAATAAAATTCGCTCCGGTGCTGATGACCAAACTCAGGAACCTTACAAAGACAATGACGGATGTGTTCGTTTGTTTATAGTGGATGTGTCTAACCCGGTTAATAAGGCCAATGTTGAATCTGGTATTGCTTCAAAAATGGCGGAATTAACTGACGATCAACTCTGGGAAGATACATCTCAAGCATCAGTTAAAATATTAACATTAGAGCATCATATGGCCGCTAATCGTGGTGGTTTTTCTGACTTTTTTGATCCCTTATATCGTGTCAATAAACTAAAAACCGGTTTGCTTGACGGTAAATTGCCAGGAGTTACTTTATTCGCAAAACAAGTACTACCCTTAATAAAAGCTAAGAAAACAGGTGATGAATTCGCAGTATCAAGAATAATGAGAGATAATTCTCCAATAATTAAAAAAAATGCACTAAAAAAATCTACAAAATCTTTAGAGGAAATAACCAAAGCAAAAGATGCGGTTAATGCACTATATTCTCTTTGGTCCGGTGGTGCCGCCCCCTCTCTCAATGAGGTGTTAAAAGAGGTCTTTAATAGTGGAATTTTCCTGATTCCTGACACATTACTTACAATAGCCAATAGATTATATGAAGATCAAGAAAACGCTGCGGATGGACACGCTGAGGAACCTGGAAATGACCCTGTCATAGAGGCATGGGACACGGCATTAAAATGCAAATTCAGCCAGCTTGAAGAGTATGTCAGGTACATCTCTGATGAATCCCGTTTCGGAACCCATCAAGGCATCAAGGGTTTGCAATTCCCACGCGTTATGGTGATCCTCGATGACGACGAAGCGCGTGGATTCATGTTCAGTTACGACAAACTATTTGGAGCCGTTGAACCAACAGAACGAGACATCCAAAACGAGCAGGAAGGAAAAGAAACCAGCATTGATCGCACCCGCAGACTTTTTTATGTGACCTGCAGCCGTGCCGAAGAAGGCTTGGCTATCGTTGCGTATACCCAAGAGCCACAAAAAATAAAAGATTTCGTTCAGGAGAACGGCTGGTTTACTGAAAATGAAATTATTCGAATTTGAATTGGGAAACACCTCGCATCCAAAGACGTTTCCTTTTTCGTCATCCGCTATCGAAACGATTACAGCAAAAAATGAGGTATGTTTGGCCAATGAGGATACAAGGAGACGCTGCTCAATTTCTGGGTACCCCAAAACAGTGCGCCCCCACCCTAAAAAATAATTTGTATTAAACAATAAAATTTCTCAGCTATGAAATTGTATATCGATATAGAAAACGGGTTGCATAAAAAAGGTTGCAAGATCATCTATTGCTCTTAAATTATTAACTTATTATTGATAAATATTCTTATTTTGTGCTAATAAATTTCTCCTAGGATATTGACTCCCAGGAGAATTGGTCATTAGATCCAGTTTAAATTTTCAACAAGTGTTGGATGTTCAGTAGTCGCAATATAGTATTGTAAATTCGCCAAAGATTTATGCCTGGAATATAGTCGGACTTCCGCAATATTGTATTCGGTTAATTCATAAATACGAGTGACAAATGATTTACGGAAAGAATGGGTATTTACTTTTCCTTCAAACCCACAACTACGAACAATCTTTTTCAATAACGTGTGTGCTAATTGACGGCTCATTGGTCGCTTTGTTTTGCCTTTCTGAGACATAAACAAAGGTGTAGTATTAGTTACGGTAATACCTTTTGATTCATAATTTTTCTTCAAAATATCTATTACATTTCGGTATGGGTTAGGAATCGGAAATGATTGATTTTCTGATCCTTTTGATGATCGAAAGTTAAGGAATTTTCCGCTAACATCACCAAAATTAAGGGATAAGGACTCACTAATACGAGTTCCGAATGTCAATGATGTCAGAAATAATGCTTTCTCTCTGATTTTGAGTGAATTTAGTATTATTTTGATTTCATCATCTGTTAATACTCTACATCCACGCATAAAAACCTCCTATAAATAGCGATAAAAACGGAACTAAATGTTAATTTTGCCAGCGGTGTTATGAAACTGTCTTATTCCTGACGATTTGAAATTGTCCGGATGTCTCCCGCCTATTTTCTTCCCTATTAAGTTTTAAAAACAGTCTTCTTCTCTTTTTCTTCAACCATTTTCTTGTCCTTGCCTGAACATCCAAATCGCCCCAGATCATGTAACATTGGCTCGCAGGAGGACTGCGGCCAATGCCAGGTATCAAAAAGAAAAAATGCTGTCATTGCAAGGCTTTATTCATTCCCGACCCTCGCAACAGGGGTCGTCAAAACTTCTGCCGAAAACCGGATTGCCGCAAGGCCAGCAAGGCTGACAGTCAGAAGCGCTGGCTCGACAAACCGGGCAACCGCGATTACTTCCGTGGATCGGAACATGTTCAGCGGGTTCAGCGTTGGCGTAAAGACAATCCAGGCTACTGGCGTCCAAAAGCCCGAAGCGGCCCCCATGCGTTACAAGATCCCTTAAACCAACAACCTACTGAAAATACAGTTGATAATGCCGATTTTACAAGCCATACGTTACAAGATCTCTTAACGCGACAAGCTTCTGTATTAATTGGTATTATTGCCCAATTAACCGGTTCTGCGTTACGAACAGAAAGATGGGACGTTCGTGCAGAAAGTGCTTTACATAAGAACACAACTATGACAATTAAAACTTATGCCAAGATTAGCCAGATTGGATGCTCCGGGGGTTTTGCATCATGTCATGGGCCGAGGAATCGAACGGAAAGAGATATTCTTTAACGATGCGGATCACAGTGATTTTCTCGAGCGGCTGACTGTTTTGGTCGAAGAGGGCGCGCTGGATGTCTATGCCTGGGTGCTTATGCCGAATCATTTTCACCTTTTGTGCAAGACTCGAAGCCGGCCCTTGTCGTCGAGCATGCGCAAAATACTAACCGGCTATGTAGTGAATTTTAATCGGCGTCATCGCCGGTATGGACATTTATTTCAAAACCGGTACATAAAAGATAGGGGACGTTCGTGCAGAAAGTGCTTTACATGAGAAAACAACTATGACAATTAAAACTTATGCCAAGATTAGCCAGGTTGGATGCTCCGGGGGTTTTGCATCATGTCATGGGCCGGGGAATCGAACGGAAAGAGATTTTTTTCAACGATGCGGATCGCAGTGATTTTCTCGAGCGGCTGGCTGTTTTGGTTGCAGAAGGCGCGCTGGATATCTATGCCTGGGTGCTTATGCCGAATCATTTTCACCTTTTGTGCAAGACTCGAAACCGGCCCTTGTCGTCGAGCATGCGGAAAATATTAACCGGTTATGTGGTGAATTTTAATCGGCGTCATCTCCGCTATGGACATCTATTTCAGAACCGGTACAAGTCGATTGTATGCCAGGAAGAGAAGTATTTAAGGGAATTGGTGCGCTATATTCACTTAAATTTATTGAGAGCCGGATTGGTCAAAGATATGGCCGAACTGAGCCGCAACCCCTGGTCCGGTCACTCGGCTTTAATGGGCAAGGTAAAAAGAGAATGGCAGGACACCGATTATGTCCTTTCGTTTTTTGGTAAAGGACGGCACCGTCGCAGAAACTATGAAACATATGTCCAGAAAGGCGCGACATCGGGTCGACGTCCGGAATTGGTCGGTGGTGGTCTCGTCAGGAGTCTGGGGGGATGGTCAGAGGTTTTAGCACTGAAGAGCCGTGGCGAAAAGCAATGGTCGGATCAAAGAATATTAGGAGACAGTGAGTTTGTCCAAGACATCATATCCGGGCTCGACGGTATGTTAAAAAAGAATCTGAGGCTCTCGGGTCAGCGGATAGATATGGAGGCTTTGGCACAGCAGGTGTGCAGGAAATACGATATTTCCCTGATCGAGCTTTGTTCCGGCAGCCGCAGACGAACAGCCGTTGAAGCCCGGGAAGCAATGTCATGGGTCGCTGTGAGAGAGCTCGGCTATTCCGGTGCCGATGTCGCCCGCTATTTAGGGGTGACCAACTCCTGTGTGACCCGTTTTGTCGCTTCCGGTAAAAAGCCTGATGTTGACGATCTTATTGGAAAGTTGTGAATGCCCTGCACGAACGCTTCCCCTGCTTCCTGTTTTCAAGCTTCAACCTGTAATTTTGTATTGCAATGTCAATAAAATTGTGTTTCATGAATCATTAGCTGAGCGCCTTAGCATCGGATATATAAGGGTGGGAATTTTTTTTAAAATCAGTTCCCCACTTTGGTATCGGAAGAGGGGGGCCGGTAAGCGAAGTGAAAGATTTCCCGAAAACCGACCAGCTCGATAAATTTGATCAGCGGCAAAAATTCGTCAAATGGGCTCAGCTGCTCGCTACATGTCTCGTGAGCCGTGGAAGCGCTCATTTTTCAAGGCCTCTGGCGTTTTTCACAAAGCCAATTACCGCTCCGGGTTTTCCTGGTAGTTTGATTTCGTCGTTTTACCATCTGGGTACCTCTTGTCAGGGCTGTTTAGGTTTGGCTGACCCGTTGCTATGACAGTGTTACCTGATGGTTTTCTATTTTTCAAAACCTAATCTATGCACGATCGAGGTACTAATTTGATCTGTTCATACAAACTTCCTGGAATTAATTTGTTTTCATTGATCCTGCCAACGGCAAGTAAAAATAAAACAGACTAGAGAAATTTTAACATATTTAAGGTTAATTAATGGAGGAGACTGATGCCTACATGGCCCGCTCGTAACGAAACCATTCAAAAAGAAAAGCTAAACTCTTTTTGGGAAGCAATTGAACCGATTTTCGATAACATAGCTCATTTGCGTCCTCTTCCAAGATCAGATTGGGATATTTTAAAAACGAATTACATCACGGAACGTAAAAATGACGAGAATTCAGATATTGATTCAATTCTTTCAAGACTACCAGCATCTTTTAGAAAAATAAAAATTGGGCCTAAAGATTGTGACTTGATAGACTTTTTAATTAATTCGAAGGGTGATCGATCTCTTATTTTAGAAGGACCAAGAGGATCAGGAAAAACAACTATGTTGCACTATGTTGAAAGTGCAATTATAGAGTGTGGTTTTAAAACGTTTCCAATACTCATAATTGTCGACTGCTTACAAGACCGGAAAGATTTAACTAAAGAGGAATTAGTGACTCTTTTGAAAGAGGAAATTGAAAATACTGCTAAGACTGTGTGTCGAACTTATAAAGAAAATACTATTGAGAAAGCACTTCTAAATGTATCAGCTATTTTATCGAAAAATCCGACATATGCAAAAACAAGGGAAGCTTTTAGAAAATTGAAACGTGATCTTAATAAGGACCAATTTTACAGGATTGATATAATCTTTGACAATTTAGATCAAAATTTTATTCGTTCTGTGAATTACGGAATAGAGCTAGCAAAGGAGATTCAAATTGCCTCTGGTGTAGGCACTGTGACCGTTATGAGGCCTGGTTGTTTAGAAGCTATTTATAGTAGAGGTGATGCAAGGGCATTTTTTAATTTTGAAATAAAGGTAAATTCTCCAAAATCGTTAACTTGGATACAAGACATCTCTTGGAAAATTAAAAAAGAAGCTGACTTGCATCAAATTTTAACGGGAAATGTTTTTAGGGCCTATAGGAAAAAATTGTCAACAGAGATTATAGAATTAGCATTTAAAAACTTATTAGTTTTATTAAAAGGCAGGCGATCTGAAGATGATGTATTACAGATTATGGACGCGGTTGCAGCAGACGACATTCGGCACCTCGTTTTAATGATTAGAAGATTACTTAGGCATCGTGATTTACCAGGGAGGTGGTTAATTGGATTAGATGAAAAATATCCCAATTTTCATCCGTTAGTTGGATTATTTGAAGGTGCAAAACTTTTTTTTAGCAGAAATGTTGTTATTCCTAACTTGCTTTCAATGATTGTTGACGGCGGAAGGTGTGATTTTTTAATTTGCCACAGGATTCTCCTAATTCTTAGCTCAAGCAGTTATAAATATCCTATTGATACAGGAATCATTTTAGAAAGATGTAAACTATTTGGTTATGACAAAAAAATGGTTGTAAAATGTTTGAAAATTTTCCATGAATTTCTAATTGTAAGAAGCACTAATGCTGAATTCGTCGACCCAGACGGACCTCTTCCAAAGGCTTTTTTTCTTACAGAGTCTGGAATTGTATATTTCTCGAAACTTTTACAGACCACTGACTATCTCCTTTCAGCAGTTATGGATGTACAATTAAAGCATGAGGCTTTAAATAGCTTGGTAAAATCAAAAACTGACATCATAGATATTCCTTTCAGAGTTCAAATGGATTCACTTATTGAGTATATTTTTGAGGTTTGTATCGCTGAAGAAAAACAAATAAGGAAATTATTAAAATTAGCTCAGGGCGAAGACTATTTGCACATTCTAGATTTGTTAAGACAGGATGGTTTGTATATTAAAAGTTTAAGAAATGGCCTCTATGACGCTTATCAACGTAGCATGTATTCATCTATTCCTGATATTATTTCGTTTGTCCCGGAAATTCATAATAAAATAGGCGAAATCGATAAATTAATTGTCAATTTAGAAAAAGAATTAACTTTCGCTTACAGAAATAGTGTTGATGAAAATGATAATACTATAGAAACAGTAATTGATGGAAAAGAATCTGAAATACAAATACATCATTTGGGAAATATAGTCGATTTGACCGCAACAGTCAAAACTTATCAAGCATGTTCGTCTGCACTTATCGGACTTTCAGGCAATTACGATAACAAATTTTTTTCCGTAGGAACGGTTGCAGGAGTCAAAGAGTGCAGACCTGGGACTAATATTCAAGCAAGCTTTACCAAAATTCCTGGTGTGAAAAAGATAAACCATGATTCTTTGAAAACTCATGTTGTCTTGGGTATTGAAACTTTCCATGGTAATGTAGCTTTATTAGTGTCTGATAATACTGACGGTGTATCATGCCATCTTCGGTTTCATACTATTTCAGGGGGAGAATCAAAATGTTTTGATATTGGCAAAGATGTAAAAATAGACTCTTTAAAAAATATTTCACAAGAGATCATCGAAAAAGTAAATACTTTAGTAATAGCCAACAAATTAAGTAGAGAAGATTTAAAAATATTTGGAACAAAACTTGCGAAAATTTCATTAACCAGGGAAGGACAAAATATATTAGCCTCGCATTATAATTCAATTAAACACCTTATTATATTTTCTTCAGAAAAAGACATTTTTGTACCTTGGGAATGGATTAGGCCACAACCAACAGAAAATCACATGCATGTCGAAATGATTGGCACTGTCTGGAATACGATGCGATGGCCTGTTACATCAAGCAGCGATGTTATTAGTGGGATTCTAAGGCTAAGTGACAATTTAGAAACAAAAGAAATGTTGCCACTAATTACTATTTCCGATAAGTTTGAAACAAATAAAAACTGGAGAAAATCACCTCCTGAATTTATTGGTGATCTTTTAGCCTTATTGAGAAAATATGAAACTGTACATATTATAGGGCACTATGTTGACGATGATGGTTCAATTCAATTAGGAGGAATTAATATTAATGTCGACTTGATTGATGGTTATCCCTTTTTCGGACCTAAAAATATAATTTTAACAGGCTGTAGTGCAGGAAAAGAAATTATGGATAAAAATATTCCTGTTGCTATTGCTAAGCAAAAAAATACTATTGCGTGGGCTCCAATATCTGCTATTACTATGAATCAGGCTGAATTTATTGATACCGAATTAGAAAAATATTTAAGAAACCAAAAGAATTCAAAATTAGAAAAGTTTTTTAAAATAAAAAGAACAGAAAACCCAATTTATTGTTTATACGTTAGGTACGGCTTTTAAAACTTATTAGGGAGAATAAATGGAAAAAGCAAATACTAAAAGAATCACAAATTTAACTCTAGTAATAAGTGAAAGTGATTTAGATAATAGTACTTTAACCAAGGTCCAAGCAACTGCTAGAGGAGATACAATATTGGGGGACGATAACGATGATATTAATAGAATAATTTTTGATAGTTTACCTAAAATTATTACAAAAAGAATAAAAACTATTATACCAAAAAATTTTAGAGTTAATGAGATAGAATTAAAAATGAATTTAGGTGGAAAACTATTAGGTGCTGAAATAGGGGGAGAAGTTATCGTGAAATTTTCACCTATTTAGTAACAATTTGGTTTTTTACCTGTATAATTACAACTCGAAATGAGTTACAAAAAATAGAATATCCTGAGAATTTATGAATGTTCACTATCTTAAATTATTGATGTACTAAATAAAACATAAAACTGTATTTGCCTATTGAATATTCAACTGGTTAGAAGCCCTTAGAAGGCAATTCGGCGTTGATTTTGAGAGCGGGTAGGTAGGACTGGTGGATTGAGACGGAACTGCAGAACCGTTTTCGACTTGATTTCCGTTTTGGATTTGGGATTTTGGCGTCAGATGACGGGTGCGATGGATTTTCGGGTTGGAAAGAAAGATGGGGTTATGGACAGGAAGCCAGATGTAATTGTTATTCCATCAATTTTTTGTACTCTGAGTCTATTTTTTTAAGAACACTACTCTCGACCTGCTTAACTTACTCTATCGCCTGGTGATATGTGCGGGGTTACATAGTCGGACGGATCACCAAAAACATTATCATGACATGCAAAAAGTTACCGGGCTCCTTTAGCTATGTGAATCGCGGCCTTTAATAATGAGTGCCACCAATACCTTTTTAGTTCATATAATTTGTAAACACCTTAAATTAAACTAAAATTATTATCTGTTGTAATTAAAGCTTGCAAAAAATCAATAGTTTGATGTAATTATGTACACATACACATTAACGGGTCTAAATGATTGTTTCAAATAATACTGATAAATGGCTAAAATAAGACACTTAGATAAGGCTCCGATCACGGAGGCTATTATCGATTTTCGGGTTAAGCTCTCTATAGACTTTCAAGTGAAAACGTTCCTTGATTTAAAAAAGTATAAAGGTGATCAATTTCCAAATTATAGAGAGCGTAGGGCATTTAAGGGTGGGATAAGAATTAAAAACGGTAAACCTGAAAGCCAATTTGCTGAAGATCAAGGAATTCACGGCTATTTTTTTACAACAGCAGATGAGAAAAAAGTAGCTCAATTCAGAATAGATGGATTTACATATAGTCACCTTAAACCTTACTCTGATTGGGAAATGTTGAGAGATGAAGCAAAGGAATTATGGAAAATCTATCATAGTATGACCAAACCTGAAGCTATTACCAGAATAGCGGTGCGATTTCTTAATCACCTTGACATCCCATTACCAATAACAGATTTATCAAACTATCTTACAGCACCTCCTAAGGTCCCTGATGATACTCCAGGGGTGATCAGTAATTTTTTGTCGAGAATAGTAGTATATAATCAAGATAGCGATATTGCCACCAATATTATTCAAGCTTTAGATAAAAGTGCAAAGCCTGATAAATTTATTACAATAATTTTAGATATTGATTCATTTAAGGTTGGCGAATTTAAAAATCGTGACTGTGAAATGTGGCAAGTTTTTGAAGAACTGCGTATCATTAAAAACCAAATCTTTTTTAACAGTATAACTGAAGAAACCACGAGGTTATTTGAATGACCGCTGCTTGCATTCCATTACAGCATGTGAATCCTTTCTTCCGAACAGGAGATAGAGGAGTGAGCGCCGATGCTCAGGCTCTTAACGCATTAGTCGAGAATTTATTGGAAGACTGTTCTCCTAGTGTGATTATTGGTGAGGGAGAGGTTTTACAGGAGCTTTTCAAGCTTTGGGAGGAATGTTCAGTAGAAAACTGGGATGGCTTTGGTGCTCAACCTATCAATTTAGAATCCTTTAGCGAAGCCGAACGATTTATACAAGCATTGCCAACATTGGTTCCCAAACCTGAATTAAATTTGGACCCGGACGGAGAAATATCGTTTGAGTGGTATATAGAGCCGAGGAAAGTATTTTCAGTAAGTATTGGCAAACGAAATGAAATTACATTTGCTGGACTATTTGGACCTAATAAAACATACGGACGTGAATATTTTGGTGATGAAATACCTAAAACGGTTTTTGACAATATTGATAGATTATTTTCGTGATTCAAAATTTCCCAAGAAAATAAATGATCAGGAAATACTTGCCCGGTACCTAACAAGTAAAAGATGGTTTAGCACACAAAAAAATATAGTTAAGCCATCAGCTTATATGCCTCCCACGAATCTTAAACTTTCTGTCTTCCGAATTGATAATCTTTCAAATCCAGAAATATGGGAAATTGGTTGCCGAGCCATTAGCAAGATGAAACAGCCCAAAAATGTATATGGTCGCGCTGATATTTCAGCACTGAAAATTTCAAGTTTAAAGCTTCAAATTGATCCCGATAATAGACCACGGCGACATGCTAATATTATAGGTTGGCCAACGGAAAAAGAAGAACAAAAAAGTATTGCCCAAGAGCTTGCTGCAAGTGCCGCTCTATCGCTTATTTAATTTCTCATCAAATCATTTTTGTATATTGCTATATAGCTATTGGTTTGTCGCATTTTCCGCTTCACCGCAGTTCCTTCGATTCAGATAATCATTCGAAACAGATTATGTCAAAATTGCTCACCTGGTAAGAATATAGTCTTGCTGTCTTGATGGTTTCCCGATGTATAGTTTCGTTTGTGAGATGCACTTACACCCGAGAATCTCTCTCCGAATGATTCTGAAAATCATCTCTATTTAATTGTAATCGCCGTTTCAGCGAAAATTCGAATTAACGAACTCTCAACTTTTATCCGGCATCCACTATATATATCAATAATTGGAATGTTGTGTTTTCCTGCAACACTGTCGGATTCCCCGTTCTGCCCACTTCAAATTACCATATTTTCATCCCAATAATCAGCAGTAATCAACACCACAATCAACACTCATTTATCCCTTAATACCAAAGGAGGCCACCTATTGTCAATGAACACCCTAATGGAGCCACTCATGTTCGCGTTAATGGGGCCATTTCAAAACGACCAAAAAGCGGCTTTCGGACCGGCTCCGAACTACTGTTATTCACCCCCTTTCGAAACGCCGTTTTTAGGCGATTTTTGACATGCGATTTTAGAGGTTTTGGAGACCGGTCGTGGGGAGCGATAGCTCTTTCCCTCCAGCACGACGGTGTAGGCGCCGTGACGCAGCCGGTCGACGGTGGCTTCCCCCAAAATCCGGTTAGGAAAGGCGTCGGTCCATTCCGGGATGTCCAGGTTCGAGGTTACGATGGTGCTTTTGCGCTCGTAGGAGGGAGAACGTTGTTTCAATGTTGACAACCGATTGGAGAATACCGGATTGAGAGCCGACAGGGACGTTGCTTCGTTGTTGCCTAATCTCAAAATCTCTCAGCTATTTCGGATTTAAAAGCAAGGGAGTTAGGGGAACATCAGGGGCGTTACTCGGATTTACGGTTTCACATTCGGAATTTATGCGGTACCCGGCACTGGCATGCCTGGATGAATACGCTGTGAAGAACAGTCAAGAATTCGACGGATCATTTTCTGATACTGAGTACTACATTTCTTTGCCTCACTTTTAAAAAATTCTACGCTGGTCTTGCTGAGCGAGATGGTCACCTTTATCGTTTCGTCTTTCAAAACCGGCTCTTCCGGTGAGGGCAAAAAATCTTCAACCAACTTGACTTTGCCGATCGGCTCATTTGTGTATTTTATTTTCCCTTTCAGATGTCATTTTCCCCCTTCGCCAGTATCCGGCTCCAATAATCCGGGCTTTGCCTTCTCTATATGCAAACCGCACGGTCATTATCCCCCCCTGCAATCCGGACTAAACTGTAATATCTCTTTTCGAGCTCGCTGTGGTCCAAATCTTCTAACCCATTAGCGTATCGGTTATGACATCTGGCTTTTTCGGATCATGTGGAACGGTATTGAAAGCAATGAGGATATTGTCTTTTACACCTAAATTTTTAATTGCATGGGATACTTTTGGAGGTATTACGAATTGATACATCTGCTCTGAATGAACTTCAAAGTCGTATACCTCAGTTCCTTCCTTAAATCTCAAAAGTGCTGGTCCCGCTACTGCAATAATTTCAGTTCCGTACAAATGGTAATGGTTGCCTCTGATTGTCCCAGGTTTACTGATGACTACGTGGCAGTTTTTCTGGGCAGACATTGATTCCTGCTCAAGCGGCTCGAACACAATCCCCCGCAGGTCTGTATGTGCCTTTAACTGATTAATTTTAACCTTCATTTTAATTTTTTCTTCAAACAAGAAACCATGTCCCGATATACTTTTTGTGCGCATCAGTTGTGGGGATCTACAGGTATCAGTATTTCGTTTCGGCGCAGAAACCAGGGCATGAAGGGCGGGTTGTATCGCGCCCAAACCGGGTCGCCGGTTTGCTTGAAGCCCCGTTCTTCAATCCAGGCCAGCAACCGCTCTTTGTTCTCTTCATAGCCCTTGCGGCTCCAGGTGCCTGAATAGCGCACAGCGGCCATCAGCCGACCGGGCTCCGGCTTTATTTCTATGCGAGAATCGATAGGCTCGGGCAGCGTGTCGAGCGCATATTTTGACGGCATGACAAAGGTGATGCGCCACCTGTCGCCCGATTTCTCCTGGCCCACAGGCGCGGTCATGGCGATTTTTTCGGACTGGGCCTCCTGACTGACAGGTGCTGTCATGGTGATGGACCGCTTGGTATGATTTTCGCCGTTGATGTAGGCGGCCAGCCGGCGAAAGCCTTCGCTGCCGACCTGGTCGAATGCGCCCTCGACCGTTGTCTCCGCTACGATGCGGGGTGAGTATTGCCTGAGTTCAAAGTCACCGTTTTGCTCGATGACGGTGTAGGGCGCTTCTTCGATTGCCACGGCACACTTCTCCCCGCCGGTGATGAACGACACGGTCAGTAAGACCAACAATAACCATTTGGACGGCAGCTGCGTCATTTTACTCCTCGATATCGATGTTCGAGGCGTGGCGGCCGACAACTCCGTCGTCCACGCAATTTTCAAGCTCTTCTTCACTATTGTTTATCTTCGCAAGAGCGTCCCAAGTATCGATAGTTCGGTGCGGTCTTCCGGCTACCGCTGCAGTCCGTAGCCTATGATAGCCGGTCCAATCCCCGGCCATGTGTTTTACGCCCGGCATATCCAGCGGGTCCTGTTCCGGTCAAATCAAGACGGATACATCTGCTTAAAACAAGCGGCGATTTTCTTAGCAGCGACTGACCGGAGCCTTGGGCAGTTTTTGGGGTCAAAGGCATTATACTTCCGTGAAAGGCGTTAAAAACACACAACCGGCCTCGATAACCGGCGGTCTCCTGATAAATTCCGACAAAAAAAACCGCTATTGAATATCGGGGGAGCTGCCCAGGCCGTTTCGCTCGCGAAAAATTTCCATTGACCGGCAACCGATGAAGCGGGCCTGAGGATGGTCGCTCGGCTCAAGCCGTTGCTCGATTACCTGGTGAAGAACGTTAAATCGACTCAAGAGCAGTGAAGCCGTCAGACCAACAAGACCGGCACCGACACTGGTGAGGTCAACCACCCTGTTCGGATAATTTGGCGTCATATATCTCTACCGGCACGCCGCTCTTGTTCAGGTCCTGAAGGATGTCCTTCAACTCACGTTGGCTGCAATCATCGATTCGGAACATTTTTTCTCCGCCGTCGACAAACATCAACCTGAGATCGCCCTTGGCATCTACATAAGCCTTGCGGATGTAATCGCGGTTGAGCCAGGGCTCGAGAACTTGCATGAAATGAGAGAAACTGCAGGACTCCATCTTGCATACCCATCTTGAATTAAATTTAGATACTTGAGACCACGGGCAGTGGTGAAAACTGAATTGGTTGCAGCCGATGGCCGGCTTTGACTTGAGTGTGGCCACTGCCTTTAAGGTTGTCAAGGAATTATAAAATGTCGCAGGGGAGATTTTTGCAACCGTTCACAGGGTTGCAAACTCCGCTGCGCTTCGAACCACCTCATTACAAATATTTTGAATCACATTCGAGCCGGTCTCTGGTTTGGCGACGGCACCTGCACCCCAAAAGATCTCATCGTATGGTTTGACAACATGGCTCAAGGCCTTAGTTTGCTCTTATTGCCCGTTTTCTACAGATATTCACTCGGGAGAAATAAAATGCCGAAAATCGTTCGTTTTTATAAAACCGGATCAGCCGACGTGCTTAAGCTCGAAGATGTTCCGCAGTCCGAACCCGGTGAAAGAGAGGTCCGGTTAAAGGTGGAGGCAATCGGTCTCAACCGTGCCGAGGTGATGTTTCGGCAAGGCCAGTACCTTGAAGAACCGGAATTTCCGTCAAGAATCGGTTACGAAGCTGCCGGCAGTGTCGATGCGGTAGGGCCGGGAGTCGCGGGCATTCAAATCGGCGACCGGGTGAGCACCATCCCTTCGTTTTCAGTTGGCAAGTATGGGGTTTACGGAGAAAGCGCCATCGTTCCCGCTTACTCGGTGGCCGGTTATCCAGACACTCTCACGGCCGTCGAAGGCGCAGCAATCTGGATGCAGTACATGACCGCATTCGGCGCATTGGTTGAATACGGACGGTTGAAAAAGGACGATACCGTTTTGATTACCGCTGCCAGCAGCAGCGTTGGACTTGCCGCCATACAGATCACCAAGTCTGTGGGGGCCTTGGCGGTGGCCACGACCCGCGGCGACGCCAAGATGAATTTTCTTCTCGAAGCTGGAGCCGACCACGTCATTGTCAGCGACAAGGAAGACGTGGCCGCGAAAACAAAGGAGATCACCGCCGGCAAGGGTGCCACCATCGTCTTCGATCCGGTGGCCGGTCCTTTTTTGGAAAAAATCGCCGGAGCCGCTGCCGAGCGCGCCCTCATCTTTCAGTACGGTGCTCTGTCGATGGCACCCACACCGTTTCCATTGCTCGAAGCGATCGGGAAAGGCCTGACCGTGCGGGGTTACACCTTGTTCGAGATCGTTGCAGATCCCGAAAAAATGGCGCGCGGCAAGAAATTCATTTACGACGGCCTGGCATCAGGGGCACTGAAACCGATCATTTCACGGACGTTCCCTCTGGAAGAAATCGTCCAGGCCCATCGCTTTATGGAATCCAACGCGCAAATGGGCAAGATCGTCGTAACGGTATAGCAGGCGGCACCGATCAAGCAACAATCCGGAGCCGGATAACCGACCAAACACGGGAGACACCACCTCGAAATGCACGTATGGACTTCGCTCCTTCTCTCGCTGACGTTACTATCCGCAATCCCGACTTCCGCTGTTGCGGTCGACCAGTCCGAGATTATCGACCGGCTTGACGCCGGCGGGCACATTCTGATGATCCGCCACGCGCTGGCACCTGGAAACGGCGATCCGCCCAACTTCAAAATCGGCGATTGTGCGACGCAGCGAAACCTCGACGATACCGGTCGGGATCAGGCCCGCGGCATCGGCGTGTGGCTGCGCAAAAATGGGGTCACGTCGGCGCGTATATATTCCAGCCAGTGGTGCCGCTGTCTCGAAACCGCCCGGCTTCTAAACTTGGGGCCGGTGCAGGAATTGGCCGCATTGAATTCATTCTACGAGCGGACCCAGGATCGTGGGCCCAACCTCGAGGCGCTGAACGATTTCATCTCGCAGCAGCCGGTGAAGGGCGAGTTGATTATCCTGGTTACGCACTTCGTGACCATTGCCGGTATCGCGGGTACAGGCGTATCGTCCGGCGCGGGGGCATTGCTGGCGCTGCATGAGGATGCACCGTACACGGTTGTCGGTCGACTCGATTTCGGAAAATAACCTGAGGCGTTTGGTTGGGGGAGATAACGTTGCTTCGTTGTTGCCTAATCTCAAAATTTCTCAGTTATTTCGGATTAGAATCCGGCCGTTATCTGACCGAATGACAAATTGCCAATAGCTGCGGCATCCATATTCGTCTGCAGAGAACGGCAACACTCCGATTCGATCACGTTCCACAGAAGGTGCGGTAGGGCTGCGCCGCAGGGGGCGGCGGCAGGTGGTAGCCGGCCTGTTCCGGCGGATCCTGGTAGGGTCGGGACAGAACATCCAGCAGCTTTTCCAGAACCGTAAAGTCGGCCAGTTCCACGGCCGCCTCCAAGGCCTCTTCCACCCGGTGGTTGCGGGGGATGACCGCCGGACTGTGGGTGTTCATGAGCCGGCGGGATGACGCCCAGGAGTGGGGTTGCCGATCGAGCCGGGCCTGCCAGCGCTCGAACCATTGCTTAAAATCCTGATTCCGGAACACCGGGTTCTCCGGCAGGGAACCGGATGCCAGGTCGCGGAAAGTGTTGGTAAAATCCGCTCCATTTCGGTGCATGCAATCGAGCAGGTCCTGAACCAGGACGCCGTCGTCGGTTTCCTGATTGAACAGTCCCAGTTTGGCCCGCATGCCCTCCAGCCAGTATTGACGGAAGGTGTCCGAAAATCCAGAGATGACCGAATTGGTCATCGATAAGGCTTCTTGCGAATCCTCGTGAATGAGCGGCAACAACGTCTCGGCAAAGCGGGCCAGATTCCACTGGGCGATCTGCGGCTGACGGCCGTAAGCGTATCGGCCGGTGTGATCGATGGAACTGAAGACGGTATTCGGATCGTAGGCGTCCATAAACGCGCAGGGGCCGTAATCGATGGTTTCACCGCAAAGAGACATGTTGTCCGTGTTCATGACGCCGTGAATGAAGCCGACCAGCAGCCAGTGGGCCACAAGGGAGGCCTGACGCTGCATGACGGTCTCGAGCAGGGCAAGATACGGATTTCCGGCTGCGGCCAGAGCGGGAAAGTGGCGACGGATGGTGTAATCGGCCAGCGTCCGGATCCCGTTCGGTTCGCCATTCGCCGCCGCGTACTCGAAAGTGCCCACGCGGATGTGGCTGGCCGCCGTGCGGGTGAGTATCGCCCCCTGCAGGGCGGTTTCACGGAACACCTGTTCACCGGTGGTCACCACCGCAAGGCTGCGGGTCGTCGGTATGCCGAGGGCGTGCAGGGCCTCGCTGATGATGTACTCTCGAAGCATCGGCCCCAGGGCCGCCCGCCCATCCCCTTGCCGCGAGAACGGGGTCCTGCCGGAGCCTTTATACTGAATGTCGAAGCGCTCACCTTGCGGTGTCACCTGTTCTCCCAGCAATATTGCCCGTCCATCGCCCAGCATGGTGAAAAATCCGAACTGATGCCCCGCATAGGCCTGAGCGAGAGGCTCGGCCCCCTCGGGGATGTTGTTGCCCGAGAAAACGGCGGCGCCCGCGTCGCCCGCGAGGGCATCGGGGTCCAGCCCCAAAGACTGCGCGAGCGCGGCGTTGAAAATGACGAGTTTCGGCGTGCGCACCGGTACCGGGTTCAGCCGGACATAGAACGCCTCTGGCAACCGTGCGTAGCTGTTGTCGAATTTCCACCCGGCGGTCGGGCGGTTTTGCCTGCTGCTGGGCGACATGGAATCCTCGTACCTTTCAAATGAAGGGTAAAAAAGAGAACATTGGGCTGGATTGCCCGGTGGTCAAGGGGAAGCGGGCAATATATATGACGCCCGTAAGCGGCCAAGAGGCATAGTAAAAAAGAATCTGAGGCTCTCTGGCCGGCGGATAGATATGGAGGGCTTTGGCACAGCAGGTGTGCATGAAATACGATATTTCCCTGACCGAGCTTTGTTCCGGCAGCCGCAGGCGGACAGCCGCCTCCATCACTTCGCGGACAATTTCTTGAACCGGCTGTCGCCTGTCAGACCCTCCCTTGACCCAAACGCTCTGACAGGGATTCCTTTGCCGGATCCAGGTTCGGCAGCGTGTTGCTGTGAAGAAGGTCGCAGTCCAATGCCTTGGCAAATGGGTCCAGTAAATCGGCCAGCAGGGTCGAGCGGACCACCAGGGCTTCGGGCAGAAAACCGGCGTTGGTCAGTTGTTTTGCCAGGGCCTCGGGGATTTGACGCCACATGGATTGCAGCGACGGCTCGGCGACGAGCATTTCCAAGCCGATGATCATCCCCTTGCTGTTTTCCACCGCCAGCAGCGCATAGCCGCTTAACATGCGGTCGCCCTTCTTTCCGATCATCGCCGGTGTCATGAAAAAATCAACCTCGAGAAAAACAGCTTGCCGCTTCAGTTTCCGCAGGCGCGCCGCGGACAGCTCCGAAAAGGAAGCTGCGGGCTTTTCTTCGGGCGCCGCCCGAAAACGCCGTGGCTCGTCCTTCCAGGTTTTCCCGCCTGGACCGGCCGGAACACGCACCAGATACCTTTCGATATCGTCGAACGCCAGCAGGTCCGGATTTGACCTCAGCTTCGGTGCTACCTCGAGGAGCTGCGTCAAGACGGTGGCCATCACCTGCATCTCATCCGCCTGAAGACGCCAGGGCGCATATCCCGGCCTGAAACTCCGAAACTGCGGCCAGGCGTTTTGCCCGCGATACCGCAGGCCCAGGGCGCGGATTTTCTGGTAGGCGTGATCTGCCAGATGCTTTCGATCTTCAAAAGAAAGCTGTATCTGAGGAATCTCCAGAAGTCTTTCGGGATACTCGTAAATTCCTTGTTCGTTTAAATTCTTAATGCGAGACAGGGCTTGGATGCCCGGATAGGCGGACACGCCAAAATGCATGCCCTCCGAGCCCATGACGCTGACAAAGTGGACGTTTCCCCCAGCCGCGTCTTCGACGCCGAAAACCGCCTGCTCTCGCATCCACTGCCACGGGGCGAGATTCCGAACCTCTTCCGCCAGTTCGTATAGCTGACGCCACGCTTGATTTTCCGCTTTCCACGTTTTCATTTCGGCCCGATCCCTGAAAAAGGTCGCGGACCCTGTCCCCAGGCTGCAAGGGCAGCGCCGGGCAGAGGGTGCGTTCCTGGCTTATCCAGCCTAAAAATGATACAGCACGATTCAAATCATTCGTAAAGATAATTCTTGCTGATATCAAAGGTGAGAATCGTTGCGCTGCAACCGAAAAGAGACGATAAAATTTTCTCCCTGCTGTATCGCTCCTGAATTCCATTTTCGGAGAAGAGGAAATTCATGAAAAAAATCAAACTCTTCTATATCAAAAACCAACTGCTGGTCGCCAATGCGATCGCCAATTTAATCGGTGTCTTTTGGGTAAACAGGTTGTTGACGTTTACGGCCGATGTGGAGGTTCGGGCGAAATTTACGGAACACGACCTGCCATATTGGATCGACTATCTTTTCGATCCTTTCGCGTTTACCTTTATCGGTGTGATGACCGTATTATATGAGCGCCCCATCCGCAGGTACCTGAACCGGTCCTTCGAAGGCAAATTCATACCCGATGCCCTTGGATTCGATGCGCGCAGGCGCCTGCTGAACGAGCCGTTCGTGTTGATCGCACTCAACTCGAGTATGTGGCTCCTGGCGGCAATAGTCTATCCGTTGCTGCACTGGGCCTACGATTCCGGTTTTCAACTGGTTCAAAGTTCCCTGTATTATTGTCTGAGTACCGGTCTCGTCACCGCCACCGTCGCCTTCTTTTTACTCGAACATCAGCTGCAAAAGCGGCTGGTGCCGTATTTTTTCCCGGAGGGCGGCCTTTCCGCCATTCCTAAAACGCTGCGGACTCGAATCCGCACCCGCTTGGTGGCGCTGCTCTTTGCCTGCAACCTGATCCCGCTTGTCAGCATGGTCATGATCCTGCACCTGATCGCGGGGAGTGGCCATGAACCGGCACTGTCGCTCGAAATGCTGCGCTCGGCGATCCTCGTCAATGCCCTGCTGTTTATCGGCGTCGGCATTTATTTGACTGTCCTGGTGAGTCGCAACCTGAGCATTCCCTTCCAGGGAATCTTACGCACTCTGCGCGAGATCAGAAACGGTAACTTCGACAAACGGGTTCGGGTGGTGTCCAATGACGAAATCGGGTATACGGGCGATGCCATCAATGAAATGATCAAGGGGTTGATCGAACGGGAGAAAATACAGCAGTCTCTCGATTTGGCCAGGGAGATTCAACAGACTCTTCTTCCCCGAGGCACGCTGAAGATCGACGGCTTCGACATCGCCGGCAAAAGCGTGTACTGCGATGAAACCGGCGGTGATTATTACGATTTCATACCGATCGGCAGAGGCGGCGGTGACAAAAGAATCGGCATTGCCGTCGGTGACGTATCGGGGCATGGCATTTCTTCGGCTTTACTCATGGCTTCTGTCCGCGCATCACTGCGGCAAAGAGCGTTTCTACCGGGCGGCACGGCTGACATCATTTCCGACGTCAACCACCAGTTGGTTGCCGATGTCGAGGACACGGGGCAGTTTATGACGATGTTTTTCATGACGCTCGACATCGAGTCCAGGCGCATCGATTGGGTTCGGGCCGGACACGACCCGGCGATTCTGTATACCCTCGATTCGGATTCGTTCGAGGAGCTCGGAGGACCGGGGATCGCGCTCGGGGTCGATGGCCGTTGGAACTTCGATGCCAACGAAAAAGAGGGTTTTTCCGGGGGCCGAATCATTTTTCTGGGTACGGACGGTGTCTGGGAGGTTCGAAACCGGAATGGCGAAATGCTGGGCAAAGAGGCGGTCTGCGACACAATCCGCAAGAATTCTTTATCGAGCGCCAAAGACATTCTCGAGGCGATTTTCACAACTCTGGGCGATTTTATCGGCGGTGCGAGAATCGAAGACGACATTACCGCGGTCGTCGTAAAAATAGATTCATGATGTCCCGCTAGACGGTGCGGGTTTCAGCCGGTTTGCCGTTGCCTTTTAGCTCCAGGATGCTGCGGGTGCGGCCGGCGCTTGTTTTTTGGCAAATGATGGCCGCCATTTGTTCCAGCAAACGATTCCACCGCTGCCGCAACGATATCGTTTTGTTCCGGCGAGACTATGATTGATGGGCTGCATACTCATCGAGGAGTCGACGGATCATTTTCTGATACTGCGTATTATATTTCTTTGCCTCATTTTTAAAAAAGTCTACGCTGGTCTTGCTGAGCGATATGGTCACCTTAATCGTTTCGTCTTTCAAAACCAGCTCTTCCGGTGAGGGCAAAAAATCTTCAACCAACTTGACTTTGCCGATTGGCTCATCCGTGTATTTTATTTTCCCTTTCATATAAAATTTTCCCCTTTCGCCAATATCCGGCACCTATAATCCGGATTTTGCTTTCTCTATATGTGAAACGCACGGTTATTATCCCCCCTGCAATCCGGCCTAAACAGTAATATCTCTTTTCGAGTTCGCTGTGGTTCAAATCTTCTAATATAATACGGTTCTTGTCCAGGAAGGCAAATTGTGCCAATGCGAATGAGATTCCGTGTTTCTTTTGGTTCAGGCTGTCCTTGGCATCATCCCACTCAAAATCAGTCGTTTTTCGCATGTGGTGAAAATACCCTGAGAGGCTTAATTTGTCAATATAATTATATGGCAACATATATGGTAAAAATAACTTAGACAAAGTCACACATGCCGTCGCATTGATATTTAAAAGGGTTTCTCCCCAATAATAAAATACAAATTACATGACCCGGAGCGAGCTGGGACCGAAAGAACTCGGTGTTTTTTTTTGTTCTCCACACGATGTAAAGTCCAAAGAAGATCAAATTTTTACCCGTTGACATTTCAAAAGAACTTTATTAGATTATGACCATAATTATGGTCAACCTTAAATAGGGTCTAACAATGGAGACACTTTCTTTGTCTGAAGCTAAAATGAAAATGAGTGAACTTATCGACAGAGTTCAGTCAACCGATGCAGCGGTTGTCATTACCAAAAATGGAAGACCGGCTGCAGTGTTGGTGAGCCCCGATGAGTTCGATGGCTGGAAGGAAACCATTTCGATCCAATCCGATAAAGACCTGATGGCCGAGATAAAAAAGGGTATGGCAGCTTTAAAGAAAAAGTCCAAGCTGTACACTTTGGAAGAGCTTTTCGAGTAAATTATGACCTCGGATGATCCGACTCGCACAAAGCTCAGGGTGCCCGATGACATCGTTACCTTGATCAGAGGCTGTCACCCGCAGCTGAAAAGAAAAATTCGAGCTGGGTTGCGGCATATCTTGGTTGAACCTGAATCGGGCAAGTCCCTGAAGGAGGAATTGGAAGGATTAAAAAGTTACCGAATAGGCAGATTCAGGGTCGTTTACCGAATATCATCAAAACGGATGATTGACGTTTTGGCTATCGGACCGCGCAGAACGATTTATGAAGTGACGTATAAAATCATCAAAAAGGAAGCAGGTCAGAAATGATGATCGACTGTGAAATTGCGTTCGTCAATGTTAACCATTTCCGGATTTTCGATTAAGCGGCGGTCTCTAAAATCATTTTCAGCGGCATAATCTCTTTGTGTTCATTGAGTTCACAGTGAGAGAGGTTTTGATTGATGACCTATAACTTCGATCCAGAACGGTGGTATGAAAAGGAATATTCGGTTCTCGAAACACTTCATCAAAAGGGCTGCGTCACCGACATCGAGTTCGAGGATCGATGCTCGAAAATATTGAAGCGTTACGAGGCAATGTTATCGCGTCTGGATGGCACCTATCAAATACCAAAATAGCACAGGGGGAAATGAAACCACGCTCTTTTGAAGCATCAATTTTTCTGAATATCATTCATGGCCTTCTATTCACAATTCGTAAACCTTATCCCCGCCGGCAGCAAACATCGCCGGTCGAATATTCGCACGCAGCGCAGGCGGGCGAATCCTCCTCGGGCAGTGTGCGCCGTTCCTCTACCAGATAAGGGTCCAAAAGGTGCCGGGCATGTGATAGTTTTTCGAGGTCGACCCCTACCTCTGCTCCCTTGCTCACAAGCGCTTTGACCACAGCCTCGGTAGCCACATTGCCCGTGGCCCCGGGTGCGTAAGGGCAGCCCCCGAGACCTCCCACGCTTGCATCGAAGATCCGAATGCCATAAGCCCACGAGGTCAGCACATTGTCCACGCCCCGGCCGTAAGTATCGTGAAAATGCATGGCAATCCGATCGGCTGGAATCCGCGTTAAAAGGCGATCGAGGAGTCTTCCGACCTCCTCCGGGGTTGCTTTTCCGACCGTGTCGGAGACCGACACCTCATCGACTCCGATGTCGAAGAGTTTTTCCACCAAGCCGATGACGGCCGCCGGCTGAACACGGCCTTCAAAGGCGCACCAGAACGCTGTCGAGACATATCCCCGCACAGTGAGACCCACACCTTTTGCGCCCTTTACCACCGGCAGAAAGCGCCTGATGGATCCTGCGATCGAGGTGTTGATGTTCTTACGGGTGAACGTCTCGCTTGCCGCCGTAAAAACGGAAACCTTGTCGACGCGGGCGGCGATGGCCCGCTCGAGGCCCCGTTCGTTCGGCACGAGGGCTGAATAGATCACCCCATTCCGGCGGGAGATTTTGCGAAACACTTCCTCCGCATCCGCGAGCTGGGGCACCCACTTTGGAGAAACAAAGGCGCTGGTCTCAATTTCGCAGACTCCAGAAAGGGAGAGGGCGTCAACGAATGCGATTTTTAAATCCGGGGGAATGACGGCGGTTTCATTTTGCAGACCATCCCGCGGTCCGACTTCCACAATTTTCAACATTTCGGTTCCCCCTCTGATGGCCTCGGCTTGAAATGGTCATGCTGCATCCGAAAGTCCCACTTGCTCGTAGTTTCGACATTCATTTCTCACTTCAATATAAGGTTTAATCCACATTTTGCCAATCATTTTGGTTCCATGGCCCGGGGTGAAGCAGGCTCCGCCCTCGACAGAAAATTCGAAAATCATAAAATATTTTAAAGTGTGGTTCATTTTCATTGACATGCGCCGGGTGTTGATTTCATAAAGAACAGGAGCGCTATGTGCTGGCAGTGGCCGCGGAAGAGCGCGTGGAGACTCTGCCGGATGCGCAGACCTTCAAGGAGCTGGGCTATGATATCGTCGGCTGGGCTTACCGGGGCGTGGCCGCTCCCAAAGGTACATGTTGCATGTCCCGCTTCCCCAAGGCTGGTTTTTTTAACCGCCCCGCACCGGCCGATGCGCCGGACGATGTATCAAAGGAGTAGGAAATGACTCATCGAATCGCCTTGATTCCCGGAGACGGGATCGGTAAAGAGGTCATCCCCGAGGGGGTCCGCGTCATCGAAGCGCTGGCGGCGAAAAATGGCTTCGATATTTCCTTCGAACACTTTCCGTACTCCTGCGAATATTACCTTGAAAACGGCGTGATGATGCCGCCGGACGCCCTGGACCGTCTGAAACCCTTCGATGCAATTTTACTGGGAGCGGTGGGCGCGCCCGGGGTTCCGGACCACGTGTCTTTGTGGGGATTGCTGCTGCCCATCCGGCGGACCTTCGACCAGTATGTCAATCTCAGGCCGGTGCGGCTTCTGCCCGGCATCAGCAGCCCCCTTGCCGGCCGCGGCACGGCGGAAATCGATTTTATAGTTGTCCGCGAGAATACCGAAGGGGAGTATTCCGAAATCGGAGGCAGGCTGTTTGCCGGCACCGACCGCGAGGTGGTCGTGCAGGAAACACTCTTTTCCAAAAGAGGCGTCGACCGGGTCCTGCGCTATGCATTCGAACTGGCGCGCCGCCGACCGGACAGGCACGTGACCTCGGCGACCAAATCCAACGGCATCAAGTACACCATGCCGTTCTGGGATGAGCGCTTTGCCGCCATTGCGGCGGACTATCCGGATATCCGCTGCGATCAATACCACATCGACATCCTGACGGCGCATTTCGTGCAGCATCCGGACTGGTTCGACGTCGTCGTCGGAAGCAATCTGTTCGGTGATATCCTGTCCGATTTAGGTCCGGCCGTGGCCGGCGGCTTAGGGATCGCGCCGTCGGCCAACCTCAATGTAGAGCGGGATTTTCCGTCCATGTTCGAACCGGTGCACGGTTCGGCCCCGGACATCGCCGGCAAGGGAATCGCCAATCCCATCGCCACGCTCTGGTCGGTGCAGATGATGCTGGATTTTTTAGGAGAAAAGCAGGCGGCGGCCGAATTAATGCGCGCCATCGAAACCGTCACGGGCAAGAGTCTGCTCACGCGCGACCTGGGAGGCACGGCCGGTACGACGACCTTCACGGACCATGTGCTCGCGGAGATCGACGGCTGAAGGCAAGCGGTGGCACCGCAGGCGTCTTCGTTGTTCAGGAGCGCCACGCAGCGGTTGATGCGGGACCAGCGGTCATCCGGGAAGAGATCATGTGAACTGTGGCGGCCGAAGAGAAAAACGTTTCCACCGCCTCCGAGATCGAGAACGCCGTTATCGATTTTAGCCAGATGCCCGTGTCGGTCCAGGTCCTGCAGGCCGTTGTGATCAGAGACGGAAAACCGATTGTCGATGCTGGAAGTTCTCGAAAGACACCGCTGGTGCGCCAACCGCCGAGTTCCTCGCTGCTGAAGCGCATATCCTCCAATTGCGATCCATCCAGGTACGTGGTAGAATGTTCAGGCCTTCCTTAGATCCGAAAATGATTCGGAATATACAATCGATGGAGCAAAAAAAAGGAAAGCGTGTCGGTCGTTTAATTGGTAATGCCGGAGCATTTTCGATTTGGATTGTCGGGTCTCTATGAAATACCGAATGATGTGGTTCAATAAATGCCTCATAACAGGTGCGTCATTCTTGATCGCATCCCTTTTTTTCCTGCCATCCGTATCAAGCGCGTATGCCCGAAAAGACTGCGATAAATTTCAACTTTCCATAGTCGATTTTCGATCGCGATTAAATCCCCGTTTTATTAGAGTCGAACGCAAAAATACGAAATACATCGTTGTCCACACCTCGGAACTCGGACTTGAAACGACGCTTCGGGTCGTTTCTGAAGGAAAGCATTTCCGCAATGGCCGGCGCACCTATGGCGGTCACACCCACTATGTGATCGCCCGTAACGGACGCACGTATCGCATTTTGGACAAGGAATATGTGGCCGACCATGCCGGCCTCAGCATGTGGAATGGCGAGAATGATCTTAGCAAGATTTCGATCGGCATCGAGCTGGTAGGCTACCATTATGCGCCCATCACTGCAGAGCAGTATAAATCGGCAGGCATGTTGATCGACATTCTGCAAGGCGTATACAATTTGGATGATCGGGCCGTTCTGACCCACAGCCAGGTAGCCTACGGAAAACCGAACCGGTGGTTCAGGAAAAATCACCGTGGACGCAAACGCTGCGCAAAAAACTTCGAACGCGCCAAGGCTGAACTGGGGCCGACATGGGCCTTCGATCCCGATGTAAAGGCCGGTCGACTAACGGCCGATATCCTGCTGTCGGATGTATTTTATAGCCCGGCCAGGTTCGATTCGCTGGCGGATGAGGCGAATATCATTTCACAGAGCAATACCGCATGGGCCATTGCGGGAGAAGATTTCGACAGCACGACAACGGTTTACAAATTCCCGAACGGTCGAATTTACACGGGTGATCAAATCGAAAAAATGATCGGCTGGAATTGCATACCTGCGAAAACGGTCGTGCTGCTCAACCAGGAAAGCAGGGTTGAATTGCTGGAAGACGACGGCCCTGTAAAGACCATAACGGACGGAACCACGGCATGGGCTCTTGCGGAAAAATCCTATAATCAAAAAACGACGATATATTTTTTACCCTCCGGTTGCATAAAACCGGGCTCGATGATAAACGACTGGGATGACCTTCCGGCCAATACCAGGCTCATTATCGGGTACAAAGGGCCTTACACGCTGCACAAAGACCAATCCGCCATCCGCATTGCCGGCGATAATTTTAACGATCAAAAAACACTCTACTACCTGCCGTCAAAAAAACTTCTGAGAGGTCATAAAATAGAAGACTTCAGCCAGCTTCAAGCCGGAACCCTCGTTTTTCTGCCTGCCGACCTCTGATACACAGGATTTAAGATAAAGATTTGGTTTGTTCCGCCACAGTTTTTCGAATGACAACACGGGGACGTCTCTCTCGGGGCGGACGGCCGATGTCGGGCAAAAATACCGTCAACAAACCGAACAGCGGCAGGAACGAACAGACGCGATAGACGAATTCGATCCCTTGCAAATCCGCCAGCTTGCCCAGCACCGCTGCACCGATACCCGCCATGCCAAATGCCAGTCCGAAAAACAGCCCGGCCACCATCCCCACTTTACCCGGCAAAAGCTCCTGCGCAAACACCAGGATCGCAGGAAAAGCCGATGCCAGGATCAGGCCGATGATGAACGTCAAAGGCCCGGTCCAGGCCAGGCTCACATAAGGCAATAACAGCGTGAAGGGTGCGACGCCCAGGATGGAGACCCAGATCACCCGCTTGCGGCCGATGCGGTCGCCTACGTGTCCACCGAGGAGGGTTCCCAGGGCCACGGCAAATGAAAACACAAATAGATGAAGCTGGGCGGATCGCACCGAGAGGTGAAATTTGTTGATCAGAAAAAAGATAAAATAGCTGTTGATGCTCGCCAGGTAGAAAAACTTCGAAAAAATAAGCACCATCAGGACCAGCATGGCCCCGGTGACCGTACGGGAAGGGAGCCGTCTGCTGGGAGAACCGGTCTTTTCCCGGCCGATTCGCGCCCGATTGCCGGACCTTGTACCAGCCGCCCACCCGCCACAGCACCAGCATGGCGAGAAGCGCCGCCAGAGAAAACCAGGCGATGCTGCTACGGCCATGCGGCAGGACGATAAAGGCCGCCAGCAGCGGACCCGCTGCACTGCCCGCATTGCCGCCCACCTGGAAAATCGACTGTGCCAGTCCATACCGTCCCCCGGAGGCCATTCGAGCCACACGCGAGGATTCGGGATGGAACACCGAAGAGCCCGTGCCAACCATTGCGGCGGCTGTCAGCAGGATTCCATAGCCGGGCGCGAAGGCGAGAATGATCAGGCCCATCAGAGTGCATCCCATGCCAATGGACAATGAGTAAGGTTTCGGGTGGTGATCCGTGTAAAGCCCGACCATCGGTTGCAACAACGATGCGGTAATTTGAAACGTCAGCGTGACCAGCCCGATTTGGGTGAAACTGAGGGAAAATGAGCTTTTCAGCAGGGGATAAATCGCCGGAAGCAGGGACTGGATCATGTCGTTCAGGAAATGCGAAAAACCGATGGCCCCCAGCACCTTGAATGCCGTATTTTCGTTGCCAGGGGCGGGGACATCAAGAGTTGCGCGAGAGGCTCGCATCATGATTTCCTTACGTGTCAAAACGGGCTACAAACCCAAAATCCTGAATTAAAATCGTGTTCCCGAAACCATGGAATCAAATGGACTTTGTAATTCCGGGAAATATATGACGCAGGGGTGCGCCGGGCAACGGCATTTTCAAGAAGATCGATCGGTGGGCTCGAAAAGAAACCGAAAAAGGGGGGGATCGGCATGAACGAGAGACACCATCCGCTGAAAATCAGGCTGCTTGGCATCGAGCCCGAAATCCGGCAGCGTTTTGTCGTGCCGGGCGTCATCACCCTGGACCGGCTTCACGATGTCACTCAAATCGTGAGGGGTTCGCAGGACACATTCAATGAATGCTTGTGAATGCGCCTCCAGAAGCATCCATTCCACCACGCCCAAAAAACGGGTTCAAGCCCTTTCCGCCGCGGCCCGACTAGCAAAAGAGCGGAAGCGCTCCGCCTCGGTGGAATTGCCCTGGGCCGCGTAGATCCGGCTGACCCGATCGAAGTAATGGGCCGCGCTTTGCGGGATCTCCCGGGCAAGGGCGAGGTACATCTCCAGGATCTCCGTTGTGTAAAGGTCGTCGGCGAAACACAGCTCCGCATAGCGGTGCTTGATTTCCGGATCGATGCGGGCACGGCAGCCGCCGCAGCGGCCGATGATCTCGCGGTAGACGGCGCGCGCCGCGGCCGATTCATTCAGGGCTTCATGGGCTTTGGCCAGTTCCCGGGCCACGGCATCGTTCCAGCCATAGACTTTCAGGAACTGTCCGTAGAAATCGCTGGCGTCTGCATGGCGGCCGGCGCGCACGAGCGTTTCACCTTTCAGCAGCACCGCGGCGACGGATTCGGCCAGCTCCTCCGGCAGGGAGGCCAGCAGGGCATCGGCCCCGGCAAAATCTATTGCCTCCCAATGGATCTCGCACAAGAGCTGGTAGGCGGGAAGGGCATGCGGGTGATGTTCGAGAAAAGCTTCAAGCAGGTCACGGGCCTCGGCCGGTCGGTCCAGGTTCAGCTCGGCCGCAGCCAGTTCCAGGGGGACATAGCTCTCCGGCTGCGGGTTTTGCGCCATGGCGCGCGAGAGGTTTGCGGCCGCCGCCTGAAAGTCGCCGCGATTCAGTGCGACATAGCCCCGCTTAAAATCCTTGCCATAAGCCAGGTACTCATCCCTTACTTCATCCGGCAGTGTGCCGCACAACACCAGGAAGTAATCGTCTTCCGCTGTTTCATCGGAAAAAGGGTCTTCGTCTTCAAACCTGGCGGCTGCAACAAACGGCGCCAGGCCGGCGGGATGGTTCCGGGAGTGGGTCAGCGCCTGGAGTTGAGCGCCGATCTCGGATTTAAGCCGCGGGTCCGCGGCGACCTCCGCGGCCAGCGCCAGCAGGGCCCGTGCCTCTTCGTCATACCCGCCGTCGATCAGGTCTTGGGCCGTCTGTCGATGCTCTCCGGCCAGCGCATCGGCCGCTGCCCGGATCTTTTCCGCAAGCCGGCGTTGGGCCTCGACGTCCGGTCCGGATCGCTTCTGCCGTTTGTCGAGTGAGCCCTCGTAGGCCAGCTTGGCCCGTCCCCACTGCCCGGCGGCAAAAAAGCCGTCGCCCTTTTCTTCGAGCTTTTCCGGCGAAGGGCCGGAAAACAGTTTCAGAAGGGACATCGTCGCCGGCTCCTCTGCCCGGCAGGGAATTTATGGGTATGCATAACAGATTACTTTTGAATTCCATCGAACTTCTTCATCTTGGCGTAAAGGGTGTTGCGGCCGATTCCCAGGGCCCGCGAGATTTTGCTGATATTTCCCCGGTAATGGATGAAGGCCCGGTGGATGGTCTCTTTCTGCAATATTTCCAGGTTGAAGATGGTCGGATCGGGGGGAGGCGAGGGCGGACCGGATCCCCGGATCGGCTCCGGCAGATTTTCCCATCGCAGGACGTCGCCATCCATCAGGGTGATGGCCGATTCGATGGCATGGCGCAGTTCGCGGACATTGCCGGGCCAGTGATAGGCCATCAGCCGCTGGTGGAACTGTGGGTCGACCAGTTTGACAGGGCGGCCGAGTGTGCGGGCGATGATATCGATGAAGTGGCCGGCCAGGTGGTGGACATCGCTGCCCCGCTGTTTCAGCGGCGGGAGATTGATGCGAACCACATTCAGGCGATAAAAGAGGTCCTGCCGGAACCGGCCGCCTTCCACCATCGCGTCCAGTGCCCGGTTGGTGGCGGCCACGATCCGAACATCCACCGGCACGGCCGTCTTGCCGCCAACCCGGAACACCTTCTTCTCGTCCAGTACCCGCAGCAGGTTGACCTGCATGGCCAGAGGCATCTCGCCGATTTCATCCAGGAAGAGCGTGCCGCCCGACGCCTGCTCGAATTTGCCGATACTGCCTCCCCGGCAGGCCCCGGTGAATGCCCCGTCGACGTATCCGAAAAGCTCGCTCTGGATCAGCTCCGGCGCGATGGCCCCGCAATTGACGGCCACAAACGGGTGCTTCGCCCTGGGGCTGGCATCGTGCAGGGCCCGCGCCATGATCTCCTTGCCGGTACCGCTCTCACCCGTGATCAGAACCGTCGTTTGTGCCGGGGCCACGCGGCGGGCGAGTTCGATAGCCTGCCGGATGCCGCTGCTGGTGCCGAGGATGGCACGGAACGCATCTTGCGCCGGGGGCGGCCCGAAAGGCTCGACATTCCGGTGGGTCTGCCGTTCGCAGACCACCAGCAGGATGGCGGCCAGCGTTTGGTCAGGGTTCAGCACCGGCATCGCACGGGTTCCATAGGCACGGTTGCGCAGGCAGGGGACATCGAGGCCGCTCTGCGACCAGGCCCCGGGATCCTCTTCAAGCCTGACCATAACCGATTTCAGGTCGAACCATGCCGTTGCATCGGTGCCGACGAGCTGCGGGCCGGGTGTTCCCAGGAGAACGGCGGCGGTGGGGTTGGCGGCCCTGATTTTGCCAGTCAGATCGACATACACCAGTCCGGTCATGACGGCGTTGAAGACCGTGTTCATCAGGTTCATGGAGTGACTGCGGAAAAGTCGGCTTTCAATGGCACGGGCGCCCTCGATGGCCAGGGCAAGGGCGTGATGGTGGTCGGCGGATTTGGGGCCGGAGATGTCGATGCAGCCGATGGGCTCGCCGTTGAGATCGAAAATAGGTGCGGCCGAACAGATCCAGCCGTGATGGCTTTCACAGAAGTGCTCATGGCCCGATATCCGCATGGGACGGCCGGTGGCCAGGGCCGTACCGATGGCATTGGTGCCGACACTTTTTTCGGACCAGTTCGCGCAGGGGCCGAAATTGAGCCGGTCGGCAGCCAGCAGCGCCTTGACGTCACCGCACATGTTGACCAGATAGCCATAGCGGTCGCAAATGGTGATCAGCAGTCCCTTGCCGCGGATGAGGGCATAGATTTCCTGCTGGGTGTCCCGTACCAGCCCCTTGAGCAGGCGGTGTTCGGCCCCGAGTTCATTTTCCGACCGGATATCGAAGCACTTGCCGTGAGCCGGATCGACCCCCATTTCGAGGCAGCGGTTCCAGGAGGCGGAGACATCACTTTTGATCGGCTCCCGCCGGGAATTGCCGGTGAGGAGATACTCTTTCCAGGTCGCTTTATCGATTTCTTTGGCGAAAGTTGCTGGTGTCAGGCTGGAGGAATTCAGACAGGGGCTGCCGGAACCGAAATTCTCGCTTTTCGAAATGACATAGGTCGTTTTTTCCCTGACAAGCTCATACATGGCACATTCCCCCATTAATGAAGCATCGCGGTTGATGATGTGCGGATGTATACGATGAAAAACAGGCAACTTATCGGGCTGGGTCGGAAACGCTCCAAAGTATTCAATGCTTCAAGATAAAGATTTTGGCCGTGTCAGCGGTCGTCGGCGTATGACGTGTACAGCCTCATGCCTCTATCCTTGCCAAAATCATTATCTTCAAATTTATAGCCGGGTTGATCCTGACGCACAAGTCTTTTCTTTGGCTTCAAGAGCGGCGGGCAAGTGTTCCATTTTCGAACAATTTATTTATTATCTTTTTTATATAGCTGAATATTAAAGTAATTTTAAGTGGCATCGGGTTTGCTTTAAAAGGAATGAAGGGAATTAGCGGAACGCGACGGTGAACCGGTAAAAAGGGAAAGGAGGGATCCCTGTGGCCACAGATGTTGTCATGCCCAAATGGGGCTTGACTATGAAGGCGGGCAAGGTCTGCCGATGGTTCAAGTCCGAAGGCGATACGGTTCAGAAGGGGGAGCCGCTGTTCGAGGTGGAGACGGACAAGATCACCAATGCGGTTGAAGCCCCCGCCGGCGGAGTTCTGTTCCAGATTGTCGTTCCGGCGGGCGAGACGGTGCCGGTGCAAACGGTGGTGGCCGTGCTGGCCGAGCCGGGCGAAACGCCCGAACGGCGCACGGCCACGGTGCCGGCGGAAGAACCACCAAAGCCGAAAGCGGCCGCCGCAGTCGCCGGTGGAGCCGGCACGGCCTTTATTCCGGCAACCCCCATCGCCCGGCGGCTAGCCAAGGAGCGGGGCATCGACCTTGCCCGGGTTACCGGTACGGGGCCGAACGGACGGGTGACCGAGCAGGATGTCCTGGATTTCGACCCGGCAGCCGCGGTTCCGGAAGCGACCGTAAACGCCAGCCCCCAAGCCGTCGCCCTGGCGGCCGAAGCGGGCATCGATCTGGGT
The DNA here is from genome assembly GCA_963728055.1 of uncultured delta proteobacterium. Classification (GTDB taxonomy): domain Bacteria; phylum Desulfobacterota; class Desulfobacteria; order Desulfobacterales; family SG8-13; genus JARFQH01. The sequence continues at coordinate 194,794 of CAVSIM010000001.1, read as the reverse complement.
CAGATCGTCGGCTCCGGCGAAGATGGGCGCATCACCAAGGTGGATGTCCTGCGGGCCATGAACCCCGCTGCGTCCAAGGCTGCCGCCCCTTCGGTTGCCGGCGCCGCCCCGGCCCCGGGGATCCTGCCCATGACGGGCATGCGCAAGATCATTGCCGACAACATGCTGGCCAGCCTGCACAGTGCCGCCCAGTTGACCGTCTTCGTCGACTGTGATGTCACGGGCATGACCGCCTTCAGGGACCGGGTGCGCAAAAAGTACGCGGACCGCGACGATGGGATGCGGATTTCATACACCGACATCATCGGCCTGGCGGTGTGCCGGACGCTCAAGGATTTTTCGATCATCAACTCCTGGCTGACCGACGAGGGGATCGTTATCCACGAACACGTCAACCTGGGGATCGCCGTGGCCCTGGACAACGGGCTGGTGGTGCCCAACGTCAAGGCGGCCGAACTGAAAGGGCTGAAGGATCTGGCCCGGGAAATCCGCAGATTGGCCGACAAGGCTAAAACCGGCGGTTTGACCATGGATGACATCCAGGGTGGCACCTTCACCATCACCAATGTGAGCATGCTGGGAGTGGATGGTTTTACACCGATTCTCAATCCGCCCGAAACCGCCATTTTAGGAATCGGCCGGGCCGTGGACCGGCCGGCGGTCTCGGGCGGGCAGATTGTCGTGCGCAAAATGATGACCCTTAGCCTGACCTTCGATCATCGGGTGACCGACGGGGCCCCGGCCATGCGTTTCTTGAGGGCGCTGGCCGACTGCCTGGAGGATCCCGTCATGATCTTGGCCTGAAGGATGTGACCCGATGCAGAAAAAACGCTTCATTGTCGAGCTGGGTACCGGCGCGGACCTTCACGGTCTGGATGTGACCAAAGCGGCCTGCCGGGCCGTCCGGGATGCCATCGGACGCAGCTGCCTGTGCGGGCTGGTGGAGATTCTGGGCAAATCGCGTTTCGAAGGGGTACACGTGGAGGTTCGCATCGCCTGTCCCACCCCGGACCGGCTGGATGAGAAAGCGGTGCTGGCCGAGGTCCCCATCGGCACCCGATCGCTGACGGCGGTCGAGGGCGGCATGCTGGCCGACGGGATCTGTGTGGCCGGTTTCGCCCAAAACTGCGACAAGATCGTGGTGGCCAATGCCGCGGTAACCGTTTTTGTGGAACCGTGAGACGCCCAGGGGCGGCCGCGACGACCGGAGTCCTGGTTTCCGGCTCTCCCGGAGCTTGAGACCATAATCGCACTTTCGCACGAACCAAAGGAGGTGGCAGATGAGTATCAGTAACGACCAGATGATCAGGATGTTTGCAACGATGACGCGCATCCGGCAGTTCGAGACGAAACTGCAGGAATTTTTTGCCGCCGGCAAAATCCCCGGCTTCGTCCACCTGTACATCGGCGAGGAGGCCGTGGCCGCCGGGGCCTGTGCCTCCCTGCGCACTGAGGATTATATCACCAGCACCCATCGCGGGCACGGTCACCTGATTGCCAAGGGCGGGGATCTCAAACGCATGATGGCGGAAATTTTCGGCAAGCGCACCGGCTATTGCAAGGGCAAGGGGGGCTCCATGCACATCGCCGATGTGGAACTGGGCATTTTAGGGGCCAACGGCATCGTAGGCGGCGGGGGCCCCATCGCCAACGGGGCCGCCCTGGCGGCCAAGTACCGGGGCGAGGACCGGGTGGCGGTCTGCTTCTTCGGTGATGGTGCTTCCAACCAGGGAACCACCCAGGAGGCGCTCAACCTGGCCAGCGCCTGGACCCTTCCGGTAGTTTTTGTCAATGAAAACAACGGCTACGGCATTTCCTGCCCCACCTGCAAATCCATGGCGGTGGCCGATATCGCCGACCGCGCCGCCGCTTACGACATGCCCGGCGTGGTCGTGGACGGCAATGACGTCATGGCGGTTTACGAGGCGGTCGGGGAAGCGGTCAAACGGGCCCGCAAGGGTGAAGGCCCTTCGCTGATCGAGTGCAAGACCTACCGCTGGCGCGGCCATTTCGAGGGTGATGCCTGTGTCTACCGCGAAGATTGCGAACTGGAAGATTGGGTTAAAAAAGACCCCATTCCGCGCTTTGAAAACAAGCTCGTGGCCGAAGGCATCCTCACCGCGGAGAAGGCCGAGGCGGTCAGAAAGTCCATCGCCGCCGAACTGGACGAGGCCATCGCCTTTGCCGAACAGAGTCCGCTTCCGCAACCTTCCGAAATAACAGAGGATGTCTACGCGTGAAAGGGGCTGCGGCAGGCGGGGCGTAGTTGGTGAAACGGATCATTGCAACCATCAAAGCGACGGGAGGAAACGTCAATGGCTATCAAAACATATCTGCAGGCGCTCAATGACGCCCTGCGCCAGGAGATGGAGCGGGACCCCGATGTCTTTATTCTGGGAGAGGATGTCGGACAGTTCGGTGGCTGCTTCGGCGTCACCCAGGGGCTGTTCGAACAATTCGGGGAAGGGCGGGTCAAGGACACGCCGATTACCGAAAGTGCCATCATCGGGGCGGCAACCGGGGCCGCGGCGGCCGGTCTGCGACCGGTGTGCGAAATCATGTTTGTGGACTTCATCGGTGTGTGCATGGACCAGCTGTTCAACCAGGCCGCAAAAATGCGCTATATGTTCGGCGGCAAGGCCAAAATCCCGATGGTTCTGAGGGCGCCCCAGGGGGCCGGCATCGGGGCCGCGGCCCAGCATTCCCAGTCACTGGAAGCCTGGTTCATGCACATGCCGGGGGTCAAGGTGGCCATGCCCAGCACGCCCGAAGACGCCAAAGGCCTGCTGATCGCCGCCATCCGGGACGACAACCCGGTGATTTTTCTGGAACACAAAATGCTCTACGGGATCGAAGGCGAGGTGCCCGACGAGGCCGTCGCCATTCCGTTGGGCAAGGCCGCGATCCGCCGCGCGGGCGGAGATGTGACGATTGTGGCCACGTCCAAGATGGTGCATACGGCCCTCGAGGCGGCCGAGACGCTGGCCGGCGACGGCATCGGCGCCGAGGTGATCGATCCGCGCACCATCAGCCCGCTGGATATTGAGACGATCGTCGAGTCGGTGAAAAAGACCCATCGTCTGATCATCGCCCACGAGGCGGTCAAAACCGGCGGCGTGGGGGCGGAGATCGCCGCACAGGTGGTCGAAGCGGCCTTCGATTACCTGGATGCCCCGATTGTCCGCATCGGAGCGCCATTTACCCCGGTGCCGTTCTCGGTGCCCCTGGAGCAGGCTTTCATTCCAAGTGCCGCCGATATCGTGCAGGTCGCCAGAAAGCTTCTCGGCTGACGGATACCCGCGTGCCGGCCGCTATGCGGACACCCGCTTTAGAGCCAATCATTCGGGCGGTCGGCGCGCAACACGCCTGGTGTTAATGATGCCGGTGGCGCTTTCCGCCGGCATCAGGGAGCGACTGTTTTGTCCACGGTTGGAATCATCGCAAATCCGGTTTCAGGCAAGGATATCCGGCGACTGGTCGCCCACGGCAGCGTTTTTGACAACCAGGAGAAGGTCCGCATCGTCCGGCGCATGCTCATGGGGCTGGCCCAGACCGGCGTAAAACGTGTGCTGTACATGCCCGATTACTACGCCATCGTCGATCGTGCCGGCCGGGGTTGTCATGCTGCGGTAGAGACCATCGCCCTTGCCATGCCCATGCAGAACAGTCAGGAAGACTCCACCCGCGCCGCCCGGCGGATGGCCGACAACGGCGTTACCTGCCTGATCGTCCTGGGTGGAGACGGCACCTGCCGGGCCGTGGCCAAAGGCACAACCGGCGTGCCGCTGCTGCCGATCTCCACCGGCACCAACAACGTTTTTCCCTGGATTATCGAAGCCTCCATCGCCGGGTTGGCGGCCGGACTCATCGCCACCGGCCGCGTGCCGGTCGACAGAGGCACCTTTCGATCCGGCTGCCTGGAGGTGCTGATCGAGGACGGGGTTCGGGACATCGCCCTGGTGGACGTGGCCGTATATAAAGACACCTTCATCGCGTCCCGGGCGATCTGGGACCTTGAGAAGGTTTCCCAGATTTTTCTGACCCGCTGCCGGCCGGACAGCATCGGTCTGTCGGCGGTCGGCGGGCAGTTGCGGACCATTTCGCCCGACCAGGGGGCCGGTCTGCATCTTACCCTGGGCGGCGGCCGGCGCCGGGTGACCGCGGCCATCGCCCCGGGACTGTTCCAGTCGGTTGCGGTGGAATTCGAGAAATTGATGCAGGTCGGAGAGACCATTGCCATTACCGAGTCCCCGTGTGTGCTGGCCCTGGATGGAGAGCGTGAAATGGAAATTGCCCGGGATGCCCGGGTGTCGATCCGGTTGTCCGCATCCGGGCCCCTGGTGGTCGATGTGCGCCGAACCATGGCCAGCGCCCAGGCAATGGGCCTTTTTGTCGACCAGTAGATGCCGGCAGAATCCGCTATTTTGTCCGTGGGCCGCGTTCCGACCTCGACGTCATCCGCGGAAGATCATCTCAGGTTTCTTTACTCCTTTCCGGTCAGCACCATATCAACTCATACCCATAAAGGAAGGAGGAACAGATGAAATTAAAGGGAAAGGTGGCTTTGGTTACGGGTGGCGGTCGCGGAATCGGGCGAGGAATCACGATACGTCTGGCCGAGGCCGGTGCCGATGTGGCCGTTGCCGACGTCATGCTCGAGAATGCCCGCGGCGTTGCCGCCGAGGTCGAAAAACTGGGAGGGCGCGCCATCGCCATTCAGGCCGATGTCACCCGCTGGGAGGAGATTCGGAACATGGTCGACCGGACCGTCGAAGGACTCGGCAGTCTGGATATCGCCGTCAATAACGCCGGCGTGATCAGCATCATGCCGGTGGAGGAGTTGACGGAAGCGGATTGGGATTTTGTAAACAACGTCAACGCCAAGGGGGTGTTTCTCTGCTGCAAGGCGGAAATCGCACCGATGAGAAAGAACAACTGGGGGCGAATCATCAATGTCGCTTCCATTGCCGGCAAAGAGGGGTTCCCGACCCTGGCCCATTACTCGGCATCGAAGTTTGCCGTGGTCGGTTTCACCAACGCACTGGCCAAGGAACTGGCGCGCACCGGCATTACCGTCAACGCCATCTGCCCGGGAATCATCGGGACGGCCATGTGGTATGGTGACACGGGTTTGGCGGACAAATGGAAGACGGCAGGGGAAAGCATGGAAGCCTCCTGGAAGCGCCATCAGGCGACCATGATCCCGCAGGGAGAGGCCCAGACACCGGAAGACATGGGCGATCTGGCCGTGTATCTGGCGACCGCTGCGCATGTGACCGGCCAGAGCATCAATGTGGACGGCGGGGTCACGTTTCACTGATCGCGCCTGAACGGCCTACACATATATATCTTAAAAAGTCGCAGGGGGCCTGAGTTTTTTCGGGCCCCCTGCGACTTTATAACGGCGCTGTTACTCAAAAAGATCTTCAAGCGCCTCGAACACATACATCAGGTACATCAGCTTGGGTGAGCCGCCCATGGCAACGGCCATGAAAGCCGCCTGGAGAATCTCTTCCCGCGATGCGCCCAGCGAGGCGGCGTTCTCCACATGCAGGGCGATGCACATCTCACACTGGGACATCACCGAACACCCCACCAGGATCAACTCCAGGGTTTTATGCGGCAGGGCGTCGGATTCGGCCAGTTTTTTAGTGAATTCGAGGTACTTGGCGTACATGTCGGGTGAGTATTTCTGAAGGTAGCCAAGGGCCTGGGTCGCTTTCTCTGCAGAGTTCATGGGGCTCTCCTTTATTGCCGTTACATTTTGACGTTGCGATTCGCCGGTCTCGTCCGCCAAGGGGTCCGGTGCCAAAAAATGCAGCAATTCCCGTGCCTGTTTTGAAAATGGACTTCCGTGAAAAACGGTTGGCGTCTTAGCCGTTGAGGGGGCCAGCCGATACGGTGGTTCGAAGATCGCCGACCCGCTTCGGCCGGGGCGCTGGTTTCCTGAAAGACCGGTTCAGAACATGGCCTCGAGCAGGTGGTCAACCGAGACGTCCCTCATATAGTTCTTTAGGTCGATGGTTACCAGGCGCGCCTTCAGTGCTTTTCGGCTGTGGCGGCAGCCGGCCAGCAGCGCCTCCACATCCCTGATGTCGCCCGTGCCGAAATACTCTCCCTGAAAATGCAGGGCCTGGATCAGACCCTCCTGCACCTTCAGGCTGGCCGCGATGGTCCCGCCGGGGGTGCGGGCCGACTTATGAAAATCATAGTCGGGGGAGGTGCCGTAATTCCATTCCCAGCGGCGGTATTTAGCCTGCGCCAGCTCATGGATGGCCGAACGGTCGACTGCCGAAAAGGTTGCATTCATCCCGTCAAAAGCCGACCGGATGTGCGCCAACAGAGCTTCCATGAACGCCTCGACGGACAAGGGCGTCGCCAGGTGGGAGCGGATATTGGTCACCCGGCTGCGGCGGGATTGAACCGCTTTGTCGATGTACGTGGCGGGACCCACCCGCAGGGCGGCGGCCAGCATTGCAAGATCCGCATCGAAGAGCAGTGTCCCGTGGACAAGCACCCGGTTTTTGTGGAGGTGCTGGGCGTTACCGGATATCTTCAGCCCATCGATGGTCAGGTCACTGCGTCCGTCGAGCACCGCCGGCACCGAAAGACGTTTCAGAAAGGATAGGATCGGACGGGTGTAGGGTACAAACTCGATGTCGTTTCTTCGATTGGCGACCTTGATGAAGGTGAAATTGACGTTGCCCAGATCATGATAGACTGCCCCCCCGCCGCTGATCCGCCGCACGACCCGGATCCCGTGGCGTTTCACGAAATCGGCGTTGATCTGGGACGCGGTGTTCTGGTTTCTGCCGACAACGATGGCCCTGTGATTGCGCCACACCATAAAGCAGTCTTCTTGCGCGGTGTTCAGCAGATACTCTTCGGCAGCAAGATTGAAGGCCGGATCGGTTTCGGAATGGATCATACAGCGCACGGCTCTCTCCGCGGGCGTTTCCCTTGTGTCGGCGCGGCAAAGGGCATCGGCCCGCCGGCCACTTCGACATAAGATACAGGCTTCAAAATAAAGGTATTGGCTGCTGGTATCGGTCGTCAGCGGCGGATTCAGTCAAGCTTTTCTCTGGCTTTGCCAAGACCTTTATCCTGAAACCTTGTAGAAAAACCTCGCCATACCGTTGAAACAGCCGGCAGGGTCCGCGTGCTTCGCGCGAGATGAAGCAGAGCCGATGACATTGGCGCTATCGGTGACAGCAGGCGTTCTTGAGCGAGAATTTAGCAAGTCCCGTGCCCGTTGGCGCAAGCGGGAAATTGCAGAAACAGCAAGGATTCAAGAGGCCGCCGCGTGGCCGGGCTGCGCCGGGTGTTCGGGAACAGGGCACCGGCCGGTAACGGCACTGTTCGAAGACTGAACAGGTATCGCTTCCGGTTAAAAATACTGTGGAATACCGACTGTCCGGAAGTTGGTCGATCACAATAATTCTTCAAGTTGTATTGCATTATGTTATATTTACATGCATCGGATTAAATTAACCATTCATCAACCCAAAACGACGGATATCATCGATGATGATCAACCCATTCCGAACATAAACGGAGAATCGCATGGCAAAAAGTGAAGACTTAAAAGTATTCTTTTCTTCGAAAGACTCGCGGTGCGACGAGTGCCGGGAGGAACTCGGGAAGGGCCAACTGATAGCACTTACCACCGATCGAAAGGTCCTTTGCCTTTCATGCGCAGACCTCGACCACCTGGTTTATCTTCCGTCCGGCAATGCGGCTTTGACGGTGCGAGCGCGGAAGCATTCGCGGCTGTCGGCGATCGTGCTGAAGTGGAGCAGGGCGCGAAAACGCAGTGAGCGACAGGGGGTTCTCGTGGAAGAGGCCGCTTTGATGTCAGCGGAGAAAGAATGCCTGGCGGACGAAGATGTCCGGGCTCAGCGGCGGGACCGCGAAGCACAGCGCAGGGAAAAGCAGGACCGGGAGTATGTGAGGCAGTTTGCCGAGGCCATTCTCGGCTTATTTCCTCGATGTCCCGCCAAAACAGCGAAATCGATTGCGGAACATGCCTGCCTCAAATACAGCGGGCGCGTGGGTCGCTCGGCAGCCGCCAAGGCTATGGATGTCACGGCGGTGCGCCTGGCGGTTGCCGCCTACGTACGCCATGCGGAAACCGACTACGACGACCTTCTCATGAAGGGTTGGGATCGCTTCGAGGCCCGCCGGCATATCGCCGATCAGATGGATTCGGTTTTGTCGAAGTGGCAACAAAGGAAAATTTAGGACACCCTTATTTCTTGCGCAGCTGCTTTCCCGTTAGTCCGTTTGCTTAAATCCCCCTAAGCAAGGTCGGAGCCGAGGCAAAGCGGATGTTATTGACTGCAGGCGGCCGATCGCATATAGGATAAAGAGGTAATCGGCAATGGTAAGGAGGGAACCAAAAATGGCAAAAAAAATAATGATCATCGATGACGATCCCACGGTGGTGCGATACCTTCAGGCCATTTTCAGCGACAACGGCTATGCCACCTGCTCCGCGTCCAGCACCTCCGAGGCGCTCGAGGTGGTCCGGCAGGAAAAACCGGACCTGATCACGCTGGACCTGCAACTGCCCGACGAGTGGGGCCCCCGGTTTTACCGTAAGCTCAGGAAGGAAAATGACCTGAAAGAAACGCCCGTCATCGTCATCAGCGGCATCGACGGCGACCATGCCGTCAAGGACGCCATCGCGTTCATTGCCAAACCCTTCGACCCCGAGAGGCTGATCGGCATCGTCAAGAACACGATCGGCTGATGCCCTCATCCCGGTAACTCGCTACTTTTCACCGGCGGACTTTAATGACTAAAAAGGTGACGACCATGCCTGCCGAATACAGTGCCACCCTCGAAACCCTCGAACGGCTGCGGGCCGAATCCATGGCCGCCGGCGATGCCAAGAAAATCGATGCCCAGCACGGCAAGGGCAAACTCAGCGCCCGGGAGCGGATCGACCTGCTATTGGACGAGGGTTCCTTCGAGGAGTTCGATGTGCTCAAGACCGGCCGGGGCGGGGCGCTGGGCGGCGAACGCAGTTATCCCGGCGACGGCGTCGTCACCGGCCACGGCGCCATCGACGGGCGCGAGGTTTTCGTATTCAGCCAGGATTTTACAGTCGTCGGCGGCTCCCTGGGAGAGGCGCACGCCCAGAAGATCTGCAAGGTGATGGACCTGGCGGTAAAAGTCGGCGCCCCGATCATCGGGTTGAACGACTCGGGGGGCGCCCGCATCCAGGAGGGCGTGGACGCGCTGGCCGCCTACGGGGAAATCTTTCACCGCAACGTGCGGGCCAGCGGCGTCGTGCCCCAGGTCTCCTGCATCATGGGCCCCTGCGCCGGCGGCGCGGTTTACAGCCCGGCCATCACCGATTTCGTCTTCATGGTGCAGGAGTCCTCGTACATGTTCGTGACCGGGCCGAGCGTGGTCAAGACCGTCACCCATCAGGACATCACGGCGGAGGACCTGGGTGGTGCCCGGGTCCATTCGCACACAAGCGGGGTGTCCCACTTCACGACCCTCAACGACGTGCTGTGCCTGCGCGAGGTGCGCCGCCTGATCAGCTACCTGCCCTCGAACAACCGGCAGCGCGCGCCCTTGCTGGACCTGCGCGATCCGGCCGGCCGCATCGACCCGGCCCTGGACTACCTCATCCCCGAAAACCCCAACCAGACCTACGACATGAACGTCCTTATTTTCAGCATTCTCGACGGGGCCGAGTTCATGGAGGTCCAGTCCGGTTTTGCGCGCAACATCATCTGCGGTTTCGGCCGCCTGGGGGGGCAGACCGTCGGGCTGGTGGCCAACCAGCCGGCGGTGCTGGCCGGCGTTCTGGACACCGACGCTTCATACAAGGCCGGTCGTTTCGTGCGCTTCTGCGACGCCTTCAACATTCCCCTGGTCTCCCTGGTGGACGTTCCGGGCTTCATGCCCGGCCCCGACCAGGAGCACGGCGGCATCATCCGCCACGGCGCCAAATTGCTCTACGCCTTCACCGAGGCCACGGTCCCGCGCATTTCCGTCATCGTCCGCAAGGCTTACGGCGGCGCCTACCTGGTGATGAATTCCAAGCACATCCATTGCGACGTCAACTACGCCTGGCCCTCGGCCGAGATCGCCGTCATGGGTCCCAAGGGTGCCGCCGAGGTGATCTACCGCAAGGAGATTCGATCGGCCGCGGATCCGGAGGCCGTGTTGAGCGAAAAAATGACCGATTACCGCCGCACCTTCGCCAATCCGTTCCTGGCGGCCAAGCGGGGCTATATCGACGATGTGATTTTCCCGCGCGACACCCGCCACCGTCTGATCCGCACCCTGCAGGTGCTGGAAGGCAAGGAAGCCAAAAGACCGCAGCGCAAACACGGAAACATTCCCCTGTGAGGCATGCCATGTTCGATAAGATACTGATCGCCAACCGCGGCGAAATCGCCGTGCGCATCGGGCGCACCTGCAAGCGGCTGGGCATCGGCACCGTGGCGGTGTACTCCGAAGCGGACAGCCGCGGCCTGCACGTGCTGGCGGCCGACGAGGCCGTGCACATCGGCGGGGCCCCGGCCCAGGAGTCGTATCTCGATGCCGAAAAGATCGTCTCCGCAGCCCTTGCCGCCGGCTGTCAAGGCGTGCACCCGGGGTACGGCTTTTTATCGGAAAATGCCGCCTTCGCCCGCCGCGTCGCGGCTGCCGGCCTGGTCTTCATCGGCCCGCCGGCCGCGGCCATCGACATGATGGGCGACAAGATCGCCTCCAAGGAGCTGGCCGTTGCGGCCGGCGTGCCGGTCATCCCCGGTTACACGGATGCCCTGAAGAACGAAGACGACGCCCTGGCGGCGGCCGAGAGCATCGGCTACCCGGTTTTGCTCAAGCCCGCGGCCGGCGGCGGCGGCAAGGGCATGCGCATCGTGCGTGCGCCGGATGAAATGAAAGCCGCCCTGGCGGCCAGCCGCCAGGAAACGAGCAAGGCTTTCGGCGATGACCGGATTTTCATGGAGCGCTATATCGATGAGCCGCGGCATGTGGAAATCCAGGTTCTGGCCGACGCCTTCGGCCATTGCCTGCACCTGGGGGAAAGGGAGTGTTCCATCCAGCGCCGGTATCAGAAGATCATCGAAGAATCGCCGTCACCGGCCGTGTCCGCTGCGCTGCGGCAGCGCATGGGCCGCGCCGCCTGCGATCTGGCGCGCCAGGCCGGCTATGCCAATGCCGGCACGGTCGAGTTCGTGCTGGACCCCCGGGGCGACTTTTATTTCCTGGAAATGAACACCCGCCTGCAGGTCGAGCATCCGGTCACCGAGCTGGTGACCGGCCTGGATATCGTCGAGCTTCAGTTGCGGATCGCCGCCGGCGAGCCGCTTGGCTTCGGGCAGGACGGCGTAACATTCGACGGTTGGGCCATGGAGGCGCGCATCTGCGCCGAAGACCCCGACCGGGGGTTCATCCCGTCCACGGGCATGATCACCCGCTACGCGGAGCCCAGGGGCGGCGCCATCCGCGTGGACAGCGGCGTTCATATCGGAAGCAGCATCGGCGTCTACTACGATTCCATGCTGGCCAAGGTCATCTGCCACGGCCGCGACCGGGAAGAGGCCCGCATCCGCCTGGTCGAGGCCTTAAACGGCTACCACATCGAAGGGGTCGTCACCAACATCGATTTTGCCAACAGCATCCTGAGCCATCCGGAGTTTGCCGCGGGGAAACTGTCCACCGGGTTCATCGAGCGCAATTTCGAACACAGCCGGCCTAAAATCCCGCCGGAGCGCCGGGCCTTCGAGCTGGCGGCGCTGACGGCGGCCCTGATCTATCACGTCCGCATGGTGGCCGTGCAGGAGTCCCTGCGGCCGATGGCCTCCCGGATCGGCGGGGAAAAAACCGTCCGGCGCGAACATCGGTACACGATCCGTTCGGGGGGCGACGTGCTGGCGGTGCTGCTCGAGGGCGTGACCGCCGGCCGGCGCTGGACCATCCGCGTCGGCTCCAACGTCTACGCGGTGGAAACACCCGAATTCGAATTCTACCGCCGCCGGCTCAACCTGACCATCGATGGACGGGTCCACCGCTTCCGGCTGCGGCTGGAACAGTCCTTCATCTTCGTTGCCTTCAGCGGCATCACGCGCGTGTTCGAGATCTATAAGCAACGGGAGTGGGAGTTGATGCGCTACATGCCCGCCCGGGCCGAGCGGCCGGCCGACAACGTGCTCCTTTGCCCCATGCCGGGGCTGGTGGTGGCGGTGCCGGTCAAGGAGGGCGAGCACGTTTTTCGCGGCCAGACCCTGGTGGTTCTCGAATCCATGAAAATGGAAAGCGACGTGGCCTCGCCGGTAGACGGGGTCGTCGCCGAGGTGAAAGGCGCCGTCGGCCAGGCGGTGGAAGCCGGCGACATACTGATCCGGTTCCAGGCTTGAGCGGCCCGGCCATAACAGCGGGGGCATTCGGTCATCACGGCATCCCGCCGCGCTGTGTTGCTACAGTTCCAGGGGTTCATGAACGATGCCGCGCGCCGACCAGAAACTGTCGGCGTCGTGAAATCGGCGGCAGATTATGGTCATTTCCTCCTGGTCGCCGCGGGTGACGACCTGATTTTCCAGGCACCCGATCAAGAGGCGGTGGAGCTTGTCTATCGGTTCAATTTTGTTCAGCGCCTCGTAATCGATGAGCCACATGTAAAGTGCTATGGTCTGGGGGGTGTTCAATGCATGGTCGGCTTCGATTCCAGCGAAGTTATCCCTGGCCTTTTCAATGGCGAGCCGCATGGCGGCTCGATCGACGGGCGGTGTCATGGATGCTCCTTCGGTGCCGGTGTGATGCTGATTTAAAAATAGAAGAACCGGCCCGAAACCGTCAACGCCAATAAACCAAGTATGGATCACTAGGGAAACCTAGGGGTAAGGAATTTCGCAAGAGCGGGAAGGCGCCCCCTCACGGCCGGCCTCTTGCCTGAACGGTCAGCGATTGCCGGCGCTCTCCATCCACTGCAGGGTCCGGCTCTCCAGAAAGCCGTAGAAGGGGTTGTACCTCAAGCGCACCAGCCAGTCGTAGGATATCTTCAGCAAGCCGCGCTCGCCCTGAAGCGCCATCTGCCCTAAAAAGAGAACGGTCTCATCGTCGGGCGGGCGCTGACCGTAGAGCGGATCGTCGGGAGGAAACGGCAGCGCCACATGGGATAATGAGATCACGCCGGTCGGCCAGGCCAGGTGCAGGGGCTTCGGCTCCGAATCGCTCGAAAAAGGGGCCTTTTGGCGCGCGATGAGCCGCGGGCTTTCCGGGTCCTCGTTGGTGACCAATGTCAGGGTGAACGGCAGGGTCTCATCGGCCATCAAGCGGTCGGTCAGCGGAGCCGGGTCGTCGATCAGCAGCCTGGTTTTGGCCGCAAACCGGTTGATGTCGAACAACACCAGTTCATGCCTTGCAGGCTCCAGGTGCCGGAGCAGATTGTCGACCACGGCATTGGGCGAAACGGTGGCATCGACGGTCGATTTAAATACCAGGGTCGGGGGAAAAAGCGCTGATGGACCGCTGCGGGCCCGGTCCGCAACGCGTTTGGACACCGAGCGGGTCAGGCGGTGAACCTGGGCCCCGGCATTGGTGGCAAAAGAGTTGTACTTGTAGGGATCGAATTCGGGCTGAACCGACAGCCAGGCGAGGCCTCCCAAACCGGGAATGCGGGACAGACCGTCCTTGAAGCCGGCCAGTCCGGCCGCCCGGTGAACCCCTATGGCCGGGGAAATAAGGACCAGGCTTGCCGGCAGCGGCGAGGCGGTTTTTTCGAGGGCATCCAGGCTGAAGTTCAGAGCCAGCGGCGCTCCGGTCGAATAGCCCACGATGTGGATCGGCTGTTGTCCCACTTTGGCCGCCAGGTGCGTCATGCCCAGCTGCACCGCGGCCGCCATATCCTGCCAGGTGACGAACCTGAGTCCCGAGGGCGCCGTTCCGTGACCGGGCAGGCGCAGACCGACCACCCAGAAATGGTGCTGATTGAGGGTCTGGGCCAGGGCGCGGAGGCTGTAAGGCGAATCCGACATGCCGTGCAGCAGGAGGACGCCGCCGACCGGCGATTCGGCGGGAAGTTCGAAGGTGTGGTTCCAGTTGGGATTCCGGTGTTGCGGATCGGCCTGGCTGCCGGCACTGTAGCGCACGAGTTCATATTCGGGGCCGGTTCCGGTAGGGGCGTAGACTTTTTCTTCCAGTTGTGCAAACAACCGCTCTTCCAGTTTCACATAGTCATCGAGGGTCCGGACCTCGGCCAGGCTGTTAACCGTGAATTCCTCGGTCAGTCTTTGGGTGTGCCAGGGCTTCAACGTCGGGCCGCTGCAGCCCTGAGTGTACAGAACCATCGCCCCCACGACGCAGCCGAACACCCCCCAGGTGATCTGCCATTTTTTTTGTCCACAGACGAAAGCGATATGGCGCATGTCCAATCCTTTAGGTTTTGGCTGCTGGTAGCGGTCGTTGGCGCATGATAAAAGATGGGTCAAAGGTTTACGGTTTACGGTGCAGGGTCGAATGATGAATGCGATTCGAGGCTTAAGGTTCAGCCCTGCCGCTGGCCTGAAAAGCGGCCAGTTTGATCGAGAAAGAACTTAAATGCTTCCGTGAAAAATTCCAAAATTCAAAAGTCACCCACCGTTACCTGGGAGAGACCGCTTCCATCCAGTGGTTGAACGGAAACTTTTTTCCCTCACCCTTGACGTCCCTCTCCCCACCCCCTCCCACTGGGGAGGGGCGTTTTCGGCCAGGCACTTTCCAATGAGATCAGCCCGGTGATGACAAAATCAAGCGGCGGGTCAAATTTTGCGGTGATTTTTTAACGCTGCAACGCCGGGAATACGAAACCAGCAAAATATACACCCCCACGGCCGAGGCGAGGTGTTTCAGGGTGTGGCCGCTGACGAAACCCAGGATCCCGAAAATTTCTTTATCGAAATGTTCGAACAGTTTGGCGAGGACGTAGGCCGCCAAAAGCCACCAATACCCGCTCACCCTTGTAAAAACGGACGGGAAACAAACAAGGATGACGGGAATGACGACCATCGGCAGAAACTGGACGAGGATGTAGGGCCGCAGGTCTCCGCGGCCGGCGGCCTCCGTCCAGTACCAGTACACCACCGACAGGATGCCGGCCGCCACGAGCGGGCCCCGGAGTTTTACGCCGGATCGTATCGACACGAATTCGCTGACGATGATGGAAAAAAGCGCCATGAACGCCACCGTCATCGGGATGCGGTCCCAAACCAGCGTTGCATTGGTGGGTGCCAGGTGATAGTAGCCGGATCCCATCCCGACCAGGGCCACGCCCGCGAAAAACACCGTGTATGCCGCTTTGTTCTCGTCGACAATACGAAGGGTACCGCTTACCGACAGTTTGTAGAGGCCCAACACCCCGACCAGCACATAAAAAAGATTGGAGACGACATCCGAAAAATTCGGAATGCCCCCCATGGCCCTGCTGTCGGCAAACGCGTGGTAGCTCGGAGATTGAGGAATCGGCCCGCGAACCAGCAGCGCGGCAAGGACGCCGATCGTGATCAAAACAATCAACCCCACCCCGGCCTTCTCTGTTTTTGTAAAGGCGCTGTCCATGCCTCTCCTTTCCCCGTGAAGCCGTCGTCCGATCACCCGTGTATCCAAAGTGTTGCCCGAAAGATACCTCTCTCATTCATGCCCGACGATTCCGTTATAGAGCAACGAAACCCTCCGATATCAGTCTCCTCCTGCCGGCGGCCGCGCGCGGCGCCGCTGTATGGCGGGCACAGCCTGCCAGCAGAACCGGGTTTTTCAATCGTGTTTATGGGGCTGAACGCCATATGGATGCGCATGCACATGTTCGTGGAGGTGGACGGCCGTGTCAACCTGAACCCGGCCATCCTGCAGAGTGTAGATCCTGTCGGTGATTTCGGATAGAAAATCGAACTCGTGGGAAACGATGACACAGCCGATATTCAGGCCCTTCAATATGTCGATCAGCCTGTTTTTGGTGGCCTCGTCCAGCCCGGCGCTCGGTTCGTCCAGCAGCAGGGCGCGCGGCTCCATCGCCAGTATCGTGGCCAATGCCACCAGGCGCTTTTCACCGCCGGAAAGCCGGATGGTGATGCGATCCTCGAAGCCTTCCAGACCCAGAAAAGAAAGGGTTTTGCGGGAGATTGCAATCGCATCGGCCGTGCTTTTTCCCAGATTGAGCGGGCCGAAAGCCACGTCTTCCAAAACCGTCGGGCTGAAGAGCTGGTCGTCGGCATCCTGGAAAAGCAGGCCGATTTGGCGGCGAGCGGCGGCAAAATCCGCTTCCACCGCGGCCGGCCGCCCGAAAATCTCGATCCGGCCCGCGTCCGGTTTGAGCAAGCCCATGACGATGTGGAAAAGAGTGGTCTTACCGCTGCCGTTAGGGGCGATCAGGCCGATGCGCTCGCCTGCGGAAAGGGTGAAGTCCAGATCCTTCAGCACGGGCGCCGCGCCCGGGTAGTGAAAGGTGATGCCCTCGAGTTTGAAGATCGGTTTTCCTGCCATGGCGGCTCGACTCTCAGGCGCCTTGGGTCCGGGTTCAGCGGAGGCCGCGG
This sequence comes from uncultured delta proteobacterium, assembly GCA_963728055.1. Taxonomy (GTDB): domain Bacteria; phylum Desulfobacterota; class Desulfobacteria; order Desulfobacterales; family SG8-13; genus JARFQH01. Next base: position 178,259 of record CAVSIM010000001.1, on the reverse strand, counting down.
GCGGGTTGAATCATCCGGGTGGGTCGATTCGACGCACCCGGGTACTGATGGAGGCCAATGTAGTGTCGAATCCGGTAAAAAGCAATCGGTTTAGCGGAGGTTGCCCCACTCCAGAAAAGCCAGGGCAGAAACGGAAAGCGCCATCAGTGCCGCAAATACCCAGTTGGCGGGGCGGGGCGGGAACTCGGCCAGGCAGTAAAGACGGCCGTTGAAACCGCGGCAGCGCATGGCCCGATAGACCCGGTCGGCGCGGGCCGCTGCGCGCACGAAGAGCATCGCCACAAAATAGGCAAACGTCCGGTAGGTGTGCAGGTTGGTGCCCGGCCGGAAGCCGCGGATTTTCGCCGCCCGCACCATGCGCTGGTATTCCTGTTCGATAACGAAAATGTAGCGATAGGTCATCAGCAGCAGATGCACGAATTTGCCCGACAGGTGCAGACGGTCCAGGGCGTGACCCAGCGTGGTGAAGTTCATGGTGGTGATCAGGGCGACGAAGGCCAGCATGATGGCCAGCGACTTGAGCGAAATCTGAGCGGCCAGAACCACCCCGGGGCGGGACAGGGTCAGCGGACCGAGTCGGCCCAGCGCTTCGCCGCCGAAGGTCAGCGGCAAGAGGACCCACAGCAGGAAAAGAAAGCCTACGAGAACGGCCAGCCGGGCGGCGACGGCCTTGAGTTTCAGGCGGGCGGCCAGGGTCAGGACGGCGGCCGCCACCAAGGCGGCCACAAGGGTCGGAAAGCGGTACGAAACGGCGACGACGATCGAAAACAAGACCGCGAAGACCACCTTGAACCGCGGATCGATGCGGTGGATGATCGAATTGCCGATTGCAAAGGGTTCGGTGAGCATCGGATACCGTTAAAATGGCCTCGGCTATCAGGGTTTTCGACGCTTGGCGCTGACGTACGCGGCCACGCCGATCAAACCGAAAATGTAGCCGATGCCGCCCAGGACATCGGTGACCGACGGACCGCTGGTGCGTGTTTCGACCAGCAGTTTCATGAGCGGCTGCAGCTTGGCGTCCAGCGCCCTTTCGACCGCATTCTGGATCTGGGCGGCGGTCACGCCATCCGCGGGGGTCGGATTGGCGGCGACCGCCGGGGCCGTATTCGGGGTTTGGTCCGGCACGCCGGTTGCGGCGGTCGGCCCGGAACCGGCCGGCACCGCGGGCGGTGGAGGTTCGGCGCCGGTGAGATCCGCCAGGGGAATCGTCCACTCGCCCCGGTGGCCCATGCCGGCCAGCACGACCACTTTCATCTCGGTTTTTGTCGGCACCTTGAAGGAAAATTCACCGTTGTCGTCGGTCGCCCCCTTCAGCAGGAGGCTGCCCCGGCCGTCGAAGACTTCCACGGGGGCGGCCATCGGCCGCCGGCCGCCGCTGTATTTGCTCTCGACGTGGACCGTGTCGCCTTCGACCCAGGCAAACACGGTCACGTTGTGGGCCAGCGCCCGGCTGCAAGAGAGCAGCAGCATCACGGTCATGAAAAACGCTGTTGTTCCGATCCTAAGCGGCAGTATTTTTTCGGTAACTTTGAACATCATTCACCTGGAGTGTACTTTTTTTTATCCTCATGTTTTTCCCATAACAAATTTATCCGACAGGATAAATTTATGGAAGCATGCCCGGTTGAACCTTCTTGAGAAATACGACGCAAAAAGCCGTGACGATGCCCTCGATGATCATGACCGGCAGATGGGCGGTGACCACCAGCGTGGCCACCGTCAGGAAATTCTCCTGCGTGACCATCAGAGCCAGGCCCACGATGAGGGCCCCGAGCAAAACGGCACAAAACCCGCAGCCGAATCCGCCGGCTAAGAGAAGAGCTTTTCGATCTTTCCGCACCAGCGGCGAGAACAGGTAATAGCAGATGACCGCCGGCAGGGCCATGATGATGGTGTTGACGCCCAGGGTGGTGATGCCGCCGAACTGAAAAAAGACCGCCTGCAGCAGCAAAGCCACCAGAATCGCCGGAAAGGCGGCCCATCCCAGCAGCAGCCCCACGATGCCGTTCAGGATCAAGTGTACGCTGGACGGGCCGATGGGGACGTGCACCAGGGATGCCACGAAAAAGGTGGCCGACAGGATGCCGACCCGGGCCAGGTGATCGTAGTCGATTTTTTTAAGGCCGATCGCCGTGCCGGCGGCGGCCAGAACGCCGCCGGATATCAGGACCGGCGCCGAGAGAACGCCTTCGGAGATGTGCATAAACTTTTTTCCCCAATCAGGTTGACCCCACGATGGGGCGGCGTAATCTTCACATCAGAACTCGCACGTCGCCCGCACGCCGGCTATCCAGCCGTCGGTGTCGTTTTCGCCGGCGACATACGCATCTTTCATGTACTGCAGATCCAGGGTCAGAAAAAGGTACTCGTTCAGCCCGAAACGCACATAGCCTTCCGCCACGTGAGTATACGTCAGGCTCTCGCCCGTCTGTTCGGCGTCGTCCAGATACCCGTAGCCGATACCGATATTGTCCTGCTCGCGCCCCCACAAGGTTCCGTTGATGTTGATTCCGCCGGAGTATATGTTCTGATAGCCGATCAGGGCATCATCGGTTTGAAAACCCACCCGGATCCAGGCGCCGAAAACATCGCCCAGGGCCTGGTCGAAGGAAAAAAGAAGGGCGCTGCGCCGCTCCTCAGCCGTGCCGTCCGGATCGAGGAAGGCCTTGCTGCTCCAGTTGTGGTTCACCCGGTAGTGGCCCTCCCCCAGGGCGGTTTTAAGGGTATAGCCGAATTGCACCCCGTAGAAATTGTAGTTGTTGCCGTCCTCGTTTTCCCCGACGTTCATGTAAACGCCTCTGAGCCCGAACGGGCCGAGGTCCCACTCTGCGGCACCGCCGACATCCCACGAGGGCAGAAAGGAGTTGGGCCCGTTGACCAGGGCCTCGTTCATGAACTGGGTGTACTCGTCGTTGGCATAGGCGTTGTCGTCCAGGTAGGCAGTGGCGTCGATGATTCCGCCGCTCAGTCCCAGCGTGTGCTCTTCACCGAAGGTGAAGGTGTGCTTGTACCAGCCCTGAAGCAGGTAGTCGCGGTTGCGGCCGTTGATGTCCTTGACGTCGTCCTCGACCCCTGCCGCCCACGGCGCCAGGGTGAAGGGGGTCACGGCCGCCAGCCCGTTGCCGGCGGCAAAGCCGAACAGAAAGAAAATCTCGTCGGCCTCGGTGGGGGTAATGCTCACTTCGGGCTGAAACGAAATTGCCCCGCGGCCCAGGTCGTCGGGGTCAGAGGGGCCGCTGACCCACTCGTACTGGTAGGCCCCCGACAGGACCCCGCCGATGGAAACGTGCTTCGCAAAGTCGGACAATTCGCCGAACTCCTTCACGGTTGTTTCCTGTTGCCGCTCCAGTTCCCCGACCCGGCGTTCGAGCCGCTCGATTTCCTGCCGGGTGGCGGCATCATCCGCCCCGGCAAGTGCCGCCGGGAAAATAAGGGCCGTCGACACGACCATCAAGTATTTTCGCATCATCGGGTGATCTCCTTGAATTCTGGAAAGATCATCAGGGGGTCATCAATTTTCACTCCCACCGGCCTCCGTCCACCCGCTGGGGCATTTGAGAAACAGCTGTCGACGCATTGGCCGATTTTTATCCGGTCGACGTGATGACCCGCGGCGCGCAAAATGGCGACCTTATACTTTACAGCCGCATCAAAATACCCGATGATCTCATTTTTGCTGCCACGGCTCGAAGTGCACCCACAGCACGGCCCCGATCTCGACCGCCTTGTCCCGGCCGTCTTTCTCGATTTTGAAGTCGGCCTCGTTCAAAGCCGAAAATCCCCACCAGCCGGGGCGGGGCGCCGCATAGGTGAACACACCGTTCCGGTCGGCCTTGATGGTCTGGGTGACCATGTAATCGGTCGGGGCCGCGGCCTTTTTATCCGTGTTGTAGTACTCGATTTCGACAGCGGCATAGGGCACCGGCTGGCCATCCAGCTTGACGATGCCCTGAAAGACGTTGCCGGCGTAAAGGCCGTAGGGTTTCGACAGGGGCACGATCTCGGTTTTCAGGCCGATCTCCGCATCCCAGCCCTCATCGTCGCCGAAGGCCGTCACCACCGACTTGGTGTAATGGATGATGAACAGATCCTCGGCCGGCTCCCAGTAGGGCTGCGGTTCCATGTAAAACATGTAGACCCCGGGCCGCTTGATCTCGTACTTTGCCTGCCAGGCCTGGTGGTCCATCACCTTCATGGGATTCAAGGACGATCCAAGATCCTCCTTTTTACCGTTCGCCACCACCCCGAAGGCCTTGGGTTTCTCCAGCTCCATGCCGACGCCTTCGAAAGGGTGGGAAAAAGAGAGCTGCAGGGCGAGGTTTTTTTCGTCTTGCGGCATGACCATCGGATCCGAGGGAATCACCATCCCGAAGTGGGCCGCTGCGGGCGCGACCCATAAAACCGCTGCAAGCCACAGAAATGCCGCAAAACAGACTTTTTTCATTTCTTCCTCCTCTTGGTGTAAACAAAAAAGCCACGGGCACCGGGGCACCTTCATGGTGCACGCTGCCTTCGTGGCTTCAAATTTTCGAGTTAAATTTTCCGGATTTCGGGCTATCGCCGGCTTCTGCCGACCTTTGGCGAGTCTTTATATCCAACCGCTGCCCCCGTCAACAAAAAAATGCGGCCATCCGCCCGGGGCCATGCGACATTGGCCGCCGTGCTTGCCGCCGCGAACTTTCTTGACTTGTTCCCTTAAATTCACTAAAAAATAAAGTTTTATAATCATTTAACCTGAACCGTCACTTGGCATCAGCGTCGGCAGATGAAAAACCAGATAAAGAAACTGATCACCGAAGCCGCCTCGCGGGCCCACGCGCAGGGATTGCTGCCATCGGCCGAATTTCCCGCGGTGAATCTCGAAGAACCCAAGCTCGAAGCGCATGGTGATTTTTCGACGAACGTCGCCATGGTTGCGGCCTCGCTGCAGAAAACCGCCCCGCGCAAAATTGCGCAGGCGATCGTCGACCGGCTGGCCGATTCGCAGCGCCTGCTCGAAAAGGTCGAGATCGCCGGGCCGGGGTTTATCAACTTTTACGTCAGGCCCGCCGCCTGGCACCCGGTGCTGCTGGAAATCCAGGCCGCCGATCGGCGCTACGGGGCCTCCGCAGTGGGCCGGGGCGAGAAGGTGCAGGTGGAGTTCGTCAGTTCCAATCCGACCGGCCCCCTGCATGTCGGTCACGGCCGGGGCGCCGCCGTGGGCGATGCCGTCGCCAACATCCTGGCCTTCTGCGGGTACGACGTCCAGCGGGAATACTACATCAACGATTCCGGTCGGCAAATCCGGACCCTCGGCCGGTCGGTGTTTCTCAGGTACCGCGCGCTTTTCGGAAAGAACGACCCCTTCCCGGAAGAGTGCTACCAGGGGGATTACATCCGCGATATCGCCGCGCAGATCAAAGAGCGGCAGGGCGATGCGCTGCTGCGGTGCGGGGAGGACGAGGCCGTTACGGCGTGCGCGCGCACGGCGGCCGGCGCAATCATGGCCGGCATTCGCGAAGACCTGGACCTGTTCGGTGTGTCGTTTGACGAGTGGTTCAGCGAGCAGAGCCTGTATGATTCCGGGGAGGTGGCGCGCATCCTGGCCGATTCGCAAAAACGCGGCATCGTGTACGGAAAAGACGGCGCGCTGTGGTTCAGGACCAGCGATCTCGGAGACGAGAAGGACCGCGTGGTCGTGCGCCAAAACGGCCAGACGACCTACTTCGCCTCCGATATCGCCTATCACGAGAACAAGTACCGGCGCGGATTCGAGCGCGTCATCGATGTCTGGGGCGCCGACCATCACGGTTACATCCCCCGCCTGCAGGCGGCGATCGAGGCCGGCGGCCATGCGCGCGGCCAATTCCAGGTCATCCTGGTCCAGCTGGTCAACCTGCTGCGGGGCGGGCAGCCGGTGGCCATGTCGACCCGTGCCGGTGAGTTCGTGACCTTGCGCGACGTCGTCGATGAAGTCGGCAAGGACGCGGCCCGCTTTATTTTTTTGACCCGCCACTACGAGAGTCCCCTCGACTTCGATCTGGAGGTGGCCAAGCAGCAGACGAACGAAAACCCGGTCTATTACGTTCAGTACGTGCATGCCCGAATTTCGAGCATCATCCGCAAAGCCGCCGAAAACGGGATGGCGGATGCCGGCTGGAACGAGACCGCCGTCGCGCGGCTGCTGGAACCCGAAGAAATCCTGTTGATCAAAACCCTGGCGCAATATCCCGCCGCGGTGGCCCTGAGCGCCGAGAAGCTGGAGCCGCACCGCATCACCTTTTTTCTCATGAACCTGGCGGCGGCTTTTCACGCCTACTACAACAAACACCGGGTGTTGTCCGAAGACCCGGTGCTCAGCCGCGGCCGGCTGTGCCTCGTGGAATCGATCCGCAAAGTGATTCGAAACGGGCTGGCGTTGCTGGGGGTCGATGCGCCCGAAAAGATGTGATCCGGTCGAACGAGGCACCAGTCCGGCCGGGAAACCATCCGTGGCCCTCCTGAAAATGTGGCTATACACCTGTGCAGACCGTGTCGAATGACGGCAAACAAAAAGCGGCGGGAAGCTCTCGCGCCCGCAGGAGCGTTCGCTCTATCGCCTGGGGGCGGTACGCGGTTATCGTTCTGATTGCGGCCTGGATGTTCGGCATCGGCGTTCTGGTGGGGCGCGGGACGGCACCGGTGACGTTCGACATCCACAAGCTCACCCGGGAACTCGAAGGCCTGATCGCGGCCGACACGCGAAAGCAGCTGGCGCCGGTCGAGGTGGAAACCGGCGAGGCGAAAACCAATGCCGAACTCGATTTTTACGAGGAGCTGAAAAAAAGCGGCCCGAGCGCCTCGCATTCGCCCCCGCCAACCGTGCCGGAGCCGCCGCAGGAAAAACGGCCGGCGGGCCGGGGCTCCCGTGCGGAAGAGGCGCAGCCGGTCGAAAAGAAGGAGCCGGAGGCCGGGAAAGCGGCTAAAAATACCGCTGCCAAACCGATGAGTCCTTCGGGGGCGCTGCCGCCGGGCCCGGCCGTCCCCGGCTCTTCGGCGGATGACCCCGGAAAGGTGACGATCCAGGCGGTTTCCCTGAAGGACCTGGCCGAGGCCGACGCGGTGGTCAAGAAACTGAAGGATCGCGGCTATCCGGCCTACAAGGTCATCGCCGTCGTGCCGGGCAAGGGCATCTGGTTTCGCATCCGCGTGGGGCGGTACGCCAGCCGCGACGCGGCCGGTGACGACCTCGCGCGGCTGAAAAAAGAGGGGTATCGTCCGATAGTCATCGGGGCGATTCAAACCCCATGACCGCTTTGCGCGGAGGAAGCGACACACGTTTAACGGCTGTGAGGTGCGCGTGAAAATCACCAGGGAAGAAATCGTTTACGTGGCCCGGCTGGCGCGGCTGGAACTCGACGCGGCGGCGATCGAAAAATTCGTCGATCAGATCGGAACGGTCCTCGAATACGTCGATCAGCTCAAAAACGTCGACACCCGCGGGGTCCGCGCCACCTCCCACGCCGTATCACGGACCAACGCCTTTCGGGAAGACGCACCGCACGGCCACCTCGACAACGCCGCGGCCCTGGCCAACGCGCCCGCAAAAGAGGACGGCAGCTTCATCGTGCCGAAGGTAATCGGGTAAAGGAACGTTTAATGGATCTGTATGAATTGTCCGTTTCCGAGGCGCACGATCTGCTGCAAAAAAAAGAGATCGGCGCGGAGGAACTCACCCGGGCGCTTTTGGACAGAATCACGGCGGTCGAAGAGCGCGTCGACGCCTTTCTGACGGTGGCCGCCGAGCGGGCCCTGGAAGAGGCGCGTCAGGCGCAGCGCCTGATCGCCGCCGGGAACATCCGGCCGCTCACCGGCATTCCGGTCGGGATCAAGGATGTGATCTGCACCCAAGGGCTGCGGACGACCTGCGCCTCCCGGATTCTCGAGAATTTCATTCCGCCCTACGACGCGTTCGTCATCCGCAAGCTCAAGGCGGCCGGGGCCGTGTGCATCGGCAAGCTCAACATGGACGAGTTCGCCATGGGGTCCTCCACCGAGAATTCCGGCTTCAAGCCGACCCGCAACCCCTGGGACCCGACCCGCACGCCCGGCGGCTCGAGCGGGGGCGCGGCGGCGGCCGTGGCCGCCGACATGTGCCTGGCCGCTTTAGGCTCGGACACCGGCGGCTCCATCCGGCAACCGGCGGCCCACTGCGGGGTGGTGGGTCTGAAACCCACCTACGGACGGGTGTCGCGCTACGGCCTGGTGGCCTTTGCGTCTTCTCTCGACCAGATCGGGCCACTGGCCGGCAGCGTCACCGACTGCGCCCTGGTCATGAACGTCATCGCCGGCCACGACCCGGCCGACTCCACCTCGGTGCCGGTGGAGGTCCCGGATTACACCGCCGCCCTGGGAGGAAGCTTGAAGGGCGTGCGGGTGGGCATTCCGCGCGAATATTACGGCATCGACGGGCTGGACCCGGAAGTTGCGGCCGCCGTCGAGGCGGCGATCCGGGCCATCGAGGATTTGGGCGCCGAACGGGTGGCGGTGTCCCTGCCGCACACGCGCTACGTGATCGCCGTGTACTATGTCATTGCGCCTTCGGAAGCCAGTTCGAACCTGGCCCGGTTCGACGGGGTCAAATACGGGTTCCGGGAGGAAACCGCTTCAGACCTGATCGACATGTACCGCCGCACGCGCTCCAGGGGATTCGGGACCGAAGTTCAGCGGCGCATCATTATCGGCACCTATTGCCTCTCCGCCGGCTATTACGACGCCTATTACGGCAAGGCCTCGCAGGTCCGGACGCTGATCACAAAAGACTTCGAGAAGGCTTTCGAGCGCTGCGATGTCATCCTGACGCCGGTCACGCCCACGCCCGCCTTCAAAATGGGTGAAAAAGCGGACGATCCGCTGACCATGTACCTGTCGGATATTTTCACTCTTTCCGCCAACCTGGCCGGCATTCCCGGAATTTCCCTGCCGTGCGGGTTTTCTTCCGACGGTTTGCCGATCGGCCTCCAGATACTGGGCAGGCATTTCGATGAGCAGCGGCTGTTCCAGGTGGCTCACGGTTTCGAACAGAGCACGGACCACCACCGGCGAAAGCCGCCGCTATAGACTTCAAGATAAATATTTTGGCTGCTGGTGTCGGTCGTCGGCATATGCTGAACTGAGAGGTTCAAGGTTCAGCCCCGCCGCCGGCCTTGCCAAGATTTTATCTTGGGTAAAGCCTATATGAGCCTGCGCGGCGTTTAGCAACCCGGCAAATTCCGAAGACGGTCAGCGGTGTTGCCGGAATTGCCGGTGGATTTCCACGCGACCATCGGCGGCACCTTTTTTCCCTGTGCCGCGTGCGACCATACCCCGATCCCAATCAAAGGAGTCTGCAGATGACAACCATTCAACCAGTTAACGAGAATATCAGAAAGGCCGCCCGCTGGGTGATCGACGAGCACAACTACACTCCCGACCGATCCCTGGCCAAGCTGATCGAAGAGGCCGGCAACAAATTCGATCTGTCCCCGCTCGAAACGGAGTTTTTGGAGCGGTTTGTTAAAGAAGAAAACGGATAGGGTTGCGCGTTGCGGGTTACGCGTCACGGGTTATGTTGATTTTCGCTTTTCAGGTGAAGGTTATAAGCATTGAGACACATTCCTTTTCTCAATGTGCCAGAAAATCGGCTGGAACAAATTGATGAATAGTTACAACCCAATGTCCAAAATCCGCATCCTCCCCGAATCCGTCTCCAACAAGATCGCCGCCGGTGAGGTGGTCGAGCGGCCGGCCTCGCTGGTCAAGGAGCTGGTTGAAAATGCGCTGGATGCCGACGGCACCCGGATCGTCATCGAGGTGGAAAAAGGCGGCCGGCGGTTGATCCGGGTGTCGGACGACGGCGTCGGCATGGGGCGCGACGACGCCCTGCTGGCCCTGGAGCGCTACGCCACCAGCAAGATCGCCGGCGACACCGATTTGTTTTCCATCCGAAGTCTCGGATTCAGGGGCGAGGCGCTGCCCAGCATCGCGGCGGTGTCGCATTTTTCCATTGTCACCCGCGAGAAGCACGCTGCGGCCGGGACCCGGATTCGGGTTGCGGGCGGAAAGATCGAGCAGGTGGCGGACGCGGGGGCGCCGCCGGGCACGATGGTGACGGTGGAGAACCTTTTTTTCAACACACCGGCCCGGCGCAAGTTCATGAAGAGCGTCACCACCGAAATGGGGCATATCGCCGACACGGTGGCCGCGATCGCCCTGGGACGGCCTGCGGTCCATTTCCGGCTGGTGCATGACGGCCGGACGATCAAGAGCTGGCCCGCCGCCGGCGACCGGCTCGAGCGGATCGTCGACGTCCTGGGGGCGGGGCTGCGCGAGGATCTCTATGCCGTCGACCGGCAGGCCGAGGCCGGCACCGTCGGCGGCTGGGTGGCCGACCCGAAGCAGCTGCGCAGGACCTCGCGCGGCGTGTTCATCTTCGTCAACGGGCGCCATGTCCGCGACCGGGTCATCCTGCACGCCCTGTTCGCCGGCTACCGGCAGCGACTGGTGAAAGGGCAGTATCCGGTGGCAGCGCTTTTTGTCACCGTTCCGTACGACCAGGTGGATGTCAATGTCCACCCCACCAAGAACGAGGTCCGCTTCGCGCACCAGCGCGTGGTTCACGACCTGGTGCAGGCGGCCGTGTCCGAAACGCTCGATCGCAGCGACCGGCCCAGGTGGGGGCGACCCGCAGAGACGCCGCGTCCGGCCTTTTTTCAGGGAGACCCGCGGGTCGCGGAAAGCCGGGAGATACCCTACGAGGCGCGCCGCATGCGGGACGGGGACGGGTCCGCCGTCCTTGGCCGCGACGCCGCCACCGACAAGGGCGCGGCGGGCGGCGCGGATCGCCGCGGCGGGCGGGCGGCACTCCTTACGGAAGCCGACGACAGCCGCCCCCGCGAGCCGGCGGCGCTCTGGCAGCAGACGGCCTTCGGCGGCCTGCGGGTGATCGGCCAGTTTCTGAACAGTTACCTGGTGTGCGAATCCGCAGACGGGCTGGTTCTTTTAGACCAGCACGCCGCCCACGAACGCATCCTGTACGAGCGGCTCAAGCGGCGCTCCGACAGCCTGAAGAAAGAAGCCCAGCGGCTGCTGGTGCCCGAAACCTTCGAGCTGAACCTGCACGAGGCCGCCGTCCTGCAGCGGCTCGCGGCGGAGTTCAACCAGCTGGGCCTCGAGATCGAACCGTTCGGCGCCACCACCTTCGTGGTGCGTTCCGTGCCCGCCGTGCTTGACGGCCGGGACGTCGTGCCATTGATCAGAGAAATTGCGGAAACGCTGACAAAAGAAGGATTCGGCGAGGGGCCGCGCGGCGTCGTCGACGAGAGCCTGAAGCTCATGGCCTGCCACGGTGCGGTTCGCGCCCGCCAGCCGCTTTCCGACCGGCAGGCGCGCGAACTGCTGCAGGAACTCGACGGGTGTGAAAATCCGTCTCACTGCCCCCACGGCCGCCCCACCTGGCTGCGGTGGAGCGTGCGGGAGCTGGAGACGTTGTTCAAACGATAAATTGTTCGAGGCGGGGATTTTCCCGCCTCGAACAATTTATTAGAAGAACTTCCAGGTCACGCCGGCCGACAGGTTCCAAACGCTTTTATCGTAGTTGATGCCAAAATCGTCGGTCACGTCTTTATAATCGACGTAAAGGCCGCCGAAGGTGATATCCCAGGCGGTCGTCGGGCTGAACACGACCCCGGCTCCGAAGGAGTTGGCATCCAGTTTGGGTTCTTCGGGCTGCGCGATCTGCTGGTCGTTCGGGAGTTTTATATCGGTGTAAAGGTAGCCGACGCTGGCCCTCCATTGCGGTGAGAACGTGTACTCGGCGGTCAGCCCGAGGTCCCAGCTGTTGCCTTCGCCGGAAAAGGTTTCGATCGTGGCGCTTTTTTCGAAGTAAAGGACGTAGTTGACGGCCACGTTCAGCTGTGGCAGAAATTTGTAGGCAACCCCGAGGTTCAGCTGGCCCGGGATGTCGTCCTGTATGGTGGAGCCGTCCCGGAAGCCGGTCACTTCGGAGAGCAGTCTGCCGTTCGGCAGGCGCGTGTCTTTTTTGACCTCCCGTTCGTACTTGATGTCGGTGCTGGTAAAAAAGGTTGCGGCGGCGTTGAGCTTGTCGTTGGGGGCGAAGTTCACGCCGAAGTAGCCCCCGATGCCGCCGTCGCTTTCCTTGATGTCGAGCGACAGGGGGAAGGAAGGCGCCAGGCCGGCCGAGGAGGCGATGGTGACCTGACCGTCGAACTCACGGGAGGAATAGATGTAGCGGGCGGCGGCGGCCACCGACCACATCTTGCTGATGGCATAGGAGCCGCCCAGCGAAAACCCGTAGGCGACGCTGTCTTTGACCTTTTCCTGCTGCGAGGTGATCAGATTGTACGGCAGCCGATTCGTAGCCCCGCCGGTCGCGCCCAGATTGAATGCCTGTGCAATTCTGCCGGCCAGTTGGACGGTCCGGGCGGAACCGTCCTCGTATTCCAGTTCGCCGCCGCCGGCCGGGATCGTGAACGCGAAGAAGCCGGCCCACCGGTCCTGCTTGTAAATCGCGAAAAGGGCCGGAATGACCGAGGGCGTATCCTGGCTCAGTTCGCCGAAAGGCTGGTTAAAGGGCGCGAAGGCGTTGTTGGGCACCGTGTTCGAATAGTCTTTGGCGTAGTACATCACATCGAGCTTGGCATAGCCGCCGTTATCCATCTGCATGATGCCCGCCGGGTTGAAGACGGCGATGTCGGCATTGTCCGTTGCCGCATTGCGGTTGAGCGTGCGGATGTAGTCCGCGCTCTGGTTGTTCTTGTTGATGATGCCCCCGGCATAAAGCGGTGATGACGCCAGCGCCAGGATCCCCAGGCCACATAGAATCGCAATCCCCTTTTTCATTTTTCCTCCCTTTTTTGGTGATTCGCACCCGAATGATAGGGAAAAATCCTCCCCCCTCTCCCCCGCGATGGTCCCGTAAAAAACCGAGATCCCAAATGACACCCCCGTTTTGTTCGTGCGGCTGTTTTAGGTAATTTTGTCTGGCGGAGACCTAACCGGATGGCGGGCCTGTGGACCCGGCACCCGCTTCGATTTTCCGGATATTCGCAAGGATCGTGCAGAAACCGATGGGATCGAGGCCTGTATTTTAAAGGATTATAACGAGTGAAGTCAAATATATTTTCTAAAATAAAATTCATTTGGTGAATTCCCAAAAACCCGCTCGTCGCGGATGATTTCAATGGCGCTGCCGGCGGCGCTTGCCGACCGGGTTGACAGCCGGGAAGCCAGCGGGTAGATAGGGCCGAACAACAGATCTTTTTCGAGGTGAAACCATTTTTTGATACGCGATCCATTCGTTTCGGGAAAAAAGCATGGGGCCGTCATGACGGGCAAACCTTTCGATTTCTGGCAGGATCATTCGCGCCAATTTCTGGAAATGGCGCTGGGGCGGGAGCGGCGCGAAAGAGTGGACCGGCCGGACGGCTACGGGATGCGCAGCGGCGACTGCGGCGACACGGTGGAGTTTTTCCTGACCCTCGAAAACGAGTCCATCCGCTCGGTTTCCTACCTGACCGACGGGTGCCTGAACACCAACGCCTGTGCCAACACCGTGGCGCACCTGACCGAGGGCCGCAGCATCGAGGCGGCCTGGGAGATCACGCCCGAAGAGGTGATTGCCTACCTGCAAACCCTGCCGGCGGGGAATCACCACTGCGCCGAGCTGGCGGTGGGCGCCTTTTACAAGGCCCTGGCGGATGTGACCGAACAGAGGCGGCACCCCTGGAAAAAAAACTACCGCTGATTTCCCGGAAAGACCGTGGCGGAGGGTGTCGATTGTTCTTGACAGGATTCCGAAGGTTGACTATAGGCTTCACCTTGATCCCCGTAAGCCGGGGGGCGTAACACACCCCCCCGATATCGATCCGATACAGACACGTCCACACCGAGCGCGGCAAGAGAGCGGGACCATTCGACGCATGGGGCTTGAAAAGGTATTAGCAAAAAAGCGCGACGCCATCGTCGGCGACTGGTTCGACATGGTGGCCAAAACCTATGCTCCCGACACCGCCCAGTTTCTCAAAAGGGACAAAGACCCTTTTTCCAATCCCGTTGGCGGATACCTCACCAAGGGCCTGCCCGGCCTGTTCGATCAGCTTCTGACCGGCATGAGCCGCGAGGCGGTCCGCCCGCTGCTCGATCCCATCGTTCGGGTGCGGGCCGTGCAGAACTTCACTCCCGCCAAGGCCGTCGCCTTCGTTCTCGTCGTAAAGAACATCGTCCGCACCCATTTGAAGAAAGACCTCAAGGAAGGCCGTTTGCTGGAGGACTTGTTCGAGTTCGAGGCACGGGTCGACGCACTGAGTCTGTTTGCCTTCGACATTTACATGGAATGCCGCGAGAAAATCTATCAACTCAAGGCCAACGAGGAGAAGGACAAGATCTACAAAGCCTTTAGACGGGCGGGCCTGATCGATGAGGAACCGGAAAAAAAGCCGGCCACTTGAACGGTTCGGTGCCATTAATCACCCAAGCCGCGGGCGCCGGTACGGCGCCGGGCTGTAAACGAGGAGCTGGTCGATGAACAAAAGGTATATAATTTCCCTCCTGGCAGTTATCGTATTGTTTCTGCTGGCCTATGTGGGGGCTTCGGCGGTTCCGGCCACCAGATGGGTTTTCGGCGTCTGGATACCCTATGCCGCGGTGCTGGTCTTCATCGTTTTTTTTATCCGCCGCATCATGGCCTGGGCGCGCGTGCCGGTCCCCTTTCACATTCCCACCACCGCCGGGCAGCAAAAATCACTGCCTTGGATCCGGCATGCCAAATGGGACAACCCCTTTTCGAAAAGCGGCGTTTTCATGCGCATGCTGCTGGAAGTGGCCGCCTTTCGATCCCTTTTCCGCAACACCCGCATGAAGCTGCGTCAGGGGCGGGTGTCCTACTCGCTCGAAATCTTTCTGTGGGTCGGAGCGCTGGCCTTTCACTATGCTTTTTTCGCCGTTCTCTTCCGCCACCTCCGGTTTTTCACCGAACCGGTTCCACTGCCGGTGCGGCTGGTGGAAAACATCGACAGCTTCTTTCGACTGGAAGTGCTGCGGGACACCGTCCAGATCGGCGTGCCGGGGGTCTACCTGTCGGGGCTGGTCCTTCTGGCGGCGGTCACCTACCTGCTGCTGCGGCGGTTGTTCGTGCCCGGCGTCAAGTACATCTCGCTGGCATCGGACTACTTCCCGTTGTTTCTCATCATCGGGATCGCTTTCACGGGAATTCTGATGCGGTATTTCACCAAGATCGACGTCACGGCCGCCAAGGAACTCGCCATGGGCCTGGTCACCTTCCGGCCCAGCATCCCGGCGACCCTGGGGAGTATTTTTTACGTGCACCTGCTTTTTGTCAGTGTCCTGCTGGCCTACTTTCCATTCAGCAAGCTGATGCACGTGGGCGGTATTTTCATGAGCCCCACCCGCAACACGCGCGCCGACACCCGCGCCCGGCGTCATGTCAACCCGTGGAACTATCCGGTCGAGGTGCACACCTACGATGAATACGAAGATGAATTCAGAGACAAGATGATCGAAGCCGGACTGCCGGTCGTAAAGGAATCGGCCGAACCGGCGGCGGGAGAACCAGCCGACGCATCCGCATCCGAGGAAAAGGAGTAACATATGTCCGACATTTTAACTGCAGAAGAACTCTTAAACAACGTCGGCAACCGCCCCACGGCGACCGACTGGATGGACGTTCCCGTCGACATTCGCAAGGGGATCGCCTGCTACGCCGGCAATCCCAAGAGCCTCGAAACGCTGGGCGCTCCGAATCCGAGGACCTGGAGCTGTTTCGACGACGACTGGCAGCTGCCGGAAAACTGGCAGGAAATCATCCACAACGGTTTCAAGGAACGGTTGGAAAAGTTCCGCACGTTCAAGGTTTTCATGGACATCTGCGTCCGCTGCGGGGCGTGTGCGGACAAGTGCCACTACTTCATCGGCACGGGCGATCCCAAGAACATGCCGGTGCTGCGGGCCGAGCTTCTGCGCTCGGTCTACCGCAACGACTTCACCACGGCGGGCAAGATCCTGGGCAAGCTCAACGGCGCGCGGCCGATGAGCGAGAACGTGCTGAAAGAGTGGTGGTACTACTTGTACCAATGCTCCGAATGCCGCCGGTGCTCGCTGTTTTGCCCCTACGGCATCGACACGGCCGAGATCACGATCATGGGCCGCGAGCTGACCAACCTGCTGGGACTGAACATCGACTGGATCGCCACGCCGGTGTCCAACTGCTACAAGACCGGCAACCACCTCGGGATCCAGCCGCATGCGTTCAAGGACATGCTCGACTTTTTCGTCGACGACCTCGAGGAGATCACGGGCGTGCGGGTCAATCCGCAGTTCAACAAGAAGGGGGCCGACTTCCTGTTCATCACCCCGTCCGGGGACGTGTTCGCCGACCCCGGCACCTACACCTGCATGGGCTACATGCTGCTCTTCCATTTTCTGCAGGAAAAATACGGGTTCGACATCACCTGGAGCACCTACGCCTCGGAGGGCGGCAACTTCGGGTTCTTCACCTCGCACGAAACCATGAAACGCCTCAACTCCAAGATGTATGCCGAGGCCAAGCGCCTGGGCGTCAAGTGGATCCTGGGCGGCGAGTGCGGTCACATGTGGCGGGTGATCAATCAGTACATGGACACCATGAACGGCCCGGCCGATTTCCTGGAAGTGCCGGTCAACCCCATCACCGGGACCCGCTTCGAGAGCGCCCGATCGACCAAGATGGTTCACATCACCGAGTTCACGGCCGATCTGATCAAGCACGGCAAGCTCGACCTGGACCCCCGGCGCAACGATCATCTCAAGGTCACGTTCCACGACTCCTGCAATCCGGCCCGGGGCATGGGGCTTTTCGAAGAGCCGCGCTACGTCATCAAAAACGTGTGCAACAACTTCTATGAAATGCCGGCCAACACGATCCGCGAGCAGACGTTCTGCTGCGGCAGCGGGTCGGGCCTCAATGCGGGCGAGGACATGGAGCTGCGCATGGCCGGCGGCCTGCCGCGGGGCAATGCCGTCAAGGCCGTCAAGGACCGCCACGGCGTCAACATGCTGGCCACCATCTGCGCCATCGACCGCGCCGTGCTGGGAGACCTGATGAACTACTGGGTCGAAGACGTGGAGGTGACCGGCGTGCACGAAATGGTGGCCAACGCCCTGAACCTGCCGGGACAAAACGAAAGAGCCACGAACCTGCGCGGCGAAGACCTGGAAGAACTGAAGGCAGCCGGGGCAGAGACGGAGGAGTAAGCTGATGGGTAACAAGAAGCTCGTTTATCTTGGAATCGCTATTTTTCTGGTCATCGTGACCCTGCCCTTCTGGTTCAACCGCGGCAAGGCCGCGCCGGCCCCCGAACTCGTGCTGACCGCCAAGGCCAAGGAGGCCAAGGAGTGTGTCCGGTCCAAGGAATACATGGCCAAGGACCACATGCGGGTCCTGGATCTCTGGCGGCACTCGGTGGTCCGGAATGCCGAGCGGATTTACGTCAATCCACAGGGCAAGGAATATGTCATGAGCCTGTCCAACACCTGCCTGGACTGCCATTCGAACAAGGCCGAGTTTTGCGACCGGTGTCACAATTATGCCTCGGTCCGGCCGTACTGCTGGGATTGCCATATCGATAACCCGAAGGAGACCAAGTGATGGAACGCAGTCGCAGAGAAATATTGAAACTATTCGGCATTTCAGCACTGGCCCTGGGCAGCGGCGCGGTCCTGGACGCGTTTGCCGCCGAACAGGCCGAGCAGACCGAGCACGGTGCCGCCGACCAACAGGCCGAGCACGGCGCGGCCGCCGAGCCGTATACCAAAAAAGGGGACAAGGCCCTGAAGGCCAAGCAGTGGGCCATGGTGATCGACACCACCCAATTCGAGTCCGAGGCGGATTTTACGCCGCTGATCGACGCCTGCCACAAGATCCACAACGTCCCCGCCATGCCGATCAAACGCCACGAAATCAAATGGATCTGGACGGCCCCCTATCACAACGCCTTTCCCATGAGCCCGATGAGATTCGTCAACGAGAAGCTCGAGCACACGCCGCTGCTGGTTCTCTGCAACCACTGCGAAAACCCGCCCTGCGTCCGCGCCTGCCCGACCATGGCGACGTTCAAGAACCCGGACGACGGCATCGTCATGATGGATTTTCACCGCTGCATCGGCTGCCGCTTCTGCATGGCGGCCTGCCCCTTCGGTGCGCGCAGTTTCAATTTCCGCAATCCGCGCCCCTTCATTGCCGAAACGAACAAGCAGTTTCCAACCCGCTCGAAAGGCGTCGTGGAAAAATGCAATTTCTGTGCGGAGCGCCTGGCCGTGGGCCAGATGCCCGCCTGCGTGGAGGCCTCCGGGGGCAAGCTGGCGTTCGGCGACCTGTATGACCCCCAATCGGCGGTTCGAGAGCTGATCAGAACCCATTACACCATTCGACGCAAGCAGGCTTTGGGAACGGAGCCGGCGGTCTATTACATCGTATGAGGTGGTTATGCTTGATTTAGCGCTTAGAGGAAGTAAGAGATACTACGGCTGGATGGGAACGCTGCTCGCCATTATCGGCGTCGGGTTTCTGATTTACCTGAAGCAGCTCGATTTCGGTCTCGGCATCACCGGCATGAACCGGGACGTGTCGTGGGGATTTTACATCGCCCAGTTCACATTCCTGGTCGGCGTGGCGGCCGGCGGGGTGATGGTGGTGCTGCCTTACTACCTGCACGACTACAAGGCTTACGGCCGGATCACCATCCTGGGGGAGTTCCTGGCCATCGCCGCCCTGGTCATGTGCCTGACCTTCATCATCGTCGACCTCGGGCAGCCGCAGCGGATCTTCAACGTCTGGCTCTACCCGACGCTGCACTCGGTGCTCTTCTGGGACACGATCGTGCTCAACGGGTACCTTTTTCTGAACATCATCGTCGGCTGGAACGTGCTCGAGGCCGAGCGCAACGGGGTGCACTACCCGGCCTGGGTCACGCCGTTCATTTACCTTTCGATTCCCTGGGCGATCAGCATTCACACCGTGACGGCCTACCTGTATTCAGGCCTTCCCGGCCGGGGCTTCTGGTTGACGGCCATCATGGCCCCGCGTTTCCTCTCGTCGGCTTTTGCCGCCGGCCCGGCCCTGCTGATCCTGCTGTGCCTGATCATCAGGCGCACGACGAACTTCGACCCCGGACGGCAGCAAATCCAGAGCCTGGCCAAGACGGTGGCCTACGCCATCGTGCTGAATGTGTTCTTCCTGCTGTGCGAAGTCTTCACGGTTTTCTACAGCCAGATTCCCGAGCACATGGACCATCTGACCTACCTGTTCGCCGGTCTGCACGGGCACGGCACCTATGTGCCCTGGATGTGGACCTCGATGGGGCTGATGGTCATCGCCATCATCCTGCTGGTCAACCCGGTCACCCGGCGAAACGAAGGGGTGCTGGCCGTGGCCTGCGTCGCGGTTTTCGCCGGCACCTGGATCGACAAGGGTCTCGGCCTGATCTCGGGCGGCTTCGTGCCGAACCCGCTGCACGAGGTCAACGAGTATATCCCGACCCTGCCGGAACTGTTTATATCCCTGGCCATCTGGTGCCTGGGCTTTTTCGTCCTCACCGCGCTTTTCAAGATTGCGGTGTCGGTCAAGGAAGAAATCCGGGAATAAACGACCGGCCCGATAAAAACGCAAAGGGGGCTCCGTCTGGAGCCCCCTTTGCGTTTTTATAAACTGGTGTGTGAAGGAATGTTTCCTGTGCGCGCCCGTGGGGGCGAAAAATTTTTCGCCCCTACGGGCTTATTCGCCAGTCGATGCTGGATGTTCGACGTTCATGGGGTCAATAGAGGATCCGGTCGGCACCGCAGAAAATGTAGAGTCCGTCGCGGTGGGCCAGGCAGGCGAGGGTCATGTTCAAGCGCGCGGCCAGCGACACCGCGATGGCGGTGGGGCGGGATACCGACAAAACGATCGGAATCGCGGCGCGCGCGGCTTTTTGAACCAGTTCGTAGCTGGTGCGCGAGGAGAGAACCAGCAGGTTGGCGTCGGCCAGGGCGCCGGCCAGAAAGAGCTTGCCGATCACCTTGTCGAGCGCGTTGTGGCGGCCGACATCCTCGGCGGCGGCCAGCAGATCGAGGTCCGCATCGAACAGGGCGGCGGCATGCGACGCGCGGGTCCGTTGGCGCAGCGGCTGATGGGCGGAGAGGGTGTCGACGCAGTTGAAAAGGCTTTTTGCGGACAGAATCGGGCCGTTCGGCACCGGTGACAGGCTCTGCTGCAGCTCGGCCACCATTTCCTTGCCGCAGATGCCGCAGCTGGTCTGGCTGATATAGCCCCGGCGTTCGAGGGTGGGCCCGATTTTTTCGCGGCGGGCAGCGGTCAGCGTCACGGTGACCACGTTGGTGTCCGCGCCGTCGCAGGCTGCGACCGCGGTGAAGTCGGCCGGTTCGTCGACAATGCCCTCGGTGAGGCAGAAACCGGCCGCGTGGGCCATCTCGTCACCGGGCGTGCGCATGATGACCGCGTAAGGGCTGCCCTGGATGCGGATCGACAGCGGTTCCTCGGCGATGATGTAGCTGCGCGTGGTGCGCCCGGCGGTTGTGTCCCAGTGGACGACGGCCTGTTCGAGATACGCTTCCATTGTGCTCACTGATTTTTTTATACAGGCTTCAAGCCAAAGATCGCGGAAGGGCACTATCCGGTGTCAGCGCCCGGCCGTTCCGTGGAATTCGTCGCAGCCGCGCTCGCCGTCAGCTGCACGATATCGTCTCCGGTGTGGATGAGCCCGCCGGCCAACACGCGGGCGAAGACCCCCTCGCGCGGCATGATGCAGTCGCCGGCCTGGTAGTAGATGGCGCATTTGTTCCGGCACTCTTTTCCGATCTGCGTGACCTCCACCACGGCCGTTCGGCCCAACCTGAAGCGGGTGCCGATCGGAACCCGGGGCCAGTCGATTCCGGAGGTGGCGATGTTTTCCGCAAAGTCGCCGAAGTCGACCGCGAGACCGCGCCCGCGGGCGGCGGCGATGCTTTCGGCGGCCAGAAAGCTGACCTGCCGGTGCCAGCGGCCGGCGTGGGCATCGGCGCTCAGGCCGTGATCCGCGATCAGCTCGGCGAAGTCGACACATTTTTTCCGCGTCCCTTTTTTGCGGGAGACGGCAATTGAAACGATTTTCATCCCGTCAATATATGAATGGTTTCCGGTGCTGTCCATCCGTCCTGCGCCCGGCCGGACGGGTATGTTTTTCCTTGACAAACCAACGGCAACCATCCATATTATCCATTTTTTGAATCGACAGGTCATCAGGACCGGATCCGGGGAGGTCAAATATGTATGCTGTAGTGGCAACGGGCGGAAAGCAGTACAAAGTTCGGGAGGGCGAAATTCTGCGGGTGGAAAAAATCCCGGGCGACGTCGGTGCGCCTGTTTCATTCGACAAGGTGCTGATGGCCTCCGACGGTGAAACCGTCAGCATCGGCCAGCCGTTTCTGGAAAACGGTGCCGTCAGCGGTCATATCACCGAACAGGGCAAGGCCAAAAAAGTGCTCGTGTTCAAGTACAAGCGGCGCAAGCGCTACCGTCGCAAGAACGGCCACCGCCAGCCCTATACGGCCGTCAAAATAGACGGCATAACCCTTTAGGGGATTTTTTGCTTGCGGGCAAGGCGGCGGCGCTCCGGCGGCGGGTCCCTTGCCTGCCCGCCGTCCGCCGGCCTTCGAGGCGCAGCGGCGGCGACGTGCGTCTCGACAGAGAGCGATCAACAAATCAATCGGCGATTCGACGCGCGCGATTCGACGCGAAAGAGGAGATAGACCATGGCCCATAAAAAAGCAGCGGGAAGTTCCAAAAACGGCCGCGACAGCGCCGGGCAGCGGCGGGGAGTAAAATGCTTCGGCGGCGAGCGCGTCAAGGCCGGCAACATTCTGGTGCGTCAGGTCGGCACCCGGATCCATCCCGGCGACAATGTCGGCCTCGGCAAGGATTACACGATATTCGCCAAGATCGACGGGGTTGTGGCCTACGAGCGGCTCGGGCGGTCACGTAAAAAAGTGAGTGTACATGCCGAGTGAAATTCGTCGATGAGGCGATCATCACCGTTCAATCCGGCAACGGCGGCCGGGGGTGTGTCAGTTTTCGGCGCGAAAAATACATCCCCCGCGGCGGGCCGGACGGCGGCGACGGCGGCAAAGGCGGCGATGTGGTGCTGCGGGTTTCGGCCAACCGGCGCGCCCTCAATGATTTTCGCCATAGAAGGCACTTCAGGGCTCAAAACGGGCAACCGGGGCAGGGGCGACAGAAAACCGGCCGCGACGGCCAGGATCTTTTTATCGAGCTTCCGGCCGGCACCCTGATCCGGGAAGCCGAAACCGGCCGGCTCCTGGCCGACCTGACGCGGGAGGGACAGACCTTTATCATCGCCACCGGTGGCCGGGGCGGGCAGGGCAATACGCGATTCAAGTCCGCCACCCATCGCGCCCCCCGCTTTGCACAACCCGGTGAACCGGGGCAAACCCGCAGCCTGCAGTTGGAATTGAAACTCATCGCCGAGGTCGGCATCATCGGCCTGCCCAATGCCGGCAAATCGACCCTCATCGGCGCCATTTCCTCCGCCAACCCCAAGATCGGCGACTACCCCTTCACCACTCTTGCGCCCAATTTGGGCGTGGTTCAGGCTGGCACGAACCGGCCCTTCGTCGTGGCCGACATCCCGGGGCTGATCGCCGGGGCGCACGCGGGCATCGGCCTCGGAATTCGCTTTCTGCGGCACATCGAACGCACCGGGCTCCTGGTGCATCTGATCGATGCCTCACGAATCGATGTGCGGTCGCCGCTCGACGACTACCGGGTTGTCAACACGGAACTCGCGCACTACGGCGGCGGGCTGGGCGAAAAACCGCAGGTGCTGGTGCTCAACAAGATGGATCTGCCGCAAACCGCGGAGGCCGCGCGGGCGTTCGAAGCCGCCCTGGCAGGCGCAGGCCTTCCGGTGCTGCGCATCTCGGCCGCCACGGGTGCCGGCATCGATCAACTGATTGCCCACATCGCGGATCTGGTCCCGCGGGTGGGGGCGCTGCCGGTTTCAGGTGGTGGCCAGACGGCGGGTGAGGGTGATGAAGGACAGCCGGACGATTTGCTTTGAATCCGCCCGACGGGTGGTTGTCAAGGTCGGCAGCAACGTGCTGACGGCCGACAACGACCTCAACCTGGCGGCCATCCGTTCCATCAGCCGGCAGATCTGCACCCTGATCCGCGCCGGGCTCGAAGTGATCCTGGTGTCCTCGGGCGCGATGGCGGCCGGCCTGCGCAAGCTCGATCTGGCCCGGCGGCCGGAGGAAGTCCCCAAACGCCAGGCCGTGGCGGCCGTCGGCCAGGCCGATCTGATCAGGGCCTACGAGAAAGCCTTCGCACGGCAGGGCAAGAAGGTCGCCCAGATCCTGCTCACCAGCGACGATCTCTCCAACCGCCGGCGTTACCTGAACGCCCGCAACACCCTCAACACCCTGCTCGACTGGCGGGTGGTGCCGATCATCAACGAAAACGACACCGTGATGGTCGAAGAGATCAAGTTCGGGGACAACGACACCCTGGCGGCCATGATCACCCTGTTGATGGATGCCGACCTGCTGGTCAACCTGACCGATATCGACGGCCTGTACACCAGGGACCCCCGGCGCTTCGCGGATGCCGAGCTGATTCCGGTCATAGCCCGGATCGAGAAGCGGATCGAGAAATTCGCCGGCGACATCCCCGGAGCGCTCGGCACCGGCGGCATGTTGAGCAAGATCAAAGCGGCCCGCAAGCTGGGCGCGGTCGGCATTCCGATGGTGATTGCCAACGGGACCAGGCCGGACATCCTCGGCAAGCTCTTCGACGGCCGGAATTTGGGGACCTTCTTCGTGCCGCGGCAGAAAAAACTGTCGAAACGCAAGGGCTGGATCGCCTTCAATCTCAAGCCTCAAGGCAGCCTGGTGATCGACGGGGGGGCGATCGACGCCCTGCTGCGAAACGGTAAAAGCCTGCTGCCGAGCGGCATCGTGGCCGTCGAAGGCGAATTTGCGGTCGGTGCGGCGGTCACCTTGAAGGGTGCGACCAACGAAACGGTGGCCATAGGGCTCGTCAATTACGGTTCCGAGGATATAGAGAAAATAAAAGGCCGCAGGTCGGGCCAGATAAAAAATTGCCTGGGACACAAGCCATACGACGAGGTGATCCACCGCGACAACCTGACGATCACCGTCGAAATGGCCGATTGAGCCGGCCGGGCATGGAAATCGGCGCACCCATATGAACATCGGTTTGTTCGGCGGCACGTTCAATCCCGTTCACTTCGGTCACCTGCGGGCGGCCCTGGAGGTGACGCAGGGATTTCCGCTGGACGAGTGCCACCTTGTCTTGTCCGCAACGCCGCCGCACAAGGCTGCAACGGGGTTGATCGATGCCGCCGTGCGCTACGATCTGCTGTGCCGGGCAGTCGCCGCCTGCGACGGCCTGAAGGCATCCGACATCGAGCTGCAGCGCCCCGGAGCCTCCTACACCGTCGACACCGTTCGGCTCTTCAGGGAAACGCTGCCGGCCGCCGCCCGGCTTTACCTGCTCGTCGGCCTGGACGCGTTTCTGGAACTCGACACCTGGAAATCGTACCGCACGCTGCTGAAGACCGCGGCCTTCATCGTGATGTCCAGGCCCGAACCGGGGCTGCAGCGGCCTGCGGAAAGATGGCAGGCGCTGGAGCGCTTCCTGCGCGCGGCCATATCCGAAGACTACGTCGGTTCACCGGAACGGTCTGTTTTTTCACATCCGCTGCTGATGCCGATTCACGTCTTCGATGTCACCATGCTCGACATCTCTTCCTCCCGGATCAGGGAGTTGATCCGCAACGGCCGCTCCGTGCGGTATCTGCTGCCGGCGGAGGTGCTCGACATCGTCAGCAGCCGGGGGCTTTACGCATGACCGATGACTTCACCGACGCGCTCGCGACATACGTGCGTGCCGTCATGGGCAAAAAAGCCGAGAACCTGATCGTTCTGGATGTGCGCGACCTGACGTCGGTGGCCGATGCGTTTATCATTTGCAGCGGGCGATCCAATCGCCAGGTGCAGGCGATCGCCGAGCACATCCAGGCCGAGTTGAAAAAACGGCACAAAAAACCCTTGAGCGTCGAAGGGCTTTCCGAAGGCCACTGGGCCCTGCTCGACTACGGGGACGTCATCATCCACATTTTCTACGAACCGGTCAGGCTGTTCTACGATCTGGAAGGGTTGTGGATGGATGCCGCGCGCATCGATACCGACGGTCTGAAAAGCATGCCGGCACCGGCCGCAACGGAGAAGTTCGATGAATAAGCCCGGATTCTGCCTGCTGATGATTCTCGATGGCTGGGGTATTTCCGCGCGTCGGGAGGGCAACGCCGTGCAGTTGGCCCGCACGCCTTGCCTGGACGAGCTGCAGCGATCGTATCCGACCGCCCGGCTGCAGTGCGCCGGCCGTGCGGTCGGCCTGCCGGAGGGGATCATGGGCAATTCGGAGGTCGGGCACCTGAACATCGGGGCCGGCCGGATCGTCTACCAGGACCTGCTGCGGATCGACCGGGCCATCGCCGACGGTTCGTTTTTCCGTAACGAAGCCCTTGCGACGGTAATGACCGACGTCGGCCAAAAGGGCTCGGCGCTGCACCTGCTGGGCCTCGTGTCCGACGGCGGCGTTCACAGTCAGCTCGATCACCTGCTGGCCATAATCGACATGGCCCGGCGAAAGGGCCTCGATCGGGTTTTCGTCCACGCCATTCTCGACGGCCGCGACACACCGCCCGAGAGCGGTGCCGGGTACCTGGCCCGGCTGCAGGAGCATCTGAATGCCGGCGGCGGCCGGATCGCGAGCGTTTGCGGCCGCTATTACGCCATGGACCGCGACCGCCGCTGGGAGCGGGTCGAAAAAGCCTACCGGCTCTACGCGCACGGCGAGGGGCGCCCGGTTCGCGACCCGGTTGCGGCCGTCGAGGAGTCCTACCGGCGGGAGCAAACCGATGAATTCATCACGCCGATCGTGGTGACCGACGAAAAAGAGGCACCGCTGACCAGGACAGGCGACGGGGACGGCGTCATTTTTTTCAATTTCCGGGCCGATCGCGCGCGCGAAATCACGCGCGCCTTCACCGCGCCGGATTTCAGCGAATTTCCCCGGCGGCGGGTTCCCGATTTGTGCGGGTACGTGTGCCTCACGCGCTACGATGAAAAGTTCACCCTGCCGGTCGCCTTCCCGCCGGTGCATCTGACGGGGCTCCTGGGCGAAGCCGTCAGCCGGCGCGGCCTGCGGCAGCTGCGCATCGCTGAAACCGAGAAATACGCGCACGTCACGTATTTTTTCAACGGCGGCGAGGAAAAGCCTTTCGCCCTGGAAGACAGGTGCCTGATCGCCTCCCCGCGCGAGGTGGCCACCTACGATCTGAAGCCGGAGATGAGCGCGGTCGAGGTCACCGCCACGCTTCTGGAGCGCCTGGCGTCCGCGCGCTACGGGTTGATCGTGCTGAACTTTGCCAACATGGACATGGTCGGGCACACCGGCGACCTTGCCGCCGCCGTCCGGGCCTGCGAGGCGGTGGACGGCTGCGTGCGGCGGATCGTCGATCGCGTCAGGGCCATGGGCGGCGCGGTGATGATCACCGCCGATCACGGCAACTCGGAAAAGATGATCGACGGGCACGGCGGCGCGCACACCGCGCACACGCTCAATCCGGTGCCGTTTATCCTGGTCGATGATTCCCGGCGCGGCGCCGCGCTGCGCCCGGGAATCCTGGCCGACATCGCGCCCACGATCCTGGAGGTCCTGGATCTCGAAAAGCCGTCGGAAATGACGGGGACTTCGCTCTTGGGGGGCGCTGACCCACAAGCCGATAGGCACACAAGAGGAGGAGGGCAAGGGTGGCCGATACGCTCAAACCGTACCGCATGATCGAAGATTTCATCACCGGCCGGCCGGTGCCCGAGGTGGGGGCCGAGTCGAACCGCCAGGCCGTCGAACGGCTGCTGGTGACCGAAAAAGGCTACGCCGCAAACGACATCGCCGTGGATGTGCCGATCGAATTCGTGGTCGACGGGCAGCGCTACGCCTCGCAGCTGGACCTGGTGGTCAGCGTGGATGCGGGCAAAACGCCGGTCATGGTCATCAAGTGCGTCGCCGGCTCGCTGGGCTCCTGCGAACGGGAGGTCCTGTCGTCCGCGCGCGTTTTCGATCCCCAGCGCCAGATCCCGCTGGCGGTGGTTTCAGACGGCCAGACCGCCGTGGTGCTCGAGGCCGCCAGCGGCAGGAAAATCGGCGAGGACCTGGCCGCCATTCCGGCAAAAAGCGCGGTCCGCGACCTGCTGGGCACCGCACCGGTTCCCGCCTGTCCGGCCGGGCGCCTCGAGCGCGAGCGCCTGATCTTTCGCACCTACAACTGTGAATACGTCAATGTCGCGCGCCGACTCCCGCGTCAGCGTTCATAGGGTACCGCATCTGCTGCGTTGTCGGGCACTTGAGGTACAAGAGTACATCTGCGTGCCCGACGCCTTGCATCTGCGGCACCCTATGAACGCTGACGACAGGCGCTGCATCGGCGGAGTTGTCGGGCACTCGAAGTATAAGAGGTCATCTGCGCGCCCGACGCCTTGCATCTGCGGCACCCTGTGAACGCTGACGACAGGCGCTGCATCGGCGGAGTTGTCGGGCACTCGAAGTATAAGAGGTCATCTGCGCGCCCGACGCCTTGCATCTGCGGCACCCTGTGAACGCTGACGACAGGCGCTGCATCGGCGGAGTTGTCGGGCACTCGAAGTATAAGAGGTCATCTGCGCGCCCGACGCCTTGCATCTGCGGCACCCTGTGAACGCTGACGACAGGCGCTGCATCGGCGGAGTTGTCGGGCACTCGAAGTATAAGAGGTCATCTGCGCGCCCGACGCCTTGCATCTGCGGCACCCTGTGAACGCTGACGACAGGCGCTGCATCGGCGGAGTTGTCGGGCACTCGAAGTATAAGAGGTCATCTGCGCGCCCGACGCCTTGCATCTGCGGCACCCTGTGAACGCTGACGACAGGCGCTGCATCGGCGGAGTTGTCGGGCACTCGAAGTATAAGAGGTCATCTGCGCGCCCGACGCCTTGCATCTGCGGCACCCTGTGAACGCTGACGACAGGCGCTGCATCGGCGGAGTTGTCGGGCACTCGAAGTATAAGAGGTCATCTGCGCGCCCGACGCCTTGCATCTGCGGCACCCTGTGAACGCTGACGACAGGCGCTGCATCGGCGGAGTTGTCGGGCACTCGAAGTATAAGAGGTCATCTGCGCGCCCGACGCCTTGCATCTGCGGCACCCTGTGAACGGCCGCAAAGCCGACGCTTACAGGCCGGCCACTTCCTTGCCGCAGTGCTTGCAGAGTTTAGCTCTTTTCTTGATGATTTCGGCACAAAACGGGCATTCGCGTGTGAAGTTGCGCGCGTGAATTTTCTTGACGGCCTCCTGCAGCTTGGTTTCCAGGATCTGGTTGCCGACCTTGAGGTTGCGCAGGGGCTCGATGGCATCGATTTCCCCGATGTCGCCCAGCATTTCCGTGGCCTTCATGCGCACCCGCATGGGTTCGGCCGCATCGAGCAGGATCCGCAGCGCGGCCGGCCCGTCTTTTGTGACGTAGCACTCCGCCAGAAGGGAAAACCCGCGTTTTATGGCCTCTTTTTGAATTTCTTCGGCCGCCATGGCCTCTTCGTCCATAATCTGGCCTTTGGCGCCCATTGAACTGAAAACCGGCATCAGCTCGAATTGCTCGGTTCCGGGGTAATTCATGCACCGGTACGAGGCCGTGTGCGCGTAATTCTCCTTCATGTGATCCCAGCCCTGGGTGTAGAGCGAACAGGAATCGTTGAAGCAGATAAAAAGGAAAGGCGTTCCCCAGCCCAGGCCGTCACTGAAAGTGATCGGGGGGACTTCCCAGAGGTTCATCTGCTCGCCGCAATGCGGGCAAAGCGGTTTCTTCATCGCGAGCACCTGCTCCAGGACTTCTTCTCTCGTCTCGAATGCCATTTACATTCTCCATTTAATTGGAATAAATTAATCCGCGGTGTCGGCCGCGGCTGTCCCCATCGATGCCGCGCAAAAAAGAGCCGGATACCCGGCCCGGTCGGCGGCACAAAAATAACGGCTTTAACGTAAGCGTCCAAAGACGGTTGTCAACGCTCCATAAGGCAAAGGAAAATCGCCATGACCCGCAGAGCGCCTGTATTCAAACAAACCATCGCGGCGTACCTGGCCCAGATCGCCCGCATCGATCCCGGGCCCCTGCCGGAGCGACTGGGGGTGACGGTAGAGGGGCGCACCGTTATCGTCCCCTTTCTGGGGCGGCCGTACCGCGTTTCCGCAGAAAAGATCTGCGATGCGGGCGGTCGGGATGCAGGCTACACGCTCAGCGTGCTGCTGTGCAAGTACCTGCTGCTGTGTCCCGCCGGGTTGCCGGCCGGCGGGCAGTGGCAGTCCTACAAGGATTTCAGGGACGCGGCCCCGCTGGTGACGTATTTTACCAACAGCATCGAGCGGCGCATCGCCGCCTTTTTCTCCGGGAAAACAGCCGGCCTGCACGCGGCCGCACGGGTGCTCGGCGGCCGGCCGGCGCCCATCGACCTCACGGCGGATTTCAGCGGGTGTTTCGACCCGCTGCCGCGCGTTCCGGTGCTGCTGGTGTTCAACGACGCCGACGAGGACTTCGCCGCCCGCTGCACGCTGCTGTTCGAAAAACGGGCGGCGGGCTTTCTGGACATGGAGTGCCTGGCGATGGTCGGGGGCCTGCTGGCGGACGGCCTGACGGGTGAAGACCGGGCGGATCGAAAAGTGCCGTGAGGCGCGACAGCGGCCGTGAGCCGGCTATCTTCCGATCAGAAAAATCCCGAAGCCGGCGCGCAGGTTCGGCAGGCAGCCAATGGTGCGGCCGCCCCGGCCGGTGACGCTGATGGCGGTTTCCTCGAAAATCCTGAACCCCACGGTTCGGGCGAATTTTCTGAAATCCTTCAGGGAAATCACGCGGATGTTGGGGGTGTCGTACCACTGATAGGGCAGCAGCCGGGTGACCGGCGCGTAGCCGGTCAGCAGCAGCTGCAGCCGCACGAGCCCGTGGCCGAAATTCGGAAAACTGACCACCGCTTTTTTGCCGATGCGCAGGATCGTGCGCAGCAGGGAGGCCGGTTCGTAGACCTGCTGCAGGGTCTGGCTCAGGATGACCGTGTCGAAAGCATCGTCCGGGTAATCGAGGACCTCGGCGTTTATGTCGCCCTGCAGGACCGTCAGGCCCTTTTCGATGCAGCGCGCCACCTTTTCCTCGTCGTGTTCGATGCCGGTGCCGCGGACCCTCTTGCGGGTTTTCAGGTAGTGGAGTAGATCGCCCGTGCCGCACCCGAGGTCCAGCACGCGGGAGTTCGGCGCGATCCAGGCGGCAATGATCCGAAGATCGAACCGCAGGCTATCGGTGGCGACTGTCGGTGGCGGCACGTTCCAAAAAGCCCCTGATCAGCGATGCCAACCGCGCATTGGGCAGCAGGAAGGCATCGTGGCCGCATTCGGCCTCGATTTCACAGAAACTCACCTCCCGGCCGTTTTTTTTCAGGGCCTGCACGATGGCGCGCGACTGGTATGTCGGATACAGCCAGTCGGAGGTGAAGGAGATGACCAGAAACCTGGCCGCGGCCCCGGAAAAGGCGCGCACCAGCGAACCGCCGCCGTGCTGTCGCTCCAGGTCGAAATAATCGGCGGCCTTGGTGATGTATAGAAAACTGTTGGCGTCGAAGCGTTCGACGAATTTCGTGCCCTGATGGCGCAGGTAGCTCTCCACCTGGAAATCGACATCGAAGTTAAACGAAAAGTCATTTTTATCCTGCAGCCGGCGTCCGAATTTGCGGCGCAGGGCCTCGTCGGAGAGGTAGGTGATGTGACCGATCATGCGGGCGACCGCCAGCCCGAGATCCGGTCGCGGGCCCTCGTAATAGTCGCCGTGATTCCAGTTCGGATCGGCCATGATGGCCTGCCGCGCCACTTCGTTGAAGGCAATCGCCAGGGCGGAGTGCCGGCAGGTGGTGGCCAGCGGAACGGCCGCAAACACCATTTCCGGATAGCGGACGCACCACTCCAGGACCTGCATGCCGCCGATCGAGCCGCCGACGACCGCCAGGATCTTTTCGATTCCGAGCTGATCCATCAGCGCTTTCTGGGCCCTGACCATGTCTCCGATGGTGACCATCGGAAAATCGTGCCCGTAAGCTTTGCCGGTCGCCGGATTGACCGAGCCGGGTCCGGTCGAGCCCATGCAGCCGCCCAGGACATTCGAGCAGACGACGAAAAATTGGTCGGTGTCGATTCCCTTGCCCGGCCCGATCATGATGTCCCACCAGCCCGGCTTGGGGTCCCGGCGGTCGTGGCGGCCGGCCGCATGCGCGTCGCCCGAAAGAGCGTGCAGCACCAGGACCGCATTGCGGCGCTCCGGGTCCAGGGTGCCGTAGGTCTCGTAGGCCAGGGTCATCGGCCCGAGGCGGGCGCCGTTTTCAAGGACCATCTCCGCCGGCGGAACGGCCAACGTGACGGTTTTTTTCGCGACGACGCCGACCGTCGGCAGAGCGTCTCGATCGGGGGGGCTGTATGCGCTCATGACCTCAACATGTCGGATGCGGGAAGCCGGCCGCGTCGTTAAGGGCCGGTCCGGGTTTTCAGCAGTTTTTTGAAGATCCGGCAGGAGCGGCACACGGCCATTTTCTCTTGCCAGGTTTTTTGAACCGTGCCCTTGCAATGGGCGCCGTTGACGAACCAGCACAGCGGGCCGGAGCGAAATTCCCAGGCCGGGCAGTTTGCCCGCCGCTCCGGCGGACAGTTCTTTTCCTCCCAGCAGTCGACGGGTTGTTTGCGGTGGGCCTGCCGGCGGGCAATCAGGAACAGGAGCTGCCGTTCGACGGCGGCCGGCACCGCCCGCCAGCCCTGCTCGTAGCTGTGAATCGCTTTGATGGAAACCCCCAGCAGATCGGCCATCTGCTTCTGGGTCTTTTTCAATTTCCTGCGAAAACCCTTGAATTCTTCGTCGTCCATGCCGCACGCTTCATCTTTAAGGTTATACAACCCGCCGCGATAAACCACCGACACCGGAGCCATTTTTCGATCGCGGCATCGACGACCCTGGAGAATGATTGCCACGTTGTGGTATGATCTGTCAATAAAATACGGGCGCGCCGGAGGGCGGACCGTCAGAAGAGGAGATTGGCCCATGCATTTGAAACAAGTGGACATCGTTCAGAGCAGATTCCCGACCCGGCAGCACTATCCCTTCGACCTGGCGGTCCTTGCAAAGAGCCGGACGCTTCGTTTCGAAACGCCGGTCACCTTTTTCGCCGGCGAAAACGGCACCGGTAAATCGACGCTGCTCAAGGCCATCGCGGTGTGCAGCGGTGTGAACATCTGGCAGGGGGACCGACGGGTGCGGCCGGTCGTCAATCCTTACGAGGAGCTGCTGTTCAGGGCCCTCGACGTAAAATGGACGGACGACAGGGTCCCGGGGACCTACTTCGATGCCCAGGTTTTCAGAAATTTCGCGTCGATCCTGGACGACTGGGCCGCCAACGACCCCGGCGTGCTGGCCTATTTCGGCGGAAAATCGTTGCTGCGGCAGTCGCACGGCCAGTCGCTGATGTCTTTTTTTCAGGCCCGGTTTCAACTCAAGGGACTGTACGTTCTGGACGAGCCCGAAACCGCCCTTTCACCCGTAAGCCAGCTCGAGCTGCTGAGCCTGCTGAAAGATGCCGCGGCAGGCGGGCACGCCCAGTTCATCATCGCCACCCACTCTCCGATCCTGCTCGCCTGCCCCGCCAGCCGCATCTACGGCTTTGACCGCGCCCCCCTGGCGACGGTGGACTATGAGCAGACCGATCATTACCGGATCTACAAGCGCTTCATGGAAGACCGGGGCCGCTTCCTGTGACAGGACCGCTAAAAATCGTTTTTGCCGTTGGTCACCCCGCTTGTCGGCATCGCTTGACACCCCGGTCGATCACGCTTAGGGTTTGATATCCTAAACTGATTGGTCGTGGATGGGCATTGACCGTGGGTTTTTAAATAAGGCTTGCGGCAGCGCCGGAGCAAAAGCGAGGAATATATGACCGAACAACCGTTATCACGGCGGAAAATCCTGATCGACCTCCAAAAACTGAATGAACACAACGCCGAGGGATGCGCGGCCTGCGGCAAAAAGTTTACCCTGGGCGAGACGGCCGTGGTGGCCTGCGGCGCCTGGGAAGGCGGCGCCAAGCTGATTCACGAGAACGAAGCGGTGTGGGATGCCGAAAACCGGACCTATGTCGAGCGGCGCTGCTTCGAAACCCGCCGGGGAAAAATCGGATAACCGCGGCTGGGAAATGCTTGGGCGACGCATCTCTGTCTATTTTGCGGTTGACAGGTGGCCCGCATTCGGGATAAAAAGCGGCCCAATTTTTACGGGACGGTGACTGAGGGCATTTCACGTGCTGTGGCGATTCTTTCTCGTGCGATAGCTCCTGCTGGTTGTTTTCGGAGTTGGCCTGAACCTGCGCTGAACCGGTAATGCTCGAAATTCGCGATGCCCGTTTGAACCCCTGAAGGCGGAACGCCCCCTTCAGGGGTTCTTTTATCTATCCCCCGCGCCGTTCGTCGAAGGGCGGGGTTCGAATACCGGCGCCGGAGAAAATCACTCCCGCACCGGCCCCCGGTCTTCTTGGCGGACCCGCACCTTTCCGGACACGATTTTCTCGAAATCCGCCAGAACACGTTCGGGGGTGATTCCGTCGAAACAAGCCCCTGGCTGGCGGCCGGCCCGGGGGTCGGTGCCGTAGCAGGGACCGCAGGGCGGGGCCGGGCGCACGATCCGGACATGGTCGCCGAACGGGCGCCACCGGTCGGGATCCGACGGCCCGAAAATGACCAGGGCCGGTAATCCCAGAAAGGCCGCCAGGTGGCTGACTCCCGAATCGTTGCCGATGTAGCCGGCGGCGGATTCAAGCACGCCGACCAAGTCCTGAAACGTGGCAGGCTTGACGATGCGGCCGAGCCACGCGGGGCTTTTTTTCAGCTCCCCGTCGAGGTCCTCCTCGGCGGGACCCAAAATGATCGAAGGGTCCAGGCCGCGCTCCGTCAATCCGGCCGCGACCCGCACAAAGTCTGCCAGCGGCCAGCGCTTCCTGACGCTTCCGGCGCCGGGGGCGACCAGGACCCGATAGCCCCGGCGGCGCTTTCCGCCCGCCGCGGTCTGCAGTTGCGACAAGGCACGTTCGAACCGTTGCCGGGCGTCGCCGGCGAGCAGGCCGCTGGCCGAGACCTGGCGGCCCAGAAAGGCGGTGATGTGGCATCGGTCGGCGGCGCGCGGCCACGGTTGAATGCGGAACACCCGGCCGCCGGCGATTTTTCTCATTGATTTTTCCAGCACTTCCGAGAACGAAAACAGCAGGCGGCCGCCGTAGGCCGCTATCAAGGTGTCCACCGCCGGCTCGATCCGATCCGTATAGAGACTGGCAAAGCGGGCCGATTCCAGGGCAAAGGCGGACTGCAGGACCCCCAGGTCGGTCGCCAGACGCCCGAAACTCGACCGGCAGATGCCGTCTATGCGCGGATAGAGCGTCCCGAGGGCCTTGAGCACCGGAAAAGTGACCACGAAATCGCCCAGGGCGCCCTGGTGGACGATCAGCAGCCGTTTATCAAGCATCGGTCGCGAAAGCGGCTGCTGCGGCGCGCACCGGCGCCCGGAAGGTGGTATCGAGGCATCCTCGGAGCTTAACCCCATCACCGCGGCCGCGGTGATGGGGCTGTCTTCTTGCGGGTCAATCATACGGCTCTTTCCTGTTTTACAAAATCCCTTTATAATGAAGGCCGTCTTTATTGGACGGACAGGGGATGGCGAAGCGCGATCCGGGCAGGCGCCCGGCCGATGACCGCGCGGGCGAAGCGGGCGGTTTCCGGCGGCAGCCGGCTGTTTTGCCTTGCCGGCGACCGCGATGCGCGCGCCCCTGCCATCGCTGCGGCGCCGGCGCGCTGCCATCCGGACGTACTTTTTTTTGGCCCGCGACATCGAGGACCCCTCTATGCGAATTTCTCATGGCTGGTGGATCGCCCTGGTTTTAACCGCCGCACTTATCTGCCCGCCGCTGCTTGCAGCGCAGCCGGCGGCCGCCACGACCGAGGCCGACAAAGCCCCGGCCGTCACCCTGCACCCCGAGGTCGGAAAGTCCCTGGCCGAGCAGGCCGGAAAGGTCAAGGCGGATTTCGTCAAGCAGGCCCAGTCGCTTTTTCACCGCACCCCCCTGAGCTGGGACCTGCAGACCATCAGGGACCTGTATCGCTGGATCATCGGGCTGCCGCTCCAGGTTCCGCAGCTGGCGCAGAAAATTCTGGAGCAGGGCCGGCTGCTCGGGGTGGCCGGTTCGCTTCTGGTGCTCACCTTCATCGGGGCCGTGGTCTACAGCCTCATCGGGCGCAAAAAGGTGCTGGCGCGGATGATCGCCGCCCTCACGCCTTTCGAGAAAAAGCTGCCGGCCGCCCTCTACCCCTTTTTTGTTGCGGTCATGAAAGTCCTGGCCGCGGCCCTGCTGCCGCTGCTCCTTCTGGGCGTGTTTTCCCTGATCGATGCCTTCATCAAATACCAGGCGGTGTGGTTTCAGCTGACCGGTAGATTTTTAGGCCTGTGGGCCGCCGGCGCCCTGGTGATCGGGGTTCTCAGAGAGGTTCTGACCGGCGGTTTATTTCCAAGAACCGCCATTTACGGCAAACGCGTCTTTGCCTTCGCCCGCCTGGTCGTGCTTTTCACCCTGGCCGGCATGGCCGCTATCTGGCTGATCGAGGCCTTCCAAATTCGGGCCGACATCGTGGCCTTCCTGAAATTCGTCATTTCGGTTGCGATCGTCATCGTTCTCTTCTCGCTGCTCATGATGAAGAAGACCCTGCTGTCGCTTCTGCCCGATCTGCCGGATCGCTTCTACCAGGGGTTCGTGCGCATGCTGGTGCGCTTCTTCTACCCTTTCATCATCTTCTCCTTCGGCGTGGCCCTGCTCTGGTGCCTCGGGTACCGGCAGTTCGGAAAGGTGGTCCTGCTGAAGACCTGGTCGACCGTCGGTGCTTATCTGCTCATCATGTGGGCCTTCAATATTTTGCGGGGCTGGCTCGTCCGCTGGTATGCGGGCAAGGATTATCGCGATGAAACCGCCGCGTTTCTCTTCCGCTCGTTAAAAACCCTGCTGCTCTACGCCACCGTGATCGTCACGGTGGTCATCGTCCTCAACCTGCTCGGTTTTCTCGATCCGCTGCAGCGCCTGATGTCGTTTCCGGTGATCACGCTGGGACAAACCCCGATCACGCTGTGGCTCGTCCTGAAAGCCGCCCTGATTCTGCTGGCCTTCGTGTTTGTCTCGCGCCTGCTGCGGGCTTACCTCGACTATCGCGTGTACCCGTCTTTGGGCATCGACTCCGGGCTCGGGTATGCCCTGAACATCTCCCTGAATTACCTGCTCATCGCGATCGGTTTGTTGATTTCCCTCAAGGCGATCGGCCTGGACCTGCGCTTCCTGCTGGTTTTTGCCGGTGCGGCCGGCATCGGCATCGGCCTCGGGCTGCAGCACATGGCCGCCAACGTCATCAGCGGATTCAGCCTGATCTTCGGGGGCAAGGTCCGCAAGGGCGACTGGATCGAGGTGTCCGACACCCTGGGCTACGTGACCGACATCTTCCTGAACTCGACGCGCATCCGCACCCGCGACAACATCGAGTACCTGATCCCCAATTCGAGCTTCGTTTCCAACACGATCGTCAACTACTCGCTCACCTCGTCCCTGATCCGGGTCGCCATCCCGGTGGGGGTTTCCTACGACGCCGATCCGCGGACGGTCGAAAAGATTCTGCTGGCGGTGGCGGCGAAGGAGCCGATGGTCACCGACTACCAGGCACCGGTGGTGCGTTTTGTGGAATACGGCGACAACTCCATCAACTTCCAGCTCCTGGTCTGGATCGACGTGCGCGAAACGCCGCGGCGAAAACTGCGCAGCAGTCTCTATTTCGCCATTTTCGATGAATTAAAACGCGCCGGCATCGAGATTCCCTTTCCGCAGCGGGACCTTCACCTCCGCAGTTCGAACCTGAAGCAATTGACGCTGTGATCGTTTATCAGATACCGCCACCCGGCCGGATTCGGCCGCGGTCGAGATTGCGGTACTGGATGGCCTCGGAAATGTGCTCCACGGCGATATCGGCGTCGCCGGCAAGATCGGCGATGGTGCGCGCGATCTTGAGAATGCGGCTGTAGGCCCGGGCCGACAAGCCGAGCTTGTCGATGGCGGCTTCCAGCAGGCGCCGGGAGCGCGGGCCGATGGGGCAGAAGCGCTTGATGTGGCGGCTTCCCATCTGCGCGTTGCAGTAGAATTTCAAGCGCTTGAAGCGTTCGGCCTGAGCGGCCCGCGCAGCTTTGACCCGCCCGGCGATGGCGGCCGAGGATTCGGCGGGATCGATGGCGGCCAGGTCTTTGTAGGCGACGGCCGGCACGTCCACGTGGATGTCGATCCGGTCGAGCAGCGGCCCGGAAATCCGGGTGCGGTAGCGGTGGATCTGCTGGAAACTGCAGCGGCACGGGTGTTTGGGATCGGACAGGTAGCCGCACGGGCAGGGGTTCATGGCCGCCAGAAGCATAAAACTCGCCGGGTAGGTGATGGTCTGGGCCGCGCGCGAGATGGTGACCTTCAAGTCTTCCAGGGGCTGACGCAGTACTTCGAGAACGTTTTTCTTGAACTCCGGCAGTTCGTCCAGGAAAAGCACGCCGTTGTGGGCCAGGCTGACCTCGCCGGGGCGCGGAAAGTGGCCGCCGCCGATCAGCCCGGCGTCGGAAATCGTGTGGTGCGGCGAACGGAAAGGGCGCCGGGTGACCAGGGCCTGATCGGCGTCCAGCAGGCCCACGACGCTGAATATCTTCGTGGTCTCGATGGCTTCCTCGAAGGAGAGCGGCGGCAGGATCGTGGGCAGACGCTTGGCCAGCATGGTCTTGCCGGAGCCGGGCGGCCCGATCATCAGGAGGTTGTGCCCGCCGGCGGCGGCCACCTCCAAGGCCCGTTTGACATGCTCCTGGCCCATGACTTCGCCGAAGTCGAGTTCGGAGCCGAGATCGCGGGTGAAAATGGCCGCCAGGTCGGTTGCCAGCGGCGCCACCGGCGCCGTGCCGCGCAGAAATTCGACCAGCCTGGAAAGCGTGTCGACCGGGATGACGTCGATGCCGCTCACCACCGATGCCTCGCGGCCGTTTTGGGGCGGCACCACGATGCCGCCGTACCCGGCGTTTTTGGCGGCCAGCGCCATGGGCAGCGAGCCGTTGACCGGTTTGATGCGCCCATCCAGCGAGAGTTCGCCCAGGACCAG
Organism: uncultured delta proteobacterium; assembly: GCA_963728055.1. Lineage (GTDB taxonomy): Bacteria > Desulfobacterota > Desulfobacteria > Desulfobacterales > SG8-13 > JARFQH01. The sequence continues at coordinate 139,864 of CAVSIM010000001.1, read as the reverse complement.
GTAGCGGGTGCAGGCCGGTTTGGGCGCGATGCCGGTGGCGGCCAGGATTCCCAGGGCAATGGGCAGGTCGAAGCCGGTGCCCTCTTTTTTGATGTTGGCCGGGGCCAGGTTCACCGTGATGCGGTCGTCGGGAAAGCTGTAGCCGGAGTTGTTGATGGCGGACTTGACCCGCTCTTTGCTTTCCTTGACCGATGCTTCCGGGAGCCCGACGATGGTAAAACTCGGCAACCCCCGGGCGATGTCCACCTCGACTTCCACCAGATAGGCATCGATGCCGATGACGGCACTGCTCAGGACCCGGGCTAGCATGTCTTCACCGTTTGCGCACTCCAGAGGGGGGCAGGATTTCTGGTGACGGTCATTTTCGAAGCGACGAATCTTGCCGAAATTAGCACACTGTCGTGTTTCGGGCAACGGCCGGCTTGAAAATCTTTATCGTCAACCCGTAAGGCGTGCGAAACCGCCTGAAACACGTCGTGGATACGCGGCGCTCGTTCCGGAAACCGAAGGCATGCGGCTTGACAGAGCACCGGGGTTGGTATATAAAATCTGCACCGGTAACCGCGGGTTTCAAAAGTATATCACCCCTGAAGCGGCGACGGATCTCGAGGCTTCTTCAGGTGGTCTTCGGCCGGACCGTGCCCGCGCTGCGCTTTTCTCGTGTTTCGTCACCCCAACGGCCCGTTTCCCCCGCGCGGCGTATCTGCGGATGAACACGCCACCCCTGAGTAGCGGTTGACCGTCACGGCGCCGCCACCGCGAATGCGGCCGAAAGCAAACCGGCACAGTAGAAAAGACCGTACATGTATCTCTCCTACTATAACCTGACGGAAAAACCATTCCGAATCGATACCGACCCCCGCTTTCTCTGGTTTGGAGAGAAACACCAGGAGGCGCTGGCCGTTCTCAAATATGGCGTCCTGGACCGCAACGGATTCGTGGTCCTGACCGGCGGCATCGGAACCGGCAAGACCACGTTGCTGAACGCCCTTCTGGAGAGCCTGGGCGGCGACGTCCTGGTCGCCAACATCAACAATCCCAAGCTCGAGATCCTCGATTTCCTGAAAATCGTCGCCAGGTCCTACGAACCGGGGGCGGTCGTCGACGGCAAGGCCGATTTCATTCTCACCTTCAACCGCTTTTTACAGCAGGCCCATGCGGACGGCCGGATCGTTCTGCTCGTCATCGACGAGGCGCACCGGTTGTCGCAGGATCTCCTGGAAGAAATCCGGCTGTTGTCCAACGCGGAGAAAGCGGGCAAGAGGCTGATCAATATCTTTTTTATCGGCCAGAACGAATTGAAGCAATCGTTGCTGTTGCCGGAGTGCTGCGCCCTGCGTCAGAGAGTGACGCTTTTTTACGACATCCAGCCGCTGTCCGAAAGCGAAATGGTGCAGTATATCGGCCATCGCCTGCGGGTGGCCGGCGGGCAGGCCCAGCTGTTCTCCGCGGCTGCGATTCATGAAGTCCATCGCTTTTCGCGCGGATATCCCCGGTTGATCAATGTCATCTGCGATCACGCGCTTCTGACGGGCTACGTTCAGGGTCTGAAAACGGTCCCGCCGGAGGTGGTTGGCGAGTGCGCGCGCGAAATCAGGTTTCCCGGTGAAACCGGGGCGGTATTTCAGCAAACGCTGATAAACAAGCTGAGGGACCGGCGGCGGGCGGCCTTCCGCAACCCGCGCCGGGAACCATTGAGCCGGCGGCTCCGGCGGTCGGCCGCGGCCGGCTGGAAGCGCCTGATGGCCGACGTGTCGACCGGTCGCGGCGCCGCAGAAGCGGGGTCGGCAAAAGAGGCGCCGGTCGGAGCGGACATCGGGGCCCCTTCTGCGAGGGTCAAACGCCAGACCCTGTTTTACGGCGGACTGGTGGCCGGTATCGGCATCGTTGCGGTCGCCCTGACCCTGATGGTGCAGGCCACCACGGCCGAAAAAGCGGAAGTTGCGGCCATGGCAGGCGGGGCGGCGGCCGTGACCGGGCCGGGAGCGTCTTTGCCCGGCGCAGCGCCGGAGGCGGAGAAACGCCGGTCCGCGCCGGAATCTTCCGAAAACCGGAAGCCGGCGGTCAGTCCCCCGCCGGCGGATTCCGGGTCGGGGGCCCCGGGACCGGCCGGCCCGCCGGTCGATGACCGCAAGGCGCCGCGGCTGACGTCACTGGACCTGGCCAAGGGGGCGCTGGCGCAGCAAAATTTCCGCCTGGCACTGGAGCTGCTGGATGCGACACGCAATCCGGAGACATTGCCCGAGTTCAAACCGCTTTATGCCCGATCCCTGGCCGGTCAGGCCGGCCTTCTTCTGGAGCGGTCGCCGCACGAAGCCGAAACGATGCTGCTCAAGGCCGTTGCGCTGGATCAGAAAAACGTCGCCGCCCATCTGACGCTCGGCAAGCATTACACCCGGTCCAAAGACTATGCCCGGGCGATCGACGCCTATCAAAAAGCCGTCGGCCTGGAACCCGAACTTCCCGATGCGCTGTTTAATCTGGGATTCATCTATGCGGCCACGGGCCTGTACGAGAATGCCGAAGAAATGTTCGGGCGGGCCGTTGCCCTCGATCCGCCCTACCTGGACAAGGCCCTGTTCAATCTGGCCATGGTTCAACAGAAATTGGGAAAAAAGAAGGAAAGCCGGGCCAGCCTCGAAAGGGTCCTGACTATCGATCCGCAAAATCAAAAGGCGCACGCCTACCTGAAAGAGGTCAGGTCCGCCGAGGAGGCCGGCGGGCAATGACGAGGTTGCGGACGGTTGCCGTCGGAATGGCCCTTGCAGGGGCTTTTTTAACGCTGCTCAATTGCAGCCCGGTTCAGGTGCAGCAGCACCGAAAACCGGCCCAAGAGACGGCGCCGGTGGCCGTAATGCGGCCGGCACCGCCACCGTCGTCTCCGCCTGTTGAACGACAGGCCGTAGACCAACCGGCACCCTTCGGCCACACGGTTGTCCGCAGCGGTGAGACCCTGGTGGCGATTTCGCTCTGGTACACCGGCGCGGCGGAAAACTGGAAGCGCCTGGTCGAAGCCAATGGCAACCTAGAACCGCGCAGAATCAAGATCGGCGATCGGATTCTGATTCCCGCCGAACTGTTGAAAACGCGCCAGCCGATGCCCGCGGATTTCATGACCGCCGCGGTACCGCCGAAAAAACCGGCGCCCGTCGCCAAACCGGCCGCCTATCTTCACACCGTCATCCGGACCGGAGAGACCCTCACCGCGATATCGCTGTGGTACACCGGTGCGGCGGAAAACTGGAAGCGCCTGGTCGAGGCCAATACCGATCTTGACCCGCTGCGGGTGCGTGTCGGCGAAAAGATCCTGATTCCAGGCGAACTCGTGATAAAGCGTCGGCCGATGCCGGCCGATTTCATGGCCGCCGGCGAGCGGAAAAAGACCGCGCCCCCTTCAACCCCTCCGCCTGCGGCGGGCGATACGGACCGCATCGAACTTTTCGGGCCGGTCGACAGCACGGGTGCGGGCAGGGCCCGCGGAGCCGCGGTGCTGCCGCTGGAATCGATCGAATAACCGCCTGCCGCCGTAACGTCTCGGAAGTTCTATTCCATATTTAAATCATGGCGCTTCAGCGGTACCGGTTTCATGCCGCCTGCATCAAACGATGGAATGTTGGAATTATGGGCAGCGTTTATCACGGACGTGGCGAATAAGACGACCCACAAAGGACTTGACCGTCACGGTCATGCAGCCGGTCTTTGCGCCGCGGGCCTGCACCCGCAGCCGATATATTTTTACAGAAGCCGGGCGCCGGCCACTTTCGATCGTTCCGGTCAAGGATCCCGGCCGTCTTGACACGGCGATTGCGGGCCTTAACGTTACAGTCCATATGGGAGGTCGGCGCGTGCCATGTCGCCAAACGTTTTTTTTCTGTTGTTTTTTTAACGGGAACATGGGCATAAAAGGCGCGTCCGGATGGTTATGTCGATGATGCGTCTCAGGAAGGATTCAGCAGTGATTCATGTCAGCCAGAGAACCCTGCGACAGCCGGTCGGGTTTAAAGGAATCGGCCTGCACTCGGGAAAATCGGTGAACCTGGTGATAAGACCCGCGCCGATCAACCACGGCATCCGCTTCGTCAGGGTCGATCTGCCCGGCTCCCCGGGCGTGACCGCTCAGTTCAACCGCGTGGTGGACACCAGCCTGGCGACGGTGATCGGCAGCGACGGCTGTATCGTTTCCACCATCGAACACCTGATGGCCACCTTTGCCGGTCTTTTCATCGACAACGCCCTGATCGAGCTGGATGCCTACGAGGTCCCGGTGATGGACGGCAGCGCCGGTCCTTTTACCGAAAAGATCAAGCGTGCCGGAATTGAAAATCAAGGCGTTCCCCGCCAATTCTTCGTGGTCAAGGAACCGATTGAACTGGTCGAGGGCGACAAGTCGGTGACCGCCTATCCCTCGGATGTTTTCAGAATAACCTGCACCATCGATTTCGACCACCCGCTGATCGGCCGCCAGTCTCTATCCGCCGATGTGACCGAGAAGATTTTTGCCGCCGAAATCAGCCCGGCGCGGACTTTTGGTTTCCTGCACGAGGTGGAATACATGAAACGCGTCGGCCTGGCGCTGGGCGGCTCGCTCGAAAACGCCGTGGTCATCGACCGCGACCGCGTCGTCAATCCGGACGGGTTGCGATTTTCCGATGAATTCGTGCGGCACAAGATCCTCGATTGCCTGGGAGATTTTTCCCTGCTGGGCATGCCCATCCTCGGCCATCTCGTCGTGGTCAAGTCCGGGCATGCATTCAACCACGCCTTTTTGGAAAAATTCTTTTCCGCCCGGAATTCCTGGGAAACGTGCCGGGTTTCCCTGCCCCCCCCGCTGCAAGCCCCGCAACCAAAATCTATTGCTATGTAACCGTTTTTTCGTTATATTCCAGAAACTATCGGCTTTATGACCAATATATTTGCTGCGGCACGCCGGGGCCGGGGCGAAGGTGCTTCTGCACCTTATGAATCCGTGGTGCCGTTTACCGCAGGGGGAGTTTTTTACATGGGCCGCAAAGCCGGCATGGTTGTTCTTACGCTTTGCCTCATCTGCCAGGTTGTTTCACCGGCGGCGGCCGAGGAAACCCGGCTGGCGCACATGACCGTCTCCAACACGCGCGACGATCTCCTGTTGTCCCTCACCCTCGCCGGCGCATTTACCGACAAGTTCAAGGAAGCCATTCTCAGCGGCGTCCCGGCGACATTCGTCTTCTACATCAGCATCTATCGTGTCCGCCACTGGTGGGCCGACAAGAGCATTGCCGATATCGAGCTGACGCACACGATCAAATACGACAATCTTAAAAAAGAATTCACCGTCAAGCGGTCATGGAAAGAGGGCGATCCGGCGGTGACGCACTCCTTTTCGCAGGCGCAGCAATGGATGACGGAAATCGAAGGCTTGCGCGTGTTTCCGTTGAACGAGCTGCAAAAAGGCCGGCAGTATCAAATTCGCACCATGGCCGAGGTCAGCAAACTGACCCTGCCGCTCTACCTGCATTACATCCTTTTTTCACTGTGGGATGTCGAAACCGATTGGTACACCATTGACTTCATCTATTGATCCAAGATGGCCTGCGCCTCCGGTCGCCCGGTCATTTTTTCCAGCCGCGCGTTGTCCCCGTCATGACTGATACGCTCAGAACCACCCGCACGCTTTCCCTGGGTACGGCCCGGGCCGACCGCAAACGGCGCAAACGCGAAGGGGTGCTGATCGTCGTCATCACCATCGTCGTCGCCTTCTTGACCCTGGCCGAGTTCCGCGTCATCCCCTTCGGCTCGGACATCCCGGTCTCGAACACGGTGTTGATGTTCATTCTCATCAACATCAACCTTCTGCTGCTGATCCTGCTGATATTTCTGGTTTTCCGCAATCTGGTCAAACTGCTCTACGAACGCAAGCGCAATGTCATGGGAGCCCGGCTGCGAACCCGGTTGACGGTGGCCTTCATCGCCCTGACGCTCCTGCCGACGATCGTTCTTTTTTTCTTTTCCATCAACTTCATCACCACCAGCCTCGAATTCTGGTTCAACGTTCCGGTGGAGCAGGCCCTGGAAAATTCGCTGACGGTCGGCCGCAGCGTCTACAAGCAGGTCGAAACCAGCGGGCGGTTCTTCATCGACCGCACCGCCTACCAGATCGCCAGAAAAGACCTCCTGGCGCCCCAGAACCTCGATGCGCTCGCCCGCTATGCCAGTGTCGTCCAGCGCGAGTTCAACATTCCGGCGCTCGAGGTGTACGACGCCAATGCCGTGCGCCTGGCGGTCTCGCTCGACGAAACGCTCGACGCCGCGGCCTTCGTCATCCTGCCGGCCGAAAAACTTTTGCAGGGTTTCGTTCCGGACGATGTCTGGACCCTCTCGGAATACATCCCCACCGGCGAGTTGCTCCGCACGGTGGGAACGATTCCATTCGGGGTGCCGCGCGATCAGGCCAAGGGGTTTTTGTGCCTGTCGAGCCTTTTGGTGCCGGACATCTCACAGAGCATGAAGTCGATCACGCGCGGATTCGAAGAGTACCAGCAGATCAAGCTGCTCAGAAAACCGATCCAGAACACCTATTACATCGTGTTGTCCATCGTGGCCCTGCTGGTTCTTTTTTGTGCCATCTGGTTCGGGTTTTACCTGGCCCGTTCGATCAGCATCCCCATCAAGGAGTTGGCCGAAGGCACCCGGCGCGTGGCCGAAGGCGAACTGGGGTTCACGATCGAGCGCGTGGCCGATGACGAGATCGGAAGCCTGGTCGAATCCTTCAACAGGATGACGCGCGATCTGCGCACCAGCCGCGAGCAGTTGGAACTCTCGGCCCGCATGCTCCAGCAGCAGAACGTCGAAATCGAAGAAAAGCGGCAGTACATGGAGATCGTCCTGAAAAATGTTTCCGCCGGCGTCATGACGCTCGATGCCGGCGGCATCATCAAGACGATCAACACCTCGGCCGCACGGATGCTGGGACTCGGGACCGACCAGGTTCTCGATCGCAGTTATGAAAACCTGCTGCAAGGCCAGTTCCGCGGACTGGCGCATGACATCCGGGAGAGCCTGGCGCTCTCGAAAAACGGTGCCCTTCAGCTGCCCCTGCGCCTGGTCGTCGATGGTCGCCCGCGCAGCTTCCTGACGCACGTCAACGCCCTGAAAGACGACGCCGGCAGCCCCATGGGCACGGTGATCGTTTTCGACGATCTCACGGAAATGGAAAGAGCGCAGCGCATGGCGGCCTGGCGCGAGGTGGCGCGCCGCATCGCGCACGAGGTCAAGAACCCGCTGACCCCGATCACGCTCTCGGCGCAGCGGATTAAAAGAAAATTCTCCAAGGACCACGATGACCCGGTTTTCGACGAGTGCATCCGGATGATCATCGATCACGTGGAATTGATTCGCAACCTGGTCAACGAGTTTTCGGCGTTTGCCAAATTTCCGAGTGTCGATCTCAAACCCTGCCATCTTCTGCCCATCATCGAGGAAACCGTGGTTCTTTACAGGGACGGGCACCCCGACATCCGGTTTCGGACCGATTTGAGCGAGACGGTTCCGGTCATGAACCTGGACCGCAAGCAGATCAAGCAGGCGATGATCAATCTGCTGGAAAACGCCATAGCCGCCATCAAGGGCCAAGGTGAGATCGCGATCACATTGACCCACGATTCCATCTTGAACCGCGTCCGCATCGAGGTGGCCGACAACGGTCCCGGAATATCGGATGCCGACAAGACCCGGCTGTTCGAGCCGAATTTTTCCACCAAAAAAGCGGGCATGGGGCTGGGGTTGACGATCGTCAGCACGATTGTCGGGGACCACAACGGCGTGATCAGCGTGCAGGACCATCAGCCCACGGGGGCCAAGTTCGTGATCGAGATACCGGTTTGACCGGCGGCGCTTCCGATGGCGATGTCCGGGCCATGCGGCCCGATAATTTTTTTTCGAGGAGTCCACACAAATGAATCCGTCTATTTTGATCGTTGACGACGAGCCGTCGATCTTGCAGTCACTGGGCGGGCTCCTGACCGACGAGGGCTTCGACGTGCACACCGCCTCCAACGGATACGAGGCCCTGAAAAATATCGACAGCGAATCACCCGATCTGGTGCTGCTCGATATCTGGATGCCGGGCCTGGACGGCATCGACACCCTGCAGGAGATCAAAAAGAACAACCCCTTCATCCAGGTCATCATCATTACCGGTCACGGCACGATCGAGACGGCCGTAAAGGCCACCAAAATGGGGGCCTACGACCTGATCGAAAAGCCGCTGTCGATCGACAAGATCATTCTTGCGATCAACAACGCCTTGAACTATCGCCGGCTCGAGGAGGAGAACCGCTACCTGCGAAAGAAGATGATCGAGAAGAACTCGATCAGCGGCAACAGCCCGCCGATTCAGCTGCTGAGAAAACAGGTGGGCGTGGCGGCACCGACCGATACCTGGATCCTGATAAAAGGAGAAAACGGCACGGGCAAAGAACTCGTGGCGCGCACGATCCACCAGCTCAGCCGGCGGGTCGATCAGCCGCTGATCACCGTCAACTGTGCCGCCATTGCCGAAGAACTGATCGAAAGCGAATTGTTCGGACACGAAAAGGAGGCCTTTCCAGGTGCCGGCGGCAAAAAAAGAGGAAAATTCGAACTGGCGAACGGCGGCACCATATTTCTGGATGAAATCGGCGACATGAGCCTGAAAACCCAGTCGAAAATGCTGCGCGTGCTCGAGGAGCAGCAGTTCAACCGCCTGGGCGGCAGCCGCACCATCGCCGTGGATGTCCGCGTCATTGCCGCCACCAACAAGGAACTCGAAAAAGAAATCGAAAAAGGGGCCTTCAGAGAGGAGCTGTTCTACCGGCTCAACGTGGTGCCGATCGAGGTGCCGCCCTTGAGGAGCCGCATCGAGGACATTCCCCTTCTGGTCGACATCTTCTGCGAAGAATTCGCCCGGCAGACCCAGAAGAAAAAAAAGAAGATCACGCCCGCGGCCCTCGACCTGTTGCGCGTGTATACCTGGCCGGGCAACGTGCGGGAATTGAAAAATCTGGTGGAACGCCTGGCCATCATGGTTGAAAGAGAGACGATCGACCGCGCCGACCTGCCCGAGCCCTACAACCCGTCCGCCGGCCGCCACACGCTTTTGGGAGACCCCGAACTGCTGGCGATCGACAATTTGAAGGAAGCCAAAAAAGTCTTCGAAAGAGAATACATTCAAAAGAAGCTCGAAGAAAACGAAAACAACATCACCCGCACGGCGGAAATGCTCGGCCTGGGACGCGGCTACCTGAACAAGAAGATCAAAGACATCCTCAGGTGACCCGCACCGGCCGCCGGTTCAAGGAATGGCAGACAATTGCGCGTGATCGGTGGGACCCTCAAAGGCAAAAAACTCGCCGGCATCCGCGGCCGTGCGATCCGGCCGACGGCGGACCGGCTGCGGGAGTCGATCTTCAATATCATCGCGCCGCGGGTGGCCGATGCCGTCGTGCTGGACCTGTTTGCCGGCACCGGCGCCTTCGGCATCGAAGCGCTCAGCCGCCGGGCCCGCGCGGCCGTTTTCGTCGACAACAGCCGCGCGGCCGTAAACCTGATTCACCGCAACCTGCAGATGTGCCGGCTTCAGGACCGGGCGCAGGTCGTCTGCCGGGATGTCACCCGGGGCCTGGCCGCCATGGCCCTGCGCCAACCGCCGTTCGACCTGGTTTTCATGGATCCGCCCTATAACCAGGGGCTCGTCCATGTCGGCGTGACCCTGCTGCGCCGCAGCCCTCTGGTGTCCCCCGCTCATCGTCTGATCCTGGAGCACGCGACAGACGAGCCGCTGGCAGCCGATCCGGACGGCTACCGGCTTTACGACCAGCGCCGCTACGGAAAAACCCTTGTTTCATTTTTGGAATCCGTGGTATGAGCACCCCGGCCGTTCGGGTGCGGCGGCAGGCCGAAGCTACGAGACTGCGAGAAAAAGATTTTGGCTGCCGGCGTCGGTCGTCGGCGTATGACACCATCGGCCTTTTCCTGCGGCCGTGCCACAATCATCCTCTTGAAGCCCATATGTCCGGGACGGCGACCGACAGGCGCTCCGGCAGGACAGCGAACAGGCCGGATTGGATCGGATCAGGCACCCGCGCGGTGTTTGCGACCAAACCGGGCATAAGGCCGATGAGTCAGTGAATGGCGGATGGGGGCTATGACGAGAGTTGCGATATACCCGGGTTCTTTCGACCCGGTTACAAACGGTCACCTGGACATCGTCAAGCGGGGATTGAAACTCTTCGACAAGATCATCGTCACTATTTTATACAACCCCGGCAAACAGACCCTGTTTTCGGTGGAGGAAAGGCTGGACATGCTCCGGGAGAGCATGAAAAGCCTGGCGCACATCGAGATCGACCACTACGACGGACTGCTGGTGGATTATGCGGCCGAGCGCAAGGCGCAGGCCATCCTGCGCGGCATGCGCGCGGTTTCGGATTTCGAGTTCGAGTTCCAGATGGCCCTGATGAACCGTCGCCTGGACCGTGAGATCCAGACCGTTTTCCTGATGACCGGCTTGCGCTGGATTTTTACCAGCTCCTCGATCATCAAGGAAGCGGCCCGGTTCGGGGGCAACATCGAAGGGATGGTTCCGCCGCTCGTGCTCGAACAACTGAAAATAAAGTTCGGCCGGAAATGACGGAGTGCAAGCACAGGCTTTGGTCAACCCAAAATCCTTTGGGCCTGTCGGCTTGCCGAAATCTTTTTTTAAAAGCCCGCTTCTCCTCAGAAAAAACGCTTGAGCAAAATGAAACTGCCGATCAGCAGAACCGTAAAGCCCACCACGAGCAGGTTCAAATTTTTTTCGATGAAGGTCTGAATGCGGGGACCGAAGAGATAGATCAGGCCGCCGATAAGAAAAAACCGCGCCGAACGCGACACCAGTGACGCCAGCACAAAAACGGCGAAGTTGATCTGGAACATGCCGGCGGCAATGGTAAAGACCTTGTAGGGGATCGGGGTGAATCCGGCGATGCCGATGGCCCAGGCGTCATAGGTCCTGAAGAGGGTGCCGATATAGTCCATCTTATCTGTCAAACCGTAAAAAGCGATGATTTTTTCACCGATTCCCTGCATGAACTGCCAGCCGATCACATAGCCGAAACAGCCGCCCAGAACCGAGCCGATCGATGAGATAAAAGCGAATTTAAATGATTTGCGCGGAATCGCGACGGCCAGGGCAATGAGCAGGACATCGGGCGGGATCGGGAAAAAAGAAGACTCGCTGAAAGCCAGCAGGAATAGAGCCCAGGAGCCGTAGGGGGTTGCGGCCCAGTGCAGGACCCAGTCGTAGAGCCTGCGCAGCATTCAGCGGTCGCTCCAGCCGTTTTCGCCCACCAGTTTGACAAAGCGGCAGCCGCCGAGATCGCGGCGCTGAATTCCGTCGCCATCCTTGACGATTTTGACCAGCTCCTGCGTGTGCTGGTCTCCGACCGGAACCACCAGCCGGCCCTTTTCGGCCAGTTGAGCGATTAAGGAATCGGGCATGCGCGGGGCCCCCGCGGTGACGATAATCGCATCGAACGGGCTTTCTTCCTGCCAGCCGACGGTGCCGTCGCCGAAGCGGGTGATGATGTTGTGGTAGCGGAGCTGGTCGAAGAGGCGGCGGGCCTTTATCAGCAGCGAATGAAGGCGCTCGATGGTGTAGACCCGGTAGGCGATTTCGGCCAAAATGGCGGCCTGGTAGCCCGAACCGGTGCCGATTTCCAGGACCCGGTCGGTTTTAGTCAGCTCGAGCGCCTGGGTCATTTCGGCCACGATGTAGGGTTGCGAGATGGTCTGCTGGTCACCGATCGGCAGGGGAAAATCACCGTAGGCCTGGTCCCGCAACGCTTCGCTGACGAAGAGATGGCGGGGCACCTTGCCCATGGCGGCCAGGACCCGCGCATCGGTTATGCCGCGGGTCTCGATCTGGCGCCGGACCATTTCTTCGCGCTGACGATCGTATTTCGTCGACTCTCTCTCCATCATGGCCGCCATCCGGCAGGAGCCTTCAGATTTTGTAGATGATGCGTTTGTCGGTGATGATGATATCCACGTGCTTGTCGTGCGATTCGAACGGAACCTGGGCGATGATTTGATCCTCCAGGGCCAGGGCCACCTTGCGGGTGGTCGCCGGCAGGTGCGGGATGAGCCGGTCGTAGAAGCCGTCTCCCGACCCGATCCGGCCGCCCTTCTCGTCGAAAGCCACGCCCGGTACAAGGGCGATATCGATACAGTCGATCGGCACGGTGCGGCATTTCTCGGGGTCCGGCTGCAGCATATGGTTCGGGCCGGGTTTCATGTCCTTTTCGACGTCGTCGATCTTGAACAACTTGAATTTGCGGGTATCGGTTTTTACGAGCGGAAGAACGACGATCTTGTTGTGATCGGCAGCGCGCCTGATGATTCCGGCGGATTTGACTTCGTTTTGATTGTCGATGTACATCAGAACAATTTTGGCCTCGAGAAAATTGGCGAAATCGAAAAGGCGGCTCTCGATCTTTCTGGTTTTTTCCACCAGGGCCTCGGAGGTGAGCTTGCCGATCGCCGCGGCGATCTCTTTTCTGATGTCAGCCTTGGTTTTCTGAATTTCATCCATAACCGAAAATTCCCTCGTCACAGTTTCGTTGGTGAGCGGCACGCGTGAAACAAGTCAACCTGCATTCATCATTGACTAAACGGACACCTCATGGTAGGTTTTTTGCCGAATCCTTTACCCGGTTGCCGCCGATCGGCCCTCGTCGACGGCCGACCGGTTTTCAGCCCTGCCGAATCGTACGGGTTGCGGTCGCGACCCTGTTGTCGACTCTCAGATGCAAATCGTAGCGAAAGTCCGCCACAAATACAAGAACATACCGAAAAAACAACGTTAAATATAGGCCCGATATGTTGGAAATCAAGTTCGTGAGGCAGAATTTATCGGAGGTCACGCGCGCCCTGCGCGACCGCCATTCGGACCTCGATATCAGCGCCTTCGAAAACGCCGATGACCTGCGGCGCGGCGTTCTGCTCCAGCTCGAAGACCTGCGCCACCGACGCAACCGGGTTTCCGACGAGATTGCCGATTTGAAGAAGGCCGGCAAGGACGCCCGCGAACTCATCGGACAAATGGGAACGGTTGCGGCCGACATAAAAAAGCTCGAACAGGCGCTGGCGGTGCATGAAGAGGTCCTGGGCAAGCTGATGCTCGAAATTCCCAATCTCCCGCACGCCTCGGTCCCGGTCGGCCGCGACGCCGCCGACAACCCACTGGTGCGGCGGGTCGGTACGCCGCCCGAATTTTCTTTCGAGGCCCTGGCCCATTGGGACATCGGCAGCCGGCTCGGCATCCTGGACTTCGAGCGCGCCGCCAAGATCACCGGCGCCCGCTTTCCCCTTTACATCGGCGCCGGCGCCCGCCTGGAGCGGGCCCTGATCAACTTCATGCTGGAACTGCACGTCGGCGAGCATGGGTACACCGAAGTCCTGCCGCCGTTCGCCGTCAACCGGCAGAGCATGACCAACACCGGCCAGTTGCCGAAATTCGAGCAGGACCTGTTCAAGCTCGAGGGCTGGGACTACTTCCTGATCCCAACCGCCGAGGTCCCGCTGACCAACCTGCACCAGGGAGAAGTGCTGGACGGGAGCCGGCTGCCGATTTACTACACGGCCTTTACCCCCTGTTTCCGTTCCGAAGCCGGTTCCTACGGAAAGGATACCCGCGGCTTGATCCGTCAGCACCAGTTCAACAAGGTCGAGATGGTGAAATTGACCCCGCCCGAGACCTCCTACGATGAACTGGAAAAAATGCTGACCGATGCCGAAACGGTCCTTAAGCGCCTGGGGCTGGCCTACCGGATCGTTTTACTTTGCACGGGCGACATGGGGTTTTCGGCCGCCAAGACCTACGACCTCGAAGTCTGGATGCCGGGGCAGGGGGCCTACCGCGAGATCTCCTCCTGTTCCAATTGCGAGAGCTTCCAGGCCCGGCGGGCCGACATCCGCTTCCGGTGCAAGGGCAAAAAAGGCACGGAACTCGTCCACACCCTCAACGGCAGCGGGCTGGCGGTGGGGCGCACGGTGGCGGCGATCCTGGAAAATTTCCAGCAAGCCGACGGCAGCGTGGTCGTCCCGGCGGCGCTCAGGCCCTACATGGGCGGCATGGAAGTCATCCGACCGTGAAACTCGACGACACGCCCGCAGACATCCGCCCGTATCTCCTCCCGCAACCCGGCGGCGACCCGGTTTACCGCTGCCTGGGGTGCCAGGAGCAGTACGGCATTGCCAAGTTGCTCTACACCTGCCCGCGCTGCCGGCAGGTGCTGATGATCGAGGACCGCGAGCGCGAGCGGCTGCGCAAAATTCCGGGCCGCCTCTGGCGGCGGATATTCGACTATCGCAAGATGCTCGGCCTGCCGGCGCTCAAGGGCATTTACCGCTACCACGAATTCATCGGCCCGGCCATCCCGCTCGAGGCCGTCGTCTATTTAGGGGAAGGTCACACCCCGGTGGTCGAGGCCAACGGCGTCATGCAGCGAAAAGTCGGCCTCCGGTTTTATTTTAAAAACGACGGGCAGAACCCCAGCGCATCGTTCAAGGACCGCGGGATGGCCAGTGCGGTGAGTTACATCAATTACCTGATCCGCCAGGGCCTGGCATCCGAAGTGCTGGCGGTGTGCGCCTCCACGGGCGACACCTCGGCCGCGGCCGCCCTGTACGCGTCCTACCTGGCCCCGCACATCAAGTCGGCCGTGCTGCTGCCGCACAAAAAGGTCACACCCCAGCAGCTCGGCCAGCCGCTTGGCAGCGGTGCGGCGGTATTTGAAATTCCGGGCGTCTTCGACGACTGCATGAAAGTCGTCGAACGGCTCTCCGAGGACTACGACGTCGCGCTGCTCAACTCTAAAAACGCCTGGCGCATCCTGGGGCAGGAATCCTATTCCTTCGAGATCGCGCAGGACTTCGAGTACGACCTGCACGACAAGCTCGTCATCCTGCCGATCGGCAATGCCGGCAACATCACGGCCGTGATGAGCGGGTTTTTGAAGTTTCACGAGGCCGGCATCATCGGCGAGCTGCCGAAGATTCTCGGCGTGCAGTCGCAGCACGCCAACCCGGTTTACCGCTATTACAGCGAACCCGATGTGTCGCGGCGCAAGTTCGTGCCGGTCACGGTCAAACCGAGCGTGGCCCAGGCGGCCATGATCGGCAATCCGGTGTCCATGCCGCGGGTCATCCACCTGGTGGAGCGCTACAACCAACAGGCCGGGCGGCAGCGGGTATTTTTCGTCGACGTGTCCGAGCAGGACATCATGGACTGGCAACTGCTGGCGAACCGCAACGGCCACATCGCCTGCACGCACGGCGGGGAATCCCTGGCCGGCCTGGTGACGGCCCGACGTCGGGGGCTGGTCGAGGACGGCGAAACGGCGATCGTCGATTCGACGGCGCACGCTCTGAAATTCGCCGGCTTTCAGCAGATGTATTTCGAAGGGCGGTTTCCGCCGGAATTCGGCATCACCTCCGATCCGGCGTTGATCAACATGCCGCTGCCCCTTCAGCCCTCCGGCCTCAAAAGACTGCCGGCGGCCGGAAAGCCGCTGAGCGGACCGGATTTCGATGTGTTCGTAGAGCGGATGTCCGCGGAGATCGCCGACCGCTTGAACCTCAAAAAACCGTGAGCCCGCGCGGATCCGTTTGCGATCCGGAGTCCGCCGGCATCAACCGATCGATGGGAGAAACGTGTCTATGAGAAAAAGTCGAATTTTGTGGGCGGCCTGCGCACTCCTGTTCGTTGCGTGCGCCACGGATAACGGCGACGTGCGCAAGAGGGAAGTCGCCTATCGCGACCTGGGCAAGCAGTACTACCTGGCCGGCGATTTCACCAGCGCCCTGAAGTACCTGCTGGAAGCCGAAAAGATGAATCCCGATGATCACATTCTTCAAAACTACCTGGGACAGGTCTATCTGGCCAAGGCCAAGCCCGATCTGGCCGTCGCCCACTTCAAGCGGGCCCTCGTTCTCAAACCCGACTATGCGGTGGCCAAAAACAACCTGGGGGTCGCCTATCTGAACGAACAAAGATATGACGAGGCGATCGGTGTTTTCAAGGAGGTTTCGGGCGATCTGCTGTATGCCACGCCGCACTACCCGCTGACCAATACCGGCTATGCGTACTACATGAAAAAGGACTACCCGGAGGCGGAGCGGTACTACCAGAAGGCGCTGGAGCTGGAAGCCGGTTTTCCGCTGGCCCTCAGGGGACTGGGGCGAACCTACCTGGCCCAGGGCAAGGGCGCCGCGGCCCAGGCGGCCCTGATCGCGGCCATCGACAAGGACCCGACCTCGGCCGAGGCCTACTACGACCTGGGTGAATCCTATCTGCTGCTGCAGAACCCGGCCAAGGCCAAGGGCGCCTTCCAGAAAGTCGTCCAGCTGAAGCCCGATTCCCCCGAAGCCAAGGCGGCGCAAGGTCAGCTGATGAAGCTGCAGCAAATTCCCTGAAGCCCCCTTTTCCAAAAAAAACCCCGCCCGTCTCCGGCGAAGAGACGCGGCGGGGTTTCTTTTGGGCAGCGGCCGTCAGATCACGTGGCGCTGTTCGAGCTGCACGATGCGCGGGGTGATGAAAATCAGCAGCTCGTTGTTGGTGGTGTTTTCGTTCTGGGTTTTGAACAGCCAGCCCATCAGGGGGATGTCCTTTACTCCCGGCCAGCCGGATTCGGAGTCCTGCCTGTTTTTCTTGATGATGCCGCCGATCACGATCGTGTCGCTGTCGTTGACCAGCAGTTCGGTCTGGGCTTCGTTGACATTCAATGAAGGCACGCCCAGGGTGATGGTGCCGATGTCGTTTTTGGTGATGTAGATTTTCATCAGGATGCGGTCATCCGGGGTGACGGTCGGCGTCACCTCCAGCAGCAGGTCGATATTCTTGAACTTGACCGTCGCGTTGCCGGACGAATCCCGTTCGAGGTAGGGCCACTCGACGCCCTGCTTGATTTTGGCTTTCTTGTTGTCGAGGGTGACGATCTTGGGCGCGGTGATGATCCGGCCCTGCTTGTTGGCCTCGACGGCATTGAGCGTGGCATCCAGGGTCAACGGGGTTCCGGCCAGCTTGGCGAAGTTGAACCCGATGGTCGAAGAAGCATTGGACGGAAAATTCATGGCCACATTGCCGCCGATCTCGGAGCCGCCGAATATTCCGGCCGGGCCCCAGCTCATGTTCCAGTCGATGCCCAGTTCCATCGAGAACTCCTCGCTGACCTCGACCACGCGCGCCTCGATGATCACCTGGGGCGTGACGGTGTCGATGCGGCTGACGATTTCCTTGACCTGGGCGATCTTGGCGGCGGTGTCGGTGACGATCAGCTGGTTGTTGCGCTGGTCCACGCTGATGCTGCCGCGCTCGGGCGTCAGCACTTTCTGGGCCAGCGGCATCACCTCGCCCTGGGCGTCCGAATAGTTGACGGCAATGTATTCGGTGACCAGCGGCTCGAGCGCCTTGACCACTTCCTGGGATTTCTGCTCGGCGGCGATCTTGTCCTGTTTGGCCTTTTCCTCGGCCGTCAGGGTCGAGAGGGTGGCGATGCGGATGATGTCGCCCTCGTGCACCATGCCGAGACGGTTCATTTTCAAGACGAGGTCCAGCACCTGATCCCAGGGCACCGGTTTTTCGAGGGTCAGGGTGACGTTGCCGGTGACATCCTTGTCGATGGCGAAGTTCTTGCCGCTGATCTCGCGGATGATGCGAAACACGTTCTTGATGTCGGTTTCGTAGAAATCGAGCGCGATTTTTTCGCCGGTATACATCCGGGGCGCCCCATAGGTGGTCACGTTCGGGGCCTTGTACGAGGCCACCGCCGCCATCGGTGCCGGCGCCGCGGCAGGCGCCGGCGGCTGCACGACCGGCGCTGCGCCGCCCGGGCGGACTGCGGAGGCGGTCGATCCCGGCTGCGGGGCGGCTTGAGAAACATCCGGCGAGCCGGCTTCCGTCTGGGCCAGCACTTTTTTCCAGTCGGGCAGGTTGGCCTGTTCGAGCGGTTTGGGTGCCACGGACGAGGCGGCGAAGTGGATCATCAAGACGTCGTCTTTCTGCTCGACGTCATAGGCCACGGCCTCGCGCAGCTCGATGGCGACCAGGGTCGTTTTCGGCAGGTTCCGGCCGAAAACCGGCGTGATGCGGTCGACCGCGCTTTCGAAGCGGGTCGTGATCAACGGGCGATCGCGATACGTCGGCAGCTTGGTGTCGAAGAGCTTCAGCTGCAGGAGCTTCGGTGACGATTCTTTCAGCTCGTAATTTACCGCCCGGGTGGTGCCGACGATAATGGTCGACTGCCCGGCATCTTCGGTCAGAAAATCGATGCGATTGACCCAGGCGTCCTTTTCGGCCGCGGCAACCGGCTCGGCTGCGGCCGCAGGCTCCGGTTGCGAAACGAAGGCCACCAGCGGCTTTTTGTTGACCGGCCCGGCCGCCGGGGCCGGTTTGGCGGCCGCGATCGGGGCCGCCTGCGGCACGCCGCCGACCTGAACCGTCAGGCCCGAGGCGGACGAGGCGGCCGTGTATTTTTTCAGGCAGTCCTCGGTGGTGTCGATGACCAGCCGGACCTTGTCGGGATAGCCGTAGTGACGCACCCGCCGAATCCATTGGGTGCCGGCCGGCACCACCTGCTCGGCGATGTGGGCACTTTTCAGCATCGGTATGTCGAACACGATCCGGGCCGGATTGTAGAGAACGAAGGAGGTATATTCGGCGATGGACCCGTCGGCCGTGATGTTCAGAAAGGTCCCGTCGGCGGCCTTGACGACGGCGACGCCTTCGAGGCGGGTGGCCGGGGATTTTTCCGCGGCCGCGGGGCCTGCCGTGCCGGGTGCCGGCTGCAGGTCACCGGCGGCAAAGGCGGCCGGCGTCCGGGCGAATTCGATTCCGCAGGGGATTCCCAACACGGCGATCAGAAAAACGACCAGTGCTGTGCGTTTGTTGAATCTTTCACGTAGGGTGCTCATATGATCATTCTCCGGGGGGTTTCGGCAGTACGAGTTCTTTATTGCGAATTGTCGGGTTGCCGACAATGTCTTCGATTTCTTCCGCCACGACGATCCGGTCGTTTTTAATCTCGGCCACCTTGCCTGAATTGACACCGATGTAGGTCCCTTCCTTGATGATGTAGCCCTTGCCCGATGCCTCCTGAACCAGGGCGCGGTTGCCGCTGGAGGCCAGGATCACCCCGACCAGCTTCAGTTGGCCCAGATCGATTTTCTCCAGCGGCGTCCGCGGAACCCGCCTGGCCGATTTGGCCGCCTCGGGTTCCGGTTCGGGCTCATCCTTGAACAGCGGTTCAAACGGATCGATCATGCCCAGCGGGTTGTACGGCGGCGGGTCGCCGCTATTCAAGCCGTCCGCGATCGCCGGCGGGCCGTCCGGGGTGACCGTCAGGGTCGCCACGGTCGCAGCGGGCGGGTCGGCCGCAACCACGGCCGCGACCACGTCCGGTACCGGCGGCAAGGCCGGTGCCAAGGGTGCCGCCGCCGGTGTGACCGCGGCCACGGGCGCTGCCGCCGGCTCGGATGGCTGGAGCGGAGCGGTTTCGGGGCGCTCGGTCGTCGGCGCCGGCGGTAACGGCCGCGCCGCCGCCGCCGCCACCGCCGGAGGCGTTTTACCCGGCGGGGTTGCGGCAACGTCGGATTTGGCCCTCGGCGGGGCGGCCGGAGCCTCGGCCGGCATCGGTCCGGCGGCCGGTTCCGGGTTGTTCGGGGCGCTATCGGCCCCGGGGGCGGGCGAGCCGGCAACGGCCCTCGGTCCGGCCCGGTGTTCCGGCGGTATCTGAATCTTTTTCCGCACCACCGCCGGTGTTGCCAGCGCCAGTGCCTGTCGGTCGCAGATTCCGGCCCCCGTCACGAGAAAGGACAACATAGTCAGTGTAATAATGCCGCGCAGTGTGTTCATAGCTGATCGTTTCTGCTTTTTAAAAAAGGGTTATTTTTTCTTTCGGCCCGATTTTTTCTGCGGCGCCGGCTTGTTCTCGATGAACTTGTACGTCACGGCGGTGCAGGACGTGGTCAGGGACTGGTTGCCCTTGACCGGTTTCATGGAGACATCGCGGATGTTGACGACCCGCGACAGCCTGGCGACCCGGTCGAAAAAGGTGGCGATATTGTGAAAATTGCCGTTTACCTTCATCACCACGGGAATCTCGGCATAAAACTCTTTGGGCACCTCGCCCTTGGGCTGGAAAAGAAGAAACTCGAGCCCGGAATCCTTGCCGGAATCCGAAATGCTGGTCAGAAGCGAGGGAATCTCTTCTTTTTCGGGCAGCGATTTCATCACGATCTTGAACTGGTCTTCGGCATCCTTCATCTTCTGCTGAAACTTTTTCAGGTCCTTGGCATTGGCCTTGGCCGTCTGAAGTTCCTTGTCGAGCCGCGACCGTTCCTGTTCGAGTTTCCCGATGGTTTCGTATTTTGGCATGTAGAAGAAGAAGACGGCCACGCCGATGAAGACCAGGAAAATGCCGGTGCTGATCAGGGTGCGATAGAGCTTCGACAGTTTTTCGATCTTGTCGACCACGGGTTCGAAGGCGTCGAGCGAGAAGGCGTTTTTTTTCATGATTATGTTCTTTTCTTTTGCTCTTTTTTCGGTTCGGTGAGTTCGGCCTTACCGCAGGTGATGGAGAACTTCTTCAGCCCCGAGCCCTTGACCACGTGTTTCTGAATGGTCTGCAGGCGCACGGAACCGAACAGCCCGGTACCTTCCAGGCGGGTCATGAAGTCGGCCACGGTCTTGTTGTCCAGGGCGATGCCGTCGATCTGCACGTCGCGGGATCTGTCGTCGAAGGATGTGAACCACATCCGGTTGGCGATGATTTTTCCGGACATGTTCTCGAGCAGTTCGACCGGTTCGAACCGGTTGGTTTCCAGCTTGCGGATGACCTCGGTTTTCTTTTCCAGAATGGCCAGCTTGGTCTTGATCTCCTCGATCTGCTTGGTGATCAGCTGATACTTGGCGACTTCCTTCTTCGTGGCGGCCACGGCGGTTTCGAGGCCCTTGATCTGCCCACCCAGATGGATGTTGTAGTAGATCAGGACGGCCGACATCAAAAAAAAGGAAAGAAAGAAGACCGAGATCTGGCGGCGAATGTTCTCTTTTTTCCGGGCGGCCCGAAAGGGCAAAAGGTTGATGCGTATCATTTGTCGTCAATCTTCCTTATTGCCAGACCCATGGTGATCGCGGCCTGGGGTGCAATTTGAGCGATGTATGCCGGGTCGAATCCGTTGTCCAATACCAGGGTGCCGAAGGGGTTGATGGTCGTTACCTCCGAGGCGGTTTCGGATGCCAGCAACTGGCGGAATTCAGCGATGTTGCCGCCGCCGCCGCTGAGCATGATGCGCTTGATCTGATTTTCCGGATAGGTCGAGTAGAAAAAGTCGATCGCCCGCCGGATTTCGGTGCACCAGTCCGAAACGACCCCGATGACGATCTCCTTCAGGTCTTCGGGTGATATTTTGTCGGTCTGGCCGCCGAGCTTGATGGCTTCGGATTCGTCGAAGGAGCAGTTCACCAAAGAAATGATCTTCTGGTTGATCTGGCCGCAGCCCAGGGAGACATCCCGCATGAAAACCGAGTGGTTGCCCTTGAGGATGTTGAGCGATGTCTTGCTGGCGCCGATGTCGATCAGGGCGACGTTTTCGTCTTTTACTTCATGGTTTATTTCGAAAATGTTTTGAAGCGCAAACGCTTCGACGTCGATGATGCAGGGGTTCAATCCGGCCAGGTTCACGAGCTTGATGTAGTCGTTGACCATTTCCTTCTTGGCGGCCACCAGGAAAACGTTCATCTGGTTCGGATTGTTTTCGTTCGGGCCGAGAATCTGGAAATCGAGATTCACGTCGCTGATGTCGAACGGAATGTACTGTTCGGCCTCGAAATGGATGGTTTCCTGGAGTTGGTCTTCGCCCATCGTCTGAACGTTGATTTTTTTGACGATGACCGAGTACCCGCCGATCGACACGGCCACATTTTTCTCGCGGATGTTGTAGGTTTTGAACAGTTCCTTGATTTTTTCGGCCACCTCTTCCGGCTCGTTGATGGCGCCGTCCTCGATGAGACCCGGGGCGATGTCGACCATGCCGAAACGTTTGAGGGTCCGACCCTTTGTGGTGTCGGCGATTTCGGCCGCCTTGATCGTCCGGGAGCCGATGTCCAATCCGACGAGATTGTCTTTTTTTGCAAATAGCATAGGAACTCTCTTAGTCTTTAAAGATTTGGCGCTTGTCTGAAAGTTTCAGCCCTAAAGCCAGGATGATCTTGCGTTGGGTCGCCATGCGGCAGGGCAGCCCGTTCTCGATGCGCGTTATGGTGATGGGGGAAACGCCGGCGCCGCGCGCGAGTTCGGTCTTGCTCATCAGCCGCGCTTCCCTTACTTTTTTTAAGATGTTTTCGTTCATCAAGCGGTTCTTTTGCCGTTACGTCAATTGTGGGTGACCAAGTCGGGCCTCCGACCATTGAGCGCCTTAGCACTCCCTTCACTGTGTTTAATGATCTCATCCGGTCATACCGAGGTCAAGCTAAAAGTAAAGTAATTATACATAATTATAAATAGTTACCTTATGTTGCGCTAATTTTTTTTGTAGTGACCCATATCTTGGGTGTAAATACTTTTAATATTCAATGAAAATACATTGTAGCACAAACTGGGGCGGTTCGGTACTCTCTTTTTTCCCGCCGGTGCTTGCGGCGCGACCGGTTTCGGGGCCAAGGTGAAGCAATACGCTTAATTTTTCTTATCGGCCGTTTGCGCCGAAAGTTTAGCCGTTTGTTTGCGAGGGGGTGACTGCCGCTTAAAAAAAAGGGATCGAGGCCGACGGGCGGATGGCCGCCTGTCCGCCCGAGCCGCCGGAGGGTGCCGCGCGCGGCGGTGAAGTCGTTTTCCGGCAGGCCGGATGCGAGGCGCACCGCGGCGGTGCGGCCGAAATGGGGGCGATTGATATTTGGGACCCGGCGTGCTACTTTCACGAGTCCGCGGCAAGGTCCCCGGAACCGCCGCCCATCGGCGGCACGGATGAAGCAGCCGATGGAAGTCGCGCCGAACCGGCCCGATCCGGTTACGTTTGAGCCCGTACGGGCCGGCCGGCGCCGAAATTTACAACGGGACAGGCCTCGAAAGCGAGCGCGCGTGATTGAAGAAAGATCCAAGCCGTTTCGACTGGTAAAATACTTTACCGTCACCAGCCTGGTATTGATATTCATCGGTACCATCATATTGTCGCTGCTGAACACCCATTGGGCGCGCACGATGCAGAGCGAAAAAAGCGAAGAGTACGCCCATCTGATCATCGAAAACCTGAATCACCAGATTTTCCTGCAGTTCATCATGCCGGTGGTATTGCGCTACGGCAAAATCCAGCTTAGAAACGAAGAGCAGTACGAACTGATGGACAAGGTGGTGCGCAACACCCTGCACAGCTTCAAGGTCGAGACGGTCAACATCTACGACATGAACAACGTCATTTCCTACAGTTTCAACCGGGATTTGATCGGCAAAACGAACCTGGGAGGCACCGGCTACCAGGCGGCGGTGGACGGCAAATCGGTTTCCCGTCAGCTCCAGCGCGGCAAATCCCTGGAAATTCTTTTCGGTATTCCCAAGGAGAGCCGCTTCATCACCTACGCCCCGCTCAGGGCGGAGCAGCTGCCCTCCCGGATTTCCGGGCCGGTGCTGGGCGTGATCGAAATCGTGCAGGACCTCTCCGACGAGTACAAATCGATTTTCAAATACCAGGTCTATGTCGTGACCACCAGCGCCTTGGTCATGCTGGTGCTCCTGCTGGTCCTTGTATTCGTGGTGAAACGCGGGGAGGGGATTATCGAACAACGGGCGCAGGAACGCTTGCGCCTCAAAGAGCAGCTCAACCGTGCCGCGCACCTGTCGGCCCTCGGTGAAATGGCCGCGGTGATTTCGCACGAGATCCGCAACCCTCTGGGCATAATCCGCAGTTCGGCCGAGCTGCTCAAGAAGAAAATGGCCGGCATCGATTCCGGCAGCGCCATTCCCGACATCGTCATCGAAGAGTCCAGCCGCCTGAACAACATCATCACCGATTTCTTGAAATACGCCCGGCCGCGGCCGCCGCGCCTGGCGCCCTGCCACATCGAAGACGTGTTGGAAAAAAACCTGACGTTTCTTTCCAGCCAGCTGGCGGAAAAGGGCGTCAGAATCGAGAAGACCCTCGCGGCGGACCTGCCGGAAGTGACCGCGGACGCCGACATGCTCTACCAGGCATTTCTCAACATCTTTATCAATGCCCTGCAGGCGATGCCCGATGGCGGGCGGATCTTTCTCGACGTGCACGCCGCGCCGGGGGCGATCGAAGTCGTGATTACCGACGAAGGCGGGGGCGTGCCGCCGGAAATCGTGGAAAAAGTGTGGGACCCCTTTTTCACGACCAAGGACAAGGGGACCGGTCTGGGGCTGGGGATCGTGAAGAACATCGTCGATGCGCACGGCGGCGACATCGTCATCGACAATGCGTCCGATAAGGGGGCGCGGTTCGTCATCCACCTGCCCCTGCAGCCGAAAGGGTAACGATGGAAACCATCCTGATCGTCGATGACGAGAAAAACTACACCCGGATCCTGGGGGCCGTCCTGGAAGAGGAGGGATTTGAAATACTGGCCGCCAACAGCGGTCCCGAGGCGCTCGAAATCCTGGAAGAATCCGACATCGACCTGGTGTTGACCGACATGAAAATGCCGATGATGGACGGCATCCAGCTGCTCGAGAAGATCAAGGCCCGGGACCCCGAACTGCCGGTGCTCATGATGACGGCGCACGGCACGGTGGACAAGGCCGTGGAGGCCATGCAGAAAGGCGCCTACAGCTACATCCTCAAACCCTTCGACAACGACCGCCTGATCATCTACGTCAGAAAAGCCGCGGCCATGTTCCGGGTGATCAAGGAAAACCGGGAACTGCGCCATGCCGTTTCCTCCCGGTACAGCTTCGGCAACATCATCGGCAAGAGCAAGGTCATGCAGCAGGTCTTCGACACGATCCGCAAGGTCGCCCCGAGCAACGCCACGGTGCTCATCGAGGGCGAGAGCGGCACCGGCAAGGAGCTGGTGGCCAAGTCGATCCATTTCAACAGCCCGCGCCGGGAAAAGCCCTTCGTGGCCGTCAACTGCTCCGCACTGGCCGAAACGCTGCTCGAAAGCGAGCTGTTCGGCCATGAAAAGGGCGCCTTTACCGGCGCGGTGTCGATGAGAAAAGGCCGCTTCGAGCTGGCCGATACCGGCACTCTTTTTCTGGATGAAATCGGGGACATGTCAACCGGCCTGCAAGTCAAGCTCCTGCGGGTGCTTCAGGAAAAGGTTTTCGAGCGGGTGGGCGGCACGAAGCCGATCGCCGTCAACATCCGGGTCATTGCCGCCACCAACCGTCAGCTGAAAGAGGAGATGAAAAAGGGGCGTTTTCGCGAAGACCTCTACTACCGCCTCAACGTGGTCCACATCGATTTGCCCGCGCTGAAACAGCGGCAGCAGGATATTCGACTGCTGCTGGACCACTTCGTCAAGAAGTATGCCGATGAACGCAAGCACAGCGTGCCGGTGACCGGGATCGACCCGGAGGTGGAGCGGCTTTTTTACGAGTACAGCTGGCCGGGCAACGTGCGTGAACTCGAGAACCTCATCGAGCGCCTGATGATCATGAGCCCGGGCGGCGTCATCACCGCCGCGGACCTGCCCAAGAGCTTCAGGGAATCCGCGCACGACGATCTTTATCTGGAGAGCATCCCGGCGGATGCCAAACTTTACGACACCCTGGCGATGATCGAAAAAACCATGATCTTGAGGGCCATGAAGAAAACCGGCCATGTTCAGGCGCACGCGGCCGAGTTGCTCGGGATCGGCAAGAGCGGTCTGAACCAGAAGATCAAGAAGTTCGGGCTGGACGTCGGCTCGAAATAGCGGCCCTTTGCGCTAGCGGCCCCTCCGGCCGGCCTTGAACCGGCGGCATCGATTCCGCCGCCGGGGTGCGGGCGGTCGGCAAAAATTTCAGCGCCGCGGTATCGCCGCGGATGGATGGCGCGCGCACGGCTTATTTCGCCGCATCCGCAGGCGGTGGCTCCTTTCCGGCGCGTTCTCCGGCCAGTTCGGCATAAAGCGACTGCGGCGCATCGGTAACGATATCCTGGTAGGCCTGCCGGCTCTTCTCCTCCCGGCCCTGGGCGGCATACAGGCGGCCCATGTTGAACAGGGCCCCGGCTTTCAAGACGGGATCGCCGCTCGCCGCAATCCTGTCGAAATATTCCAGCGCCTTGGCCGGTTCGTTTTTGGCCTCGTAGGCGTAGCCCAGCCCGTTCAAGATCTGATTCCTGTAAAACGGTTGGGAAAAATCTTCCAGGGCGCCCTGATACAAGGCGATGGCTTTGTCCGCCTCGCCGGCCTCATAGCAGATGTCGGCATAGATGACGCGCGCCATTTTCCCGCCCGGCGTGTCGCCGGAATCGGCGATGAGCCGCTCGAAATCGGCCTTGACCTCCTGGTAGGCCGGCAGCGGCCCTTTGTCCTTCTGGTTGCGGAGCGTTTCATAGCGGCTCCAGCTTTTCTGCAGCTGCGACAAGGACGCGTTGGTTTTCTGGCGCGAGTGGTAGTTCCAGGCCGAAAAACTGAGCACGAGCAGGATGACGCCCCCCAAAGCCGCCAGCATCTGGTACTTGTGAGCGACGACGAACTGGAACAGGCGGGCCGAGTGGGTCAAAAACTCATCGGGTTCCTTGAGCAGTTTTTTACGCGAGACTTTCTTTTTCGTGGCCATTGTGGCTCTCCCCAATCATGTTTTTTATGCGTTGCCAGCCCTCTTCCGGAATGGCGGCGCCGATGACCTGGCACACTTCATACCCGCAGGCCGAGCCGATCCGGCCGCACTTTTCCAACGGGTGGCCGTTTACCAGGCCGTATAAAAACCCGGCCGCCCAGAGGTCGCCGGCGCCGGTGGTGTCCACCGCCCGGCCGGCCCCCAGAGGATCGACGGTCACCGTCCGGCCGCCCCGGCAGATCATGCTGCCCCGCTCGCCGAGTTTGACCACGGCCGTGGCGGCCTTTTGCGCCAGGAGTTTCAGCGACGCCCGTTCGCTGTCGCGGCCCGTGAAGGCCCGGGCTTCGTCCTCGTTGGCGATAACGATGTCGACATACTCGGTGATGATGCGATCCAGCAGCTCGCGGGACTCCTGAACGACGGTATAGCTGGCCAGATCGAGCGAGATCAGGGCACCGGCGTCACGCGCGGCCGCCAGGGCCGCCAGCATCAGCTCCGGATTGAAGAGCAGGTAGCCTTCGATGTGCACGACGGCCGCATTTTCGAAACAGCCGTTGGCGAGATCCGCCGGCCGGGTTTCCGAAGAGGCCCCGAGGTAAGTGAACATCGAGCGCTGGGCATCGGGCGTTATGATCGACAGGACCCGTCCGGTCGGCGAATCGGAGCGGGCCAGGGCGGGCTCCACGTTCTGGCGCCGCAAATCCTTGCGAAAGAGGCGCCCCCACTCGCCGTTGCCGCACTTGCCCACGAAGCGGGCCTGTCCGCCCAGCCGCCCCACCCCCACCACCGTGTTGCAGGCCGATCCGCCCGGCACGATTCTGGGGGTCCCGGAGGATCGGGCCAGGATCTCCTCGATGAACTCTTTTTCCACGTAGGTCATGCCGCCTTTGGCGGCGCCCGTCTGCTCCAGAAACGCTTCGTTTTCGTGGGTCAGTATGTCGACCAGCGCGGACCCGACGCCGACCACCAGTCGCCCGTTCGGCTTGGGCGTCAACCGTGCAGCCATAGTTCGCTCTCCATTGCTCGTGACCACGCGTGAT
Organism: uncultured delta proteobacterium; assembly: GCA_963728055.1. Lineage (GTDB taxonomy): Bacteria > Desulfobacterota > Desulfobacteria > Desulfobacterales > SG8-13 > JARFQH01. The sequence goes on along the minus strand of CAVSIM010000001.1, from coordinate 112,050 downwards.
CCATCAGACCGTGTAAAACACCAATTCCGGCAGCCTGACGCAGGTGAGCCGGTTGCCATAGACGGCGCCGGTGTCGATGCCGATTTTGTTCGGCAGGAGCAGCGGCTCCTGCAGCGGCGTGTGGCCGAATACGATCATTTTACCGAAATCGTACCGGGACTCGATGAAGCGTTTGCGGATCCACAGAAGATCGGCGCTCTTCTGCTTTTCGAGCGGCACCTTGTTTTTCAATCCGGCATGAACGAAGATGTAGTCCGGGGTTTCGTGATAGGTCTGCAGGGACCGGTAAAATTCGAGGTGCGACTTGGGTATCGCGGGCTCACCCTCCGCGCGCGGACGGTTCATGTAGCTTTCCAGGGTTTGCTGGCCGCCGTTGACCAGGTAGGTGATGCGGTCTTCGCCCAGGAGGTACTTTTCCAGCATCTCCTCGTGGTTGCCCTTCAGGAATACGGTGTTGGCATGCCTTTTTTTCAGCTCCACCAGGTATGCGACGACCTCGAAGGACTGCGGGCCGCGATCGATGTAGTCTCCCAGGAAAACCAGGCGGTCGGTTTCGAAATCGATGTCGATTTTTTCCATCAGCACCTGGAGCTTTTCATAGCACCCGTGGATGTCGCCGACCGCGTAAAGTCGTTCCATGCGTTTGATCGCTCGCTTTTTTTCCGGTTCCGAATCCGCTTTACCGCAGCGCGAACACCCGCCGCGGCCGGTCGAGTCGCCGGATTCCTTCTTCCACGGCGGCGCGGCGGGCGTCTTCGAAGTCCTTTGCACCGGGATGCGCGCCGAGCCCCGGAACCTCGGCGGCACGGCCGCAGGGCCGATACTGGTTCATGATGTTGACGTAGGTCGCCGGCGATATCTCGCCGGCGATAAAGCGCATCACCGCGCGCGTTCCGGCCATCCGTTGCGGCAGGACGAGGTGGCGCACCAGCAGCCCGCGTCCGGCGATGTTATCCGCGTCGAGCGACAGATCGCCGACCTGCCGGTGCATTTCCCGCAGGGCCTTGCGGGCGACCTCGGGATAGTCGGAAGCGTTGCAGGTTATCTTCGCCACGCGCGGGTCCCAGAATTTAAAATCCGGCATGTAGATGTCGAAAACCCCTTCAAGCAACCGCAAGGTTTCGACGCGGTCGTACCCGCCGCTGTTGTAGACCAGCGGCACTCGCAACCCATTTTCAGCGGCTATGCCCAGAGCTTCCAGAATCTGACCGACGACGTGCGAGGGGGTCACGAAGTTGATATTGTGGCAGCCCCTGCGCTGCAGTTCGATCATCATCGCCGCCAGCTCGACGGTGCTGACCTCGCGGCCGACGCCCTCATGGCTGATATCGAAATTCTGGCAAAAGAGGCAGCCCAGGTTGCAATGGGTGAAAAATATCGTTCCGGAACCGTTTTTGCCCACCAGCGGCGCTTCTTCGCCGAAGTGGGGCGCGTAGCTCGACACCCAGGCTCGCGCACCGGTTTTGCAAACGCCGGTTTGACCCGCAAGGCGGTCGACGGCGCAGTTGCGGGGGCAAAGGGTGCAAGCGTGCATGATCTCGCGTGCCGATTGAATTTTTTCCGCGAGCCGGCCCTGCTTAATGAGGTCTATGTACGCGGCACCTGTTCTTGTCATTGGTCATCAAGGCGGCGGCACACCTGCGGTGAGATTCGAGATCAGCGCCGCACCGGCTCCACCATTATTTTTTCCGCCAGCCCGCGGCCGAGCGCGTAGCGCTTGAAATCGGCGGCGATCACGACCTGGCCCTTGTTCTGGTTGGTGATGACTTCGACCGGATCGCCGATGCGAAGCCCCATGGTCATCAGGCGCATCCTGGACCCCGTTCCCCCGTTGAATTCCTTTATGACGAGCTTTTCTCCCGGCCGGGCCAGATCCAGCGGCATCAACGGCGCGCTGTCCTTCAGGCAGTCGGCGCAAATGCCGTAGATTTCCATTTTATGCTGCAGCATGTGAAACCCGTTGGCGGCGGCGATTTTCACCTGCAAAGCTTCCATCTGGTCGTTGCGGAACTCGAAGATATTCTTGCACTTCGTACAGATCAGGTGATCGTGATGGTCCCCCAGATGAAGGTGCTCGTAGCGGACGGTGCCGTTGTCGAAGCGGTTTTCGCGGGCAAAACCGAAACGGCACATCAGCTTCAGCGTTTCCCTGACGAAATCCGGTGACAGCTCGGCGCCGCTTTCCTGCAGGAGCCGTGTCATATCGGCTTCATTCACGTGCTGTTCGGTTTTGAGAAAGATCTCGAGAATCAGGAAGCGATCTTCGAAACGATCGATACGCTCCTGCTTGAAAAGCTTTTTAAACTGTTCTTTTTCCTGTTTGTGAATCTGCTGCATCATATTTCAGTGTCAATTCGGCGGATGGTGGCGCCGCCCGAGCGGTCGTGCAAGGCCAGGAACTTCCATCGAAAACGGTGGGCATCCGCGGCTCATGGACACGCTCGTGAGCGGCCGGGATGCTGATGCACGCAAAGAGGGTGGAGAGCGGCGGCAAGGGTCCTAGCGGGACGGTCCGGGAATTTCGAGCGTCGTGCAGGCGCCCCCTGAACAGTTGCGCGTTTGGGCTTTTACGCCTCGATCGGCGCCGGAGGCGCCGTCCATAGAGTAGCTGGCGCAACTGAGAATGCGCTCGAATTCTTCGGCGCCGCACCCGGGGCAGCGCATTTCCACCGAATCCTTGTCGTTCATGACGAGGATTTCGAAGCACTCGTTACATTTCAAACACTTGAATTCGTAGATCGGCATCGATAAACCCCTTGGTCGAAAAGTGATGTAAGCGTTAAAGATATTGAATTCGGCCCGAAATGTCAAGGAATTGGAAAGGCTTATCCGCTTCATAACTGACGGTGAAGCCCGCTGGGCCGCGGTCGGGCCGGTCGGCGGCGGGGCGCCGGGAGCCTGGCAGGTCCGGGAATCGAGGATACCCTCTTTTGAAATCGGCCGCGCATCGCCCACGGCCGTTCCGTACTCGTAACCGGAAGAATTTTACGGTCGTTTCAACAGCTCGCGCGCATGGTTCAGCGCGGTCGGGGTGAGGGCCACGCCGCCCAGCATGCGCGCCAGTTCCTCGACGCGGCCTTTTTCATCCAACGCCTGAATGGCCGTGTATGTGCGGCCCTTGACGATTTTCTTTGAAATGCTGAAATGGTGCGCGCCGAATTTTGCGATTTGAGGCAGGTGGGTGATGCAGATGACCTGATGGTGGGCGGAGAGATCGCGGAGCTTTCGGCCCACGACATCCGCCGTGCCGCCGCCGATGCCGGCATCGACCTCGTCGAAGATGAGCGTTTCGACGGCATCGGTTGCGGCCAGAATTGATTTGAGGGCCAGAACGAGGCGGGAGAGTTCGCCGCCCGAGGCGATGGCGGTCAGGGGTTTGAGTTCCTCGCCGATGTTCGGGGAAATTTTGAAGACCGCGCGGTCGAGGCCCGATTCGAAGACCTGCTTGCCGTCGACCCGCAAAAAAGCGGACGTCTTGTCGGTGGACGGCACCGCCTGCACGTCGATCCGGAAACGGGTTTGGGCCATCTTCAGGTTCTCCAGCTCGACCTCCACGGCCTGCGCCAGTTTCTCGGCGGTTTCCCGGCGCCGGCGCGACAAGTCCAGCGCCAGGTCCGCCAGGCGCCGGTGATGACCGGCCAGCTGCTTTTCGGCCAGCGAGATCTGCTCGTCGACCGTTTCGATCTCGGCCAGCTCCCGCGCAACGGCTTCGCCGTGGGCGTTGATTTCCTCGATCGAGCCGCCGTACTTGCGCTTGAGTTTGTTGATCAGATCCAGCCGTTTCTCAACCGCCTCCAGGCGGCCTTCGTCCATCTCGATGGTTTTGAGATACCCGCGCAGATGATCGACCAGCTCCTCTATCAGAAAATCGATTTGGCTCAGATGGCCGATTCCCGCCGCAAGGGTGCCGTCGACCCGTTCGGCTTTTTCGAGGTTTTTGCGAACCTCCGTCAGCCTTTCGGCCACCGACCCGTTGCCGCCGTAAATTTCATCGACGGCCTGGTTGACGGTCTGAAGCAGCAGCTCGCCGTGTTTCAGCCGCCGGCGTTCCTGTTCCAGACGGGTGTCTTCGGCTTCGAGCAGGCCGGCGGAGTCGATTTCCGCGCGCTGGTAGCGGAGAAACTCGATCTGCCGGGCCCGTTGGTCCTTGATCGTGTGGAGCCGCCCCAGGTTGTCGATCAACGGCAAAACGGCGTGATAGGTATCGGAAACCGCCTGGCGCAGGGGCAGCAGCTTGCCGAATCGATCCAGGATCAATAAATGCTGCTCCTCCTTCAGGAGGCTTTGGTGGGCGTGCTGTCCGGATATGCCGGCCAGATTTTCCGTTACGGCGCCGAGCAGCTGCATGGTGGCCAGGCGGCCGTTGACGTAAAGTCGGTTGGTGTCGGTTCGGGAGAGAATGCGCCGGATCAGCAGGCCTTCTGCGGCTGAATATCCGGCCGCCTCCAGCATCCGGTGCGTCTCGCCTTGCGGGGCGATGTCGAAAAGCGCCTCCAGTTCGGCCACCTCGCAGCCCGAGCGGATCAGGGCCGCCGAGGCCCGGCTGCCGAGCAGCAGGTTGACGGCCGTGATGAGAATCGACTTGCCGGCCCCGGTTTCGCCGCTGAGAATGGTGAGACCGGGCGCGAAACGGATCCTCAAATCGCCGATGATGGCAAAGTTGCGGATGGACAGTTCCCGGAGCATAGGCGGACTATCGAAAAAGGGTGTGCCTGGCAAAGGGCCGCAGGCGGCTTGTTGGACCGATGGCCGGCGCGGTGTTTCCTGAATCCCCGCGGCCCGAACGGCCGGGAGCGCTCTTGTGCGCTTTTTTATCCCACACCGCCCGTATTTTGTAAAGATCCGCCGCCGCCGGTCGCACCGCCACGCCTCTCCGGCGGCGGATGGTTTTTTTTAAGCGCGAAGCGCCCGCCGGCGGGTGCGCGGGTTCCGATTGCGGGCGGCACGCGAATTTTGATAAACATTTACAAACCTGCGGGCATGGATTATGTTTTCACTTCGTAATTTATTCACCTCACCACCTTTTACCATTCGAGGGCCTTCATGGCAGATCCTGTCACCCTGGTCATAGCCACCCGCAACCGGGGCAAGACCGCCGAGATTCGCGCGCTTTTAAGCGGTTTTCCCCTCCGGATCAAAGACCTCGAAGACTTCGGCCCGCTGCCGGCCGTGGAGGAAGACGGCCGGACGTTCGAGGAAAATGCGTACAAGAAAGCGAGTTTTACGGCCAGGGTGCTGGGACTGCCGGCGCTCTCCGATGATTCCGGCCTGATCGTCGCGGCCCTCGGCGGCGCCCCGGGCATTCATTCGGCGCGGTATGCCGGCGAGCAGGCCACAGACGCCGAACGCTGCCGGCGGCTGCTGACCGAAATGGCCGGCAAAACCGATCGGCGCGCCGCCTTCGCGTGCGTCCTGTCGATAGCGGTGCCGACCGGCCAGGCCCTGACATACGAAGCCCGCAGCGAGGGGCTGATTGCCGAAAAACCGTCGGGCGGCAACGGCTTCGGATACGATCCGATTTTTTACTATCCGGCGTTGGGAAAAACATTTGCCGAACTGACCCGGACCGAAAAGAGCCGCGTCAGCCATCGCGGAAAAGCCCTGGCCGAACTGAAAAACGAAATGGACAAAGTCCTGATCTGGATTCGTCAACACATGCCGGATTTCGAAAAACGGCATTAAACACCGCATCCGCAAAAGGGAGCCGCTCTATGCTGAAGAAGAGGCAGGGAACAGACATTGTCGTTGAAATCGGCGGGATCGCCACACCGGAGGCCGCCCAACGGTTTTTAAAGGAAACGCTGGACGCCGAGCACCTCGCGCGGCTGAAACGGATCACGCATCCGGGCGTCAGGCTTAAAATCGCCAATGCCATTGCCATGTGCCGGCCCGAGCGCGTGTTCATCAACACCGGCACCGAGCCCGACCGGCAGTTCATCTGCGAGCTGGCGCTCGAAAAGGGCGAAGAGGCCCAGCTGCCCATGGCGGGACACACCATTCACTTCGATCTCAAAGAGGAGCAGGGACGGATCATCGACCGGACCTACTACTTCACCAATCCGGGCGAACTGGTCAGTTCGCTGGCCAACAAGATCGACCGCGACGAGGCGCTGAAAGACATCCGCGAGAAGATGTCGGGCATCATGACCGGCATGACGATGGTGATCGGGTTCTACCTGCGCGGGCCGGTCGGCTCACCGGTCTCGAATCCGGCGCTCGAAATCACCAGCTCGGCCTACGTGTCGCACAGCGCCGAGATCCTTTACCGCAATGCGTTCGACGATTTCGAGGAGCAGGTGGAACGCCTGGGCCACTTTTACACCAACATCCACAGCCAGGGCCTCAACCGGCCCGAAGACCTGCCGAGTGCGCGGGTTTACATGGACCGCAGCTACCGGACCACCTACAGCATCAACTGCACCTACGCCGGCAACACCCTGCTGCTCAAGAAAGGCAACCACCGGTTCTCGGTCGACAAGGCCGTGTACGAAAACAGGGGCCGGGAACTCAGCGAACACATGTTCATCACCGGCATCGACGGTCCCGGCGGCCGCGTGACCTGGATTGCCGGCGCCGCGCCCAGCGGCTGCGGCAAGACCACCACGGCCATGGCCGGCAACCATTTCGTCGGCGACGATCTGGCGCAGATGTGGATCGCAGAAGACGGCAGCGTCCGGTCGGTCAACCCGGAATGCGGCATCTTCGGCATCGTGGCCGACGTCAACTGGGACGGCGACCCCCAATTGATGAAGTGCCTGCGCAATCCCGGCACGGAGGTGATCTGGTCCAACGTGCTGATCGATGAAAAGGGCATCCCGCAGTGGACGGGCAACGGGGAAAATCCCACCCGCGGCATCAATTTCCAGGGTCCCTGGGAACAGGGAATGGTCGACAAAACCGGCAAACCGGTCCCGGTCTCGCATCCCAACGCCCGCTGCACGCTGGCATCGGCGGCCCTTGAAAACTATTCTCCGGCCGCCGAAGACGCGGCGGGCGTCGAAACGCGCGTGGTGACCTACAGCGGCCGCGACAGCGACACCATGCCGCCGGTCTGGGTCGCCAAGAACGCCGACCAGGGCGTGGTGATCGGCGCCTGCATCGTTTCGGCCGCCACCGCCACGGAGGTCGGCGCCACCGGCGTCAAGCGCTCGCCCTGGGCCAACGCCCCGTTCATCCCCGGGTCCCTGGGAGATTACATGGATGCCCAGTTCCGGTTTTTCGGGCACCCGGATGTGGCCGCGGCCAAAAGGCCGATCATGGCCGGGCTGAATTATTTTCTGACCGACGAAGCCCGCGGGGGATCTTCCCAAAGACTGCTCGGTGAAAAGCGGGACGTCAAGGTCTGGCTGGCGTGGCTCGACCGGCGCGCACACCACGACGTGGGCGCCATCGACACCCCGATCGGGTTTCTTCCCCTGTACGAGGATTTGAAAAAACTGTTCAAGGAGATCATCGACAAGGACTATCCGCAGGATCTCTACGTCAAACAGTTTTCCCTATATGTCGACAATATCCTGGCCCGCATCGACCTGCAGATCGACGCCTACGGCAAGGAGGATAATCTGCCGGCCCGGCTCTTCGAGGTTTTGAACGCGCAGCGCGCGCAGCTGCTGGCGCTGAAAGGCACATACGGGTCGAAGATCACACCGGCCGAGCTGCTGAAAGCGAAGCCGGGCGTTTGAGACATCCGGCGGCCACGGGCCGGGGCGGGCGGTCGTGACGCCTTCCGGCCGGTTTGACACAGGGCGCCCGCGAGTGGTGAGGGTCGTCTTCAGCCGGCGCATGCTCGTGGCGCTTCTGATGGGCTTTTCCTGCGGACTGCCCCTGCTGCTCACCGTGAGTCTTCTGCAGGCCTGGATGAAGCAGGCCGGGGTGGACCTGGCCGTCATCGGCCTGATGGCGCTGGTCGGTCTGCCCTACACCCTCAAGTTTCTCTGGGCCCCCCTGGTGGACCGTTTCACCCTGCCCCTGCTCGGCCGCCGCAGGGGCTGGCTGCTGGTCAGCCAGCTGGCCCTGATCGGCGCCATCATCGCGCTGGCCGCCACCGACCCGTCCCGAAATACCTGGATGGTGGCGGCGTGCGCTCTGCTGGTCACCTTTTTCAGCGCATCCCAGGACATCGTCGTGGATGCCTACCGCCGGGAAGATCTGGCCGACGAAGAACTCGGCCTGGGCTCGTCGCTCTACATCAACGGCTATCGGCTGGGCATGCTTCTGGCGTCGGGCGGCGGTCTGATCATGGCCGGGCAAATGCCGTTTCAGGCCGTCTACCTGGTCATGGCCGCCTGCCTGCTGCCCGGTGTGGCGACGACCCTCCTGACGCCCGAGCCCGCGACGCCGGCCGGAACGCCGCTGAGCCTCAAGGAAGCCGCAATAGAGCCCCTGATCGAATACTTTCAGCGCCGCGGCGCCTTGTGGATGCTGGCGTTTATTTTGTTTTACAAGGTCGGGGATTCGATGGCCTCGGCCATGACCACCCCCTTTTACCTCGACATCGGCTTCTCGACCGCGCAGATCGGCGCGGTGGTCAAGCTCTTCGGCTTTTGGGCGACCATCGCCGGCAGCGTGTTCGGCGGCCTTTTGATGATCCGTATCGGCATCCGCCGCAGCCTGTGGCTTTTCGGTTTCCTGCAGGCGGCCTCCACCGCCGGCTTTGCCGTGCTGGCCCGCATCGGTGCCAGTCTGCCGTGGCTGGCCGGGGTGGTGACGTTCGAAAACCTGAGCAGCGGCATGGGCACGGCCGCCTACGTCGCCTTCATGGCCAGCATCACCAACAAGAAGTTCACGGCCACCCAGTACGCCCTGCTCTCGAGCTTGATGGGTGTCCCGCGCGTCATGGCCGCCGCACCCACCGGTTTTCTGGCCAAGGTCCTCGGGTGGGAAACCTTTTTTATTTTCTGTGCCCTGATTGCCGCACCCGGACTGCTTCTGCTGCTGAAATTCACTCCGGCGAGCGACGGCCGGTGAAAAAAAGTATGGAAAAGACCCCGGACACCGCCAAGATGATGGCCCGCATGGCCGGGCTGAGCCGCCAAAGAAAAGACCTGCTGGCATTTTCATCCGAAGAGGCGATGCAGCGGATTCTCGAATCGGCCCAGCCGGCGGCGCTGGTCCACTCTTTCCCGGAGCAGGATTTCCATTTTCTGATTCACGACATCGGCCCCGAAGACGCGCTGCCGCTGCTGGCGCTGGCTTCCGACCGGCAGTGGGAGTACCTGCTGGATATGGAGACCTGGCGCCGCGACCGTCTCGATGCGGTGGCCCTGACCCGGTGGCTCGAGCTGCTCTACCGGGCCGGCACCCGGCGCACGATCAAATGGCTGATCGAGCACAAGACCGACCTGCTCACCTTGTACCTTTTCGGGAACATCGAGGTGCGGCTCCTCGAACAGGATCAGGACCCTTCGGATTTCGGGGAGGACTTCTTTACGCTCGACAGCGTCTTTTACGTGCGGATCGTCGGCCCGCTCTTTACCGCCGAATCGGACCTGGGTGACATCGAGAAGGAAAATTACCGCGAATTTTTGACGAAACTGATTCACAGCCTGGCGGCTTTCGATCACATCGCCTACCAGATGCTGCTGCTCGAAGCGGCGGCGTATATCATCCCGGCCGAAAACGAAGAGGAGGCCTACCGCCTGCGAAATGTCCGGCTGGCCGAGAAAGGCTTCCTGCCGTTCGAAGAGGCCGTCGGGGTCTATCAGCCCCTTTCCCCGCGGCAACTCACCGAACGCGGCCGCATGCTCCCGGCGCCGTCGGCCCCGGCGACCGGATTGCCCGTACCCCTCTACCCGGCGGGCGTGCTCGACGGCGGCAGCCTCTTCGCCCGGGCCCTGTCCAGAATCGATGCCGAGGCCCTGCTGGAGCAGCTGCAAACCGAATTCGCCGGGTTGTGCAACCGGATCATCGCCGCCGACGTCACCCCGGTTCACCGCAAGGACGACCTGCGGCAGGTGGTGCAAAAAACCAGCGGCTTCCTGTCGATCGGCATGCAGGCCCTGGCGGCCGAAGCCGGGTCCGGCGGACCCTCGGACCGCGATGTGCCGGTGGCGTTGATTGTGCGCCACCGGCTGTCCGACATCTTCCGCACCGGCTACGGCCAGGCGCTTGAATTGAAGTGGCGCGCGCAGCGCTGGCTGGATCGGTCCTGGTTTGCCGGCCAGGGGCTTTCGCTCACGTTCTGGGGCGAGGATTGGCTGGGGGTCCTGGGGGGCCTTCTGGTCAAGAAGCCGGTATGTTACGACAATTACGCCTCCGGCCGCATGTACCGGGACTTCGCCACGCTCGAGGAGCTGCGGCAAACAGGCGAGGTCCTGGAGACCGTCATGGCCTGCGACCACCTGTTATCGCTGCTGAAGATCCCCCCGGAGCTGCTCGCCGCCGGCCGGTTCATCACCTATAAAAACCTGGTCTTAACCCTTTGGGCGCTGGAGCAGACCACCGGCAGCGGCCAGGACCGGTATCTGACGCGTGGGGAATTCGAGCGCTTTTTCGGACGGCTCTGGCAGGAGAAGAAACGGCCGCGCCGCATCGCCGCAGTCATGAAACAGTCTTTCGCGTCTTGGCTCGGCCGGCGCTCCGGACTGACCGCGCGGCGGATCGCCGCCCGGATCGGGCCGGTGGCCAAGCGCCTGATGGCCGAGATCGAAGAGGAATACGGTCTGGTGGACACGGCCGATCTCGATCCCCGGTACATCCACCTTTTTCTGGTCGAGCGGTAAGGGACGCTTTTTTTATTTCGCCCGCATTTTCGAGGTCCCCGTCATGCGGACCCCGGCAATCAATCACGGCCCATCTTTGAGTGTCTTGCGGCCCGTCAACCGCGTTACCGTGTCACATCCACCGCCACGTAGCTCGATATGCACCGCCGGATATGCCTTGCAGACGAGCCCGGGTCCGGCGCAATCAATTGGGATTATTTTTTTGCGGTGACCCTTGACCGCGACGCGGGCAAAGGTTTTTTTTACCGGCCGGGGGCCGGATGCACGGACGGAAATCGATTGCGGTCGGTGTGGGGCAGGAATCTGGCGGCCGAGAAGCGGTTCATGAAATCCTGGTTGACGTTGAGTTCGAGATAGGTGATGCGGTCCCGGATCCGATCGATTTCTTCCATGCAACCGGCCGCGGTCAGCAGCGAGGCGGCCCCGCCGAGGGAACTGTTTCCCAGCGGCTTGAAGGCCGCGGCCGGCAGGTCCGGCAGCATGCCGATGGCGATGGCGGCGGCGGGCTGGATGAAGGTGCCGAAGGTGCCGGCGACGTAAAACGTCGCGATGTCTTCCAGGCGCAGGCCGACCGAGCCCGTTACGGTTTCGAGGATCGTGTACATGGCGGCTTTGGAACGGATGAGGCTGTCGAGGTCCGTCTGGCTGATGGTCAGGGCTTCACCGGTGGCGGAATCCGCGGCCGGTACTACGGTAAGGTGGGCGGTGCCGTCGATGTCGAGGAGCCGGTCGCCGCAGTCACGCGTCCGGAACCGCCCGCGGAAGTCGATCAGTCCGCCGAGAAAGAGCTGGGCCGCCAGATCGATCAGGCCCGAGCCGCAAATGCCGTGCGGCGGCCGGTCGGCGATGGTGTGAATCTCGAAACGCCGCGCCGCGCGATCGTAGCGCACCCGATCGATGGCGCCGGGCGCGGCCAGCGTGCCCATCCGGCTGACCCCGCTTTCCAGTGCCGGTCCGGCGGCCCCGGCGCAGGCAACCAGCCATTGGCTGTTGCCGAGCACGACCTCGGCGTTGGTGCCGACATCGACCAGCAGGGCCGGTTCGTCCGCGCGGTGCAGACCGGCATACAGGATACCGGCGATCAGGTCGCCGCCGAAGTAGCTGCCGATGTTGGGAAAGACGAACACCCGCGCGCGCGGGTTCACCTCGAGGCCGAGCGCGGCGGCCGGGATCAGGCCCGGGCGATTGGTGACCGGGATGTACGGCTCGCGGATCATCCAGTGCGGGCTCAGCCCCAGCAGGAGGTGGGACATGGCCGTGTTGCCGGCCACGGCGACCAGCTGGACGTCCTGCGGCCGCCTGGCGCAGGAGAGGCACAGCGCGGCGATTTGCCGGTCGAGTTCTTCGCGGATCAGCCGCTGCAGGTGCTCGAGCCCGCCCGGCGAATCGGCATAGTGGATCCGGGCGAGAATATCGGGGCCGATCCGGATCTGCGGATTGTCGCAGGCCGCTTCGCCCAGCGCGGAGCCGCTGACAAGATCCACGATCCGCAGCACCACCCGCGTGGTGCCGAGATCCACGGCCAGCCCAAGCGGCCCCGTTTCGTCGGGCCCGCCATCGAGACCGACCAGGACCCAGTGGCCGCGATCCTTGAAAAGGGTGCAGCGCACGCAGCCATCGTTTTCGCGCAGCAGGAAAGGCAGCCGTTGCAGCAGCTCCAGGTCGATCGTCAGCTCGAGCTGCGGCACCGCCAGGAGTTTTTTTAGGGCCGCGATCAGGCGATCGGCATCGGCCGTGTTGTTCTGCAGGCTCGGTGAGGGGAGGGTCAGAACCCTGACCCAGGTGTCCTCGCGCTGATCCATCCGTCCATAACCCATGTATCGAAAATAAACTGGTTTTCCCGTGCGCTCATAGGCGCATGCGGGTGCCCTATCCGGCCGGAGGGCAGACACGAGGCCTGCCCCTGCGGGGTTCGGCCCGCCGCGGGACTCCAAGGGTCAACCGATGCCATCTTTCCGCTCTACTTCGGCCACGATGGCCTGCAGCGTGGTGGCGGCGCCGCCGGTGAGCAAATAGTCGCTGACATCCGGGGTGAACGGCGTCGGTTCGGTGTTGATTTCGATCACGCGGGCACCGGCGCGCTTGGAGAGGACCGGCAGGCTGGCCGCCGGCTGCACCATGGCCGAGGTGCCGACGACCAGGATGAGGTCGCACTGCTGCGCGAGGCGCTGGGAGCGCTCGAGATGCCGGAAGGGAATCTGCTCGCCGAAAAAAATGCACTCGGGGCGCAGGATGCCGCCGCAGGCGCAGCGCGGGGGCAGCCGGTCCAGCGCGACGTCGCGCATCGGCCCACGCCGGCCGCAGTCGAGGCAGGACTGCCAGGCGAAACTGCCGTGAAACTCGATCACATCCGAGCTGCCCGCGGCCTGGTGCAGGCCGTCGATGTTCTGGGTTATGACCGTCTTGAGGATCCCCAGCGCCTCCAGGCGTGCAAGGCCGCGGTGGGCGTCGTTCGGCAGGGCTTTGTCGACCACCTCCTTCATCCCGCGGATGAGAACATCCCAGACCTTGGCCGGATCGCTCAGGAAGGCATCGATGTGGGCATATTCGAGCGGGTCGATTTTTTCCCAGAGCCCGCCCGGCCCCCTGAAGGGCGGAATCCCGCTCTCCACCGAAATTCCCGCGCCGGTCAAGGCGATCACGTGTCTGGCCGCGGCCAGGTCGGCGGCCGCTTTTCCGATCAGCTCATCCATGATTTTTTTTTGCCGGCCCCGCATCACCGGTTAGTGCCGTCTGTCCGGCCCCACCCCCCTCGCCTGCGATCGGCTCAGAGTTCGACCGTTGCGTTGCACCGCACCCCGAAAACTTTCAGGTGATGACCCGCGGCCGCAATTTTTTTGCGGCAGTCGGTGACGATCTTGTCCATGGCCCGGTCGGTGCGGTCCTGGTTGAGATGAAACAGGCCGAGCCGTTTGACCCCGGCTTCGCCGGCCAGGCGCAGGACATCGGTATAGGCCGAGTGGCCCCATTCGATGAAGGCGGCATACTCCGCCGGGGCATACTCGGCATCGTGGAACAGGAGATCGGCCCCGCGCGCGAATTCCACATAGTCGCGGTAGGCGCGGCCGCCGCGGTGGACGTATCCCAGTTCATTGTCGGTCAGGAAGACGAAGCTGCGCCCGTTCTCGATGAACTTGTAGCCGCTGCCGCCGTTGGGATGGCTGAGGGCGATCGGGACCACCTGCACCGATCCGATGGTGAATTCGGCCGGGCACGCCTCTTCATACTGCAGCCGGGCCTTTATGTCCGAGTATTTTACGGGAAAATTAGGGGGCGCCATGACCTTCGACAATATGGTTTCGACGAACTTGCTGTGGAAGGGGCAGCGGTGCATCCAAAAGTCGGCCTCTTTGAGGTAGAGCGGTTTGAAGTAGGGAAAGCCCATGATGTGGTCCCAATGGGCATGGGTGAAGATGAAGTGGAACGTGCGCCGCTTTTCCCGGATGAGCTGATTGCCGAGGCGGCGGATGCCCGTTCCGGCATCGATGATGATGATTTCGCCGCTGCGGGGTCGAATTTCGACGCAGGTGGTATCGCCGCCGTACTTGAGGTAGGTTTTCCCGGAAACGGGTATCGATCCGCGGGATCCCCAGCATTTGATGATCATCGTTGCGCCTCGGCCGCTTGCGCGGGGATATGATGCCAGACTGGCGTTCTCACGGCAAATTGGTTCCCCAGCAGGTGTGCCAGATGCCCGTGCCGATCGCGTGTCCCCGGACGATGGCCCCGGCGGCGGCCAACTGTCCGGCCACCGCCGCCGCCTGGCTGCGCATCAGGCCCGAGAGGACAAACCATCTTTTTTGCCGGAACCCGGCCGATGGTATCAGGCGGCGCATGACATCGTAGTGAATGTTGGCCACCAGGAGTTGCGCCGGGTAATCGATCATCGTCTCGGCGCGGCCCTGCACCGCCAGGACGCGATCTGCCATGCGGTTGATGCGGATGTTGCCCGCGGCGGTGCGAACCGCCAGCAGGTTGAGATCCACCGCCAACGCCGAGCGGCATCCCAGGGCCGCGGCGGCCAGCGCCAGGACCCCCGTGCCCGTGCCCAGGTCGATGACGGTCCGCGGCCGGCCTGCGAGGTACACGGCTTCCAGGGCCAGAAGACAGTCACGGGTCGTGGCATGCGTACCGCTGCCGAAGACCACGCCGGGGTCCAGAACGAGCCGGTGACGATCCGGCGCGCGGCCGTCGTCCTTGGCGCCGGCTTCCCAGACCGGCACGACATCGAACCGGCCGACGCGATAAGCGGCCAGGCGTTCTCCCAGCCATTCGGCATACGTCATCCGATACGCGTCGATCAGCTCCAGGTGGGGCCGGGCCGCCAGGAGCCGATCGATTCTCGGCCGGCAGGGCCGGTTGTAAAAAAGAAAGGAAAAGCCGTCTTCTTCCCAGTTGCCGATGAAACCGGAGGCCGACAGGTCCGTTTGCGGCCCGACGCGGCCCTTGAGGTAGTAGATATGCAGCGTCTGGTCGGGTCCCCCCACGATCGGCGGCGGAAGGTCACTCCTTGTCATATTTCGGCAGTTCGTCCAGGTACCACGCCATCGGGTCGACCAGCGTATAGCCCAGGTCCTTGAGCTTGCGCTTGATGCGGGCCACGTTCTGGGTCAGCAGGTACGGGAAGACCGCGCGCTTGTCTTTTTCGAAGTAGCGCGCCACCAGCACGCTGCCGAAAGAGATGCCCTCCTCGGTGATGGCATCGACGATCTTCTTCAGCTGGCCGACCTTTTCTTCCACCAGGATGCACAGCAGGGTGCCCGGCTGGCCGATGCCCAGCACATTGATGAAGGCCCGCAGCAGGTCCCGCACGGAGATGATCCCCTTGAGTTTGCCCTCCTTGTCCACGACCGGCAGGGCGCCGACCTTGAGTTCCTGAATCAGGATAAGGGCGTCCTGAATGGTGTTGTGCGGGCCGATCGTTTTGGGGCCGACCGTCATGATATCCTTGACCTTGAGATCTTTTACCTTTTCCGCCTCCGGCTGGCGGTTCGAGGTCTTGAACATGGTGTAGGGCAAGGCGCTGCGGATGTCCCGGTCGGTCACGATGCCGACCAGGCGGCCGTCGGCGTCGATCACCGGCAGGTGGCGGATCCGGTTGCGGGACATTTTCTCGTAGGCGTCGAAAACATCCGCTTCGGCAACGGTTGTAATTACTTTTCGGGTCATCGATCGGTTGACAAACATCGGCCACCTCCCGTGTGTGCCTAAAATGGCTCAGGTGTAAAGGACCGGCAAATATTCAAAACAAATCAAACGGTTTCATCTCCCAGCAGGACCGCGACATGGTTGCGGGCGAGTTCCGGCAGGCGCTGCAGGCAATAGCCGCCCTCGAGCACCGAGACGATCCGGCCGGAGCAGTGGGTGTCGGCGATTTCCATGATCCGTTTCATGAGCCAGGAATACCATGGGGTGGTCAGATTCATGTCCGACATCTCGTCGTCCTTGTGCCCGTCGAACCCGGCCGACACCAGCAGGAACTCCGGCTGGAAGCGCTCGAAGTCCCGGGTCAGGTTTTCCTCCACCAGGGCCGTGTATTCCGCATCGCCCTGGCCCGGCAGGACCGGCAGGTTTTTGGTATAGCCGTAACCGGCCCCGGAGCCGTATTCGAACTCGCGGCCGGTGCCCGGAAAGGCGAAGGTGGGGTGCTCGTGGAGGGAGTAGTAATACACGCTCGGATCCTGCTCGAAGATGTGCTGGGTGCCGTTGCCGTGATGCACGTCGAAGTCGATGATGCCCACTTTTGCCACGTCCCACTTTTGCTGCAGGTAGCGCGCCGCGATGGCCACGTTGTTGAAGTAGCAGAAGCCCAGGGCGTGGTCCCGTTCGGCATGGTGGCCGGGCGGGCGCACGGCGCAGAAGGCGTTGTCGATGTCACCGGCCATCACCATGTCGATGGTGCGCAGGATGCCGCCCACGGCCAGAAATGCCGTTTCGAAGGTGTCGGCGCACATCTGGTTGTCGGGATGCTCGAAGATCTTTTTACCCGCCATGCAGCTGTCGCCGAAGCGATCGATGTAGGCCCCGTCGTGAACGGCCTCGATCCAGCGCCGGCGGGCGCGCCGGGCTTCGATGCGGACCAGTTGGGGCAGAAGCCCGCCCGCTTCGATTCCCTGATAGATGGCGGTCAGCCGTTCCGGTATTTCCGGATGGTAGGGACCGGTTTCGTGGAGCAGATATCTGGCATCGTACAGGAAGCCTGTTTTTCGCATACGCCCATCCGCGGTCAAGGGGTGACCCTAGCTGAAGATCTTCTCAAAGATCCGGAAAGCGGCCTGCACCGAGCGGTTGTCCTCCGGCAGCGCGATGGTCGGCCGGCCGTTGAGGTCGAAATCATAAATCGCTTCGTCGGCCGGAACGGTCCCCGCCAGCTCGAGGCCGCCGTCCTTCAATATGTCGAGCACCGCCGCCGAAGGGGGCTCCCTGGTCTGGTTGATGATGGCATAGCTGCGGCCGAAGACGATGTTCAGGTCGCCGGCCAGCTTGTTGATGCGCACCGCCGCCTGGATGCTGCGGCGCGACGTGTCGGAAACAACCAGGAGCACATCCACGTTCTTGGTGGTCAGGCGGCTGATGTGCTCCATGCCGGCCTCGTTGTCCATCACGAGGTAGGGGTAGTTCTTCTGGATGCGTTCGAGAAAATTGATGAGCAGGCTGTTGGCCGCGCAGTAGCACCCGGCCCCCTCCGGCTGGCCCATGACGATCAGGTCGTATCCGTCCCCCTCGACGATGGCCTCCTCGATCTTCATTTCCATGAAGATGTCCTTGGTCATGCCGCTGGGTACGCTGCCCTTTTTCATGTCCTCGCGGGCGCCGCCGACGGTGCAAGCGACGCTCAGTCCCAGCACTTCGTTCAGGTTGGCGTTGCAGTCGGCGTCAACCGCCAGGATGGGCGTGCGGCCCTGTTTCACCATGTATTTGATCAACAGGCCGGCCAGGGTCGTTTTACCCGTTCCGCCCTTTCCGGCCAGGGCGATTGAATACGTCATCCGGTCGTTCTCCTTTGGTTTGCGCCCGATAAGAGCTTCGACATTAGCACAGATTGCGGTCGTTATGAAATTCTTTAGGCCACATCCACCAAACAGTCAAGAGGCATCGGTCTGCGGATGGACCTTCGCCGATGTCGAGCCTGCAGCCGTCGGGGTCACCGCCGTTGCAATCGGCCGGAAATCCTTCGAGGCCGGCAGCTCAAAATTCTTGCAAAGGACGCGGCTCCTATGCTAATTGGTAGAAATTATTTTAAATTCAGTAATAACGGCTTCTTAAAAAAATACACCGTCCCGAAAACCGGAGCCGGTCGAAGCGGGGCGATCGTGATGACGCCGGTCGGGAGACCGTGGATGTTGCCGGTCATCCCTTGTGGCCGGGTCTGCGACCCTGAAACGACAAGAGGAGAGACGCATATGGATTTCGAGCTGAACAAGACCCAGAAGGATATTCAGAAAGCGGTCAGGGAGTTCGCCCGGGGGGAGTTCGACAAGGACCTGGTGCTGGAACTGGAACGAAAACACGAATTTCCCGAAAAAATATGGCGCAAGGCCTGTGATCTCGGCCTTATCGGCGTGCATTTCCCGGAAGAGTTTTCCGGGCAGGGGCTGGGGTGCCTGGAGGACATTCTGGTGGTCGAGGAGCTATGCCGGGGCGATTCGACCATGGGCAGCGCGATCGCCCTGTCGAGCTTCGCCTCGGAAATCATCCTGCACTGGGGCAGCGCCGAAATGAAGCGGACGTACCTGCCGGCGGTGGCCGAGGGCCGGATGCTCTCGGCCGGGGCCTTCACGGAACCGGACCACGGCTCCGACATCACCTGCATGAACACCACCGCCGTCAGGGACGGCGACCAGTGGGTCGTCAACGGCACCAAGACCTTCATCACCAACGGCGGGCTGGCCGGGTTCTATTCGGTGATGTGCCAGAGCGACCCGGAGGCCCAGCCCGGCTATCGCGGGATCAGCCTGATACTGGTCGAGGCCGATCGCGAGGGGCTGACGACCGCCGACGTGGGGCCCAAAATGGGCATCCACATGATGGCCACGACCGAAGTGAACCTCAAGGATGTGCGCGTGCCGGCCGAAAATCTGATCGGCGAGCAAAACAAAGGCTTTTACCACGTCCTGCACTTTTTCGACGAAAGCCGGATCCAGGTCGCGGCCCAGGCGCTGGGGATCGCCCAGGGCGCCTTCGACCGGGCGCTCGATTACGTGAAGAAGCGCGAGCAGTTCGGAAAGAAAATCGCCCAGTACCAGGTGACCCAGCACAAACTGGCGGACATGGCCACCAAGATCGAGCTGGCGCGGCTGATGACCTACAAGGCGGCCTGGAATTTCGACCAGGGCCGCATCGACCCCAAGCTGACCTCGATGGCGAAGATGTATGCGGCCCGCACCGCGGTCGAGGTGGCCGACGAGGCGATCCAGCTGCTGGGCGGCTACGGGTATATGACCGAGTATGAAGTCGAGCGGTTCTATCGCGACGCCAAGATCACCGAGATTTACGAAGGCACCAAGGAGATCCAGAAAAACACGATCGCTGGCGCAGTGCTGGGCAAACTGAAGTAGAAAAAAATTGTGGAACACAATTTTTTAAGGAGGAAGTTATGCTGGATATCGTCAAGAAAGCCATGATGACCGGAATCGGGATGGCCCTTTTGGCCAAGGACGAAATGGAAGAGCTGGCGCGCGAGGTCATCGACAAGGGGAAAATGACCGAGCAGGACGGCAAGAAATTTCTGAACGAACTGCAAAAAAGATATGAAGACGTGCAGGCCAAGCTGGAAGACCGGGTCGAAAAATCGGTCAAGGACATTCTCAAAAAGATGGATGTCGTCTCCGGCGAGGAGCTGAAGGCCATCAAAAAAGAGATCCGGGAGCTGAAGAAGGCGATCAACAAGGATTCAGAGCCCGTTTGATCATGACCGCCCGTATTTACCGGCGCCACGTTCGCAGGCGATTGCCGCCATGCTGAGCATTCGAAAAATCGGCGTTATCGGCCGCACGTACCGCAACGTGAACCGCTACCGCCAGATCCTGGCCGTCCTGCTGAAATACGGTTTCGGCGACCTGGTGGACCTGCTGAAACTCGACCGCTACGTCGCCGCCGGGCTGCAGCTGATTTCGCGCAGACAGCCGATCAGGGTCGAAAAGCTCACCCGGCCGCAGGGATTGCGGATGGCGCTGGAGGAACTCGGCCCGACCTACATCAAGCTGGGGCAGATCCTGTCCACCCGTCCGGACCTGGTCCCGGTCGACTTTCTGCAGGAACTCTCCAAGCTCCAGGACAAGGTGCCCCCGTTTCCCGCCTCCGCCGCACGCCGGATCATCGAGGCCGAGCTGGGCGCGAAACTCGGGGAGCTGTTTGTCCGGTTCGACGATGCGCCCCTGGCCTCGGCTTCCATCGGCCAGGTGCACCGCGCCCGGCTGAAAAACGGCCGGGAGGTGGCGCTCAAGGTCCAGCGGCCCGGCATTCAGAGGGTCATCGAGGTCGATCTGGAGATCATGCTGCACCTGGCGACCCTGATGGAACACCACATCGCGGAGCTGGCCTTTCACCGGCCGATCAAAATTGTCGAAGAGTTTGCCCGGACGCTCGAAAAAGAACTCGATTACCTGCTCGAGGCCGCCAACATGGAGCGGGCGGCCTTCAATTTCAGCGGCGATGCCACCACCTGCATCCCGGCCGTCCATCGCGAGCTGTCCACGGCCCGGATCCTCACCACCGCGCTTATCCGGGGCATCAAGGTCTCGGACATCGAGCGGCTCGATGCCGCCGGGCTCGACCGCACGCTGATCACCTCGCGCGGGGCCGACATCCTGCTGCGCATGATATTCGAACACGGTTTTTTCCAGGCCGACCCCCACCCCGGCAACATCTTCGTTTTGCCGGGCAACGTCATCTGCCTGATCGATTTCGGCATGGTGGGCTCGGTCGACCGCCTGACGCGCGAAACATTCGGGGACCTGCTCGACGGGATCGTCAAAAAAGACACGACCCAGGTCGCCCGGGTCCTGCTGCAGCTCACCGACTGGGAGGAAGAGCCCGACAGCCGCGCCTTCGAAACCGACATCACCGAGTTCATGGCCTACCACATCTTCAGGCCCCTGCGGGAGGTTCGTGTCGGCAAACTGATCCAGCACCTGCTGGAGCTGTCGGCGCGCCACCGGCTGCTGATTCCCCCGAACATCTTCCTGATGATGAAATCCCTGGCCACCGTGGAAGGCGTGGCGCGCATGCTCGATCCCGGATTCGATATCTTCGGCCGGGCCGCCCCGTTTATCCACACCATCCTTCAGCAGCGCTATTCGCCGGAACGCCTGTCGGCCGAGGCGTTTCAGATGACCGCCGACCTGGTGAAATTCACCCGGCGCTTTCCTCAGGACCTGCTCGACATCGCCCGCCTGGCCCGCCGCCAGCAGCTGTGCCTCAAAATAGAGAATCGGGGCCTGGACCGCACGCTGGCCACGCACGACCAGATCAGCAACCGCCTGTCCTTTTCGATCATCATCGCCGCCCTGATTGTCGGCTCGGCGTTGATCGTCATCTCCCAAATCCCTCCGCTTTTCTACGGCATCTCCCTGATCGGGATCATCGGGTTTACCGCCGCCGCGCTGATGGGCATCTGGCTGCTGGTGGCGATTGTGCGCAAGGGGAGGCTGTAAAGAGCAAGGTGCAGGGTGTAAGGTGTAAGGTGTAGGGTGTAGGGTGTAGGGTTAGGGTGTAGGGTGTAAGGAGTGGGGTGTAGGGTGTAGGGTGTAGGGTGTAGGGTGCAGGGTGGGGGGGTGAGGGATGGAGGCGATTTGAGGCTTATGCAGGATAATGGTTTTGGTCATTTGCGATTTGGAAATTTTCCGAAAGCTCAAAAGTTTCCTTTTTTATCAAACGGGACGCCTGCCGCCAGCGGCGGGGCCGACTGAACCTTGCACCTTGTACCCCTATGTTCAGCATAAGCCTGTCCTATACCACCGTGTAGCCCGGTCCCTCGCCGCCCTCGGGGCAGGTCCAGGTGATGTTGCAATAGGGGTCCTTGATGTCGCAGGTCTTGCAGTGGAAGCAGTTGGAGGGATTGAGTTTGAGTCGTCTTTCGCCGGTCGCCGCATCGGTTTCGATTTCATACACATTGCCGGGACAAAAGCGCGTGCAGGGGCTGCGGTAGGTGTCGAAGCAACGGGTGACGCACAGGCGGGTGTCGTGCACCACCAGGTGCGAGGGTTGATCCTCGCGGTGTTTCGTCTTGGAAAGATACACGCCGGTCAGCTTGTCGACATAGAGTTCACCGTCATAGACGGATTTTTCCGGGCCGTCGCCGCCGGCCGCCGGACGGGCATCGACGGGCTCGAGCGTCGCCGCGTCCTCCTGCAGGGGTATCCGCTCGATCAGGCCGCGGCCGTTGGTGACGTATTGGGCCCCGAGATGAATGAACTTGACCAGGCCTTTCTTGGCCAGCGCCGGGGCGAAATTCCGGCCCGCAAAGAGTTCTTTCTTCAGCCAGCTGGTCTCGAAGAGCTGCCGGTAGGTGTCCAGGGAGTGTTCGGAGAAGCTGTTGCGGTCGATCGCGGCCGTGATGGCCTCGGCGGCCAGCTGACCGGATTTCATGGCGGCGTGGATGCCTTTCAGCGCCGGGGTGTTGTGCATCGCGGCGCTGCCGCCCACGAAGACGGCGCCGTCGACCGCCAGCCTGGGAATGCTGTAATATCCGCCGGTCGACACCGTCCGGGCGCCTTGTTCGATGACCTTGCCGCCCGCGATGAGGCCGGAAACGAACCGGTGGCGTTTGAACCGGATGAACATCTCGTAGGGGTCGAGCCGCGGGTCTTCATAGCCCAGGGCGGTCAAGTAGCCGACGGCGACCTGGTTGTTCCTCATCGCATAGATGAAGCCGCCGCCGGGCGTGTCCAATCCCAGCGGGTAGCCGAGAAAATGGAGGTCATCGCCGTTTCCGGCCGCAAGTCCACGGCCCTGCGGCAGCTCAATCACCTCCTTGATGCCGGTCTCATACACCTGGGGCAGCTTGCCGGCGCCCAGGTTCAGTTTGTCGGCGAGTTGCCGGTACAGACTTCCGCGGGCCCCCTCGCCAAAAACCGTTACCTTGGCCTTGAGATCGATTCCGGCTTCGAAGTTGGCCTTGTGCTCGCCGTTCTTGCCGAGGCCCTTGTCGCCGGTGCGCACGCCGGTCACCGTTTTACCGGTGTCATCGGTCAGAATCTCGTTGGCGGCAAAGCCCGGGAAGATATTGACCCCCATCTCCTCGGCGATGCCCCCCAGCCAGCGGCAGAATTTCGACAAACTGATAATGTAGAACCCCTTGTTGTGGAGATAGCGGGGCACCACGGGGACGCGCAGGGCGCGGTCGCGGGTCAGGTAAAAAAAGGCGTCGTGGCCGACGGTGCCTTCGACGGGACAGCCCTTGTCCATGTGATCCGGCACGAGTTCCTGCAGGGCCCGCGGGTTGAGAACGGCCCCGCTGACCGCATGCGCGCCGATGTCGGCCCCCTTCTCTATCAAGGCCACCTCGATGCTCATGTTTTTTTCCCGCGCCAGCTGCATCAAGCGGATGGCACCGGCCAGATTGGCGGGCCCGCCGCCGACGAACAGCACATCGAAATCAATGGATTCCCGTTCAACAGTCATGTCCCGGCTCCTTTTTCCGGCTCGACGGCCGCACTGGTGGTTTGGTCAACTTCGCGCCACGGCCGCCCGCCGGACACCCGGTGGCGACATCGACTCGCGATTCCGGCCCTGCTTAGCACGGCGCACGAACTTTGTAAATCGTGATCGAGGCTTGAAATCGAGTCAATCAGCGTTATATAATTTTTTAAGAAATGCGGTTCCCCTTGGGCCATCGTGTCGTGGTGGCGGAAAAGCAAGTTCTTGCCACGAAGACACTCAGGCACAAAGGGTTTATACAACTGAAAAGGAGGGTCAGGTATGGATCGCGCTAAACTCGAATCTGTGGCACGGCAGCTTGTGGCGGAGGGCAAGGGGATTCTGGCGGCCGACGAGAGCCAGCCCACCATCAAGAAACGTTTCGACGTCATCGCGGTCGAATCGACCGAGGAAAATCGCCGGGCTTACCGGGACCTGCTTTTCACGGCCCCGGATGCCGAAAAGCACATCAGCGGGGTGATCCTGTTCGAGGAAACCCTGCGGCAGAAATCCGCGAACGGGATCGTCTTTCCGCATCTGTTGACCGAAAAAGGGATTCTGCCCGGCATCAAGGTCGACAAGGGCGCCAAGCCCCTGGCCGGGTTCAGCGGTGAAAAAATCACCGAAGGCCTGGACGGGTTGCGCGAGCGCCTGGCTGCCTACCGGGACCTGGGCGCAGCGTTTGCCAAGTGGCGGGCGGTCATCACGATCGGCCAGGGGATACCGACGCGGTTTTGCATCGACGCCAACGCGCACGCGCTGGCCCGCTACGCCGCGCTGTGCCAGGAAGCCGGCCTGGTGCCGATCGTCGAGCCCGAAGTGTTGATGGACGGCGGTCACGACATCGCGCGCTGCCAGGACGTCACGGCCGCCACCCTCAAGAGCGTTTTCGCCGCCCTCTTTGAACATTGCGTCCTTCTGGAAGGTATGCTACTCAAGCCCAACATGGTCCTTTCCGGAGCCGACTGTACGTCCCAGGCCGGTGTCACCGAAGTGGCCGAAAGAACGGTGCGCACCTTCCGTCAGGTCGTTCCGGCGGCCGTTCCCGGCATCGTTTTTCTGTCGGGCGGCCAGAGTTCGACGGTGGCGACCGAACACCTGAATGCGATGAACACCCTCGGAAGACATCCCTGGGAACTCAGTTTTTCGTACGGCCGCGCCCTTCAGGAGCACACCTTGAAAGCCTGGAAGGGGCGTTCGGATGCGGTCGCCGCGGCCCAGAAGGCGTTTTCCCATCGGGCCGCGTGCAACGGCGCGGCGCGGTTCGGCAAGTACAGCCCGGCGATGGAAGAAAAAACAACCTGATAATGAGCGGCTTCTGGCACTGGTGGCAGCACATCCCCCTGCACCTGGACCCGGTGATTGTCAGTTTCGGCGGATTCAAGCTGCAATACTACGGGTTGATGTACGTCGTCGCCTTTCTGGTGACCTATCTGCTGGTCGCCTACCGGCTCAAACGCGAGGAGCGGTTCCAGGTGACGGCCGAGCAGGTCCAGGCGCTGCTCACCGCCATGATGCTGGGGGTTATCGTCGGCGGCCGCCTGGGCTACGTGCTCTTTTACAACCTGTCCTACTACCTGGCGCACCCGCTGGAAGTCATCTTGCCTTTCGATTTTTCAAACGGCGTCACGTTCACCGGCATCACCGGCATGTCTTTTCACGGGGGCCTGGTGGGCGTCATTCTTTTCTCCTGGCTCTACTGCCGCAAAAACGGCCTGAGCCTGCTCGAGGTGGCCGATCTGTTCATCCCCGCCATTCCGCTGGGGTACACCTTCGGGCGCATCGGCAACTTCATCAACGGCGAGCTTTACGGCCGGGTCACCTCCGCTCCCATCGGCATGATGTTTCCCCTGGCGCCCGGCAGCCAGCTGCGGCATCCCTCGCAACTCTACGAAGCCCTGTTCGAAGGCGTTTTTCTTTTTCTGGTGTTGTGGGGGGTGCGGCGCAGGGTCCGCACGCCCGGCGCCATGCTCGGCCTCTACCTGATCGGATACGGCACGGTGCGGTTTTTCATCGAATACTTCCGGCAGCCGGATGCTCACCTGGGCTTCGTTCTGCTGTCTTTTTCGATGGGGCAGGTGCTGTGCCTGCTGATGATCGGGTGCGGAGCCCTGCTGCTGGCGTACCTTTACCGTCGTCAGAGGATCGCCGGGGACGCGGGAGTCGGTTGAGGTGGTTGGGTCGGTTGGGTCGGTTGGGCCGGTTGAGTCAGTTGGGTCGGTTGGGTCCGTTGGGTCCGTTGGGTCGGTTGAGCCTGTTGGGTCTGTTGGGTCCATTGAGTCCGTTGGGTCCATTGAGTCCGTTGGGTCGGTTGAGCCTGTTAGGTCAGTTGGGTCGGTTGGGTCGGTGGGGTCGGTGGGGGCAGTTGATCTGTTGGGTTTCGCTGCAGCCGGGTTTGGTTCGGTGGCGACGCGTTTTTTTTACCTGCTTGGCGGGGGAAACCGCCGTCACGGGGTGCGGGATACGGGTTGCGGGTTGCGGGTTGCGAGTTGCGGGGTATGGGTTGCGGGTTTCGTGAGTGCGGGTTGCGGGTTACGAGTCTTTGTCATTAATGCAGATTATGTCAACCAGGAACCGGAATCGTTCATGACGACATTGATGCTCTACAACACCCTGTCGCGCAGCAAGGAGCCTTTCCGGCCGCTGCACCAGGACTACGCCGGCCTCTACACCTGCGGCCCGACGGTGTACAACTACGCCCACATCGGCAACCTGAGGACCTATTTATTCGAAGATGTTCTCAAGCGCGTGCTGCTCTACAACGATATAAAGGTCAAGCACGTGATGAACATCACCGATGTCGGCCACCTGACGGGCGACCGCGACCTGGGCGAGGACAAGATGGAAAAAGGCGCCGTGCGCGAGGGCAAAACCGCCTGGGACATCGCTGAATTCTACACCCGCGCGTTTCAAAAAGACATCGAGCGGCTGAACATCCTGCCGCCGGATATCTGGTGCCGGGCCACCGACACGATACCCGATCAGATCGACCTGATCCGGACCCTGGAAGAAAAGGGCTACACCTACGAGACCGCCGACGGAATTTACTTCGACACGTCGCGGGTCGAGAACTACGCCAAATTGTCCAACCAGAACCTGGAGGCGCTCCAGGAAGGGGCGCGGGTCGAAAAGAATCCCGCCAAGCGCCATATGACCGATTTTGCGCTGTGGAAATTCTCACCCCCCAACCTCCAGCGCCAGATGGAATGGGATTCGCCCTGGGGCACGGGGTTTCCGGGCTGGCACGTCGAGTGCTCGGCCATGAGCATGAAGTTTCTGGATGACCACCTGGATATCCACTGCGGCGGAACCGATCACATCGACGTGCACCACACCAACGAAATCGCCCAGTCGGAGGCGGCCACCGGCAAGAAGTTTTTCCAATTCTGGATGCACGGCGCCTTTCTGAACATCGCCGGCGGCAAGAAAATGGCCAAGAGCGCCGATAATTTTCTGACCTTGGAGGCCACGTTCGCCGAAAACGGCATCAGCCCGATCACCTACCGCTTTGCCGCCTTTCTGACCCACTACCGCAAGCCGATGGAGTTCAGCGACGATTCCCTGGAGGCGGCGCAAAACGGCCTGGCCCACCTGCAGAACCAGGTCCGCGGCCTGATGGAACTTAAAAAGGGCGCGGGCCGGATCCTGCCGGACTTCAAGACCGGGTTCCTCGAAGCCGTCAACGATGACTTGAACATGCCGCGGGCCATGGCCGCCGTGCAGGAAACCCTGAAAGCCGACCGCGACGAAGCCGACCGGCTGGCAACGGTCCTCGATTTCGACCGCGTTCTGGGGCTGGATCTGAGTTCGTTGAGCGATGCGGAGCCCTTGCCGGACCGGGTCGTGAAGCTGATGGAGGCCCGGCGGCAGGCCCGGGCCGCAAAGAACTGGAAGGCCTCGGACCGGCTGCGCGACGAAATTCAGGCCCTCGGCTACACGGTGCAGGATGCCAAGGACGGGATGAAGGTGTTCAAGGTTTAATTACCGGATCAGCCGCCGGCGCATGGCCCCTAAGGCCAGAACGCCGAAGATGAGAAAGAAGAGCAGCAGGTAACAGATGCTGAGCACCGGCGGCGTCTCGTAAGCGCCGAGGCTGAAGCAGCGCGCCAGTTCGGTGAGGTGGTAGAGGGGAAAGGCCAGCGCCGCCGGCTGCGCCCAGGCGGGCAGGTTGGATACCGGGAAAAAAGTGCCGCTGAAAAGAAACATGGGCGTGACGAACAAAAAGATCGGCAGGTTGAACATGTCGATCGTGGGCAGGATGCCGGTGAAAAACATGCCGATGGCCCCGAAGGCCAGGCCGCCCAGGAGCGCCATCGGGATCAGCAGCAGGCCGAGCGGAAACCGCACATAGCCCAGAACGCCCAGGACCAGCAGCATGATCGCGGCCGCGGCCACCGCCTTGGTGGCGCTCCACACGATTTCGGCGATGATGACCTCCTCCAGCGACAACGGCGTGGCCAGCATGCCGTCAAAGGTTTTCTGGTAGTACATGCGCACGAAAGACCCGTAGGTGGTTTCGAAGAACGCATTCCACATCACGGCGGTTGCGACCAGCGCCGGCGCGATGAACGCCGTGTAGGACAACGCCAGGCCGTCGTAATAAACGGTGCCGACCAGCCCGCTGAATCCCAGTCCGAAGGCCAGGATGTAAAACAGGGGTTCGAGCAGGGGCGTGATGAAGTTGACCTTCCAGATCCTGCGGTAGACCACCAGGTTGCGCTCCCATACCCGTAAAAACCGCCACGAATAGACCGACCAGTCGATCATTCCCGGAGTTCCCTTCCCGTCAGGCGCAGAAACACATCCTCCAGGGTGCTGTTGCGGAAAATGCATTTTGCGGTACAAAATTGGTCCCGGATCGTTTGGAGCCCTTCCGCTCCCTCGGGAACGTAGAGGATCAGGCGCCGTCCCAGGTCGTCGTGCTCGATGGCGTTGGCCGCGACGTAATCCCGCAGGGCCTGGTCCGGGCCGTCGATTTCCACCACGCTGCCGCCGGCGTGGCGCGCGATGAGTTCCGCCGGGCTGCCGTCGATCAGGATGCGGCCGTGATCGACGATCACCAGGCGATCGCAGAGCCGCGAGGCCTCTTCCATGTAGTGGGTGGTCATCAGAATCGTCAGTCCGGTGGCTTTCAGCGCTTCCAGCTTGTCCCACACCTGATGCCGGGACTGCGGATCGAGGCCGGTGGTCGGCTCGTCCAGGATCAGCAGGTCGGGTTGGTTGATCAGGGACCGCGCCAGGATCAGTCGCCGGGCCATGCCGCCCGAGAGTTCCATGACCTTGGCGTCTTTTTTGTGGGCCAGCGCGAAGAAGTCGAGCAGTTCGCGGGCGTGCCCGGCGGCCTCCTTCTTCGGAATCGAAAAATAGCGGGCATAGACGTGCAGGTTCTGTTCGACCGTCAGGTCCGGATCCAGGGTGTTCTCCTGATGGCAGACGCCGATGCGCGATTTGATCGTCCGCCAGTGGCCGTGCATGTCGAGGCCGAAGACCTTCAGGCTGCCGCCGGTGGGCGGCGCGAACCCGTAGAGCATCCGGATCGTCGTGGTCTTCCCGGCGCCGTTGGGTCCCAGCAGGCCGAAGAATTCGCCCCGGGCCACGGTGAAGGAAATCCCGTTGACGGCCTGGATGCCGTCAAAGTGCTTCAGAAGGTCCCGAACTTCGATCACGTTCGACATGCGGCGTTCTGCTCCGCCCATATGGGTCAGCGGTCGATCTCCAGCCGCTTGCCGGCGGGTTGCGGGTCGATTCGCCCGTCATGAAAGGCCAGGTGTCCGGAAACGATGGTGGCGGCCACCGCGGAGCGGAACGTGAGGCCGGAAAAGGGGGTCCAGCCGCAGCGGTACAAAACCGGCTGTTCGTCGACGCACTGCGGGCGGTCCAGGTCGACCAGGGTCAGGTCGGCCCGGTAGCCTTCGCGGATGTATCCGCGGTCCTTTAGCCGGAACAGGCGCGCCGGGGCGTGGGCGGTTTTCTCGGCGATCAGCGGCAGCGAAAAGATCCCGTCGTGAAACAGCTCCAGAAGGCTTACCAGGGCGTGCTGCACCAGCGGCAGGCCGGCCGGGGCCTCGCCATACGCCCGCTGCTTTTCGTCGCGCGTGTGGGGCGCGTGATCGGTGGCGATCACGTCGATCCGGTTGTTTTTCACCGCTTCGCGCAGGGCCTGCCGGTCGCCGGCGGTTTTGATGGCGGGGTTGCACTTGATGAAGGTGCCGCGGGCGGCATAGTCGCTCTCGTCAAAAAAGAGGTGATGCACGCAGACCTCGGCGCTGATGCGCTTGTCGTCCAGGGCGTCCGCCGACAGCAGGCTCATCTCGCGCGCCGTGGTCAGGTGCAGCAGATGCAGCCGCGTGCCGCAGCGGCGGGCCAGATCGACCGCCAGGGCCGAGGAGCGATAGCAGGCCTCCGCACTGCGGATCTGCGGGTGCGCGGCCATGGGGATGTCCTGGCCGTAGCGGGCCCGCAGCCGGTCCTCGTTGGCTTTGATGGTCGGCGTGTCTTCGCAGTGGGTGGCCACCAGGGTGGGCGAACGGGTAAAGATGTTTTCGAGCGCCCGCGGATCGTCCACCAGCAGGCTGCCGGTCGAGGCCCCCATGAACACCTTGACGCCGCACGCCGCGCGCGGATCGAGGGCCGCGACCTCCTCGATGTTGTCGTTGGCGCCCCCCAGGTAAAATGAATAGTTGGCATGGGAGCGCCCGGCGGCCCGCGAAAATTTTTCTTCGAGCAGAAGCCTCGTGGTGGTCGGCGGCACGGTGTTCGGCATGTCCATGAAGCTGGTGATGCCGCCGGCGACGGCCGCCCGCGATTCGCTGACGATATCGCCCTTGTGGGTCAGCCCCGGCTCGCGGAAATGGACCTGATCGTCGATCATTCCGGGAAGCAGAATGCGGCCGGCGGCATCGATGACCCTGGCCGCCGGCCGGGACGACAGGTCGCGTCCGATGCGCTCGATCCGGCCGCCGGCGATGAAGACATCGCCGGGCCGGACCTCGCCCGCGTCGACGATCCGGGCGTTGACGATCAAGATCGTTTCCATGTTCCGGCGGTCCCCCGTTGTGGCTGTGCGCAAGGTTTGGTGCCGACGGGCGGTCAAAGACAAAGAATTTGGCAATACCGGCCGCGGCGTCTTTTGCAGGCAAGCCGTCCCTGCACTATCGATCGATTCGTAACACAGCTGGAGGGTAAAATCAAAAACGTCTCTGGACATTCGGGTGACATCCGCATTAAGGTGCCGTTTGTTTATATGGGTGATGAGACCAATGAAAGAACCCGTCGTCACAATCCGCGATCTCGATTTTTCCTACAACGGCCAGCCGGTTCTCAGGGATGTCAATCTCGAGATCAAGGCCGGTGATTTCATGGCCATGATCGGGCCCAACGGGGGCGGAAAGACCACGCTGCTGAGGATCCTGCTCGGATTGGTCGCTCCGGACAGGGGTGAGGTCCGGGTCCTGGGCCGGCCGCCGCGCACGGTGTCGCACCTGGTGGGGTACGTTCCCCAGAACGTTCACATCAACCAGCGCTTTCCGATTTCAGCCCTGGATGTGGTCCTCATGGGATTGCTCACGCCCGGCCGGAGGTGGGGGCGGCATTCACGTCAGGACAGGCTGGCCGCGCAACGGGCGCTGGAGACCATGCAGATGGGGGCTTACCGCGATCGTCGCATCGGTGAGCTTTCGGGCGGGCAGCGGCAGCGGGTTTTCATCGCGCGGGCGCTGGTGACCAGACCGCAAATCCTCCTGCTGGATGAACCCACGGCCAGCATCGATGCCACCGGTCAGCATGCTTTTTACGAAATGCTGAACGACCTCAGCCGGGAGATGACCATCGTGCTGGCCAGCCACGACCTGATGGCGCTCTCCCGTTACGTGAAATCCGTGGCCTGCATCAACCGCAGCCTGCATTACCACGACCAGGGCGAAATCACCGCGGAGATGATCACCACGATGTATCGCTGCTCGCTGGACGAAAACTGCCCGGTGGAACTGATCGCGCACGGAATCCCCCACCGGGTGCTCAAGGAGCATTCGAAGGCGGGGGAATGACAGGGGGTTGGGGGGTGCGGGGTGCGGGATGCGGGATGCGGGTTGCGGGTTGCGGGTTACGGGGTGCGGGTTGCGGGTTTTGCTTACCTATCAAATTCGGTTTCGAGTAGCTATTTGCCAGCTTCACGTTTCAAGTTTCAATTCGGGTTGCGGGTTTCACGTTTCTAAACCGCTCATTTTTGTGAATGGAAACCGACGCAGGGTCATTTTTTCACGGGTAGCGGCCGATTGCCATGTTTGACGCTCTGCAATATGATTTTATGCGTACCGCCCTGGCGGCCGGGTTGCTGACCAGCGTGATCTGCGGCGTGATCGGCACGCTGGTGGTCGTCAACCGGATCGTGTTCCTGGCGGGCGGCATCGCCCACGCCGCCTACGGGGGTATCGGCGTCGCTTTCTTCTTCGGCTGGCCGTACATGGCCGGCACCACCGGCTTCTCGCTGGCGGTCGCCATGGCCATGGCGACCGTGACCGTCAAGGCCAAGCACCGCTCGGACACGATCATCGGCGTGCTCTGGGCGGTGGGAATGGCTCTGGGGGTCCTTCTGCTGGACCTGACGCCGGGCTACCATGTCGATCTGATGAGCTATCTTTTCGGAAGCATCCTGACCGTTCCGGTGTCGGATCTTTGGGTCATGCTGGCCGTGGCGCTGGTCAACATCGGGGTGGTGACCTATTTCCACAAGGATTATCTGTCCATGTCCTACGACGAGGAATTCGCCCGGGTCAGGGGCGTGCCGGTGCGCCGGCTCTATTTCCTGTTGATCGGGCTCGTGGCGGTATCGATCGTGATGATCATTCAGGTCGTGGGCCTGATCCTGGTCATCGCCCTTCTGACGATTCCGCCGTTCATCAGTGAAAAATATGCCCGCTCGCTGACCGGGATGATGGTGTATTCGAGCGTGCTGAGCATTTTTTTCACCATTACCGGCCTCTACCTCTCCTATCGGTTCAACCTGACCTCCGGGGCCGCGATCATCCTGGTGGCCGGTGCGGGTTTTTTCATTTCATTTTTAGCCGAACGGTTGGCGGCCGCCCGGCGCTTTGCCGCGCCGCCGGTCAAGTGACGGCCGTTTTCAGGATGCATGAAAATCGATTGAGTGCTTATCAAGGCAGAGGGGCCGCCTTGATAACCAGTTGCGGATTCCAGATGGCAACGCACTGCCATTTGCTTAAAGGCCCTGGCCTCCCATCTTTGAAAAAGGGGCCGGGAAGGATTTTAAAATTCCCTTTAATCCCTCATTTTCAAAGGGGTCTTTCAAAGAATTCTCTAAACAAGTTTATGATCTTGGGTGGCGAGTTCTGAGCGCAGGAACAAAAAGAATAGCGGACGCCGGCAACCTTGTACTGATCGGAATGCCCGGGGCCGGCAAGACCACTGTCGGCGTTCTGTTGGCCGAGCGCCTCGGGTTTTCGTTCCTGGATACCGACATCGCGATTCAGGCGCGGGAAGGCCGCCGCCTGCAGGAAATCATCGATTCCGACGGCCGGACGGCTTTCGGGCACATCGAGGAGCGCGCGATTCTGGCGCTGGCGGTCGACGGCCATGTGATCGCCACCGGGGGCAGTGCGGTGTACAGCGCACGCGCCATGCAGCACCTCGCCGCCATCGGCGCCATCTGCCACCTGGACGCCGATCCGACATGCCTGCGCGGCCGCATCGACAACCTGGAGAGCCGCGGCATCGCCATGGCGCCGGGCCAGGATCTCACGGCGCTGTATGCCGAGCGCCGCCCCCTGTATCTGCAATACGCCGAGGTCAGCATCGATTGCACGGACCTCGATCCCGCCGAAGTGGTTCGACACCTTTTGCGCCGTCTCGAAAAGCGGTTCCCGCAGCGGACCTGATTATTTTGTTGCCGAAGGGGTTTAAAAATTACATTTGCGTATTAACTTGGTGCGTCCCGCGCGGATTTGAAAGATCCGCCGTATTGAATTGACCACCGACCGCCGAAGGTGAACCGATCGCCATGGATGACATCAAACGATTCGAAGAGACGGCGCTGCTCTATGAAATCAGCAAGGCGCTCAACGAGCACCTGGATTTAAAGAAGTCCCTGTACAAAGTGCTGGACATCCTGTCCACGTCGCTGAAGATGGAGCGCGGCACGATCACGATACTCGACCCGCTGCGCAACGAGATCCACATCGAGGTCGCCCACGGCATTTCCAAGAGCGCCGTCTCGCGCGTCCGGTACCAGCTCGGGGAGGGGATCACCGGCCGTGTCATTCAGACCGGAAAACCGATCGCCATCCCCAAAATCAGCGAGGAACCCCATTTCCTGGACCGCACGGCTTCGCGCAAGTCCAGGGATTTCCGCGAACTCTCGTTTTTCTGCACACCCATCAAGAAAGGCAACCAGGTGGTGGGGGCCCTGAGCGTCGACCGCCTCTACGACGAACGCTACAACCTGGCCGAAGGCAAGAAACTGCTGTCGGTGGTCGCCACCATGGTGGCCCAGCATGTCATCAACCTCGAGACCATCCAGCGCGAAAAGGATCAGCTGCGCGACGAGAACCGCCGGCTCCGCAAGGAACTGGAAAACAAGTACCGCATCACCAACATCATCGGCAACAGCAACAAGATGCGCGAGGTCTTTCAGATGATCTTCCAGGTGTCGAAGAGCAACGCCACGGTCCTGATCCGCGGTGAAAGCGGCACCGGCAAGGAACTGGCCGCCAACTCGATTCACTACAACAGCCTGCGCGCCAAAACCGCCTTCGTCAAGGTCAATTGCGCGGCCCTGCCGGCCAACCTGATCGAAAGCGAGCTGTTCGGCCACGAAATGGGGGCCTTCACCGGCGCCATCAAGCAGAAGCAGGGCAAGTTCGAGATGGCCAACAAGGGCACGATTTTCCTGGATGAAATCGGCGCCATCGGGCTGGATGTGCAGGCCAGCCTGCTGCGGGTGCTGCAGGAGAAGGAATTCGAGCGGGTCGGCGGCCACAAGAGCATCAAGACCGACGTGCGGGTCGTCGCGGCCACCAACAAGAACCTGGAAGAGGCCGTCGAGGACGGCTCGTTCCGCGGCGATCTCTACTACCGGCTCAACGTGTTTCCGATCTACATGCCCCCGCTGAGAGAGCGCAAGACCGACATGCTGCTGCTGGCCGACCATTTTCTCGAAAAATACGCCAAGGAGAACGGCAAGGACATCCGCCGCTTTTCAACGCCCGCCATCGACATGCTCATGAACTATCACTGGCCCGGAAACGTCCGCGAGCTGGAAAACTGCATCGAACGCGCCGTGCTGCTCTGCGAGGAAGGGGTGATCCACAGCTATCACCTGCCGCCGACCCTGCAGACCGGGGTCGAGTCGGACACCCTGCCGTCGCTTTCGATGGACGAGGCCGTCGCCAATCTCGAGCGTGAAATGATCATCGATTCCCTGAAGAACACCCGCGGAAACATTTCCCGCGCGGCCGAAATCCTCCAGACCACGGTGCGCAAATTTGCCTACAAGGCCAACCGCTACGGCATCGACTTCCGTCACTACCGCTAGATTCCGTCCACGCCGCCCGTGTCCCGCCGCACCTTCCGCCGGGCGGGATGCGGTCTTGCCCGAAAAAAAATCTCTTATGGACGGAAACCGAAAAGAATAAGGATAATGCCCACCGGCTTAATCGCGCCATAGGGCGGCACGACAGGGCTCAACCGCCAACCGGCCAACGGATCAACGAGCCAAACCGGCCAACCGGCTAAACGGGCAAACCGGCCAACGGCCCGCGCCCACAAGGCTGTGGGCGCGGGCCGGTGTGGCGGTCTAAATATCGTAGTAGAGGAAGAACTCGTGGGGATGCGGTCGCAGCTTGACCGGGTTGATTTCGTTTTCGATTTTATAGTCGACCCACATGTCGATCGCATCCTGGGTGAACACCTCGCCCTTGAGCAGAAACTCCGTGTCGGCTTTCAGCGCCGCCAGGGCCTCCTCGAGCGAGCCCGGCGCCGATTCGACCTTGGCCAGCTCCTCGGGCGGCAGGTTGTAGATGTTCTTGTCGAGCGGATCACCGGGATCGATCCGGTTCTGGATGCCGTCCAGGGCCGCCATCAGGATGGCCGAGAAGGCCAGGTAGCCGTTGCAGGACGGGTCCGGGGTCCTGAATTCGATGCGCTTGGCCTTGGGCGACGAGGAGTACATCGGGATGCGGACCGCGGCGCTGCGGTTGCGGCTGGAATACGCCAGGTTGACCGGCGCTTCGAATCCCGGCACCAGCCGCTTGTAGGAGTTGGTGGTCGGGTTGGTGAAGGCGCACAGCGCCTTGCAGTGCTTCAGGATGCCGCCGATGGCATAGAGCGCTTCCTGGGAAACCCCGGCATATTTGTCGCCCGCGAAAGTGGTCTGGCCTTCCTTCCAGATGCTCAGGTGGGTGTGCATGCCGGTGCCGTTGTCCCCGTAAAGCGGTTTGGGCATGAAGGTCACCGTGTGCCCGTGGCGATAGGCCACGTTCTTGAGCACGTATTTAAACCATTTAAGCTGATCGGCCATCTGCACCAGCGGCTTGAAGCGCATGTCGATTTCCGACTGCCCGGCGGTGGCCACCTCGTGATGCTGGGCCTCGATGTCGATGCCGAGGCCCTGAAGGGTGAGGACCATTTCGGTGCGCAGGTCCTGGAACTTGTCCATCGGCGGCACCGGAAAATACCCTTCCTTGTGACGGGGTTTGTAGCCCAGGTTCGGGCACTCGTCGCGGCCCGAGTTCCAGATGCCCTCGATGGAGTCGATTTCGTAAAAGGCCCGGTTGGTGGCGGAGTCGAAGCGGATGTTGTCGAAAATGAAGAACTCGGCTTCGGGCCCGATAAAGGCCGTGTCCCCGAGGCCGGTGCTCTTCAGGTAGGCTTCCGCCTTTTGCGCGATGAAGCGTGGATCGCGGCTGTAGGATTCGCGGGTTATGGGATCGGCGATGTTGCAGATCAGCACCAGGGTGGTCTCGGCAAAAAAGGGATCGATCTTGGCGGTGACCGGGTCCGGAATGACCAGCATGTCGCTGGCGTTGATCGGCTGCCAGCCGCGGATGCTCGAGCCGTCGAAACCGAAGCCGTCCTCGAAACACGATTCGGACAACTCGCTGATCGGAACCGAGAAATGCTGCCACAGGCCGGGGAAATCCATGAAGCGCAGGTCGAGCATTTTCGCGCCGCTCTCTTTTCCTAATTTCACAACGTCTTTGGGTGTCATGCACTGTCCTCCTTGTCTTTCTGATTGATGAATTCAAAATCTCTCATCGTGCCCATCCGTTCACGGACGGAAACGAACTATATGGCGTCCTTGCCGGTTTCGCCGGTCCTGACGCGGATCGCCTCTTCGATCGGGGACACGAAAATCTTGCCGTCGCCGATCTTACCGGTGCTGGCGGCCTCGCGTATTTTTTCGACGACCTTCTCCGCCCGTTCGGCTTCGACCACGATCTCGATCTTGACCTTGGGAATGAAATCCACGATGTATTCGGCCCCGCGGTAGATTTCCTTGTGGCCCTTCTGGCGGCCATAGCCCTTGACCTCGCTGATCGTCATGCCCTGAATGCCGATTTCGTTCAACGCTTCCTTGACGTCATCCAGTTTGAAGGGCTTGACGATCGCCTCTATCTTCTTCATGTTTCCTGACC
Organism: uncultured delta proteobacterium; assembly: GCA_963728055.1. GTDB lineage: Bacteria > Desulfobacterota > Desulfobacteria > Desulfobacterales > SG8-13 > JARFQH01. The sequence continues at coordinate 75,041 of CAVSIM010000001.1, read as the reverse complement.
TCCTGTTAGGTGTGGCAGATGCAATGGTTGTTTTTGCGGTTTCCGCCGCCGGCGGTTAAGTGATTTCAAATCCTCTTTCGCCGTGCAGGGCACTGTCGAGCCCTTCGATTTCACGCTCCTTTTCCACTCTCAATCCCCCGGTAATCAACCGGGTGACATACACGAGTATGATCGTTCCAACGGCCGTGAAGGCGGCCGTGGCGGCTATGGAGACAATCTGGATCCACAGCTGTTTCGGGTTTCCATAAAAAAGTCCGCGTCCGGCTTCATTGACAGCGGGATCGGCGAAGAGGCCGGTGGCCAGAGCACCCCATATGCCGCACATGCCGTGGACGCCGAAGGCGTCGAGCGAGTCGTCGTAACCGAGCCGGTGTTTCAGGACGGTGACACCGAGGTAGCCCAGCAGGCCCGCCCCGGCGCCGATCACCAGCGCGGCCGGCATGTTGACGAAGCCCGCCGCCGGCGTGATGGCCACCAGCCCGGCCACGATGCCCGAGGCCATTCCCAGCACGGTCGGTTTTTTACTCACCCACCACTCGGCGGACATCCACGCCAGGGCCCCGATGGCGGCCGAGGTGTTGGTCACCAGAAAGGCCGAGGCGGCGATGCCGTCGGCCGCCAATTGGCTGCCGGCGTTGAAGCCGAACCAGCCGAACCACAGCAATGCGGCCCCCAGCGCGGTCAGGGTGATGCTGGACGGGAACATGGCCTCCTTGCCGTAGCCGATCCGTTTGCCGAGCACCAGCGCCAGGACCAGCCCGGCGACGCCGGCATTGATATGAACCACTGTTCCGCCGGCAAAGTCAAGCGCGCCCATGCGTCCCATCCAGCCGCCGCCCCAGACCCAGTGGGCGATGGGGCAGTAAACAAACGTTATCCAGAGAATGGTGAAAACGATCCAGGAGGAAAATTTCATCCGGTCGACGATCGCGCCCAGCACCAGGGCTACCGTGATGCAGGCGAAGGTCATCTGAAACAGCGCAAACACGTACGTGGGGATCGTTCCCTGCAGGCTGTCCACCCCGATGCCGTTCATGAAAAGATGCGTCAGTCCGCCGGTCATGCCGCCGCGGTCGGGGCCGAAGGCGATGCTGTAGCCCCACAGGACCCAGATCACGCTGCCCAGGCAATAGGCGACGATCGTCATGGCGATGGTGTTGAGAAGATTCTTGTAGCGTGACATTCCGCCGTAGAAAAGCGCCAGGCCGGCCGGGGTCATCATCATCACCAGGGCGGTCGAGACGATCACCCAGGCCGTGTTGCCCGTGTCGAGCGCATCGGCTGCCCGGGCGAGGGAAAAAGGCGCAAGGCACAGCGGGGCGGCTATCATCCAGGACTTTATTCTCATCTTTTTAACATTCCTCCTTTTTTCGTCATGAAATTCACGGCTGAAAGAATTGCGGGCAAAACTGCCGGTCATCGACACGGGGCGGTTGATCAAGGCGGCACCGCGGGATCGACCCGTCCCGTACGCTTGTTCACCATCAGTCTTTCCGAAATGGTCGTTTTGATGGCGGCCACCTGCTCCGGATCGTCGACTTTCTGCCCGTCGAAATCGCGCACGTAAAACACGTCGACCACCTGATCGACTTTCGTGGCGATTTTCGCCACCCAGATGTCCAGCCGGCAGGCGAAGATGGCGTCGGTTATGTTGAACAAAAGGCCCGGATAGTCATAGGTGAAGACCTCGACGATCGTAAAAAAGCTCGAACTCCGGTTGTCGATCTCGACGCGGTTGGGCCGGCCGAGCAGCGGGGGTTTTTTGCGCCGGGAGCCGGCGATTTTGCTGCGCAGCACCGCGGTGAGGTCCAGTTTTTCCGCCAGCGCGTCTTCCAGGTTTTCTTCCGCCCTGAGCCAGCGTTCCTCTTCGAACAGCTGGTCCGGCGGCGGCTTGACCTCGAAGATGTCGACGGCGATCCGGTTGCGCCAGGTAAAGACCTGGGCATCGATGATGTCGATATTGTTCAGGGTGAAGACACCGGCGATCTTGGAAAACAGCCCCGGCCGGTCCTTGGCGCAAATCTTGACCGTCCGGGTTTCGGAGTCCGCCGCGCGGGTGACGTTCCACATGAATTCACGATCCGCGATCCGCTGATAGCAGCCGATGTCCTGCAGGATCTGGTCCGGCGTGGCGTAGAGCAGGTAGCGCGGGGAGAGAAAGCCGAAGATCCCTTCCAGGTCCCGGCGTTCGTCATCCGTCCCGGCGCTCGCCAGCACCCGCTCCTTTTTAAGCTCGATGCCCTGCACGACCTCGCGCGAGGCCAGTTCCCCTTTTTGCAGAATGTTGAGCACCTTCAGGAACAGGTCCCGCAGCAGGATGGCGGTCCAGTCGTTCCATGCGTTGGGCCCGGTCGACATGCAATCGGCCACCGTCAGCAGGTAGAGCATTTTCAGCCGTTCGATGTCCTCGATTTCACGGGCGCAGGCGATGGCGGTTTCCTCGTCATGAATGTCTCTGCGGGTCGCGGTTTTGACCAGGTACAGGTGTTTTTGAACCAGGAAGGCGACCGTTTCGATGTCCGGCGCTGAAAAGCCCTTGGCCGCCAGCACCCGCCGGACGATGTCGGCACCGCTGAGCGAGTGATTGTCGGTGTCGACCCCCTTGCCGATGTCGTGCAAAAGGGCCGCCCAGAGCAGCAGGCTGCGGCGTTTGAGTTTGCGGTAAATCTCGGCGTAAAGCGGATGGGCGTGCGGCTCGGTGCCGCTGCCGAAGTTTTTTATGGTCTGAACCGTGCGCAGCAGGTGTTTGTCGACCGGGTAAACATGATATTCATCGTATTGAATCCGGTTGACGACGCCGTGAAATTCGGGAATCAGCCTGACCAGGAACCCGGTGTTGAGCATTTCCCTGAGAACGCTGAAGACGCGGGCCGGGGACAAAAGGATGCGGTCGAAGGCCTGCACCGTAGCGGGCGCATTGACAAAATCGTCGTCGGCCAGGTAGGCGAACTCCCTGACCACCCGCGTGGCCTCCGCGCTCAGCGGCAGCTTGAGGCGCAGGCTCTCTTCGAAAATATGGATCAGAAGGGCCTGGGTGCGCACCACGTTTGCGGGCGAGGTGAACGTGAGCGAATCCCGCTCCACGGCCAGGCCGTCGATGGCGGTTTGCTTGACCGGTTTTTTCTTGGAGCGGCCCTTGGCCGTGTAGCCGAGATCGTAGAGAAACATCAGGTGCTGCTGTTTGATGAACTCCATCTGGCCTTGCAGGACGCCGAGAAACACTTCCACCGCCTGCTGCCCGTTTGATTTCCTGAACCCCAGGGTTTCGGCCAGCTTGATCTGGCTTTCGAAGTGCAGCTGATCGCATTTCCGGCCGCACAGCAGATGCAGGTGGTTGCGGACGTTCCAGATGAAGGTGAGGGCGTGGATCAGGTTCCGGTATTCGCCATGAGAGAGTTGTCCGAGGTATTCCAGGTCGCGCGGTTGTTTGAGCTGGTGCTCGATGCGCGCCAGCCACAGCATCGTGTGATAGTCGCGCAGGCCGCCCTGGCCTTCCTTCAGGTTCGGCTCCAACCGGTAGGTGGAATCCCCGAAGGTCAGGTGCCTCTGGCGGTTGGTGGCGATCAGCCAGTCGATGACCTTGCGGGGCTGGCGGTTCAGGATTTTGCGGTGGAGCTGCTCCATCAGTTCCGAATAGAGCAGGGAAACACCGCAGATGAACCGCGAGTCCAAAAGAGGGGTCAGGACCTCGTGGTCCTGGCGCGCCAGCGCCACGCACTCCTTGAGAGAGCGGATGGCATAGCCCACCTCCAGGCCGATGTCCCACAAGGGGTAGACGATTTCCTGGATCAGGCTTTCGGCGCCGTCCGGAACGTTCTTTTTAAACAGGAACAGCAGGTCGACGTCCGAATGCACACATTGCTCGCCGCGCCCGTAGCCCCCCAGGGCGATGAACACGTAGGGGTTTTTGACGATGCCGAGCTGCGGACCGATCAGGCTGGTTTCAAATCTGTCCCTGAAATATTCATCCAGGACCCGGGCGTGCCGCTCCATGAAAACCGGGGCATCCAGCCGGGGCAGGTCGGCCAGAAGCTCGTTGCGTTTTTGCCGCAGACCCAGGGCCCCGTTTTCCTGTACGCTACGTATTGATTTTGAAAGTGGCATCCGGTTCCTCGCAAAGTGACTCTCCGGCCCCCTTTTTGCAACGCTTGTGCCACGCGCCGGCAGCGCGGGTGTATGAACGGACACAACGGCCGGGAGCGCAGCGCGGGTCGGGCGCGCCGAAAAGCTCCGGCCGTTGTGGGCCAATGGGGGGATACAGCCGGGAAAGCCAGTGATTAATGGGTATTATGGTATAACCCCGATCGGGATCGGGCTCGAAATGTCGGCACACCCGCCAGATCTCCGCAGGCAAAGACGGCCATACCGGATCGCAAGTCGACGCCGCGGGCGAGCCTAAAATCTGCGGTCTGGACCTGTTTTCCGAAGTTCATTTTATACAAATTTGTAGCAAGTTCGCCAAATTGATTACAAAAACGTCAACTATGGGTCTATGAGGTTTTTTCCGTGGGCGATGTGCCGCGATCGTTCGAAGACAGGTAGGCAAAGGGCAGGGTCACCGGAAAATCAAACAAAAATGTAAGAATCAACGATTGAACGGTTCAGGGTTCAACGTTCAGCGTTACGGGTTGAAAAGCCTTTAACCTGCTGGCATCCGTCTAGTCGATGTAGAGTTTCCACAACTCCTCGATTTTGCGGCGCAGCCGGCCGAACGTGTCGACCGGCACAAGGGCGGGTTTTTCCTGCAGACTCCGTTTATGGGCCACGGCGCGGTAGATGAGGTAGGCGTGTTTGAGCAGGTGGGCATCGTACTCCTGGACGACACCGCTGTCGATCAAGGTGTGGATCAGGCGCACGTTGTCGGTCCACGCCTGCAGCTCGGGGTGGGCGGCGGCATGGCGCAGGACGAGGTACTGGACCAGAAATTCGATGTCGACAATCCCGCCGGTATCCTGTTTGATGTCGAACACGCCTTCGTGCGGCTGAAGCAGCTCGGCCCGCATGCGCCGCCGCATTTCGAGAACCTCGGCCCGCAGTTTGTCCGGGTCGCGCCGACGGCCCAGCACCTCGCGGCGGATCTTTTCGAACCGACCGCACAGGCGCGCATCCCCCCCGACGGCACGGGCTCTGATCAGGGCCTGATGCTCCCAGGTCCAGGCTTCCGCGAGCTGGTAGTCCCGGAAACCATCGATGTGACTGACCAGGATGCCGGAACTGCCGCTGGGCCGCAGGCGCATGTCGGTTTCGTACAGGATGCCGGCCCGGGTATGCGCGGTCAGGATGTGGATGACCCGCTGGCCGAGGCGGGCGTAGAACTGGCGGTTGTCGATCGGGTGCGGGCCGCCGACGGTCGGGCCCTCGGCGCCCGAGTGCAGAAACACCAGGTCCAGATCGCCGCCATACCCCAGCTCCAGGCCCCCCAGCTTGCCGTAGGCGACAACGGCAAACCCGCGCTCACCGGGGGCATCGTTTGCGGCAGCGGCCGGCCGGCCGTGCTTGGCGACCAGGTGCCGCCAGGTCAGCTCGAGCACTTTTTCGATGACCGCCGTGGCGATGTCGGAGAGGCGGTCGCTGACGCGCATCAGCGGCAGCACTTCGGTCACATCGGCCGCCGCCACGCGCAGCACGTTGACCTGCTTGAAGATCCGCAGCGTTTCCATCTGGTACTCGAGATCATCGGGCAGCTGCTCGAACCGCAGCCGCAGGTCCTGATCGAGGTCCTCCTTTCCGGGCGGCGCATAGAGCGTGCGCGGGTCCAGCAGTTCGTCCAGCAGCACCGGGTGACGGGTCAGAAAGGCGGCGATCAGGGAGCTGGCGCTCGACAGCCGCACCAGGTGGTCGAGCGCCGCGGGGTTTTCGAGCAACAGGGCGAAATAGGACGCCCGTCCGTCGATGGCCCTTATCAACCCGCTGATGCGCGCCAGGGTCGTCAGGGGCTCGCCGCTGCGGCCTGCTTTTTCGAGCAGCAGCGGCATCAGTTTGTCCAGGCGCTGGCGGCCTTCCTTGCCGAGCGGCCGCTGGGCCAACTCGGCCTGCAGGTGCTCGAGAATTTGCGCGGCGGACGCCGGCGGCCGATAGCCGAGGTCGGCCAGCAGGCCATCGCGCCGGCTTTCTTCCAGCAGCCCGAGCCAGAGCGCACTCAGGTCCCGTTCCGCATCGGTTTCCCGCGAGCTTCCCGATTGCAGCAGCAAAGAGAAGTGCTGATGCACGGTTTTGCGATGGTCTTCGAGCGTGCGTTCCCATTCGACCGGATCATCGAAGCCCATCGATGCGGCCAGGCGGTGCCTGGCCAGGGGGTTTTCCGGCAGCCGGTGGGTTTGTTTGTCGGCAAATTCCTGCAGGCGGTGTTCCAGGATTCGCAGGAAGATGTAGGCCTCCCGCAGCGCTGAACAGACGTTTTGCGGCACGGTGCGTCCCTCGCCGAGGATCGACAGGATTTGCAAGATGCCGCGCGCCTGCAAAGCGGGGGTTATACCGCCGCGGATGAGCTGGAAAACCTGACCGAAAAATTCGATTTCACGGATGCCGCCGCGGCCCAGCTTGATATTGTCGGCCATCTCCCGGCGATCGACCTCGAGGGTGATCCGCTGTTTCATGTCTCGCAGGGACTCGAAAGCGCCGAAATCCAGGTAGCGGCGGTAAACAAACGGGTTCATGCGCTGCAGGAGGCTTTCGCCGCCGTGCCGGTCGCCGGCCACCGTGCGGGCCTTGATCCAGGCGTAGCGTTCCCATTCGCGGCCCTGCTGATGGTAATAGTGTTCCATGGCGTCGAAACTCATCGCCAGCGGTCCGTCGTCGCCGAACGGCCGCAGGCGCACATCGACGCGAAATACGAAGCCGTCGGCCGTCACCTTGCCGATGGCCTGCAGCAGCCGGCGGCACAGACGCGTGAAAAACTCTTCATTGCTCACGGCCACCGGGCCGCCGGCCGTTTCGCCACTTTGAGGATAGGCGAAGATCAGGTCGATGTCGGAGGAAAAGTTCAATTCTTTGCCACCGAGTTTGCCCATGCCGATGACAACCAGTTGCTGGGGCGAACCGTCGGGGGCGGTCGGCACACCCTGGGCGTCGCACTGCCGGCGGTAGAGCAGCGCCAGCGTCCGGTCGATGACCGCGTCGGCCAGCGCCGTCAGTTCGGCCATGGTGACAAAAAGATCGGAGGATCCGCAAAGATCGCGCCAGGCGATGCGAACCAGTTCGCGCCGCCTGAAGTCGCGCAACGTTTTTTCGATTTCGGCTTGGGTGGTGGGGCCTTCGAGCAGCCGCTCCAGCGCGTGGCCGTAGGCATCGGCCGGGTAGTCCCGCTCCAGGTCGCCGCTGCCGGCCAGGTCCGCCAGCACCGCCGGGTGCCGGACGCAGTTTTCGAACACGAAATCGCTGAAGGCAAAGACGCGGCCGGCGCTGCGCCGGAAACCTGGCGCTGCCGGGAGGCGGATGCCGGAATCCTCGGCGGCGGCGATGAGGGCGCGCCATTTGTATTCGGCGTGTTCGGCCGAAAATCCGGCCGGCGTCTCAGGGGACATGAGCTATTCCATGTTCTTGCGGGCCTGCTTGAGGAGGAGAAGGGCGCTCGGGATTTGCCCGACACGCGTGATGAGAAAGGCCGAGTATCCGAACTTGTCCTGTTCCAGGTCGATGCCTGCGGCCGGCTCGAAGGTCTCCAGTGCGCCCCGGACCGTCAGTCGCAGGGCTTTTTTGGAAGGCAGGATCTTGATGGTCCAGAAAATTTGAGGCGTTTCATCGAACTTTGCCGCACGGGGCTCGAAGTTCAGTTCACCCGTGAAACTCCCGCGGACGCGGGTCAGAAGCGTTTCGCCCAACGCCCGCAGGTCGGCCGGGAGTTCACTCAGAAAAAGCTTGTCGCCGGTCGCCAGGCTGGGCGATGGCGGGGTGTCGAGAGGTGTTTTTTCGGCCGGTGCCGCAGCCGGAGTCGCCTCATCGGCAAGGACGGGAATGTCCCCGGTGGGTGTCTGCCGGTCAGCGGGTGGTCCCGAGACCGGCCTGGAAACCGGTTTATTATCCCGGCTGCTCAGCACCAGGATCTGGGCCGTGCCGCCGATGTTCAGCAGGCAGGCGGCATTGGGATCGAAGGTGATGACCTGCGAGTTTTCATCGTAATCCACCTCGGATTCCAGCAGCAGCACGCTGAAAGGCCCGGACCGGTTCTCGCATTTGCCGAGCGTGGCCACTTCGTCGGGTTCGAGTTTGGCCATCCAGACGCCCGTGTCGAGGTGTCTGGCGCCGTCGATCGTCAGTGTCAGCTTAAGTCCCATTTTCCGTCTCCGCTTCCGGCACCCCCTCCGACCGGGGCTTCGGGTTTATGAATATGACCATCTTTGCGAGTATATACAATGTAAGTAATTATTTTAACCCGAGTACAAAATCAACTCAAGCGCGATTTGCAATGCGCATGCCGGGCAAGCGAGCCGGAGGAGCCCGGGTGATTTATCCGGACCAGGTCCATATATCCGGGCCTCGGTGCGAAAAGACAAAACTGTCAGATCCGGTGCGAGGGTCATGTGACAGCCGCCGAGGCAAACCCTTGTCGGCCGCCGGTTCGGGCCGTTCAGAGAAAAATGGCACGCCTGTTGCTAAAACTTACGAGACCCGGGACGGGGTCGCTCTTCGACCCTTACCGAAACGGGCCGGGCATTTCTACCTGGAAGACCGGCACCGGTACTGAAAAAACTGGCGTTTGAAACCTGAAACCGGAAATTCGAAACCCGGAATTCGAAATTCGTCAGCCGCGGGGGCATTAAACAAAGAAAATCCGCCAACCCAACAAACCCAATAAACCCAATAAACCCAATAAACCCAATAAACCAATAACCCAATAAACCCAACAAACTCATAACCCCCACGGAAGCGAACTTAACGGGCCAAACCAGTTCAACCGGCTCAACGGGCAAACGGGCAAACGGGCTCAACGGGCAAACGGGCTCACGGTCTAAACCGGCCAACGGGCCAGCAAACCGGCCAACCGGAACCGGAGGTTCCCTCACATGCCGAAACGACTCCATTACCTGCAACACGTCTCCTTCGAGGGGCTCGGGTCGATTGCGGCCTGGGCCGCAAGGTCCGGGTTTCAGACCCGTGCCACGCGGTTTTTTCAAAACGACGCGCTGCCGGATCTCGAAGATATCGACTGGCTGGTTGTCATGGGCGGGCCGATGAACATATACGAAGAGGCGGCCTATCCCTGGCTGGCCGCCGAAAAAAAATTCATCCGCCTGGCCGTCGCGGCCGGCAAGACCGTTCTCGGCATCTGCCTGGGGGCCCAGCTGATTGCCGATGCATTGGGCGCGGCCGTTAAACCCAACCGCCGGCGCGAGATCGGCTGGTTTCCGATTTGCAAGACCGCCGCGGCCCGAAAGCTCGGCGTGGCGGCCGCCTGGCCCGACAAACTGCCGGTGCTCCACTGGCATGGCGACACCTTCGATCTGCCGGACGGCGCGGTGCACCTGGCCCGCAGCGAGGCCTGCGACCACCAGGCCTTTGTGGTCGACCAGCGTGTCGTCGGCCTGCAGTTTCACCTCGAGGCCACCCCGAGCGGTCTCGAACGGATCATATTTCACTGCCGCGGCGAGCTCGACGGCAGCCGGTATGTGCAGGAGCCGGAGGCCATGCTGGCGGAGCCAAAACGCTTTACCGCGGCCAACCAGGCCATGGACCGCCTGCTCGACGAACTCAACCGTCGATAAGGCTGTGAAGCCGGGGGGGACGATTCATCCGGATCCGCCCTTGTTTCATTGGCCAAATTGCGAGGGGTTTACGGTATTTTCACTCCTCTTCTCCATAGCCCTTTCCTGACTCCAGGGGAGACAATGGCCTTTTCAATAGGCGGTTTAAAAAAACCGGCCAACCGCGCCTTGCATCTTTAAGAATAAACTGATAATAATTCGATCTTTTCAACAGCGGCCTCGCCGCCGCATTTCGCCGAAATTTGCAAACGCCATGAAAGCACTACTGGCCTTGGAAGACGGCCGAATATTTGAATGCCGCTCGTTTACCGGCCCCGGGGAGGCGGCCGGCGAGGTGGTGTTCAACACCAGCATGACCGGCTATCAGGAAGTCCTCACGGACCCGTCCTACCGGGGGCAGATGGTCGCCATGACCTATCCGATGGTCGGCAACTACGGCACCAACGCCGAAGATGTCGAATCGAACCGGATTCAGGTGGCCGCTTTTATCATCAAGGAGTACCAGCAGCGTCCCAGTAATTTCAGGTCCACCACCCCCTTGGCCGACTACCTGAAGGCCCGGGGCGTCCTGGGGGTCGAGGGCCTCGACACACGCGCCCTGACCCGTCATATCCGCACGGCCGGGGCCATGCGGGCGATTATCTCCACCAGCGACCTCGATCCGGCATCGCTCGTCGAGCGGGCCAACCGCCTGCCGACCATGGCCGGCCTGGACCTGACCGCCGACGTGACCACGGGCACCGCCTATTACTGGTCCGGCGGCCGTCCCGAGTTTCTGGAAGAAGGCCGGCCCCTGGATCGTTCCCTTTGGCGGCAGCGCGGCCGCAAGCACGCGGTTCTGGCCTTCGATTTCGGCATCAAGTACAACATCCTGCGCTGTCTGGAATCCGAAGGCTTCGAGGTTATCGTGGTGCCTTCGGCCACCGGCGCCGAGACGGTGAAGGCCCTGGCGCCGGACGGGATTTTTCTGTCCAACGGTCCCGGAGACCCCGAACCGGTTACCGGCGCCGTCGCCACGATCCGCGCCCTGCTCGGCGCCTGTCCGATGTTCGGTATCTGCCTCGGCCACCAGCTTCTGGGGCTGGCCCTGGGCGCCAAAACGTTCAAGCTGAAGTTCGGCCATCGCGGCGCCAATCAGCCCGTGAAAAACCTGGCGACCGGGCGCATCGAAATCACCTCCCAGAATCACGGGTTTGCGGTGGACCTGGACTCCATCAGGGGCCACGATGTCGAAATCACCCACATCAATCTCAACGACAACACCCTGGAAGGATTTCGCCATCTGACCTACCCCGTATTTGCGGTGCAGTACCACCCCGAAGCCGCGCCGGGTCCCCACGATGCCCGCTACCTCTTCGACCGTTTCAAGGAGTTGATGGACGACCCGCCAGCGAGCCAGACGCGGACAGCGAAGTGATCGCCCCATGCCCAAGCGCACGGACATCAAAAAAATATTGATCATCGGGGCCGGCCCCATCATCATCAGCCAGGCCTGCGAGTTCGACTATTCGGGGACCCAGGCCTGCAAGGCCCTCAAGGAAGAGGGCTTCGAGGTGGTCCTGGTGAACAGCAACCCGGCCACGATCATGACCGATCCCGAGACGGCCGACCGGACCTACATCGAACCGATTACCCCCGCAACGGTGGCCCTGATCATCGAAAAGGAGCGCCCGGACGCCCTCCTGCCGACCCTGGGCGGTCAGACCGGCCTCAACACCGCCGTGGAGGTCGCGCGGATGGGCGCCCTGGAGACGTATGGCGTCGAGATGATCGGCGCGACGCTGGCCTCCATCAAAAAAGCCGAAGACCGCGACATGTTCCGCACGGCCATGAACCGCATCGGGCTCAAGATCCCCTGCAGCGGCATCGTGACGAGCATGGGCGAGGTCCCGGAGATCAGCGATGCGATCGGCTTTCCGATCATCGTGCGCCCGAGCTACACCCTGGGCGGCACCGGCGGCGGGGTGGCTTACAATCCCGAGGAACTCGAAACCCTGACCCGGGCCGGGCTGGACGCCAGCCTGATTCACCAGGTCATGCTCGAACAATCCGTGCTCGGCTGGAAGGAGTTCGAGCTGGAGGTGATGCGCGACAAGAACGACAACGTGGTCATCGTGTGCTCGATCGAAAACATGGACCCGATGGGAATTCACACCGGCGACAGCATCACGGTGGCGCCCGCCCAGACCCTGAGCGACCGCGAATACCAGGTCATGCGCGATGCCGCGATCGCCATCATGCGCGAAATCGGGGTCGACACCGGCGGCTCCAACGTGCAGTTCGCCATCAACCCCGCCGACGGGGAGATGATCGTGGTGGAGATGAACCCCCGGGTGTCGCGCAGCTCGGCGCTGGCCTCCAAGGCGACCGGCTTTCCGATTGCCAAGATCGCGGCCAAGCTGGCGGTCGGCTACACGCTGGATGAAATTCCCAACGACATCACCGGGGAGACCTTCGCCTCGTTCGAACCCACCCTGGACTACTGCGTGGTCAAGATTCCGCGCTGGACCTTCGAAAAATTTCCCGAAACCCCCGACGTGCTGACCACCGCGATGAAATCGGTGGGCGAAACGATGGCCATCGGCCGTACGTTCAAGGAAGCCTGGCAGAAAGGGATCCGGTCGCTTGAAATCGGCCGTCACGGTTTCGGCGCCGACGGCAGGGACCTGTTCGACTTCGACGGGCCGCCGGAGACGCTGCCCGCGAAGTCCGAGATTGCGCAAAAGCTGGCGATCCCCAATTCCCAGCGCCTTTTTTTCCTGCGCTACGCCCTGCTCCTGGGACTGTCGCTCGATGAGATCTACGAGTTGACGCACATCGACCCCTGGTTCCTGTATCAACTGCAGGACATTATCAGCCTCGAACAAACCCTGAAGGCGGGCGGCGGCGCCCTTTCCGAACCGCTTCTGCGGCAGGCGAAAGCCGCCGGGTTTTCCGACGTTCAGCTGGCCTTTCTGACCGGCGGCCGCGAGGACGAGATCCGGCAACGGCGCATCGAAATGGGCATCCGGCCGGTCTACAAACTGGTCGACACCTGCGCCGCGGAGTTCACGGCCGCCACGCCCTATTACTACTCGACCTATGAGAAGGAGAACGAAGCCCGGGTGTCGGGCGGCCGGAAGGTGATGATTCTGGGCGGCGGTCCCAATCGTATCGGGCAGGGGATCGAATTCGACTACTGCTGCGTCCACGCCTCTTTCGCCCTCAGGGAAGAGGGGGTCGAGAGCATCATGGTCAACAGCAACCCCGAGACCGTCAGCACCGACTACGACACCTCCGACAAGCTTTATTTCGAGCCGCTGACCAAGGAAGACGTGCTCGAGATCGTCGCGACCGAAAAACCCGACGGCGTGATCGTGCAGTTCGGGGGGCAGACGCCGCTCAATCTGGCGGTCGGGCTCCACCGCGCGGGGGTGCCGATCCTGGGAACGCAGCCCGAGAGCATCGATCGGGCCGAAGACCGCGAGCTTTTCCAGGGCATGCTGAAAAAACTCGCCCTGGTTCAGCCGGAAAACGGGACCGCCCACACGGTCGAGGAGGCCCGGGCGATTGCCGAGGACATCGGTTATCCGGTCATCGTGCGGCCGTCCTACGTGCTGGGCGGGCGCGCCATGAAAATCGTCTACGACCGCGCCGGTTTGGAGAGTTTCAGCCGCCTGGCCATTCTGGCCTCGCCGGAGCACCCGATCCTCATCGACAAGTTCCTCGAAGATGCGATCGAGGTCGATGTCGATGCGATCTGCGACGGCCAAACGACGGTGATCGGCGGCATCATGGAGCATATCGAGGCCGCGGGCGTGCACTCGGGCGATTCGGCCTGCGTGCTGCCGCCCTTCAGCCTCGATCGGGCGATGACGGACGAGATCAGGCATGCGACCAAGGCCATGGCCGCCGAACTGGGGGTGGTCGGGCTGATGAACGTCCAGTACGCCATCAAGGGCAACCGGCTCTATGTGCTGGAGGTCAACCCCAGGGCGTCGAGGACCGTGCCGTTCGTGAGCAAGGCCACCGGCGTGCCGCTGGCCAAGCTGGCGACCAAGGTGATGCTGGGGCGCACCCTGGCTTCACTTGGTTTCGAGCACGAAGTCCAGCCGGCGCATGTGTCGGTGAAAGAAGCGGTGCTGCCCTTCGACCGCTTCCCGGACGTGGACACGCTGTTGGGGCCCGAGATGAAATCAACCGGCGAGGTGATGGGCATCGACCTGCAGTTCGGACGGGCCTATGCCAAGGCCCAGCTGGGCGCCGGCCAGAAGCTGCCGACCTCCGGGACCGTTTTCATCAGCGTCAAGGACAGGGACAAGGCCGGCGTTTTGCCGGTGGCGGCCCGGTTTCACGCCATCGGCTTCAAGATTCTGGCCACCCGCGGCACCGCGCGCCTGTTGACCGGCAACGACATACCGGCTGAAATCGTCAAGAAGGTCTCCATGGGCCGGCCGCACGTCGTCGACGCCATCAAGAACGGCGAGGTGCAGCTGGTGATCAACACCGGCAGCGGCGAGACGCCGCGCCAGGACGGCTACATGATCCGGCGGGCGGCCATCAAGTTCGGAATACCCTACGCCACCACCCTGGCCGGCGCCAAGGCCGTGTGCCGGGGCATTGCGGCCCTGAAAGAGGGTCGCTACGACGTGCGGGCCCTGCAGGACTATCACGGTTGAGCCGGTTGAGTCCGTTGAGCCGGTTGAGTCCGTTGAGCCGGTTTAGCCCGTTTGGCCGGTTGACCGTTGAGCCCGTTTGCCCGTTTAGCCGGTTAAAGGGTTTTGCACCCCTAAAACGTGAACCTTGCTCCCTGAACCGTCCACCGGCGGTTTGTTTTTGTGCTGATACACAAACTTGGGCCGTCCATTACAGCGGAAAGAGGACATGACGCATACCCCACACGAGTCGGACACCGCGGACAAGCCGCGGGAAGCCTGCGGAATTTTCGGGATTCACAGCCACCCCGAAGCCGCGCGGCTGACCTATTTCGGGCTGTATGCCCTCCAGCATCGCGGCCAGGAAAGTGCCGGCATCGCCGTTTTGCACGGCAGCCGGGTCACGGCCCACAAGGGCATGGGGCTGGTGTCCGAAGTGTTCCACAGCAGCCAGCTCGAAAAGCTCAAGGGCCCCATCGCCATCGGGCATGTGCGCTACTCCACCACCGGCAGTTCGATTCTCGCCAACGCCCAGCCGTTTGTGGTGCATCACCGCAACAAATCCTACGCGGTGGCGCACAACGGCAATTTCGTCAATGCCCGCACCCTCAAGACCGAACTCGAAGAGTCGGGGTCGATTTTCCAGACGACCATGGATACCGAGATTTTTCTGCACCTGTTTGTCAAAAATTTGAAGCTGGGGTTCGAGGAAGCCCTCATCGAAACCGTCAAAAAAATCAAAGGCGCGTTCTCGATGGTGGTGTTGACCTGCAAGGGCGAGCTGATCGGCATCAAGGACCCCAACGGTTTCCGGCCGCTGTGCCTCGGCCGGTTGAACGGTCATTACGTGCTGGCTTCCGAGTCCTGCGCCCTGGACTTGATCGAGGCCGAACACATCCGCGAACTCGAACCCGGTGAAATTGTCATCATCAACGAGGACGGCATCCGGAGCATCACCCCTCACGCCGAGACCCGGCGGTCGCTGTGCATTTTCGAGTTCATCTACTTTGCCCGGCCCGACAGCACCATCAACGGCCAGAACGTCTACCTGACCCGAAAAGCCCACGGGCGCTGCCTGGCACGCGAAGCGCCGGTCACGGCCGACCTGGTCATGCCCTTTCCAGATTCGGGCACTTACGCGGCGCTGGGTTATTCGGAGGCATCCGGCATTCCGTTCGAGATGGGCATGATCCGCAACCATTATGTCGGCCGCACGTTTATCCAGCCCACGCAGAGCATGCGGGACTTCGGGGTCAGGGTCAAGCTGAATCCCGTCAAAAGCCTGTTAAAGGGCAAAGACATCGTCATCATAGAGGATTCGATCATTCGGGGCACCACCGCGCGCACGCGCGTTAAGGCCCTGCGCGAGTTGGGGGTCAAAAACGTGCATATGCGTGTAGCCGGGCCGCCCCACCGGTTTCCCTGCCACTACGGCATCGATTTTTCCACGAAGGGGGAATTGATCGCCGCCCGGATGTCGGTCCCGGACCTCAGGGATTTTTTGGGTCTCGACACCCTGCACTACCTCAGTATCGAGGGCCTTCTCGCCTCCACCGGCATGGCCCGACCGGCCGAGAATTTCTGCAAAGCCTGCTTCGACGGATGCTACCCGGTCGAGTTCGATGTCCAGTTGTCCAAAGACTGCCTTGAAAGAAATCCCGCGGTTTGATAAAATAGATGCTTGATTCCGTGCGCCGGCGACAGTCGTCCCGGTCGGTTTTTACGTCGAGGTGCGCGAGCGAAGCGGGCCGACAGGCGGCCGCCATCTGCTTAACGAGGCGAGGGTAAAATGATCGAATCGAAGTATCTAAAGGAAAATATCGAGAATATTCAAAAACTGATGGCGATTCCGGCCTTGAAGAACTTCGAGACCAAGAGCCTCGGAAAACTGCTGCGGCTGAGCAAAATCCGGCAGTACGAACACGGGGAGGTGATCATCCGGGAGGGCGACCTGGATCCCTGGCTTTATTTTCTGCTCTCCGGAAAAATCAAGATCTCCAAGGCCGGTCACGAAATCGGCACCATCGACCGCAAGGGCGAAATTTTCGGCGAGATGCGGATCATCGACAGCCTGAGCCGGTCGGCAACGGTGTCGGCCGTCGGGCAGACCGTGTGCATGGCGGTCGACACCTCCGCCAAGGAGCGCATGAGCAACGAAGGGACCCGCGACGAGAAGCTGGACTTCCTGCTGCTGCTGTACCGGATCTTTGCCGAATACATGTCGATCCGGCTGCGCTTGACCAACGACGAGCTGATCAAGGCCAAAAAGCAGGTCGAGCAGCTCAAGAAATCGCAGAAATGAAAAAAACCGTTTCCTTTTCACGGGATTCCGCCAACGTCTTTTTTCACATCACCACCCGCTGCAACCTGAACTGCCGGCACTGCTACATCAATCCCCGCCAGCACGGCGACGAGATCCTGCCGCTGTCCGCCGGCGAAAACTGGCTCGAAATTTTCGCCCGCCGATCGGTGCGGGCGAACGTTATTTTTCTGGGCGGCGAACCGACCCTGCACCCCGACCTGGCCGCCATGATCAAAAAGGCCCGGAGCCTCGACTACGCCTCGGTCACGGTGGACACCAACGGATTCCTGTTTCACGACATCCTGGACAAGGTCACGCCGCGGGACGTCGACTGGTTCAGTTTCAGCCTGGACGGCGCCACCGCCGCCACAAACGACAGGATTCGGGGAAAGGGATCCTACGATGCCTGCACGGCGGGCATCCGGCGGGCCGTTGCCCGCGGGTTTTCCGCCAGCGCGATTTTTACCGTCAGCGGGGTCAACATCCATGACATCGGATCGATGGGGCCGCTGCTGGTCTCGTTGGGCGTCAAACGGTTTTTCATCCAGGTCATCGGCATTCGCGGCCGTTCGGCCGCCGACCGGACCGAGAACCGGCAGGTGTCCCGCGCCGAATGGCTGAACAACGTGCCGCCGGCGGCCGCGGAGATCGCGCGGCGGGGCATAACCGTCACCTATCCCAAGGTGTTTTTGGAAGAGGGTGAGCGGTTCGAGTGCGCCGGCAGGGTGGCGGACAACTATTTCGTCTTTCCGAACGGCCGCGTCTACCGCTGCCCCCTGTGCGAGGATTTCCCGCTGCACGGCCTGGTGATCGGGGACGACGGGTTGATCGACCGCGAGCCGATCACCGAGCGCGACCTTTTTCAGCTCGATATTCCGGAAGGCTGCGTGATGAACAAGCTCGTCCAGCCCGGCAACCTCGACTACCGCGCCGACGGAAACCCCGCATACCGGGTCGCCTGCTGCCTGCTGAAGGAAGAAATCGAAGGGCAGAAAACCACTTAACGCGAAAACCGGCTGTTCCCGGCGCACTCGCCGGGCGCGGATTGTCTCTTCCCCTCTCATGCCCAATGTCCGGCTGTTCCCGGCGCGCTCGCCGGGCGCCGTAGGGGCGAAAAATTTTTCGCCCCATCTACAGGCAAACCTGTGAAAACCATTCGCCAGGAAATGATCGCGCTTCTGGAAGCCGGCGAGCTGAGTGCCAGGGACCTGTCCCGCTGTCTTGGCATCCGGGAAAAGGAGGTCTACGCGCATCTGGGCCACATTGCGCGCAGCATCGGGGCGCAGGGGAAGAAGGTCGTGATCCGGCCGAGCCGGTGCCTTAATTGCGGATTTGTCTTCCACGACCGGCGGCGGTTTACCCGCCCGGGGCGCTGCCCGCGTTGCAAGGATACCCGCCTGGAAACGCCGCTGTTCAGAATCGGTTGACGGTTACACGTTGAAGCGCACGTGCAGGATGTCGCCGTCTTTGACCTTGTAGTCCTTGCCTTCTAAACGCACGGTCCCCAGCTTGCGGGCGGCGGCGTAGGTGCCGGCCGCCATCAGGTCCTCGTACGCCAGCACCTCGGCCCGGATGAAGCCCTTTTTGAGATCGGTGTGAATGGTCTCGGCCGCATCGATCGCCGCGGTGCCATTGCGAATCGTCCAGGCCTTGACCTCGTCTTCTCCGACCGTGAAAAAGGAAATCAGTCCCAGCAGCTCGTAGGTTTTGCTGATGACCCGGTCTTTGGCGGAGGCCGCCAGCTCGAGTTCGCGGCGGAACTCCGCGGCCTCCTCGGGCGTCATCTGGGCCAGTTCGTGTTCGAGCTTGCCCCGGATGGCCAGGCTCAATTCGTTGGGGACGCCTTGAGCTTCGGCCGGCAGTAAATTGTCTTCATCGGAGTTGTTGAACAGCACCAGCAGCGGCTTGCCCGAAAGGAAGGCAAAACCGCGCAGCTGGGGGGCGGCGGCCAGTTCGGGGTGCCGCCGCAGGGGGCTGTTGTTTTCAAGGGCCGCGATGCAGGCCTGCAGCAGGGCCGGCTCTTCCGGATCGCCCTTGCGGCCCCTTTTCTGGTCCATCTTCAGCCGCTCCAGCCGTTTTTCGGCCACGATGAAGTCGGTCAGAATCAGTTCCTGGTCGACATTTTTCACGTCTTCGAGCGGCGTCGGCTCGACCAGGCCGTAGCCGCTGAAATTGCGGACCACGTGAATCAGGGCATCGCAGTCTCTCACCGCCGTCCACGGGGACCCCGACTTTGCGCCTTCCTTTTCGGCCGCTTTGCCGGGCAGCAGGTATTCCACCTGCGCGAAACTCGTCTTTTGGGGTGAATACATTTTGGCCAGCACCTCGACCCGAGGGTCCGGCACCCGCATGACGGCGATGCGGGCATCCCCCCGGTACCCGGTTTCCTGGAAATTTCCGGTAAGAGCTTCAAAAACAGTGGTTTTTCCCGATCCCCGACCCCCGATGATACCCGATTTCATGCGTCCCACACTCCTTAATGCACCTACTCGACGATTTTTCCGAAAGCCTCTTCGAGCGATATTTTTCCGGTGCTCTTGAATGGAATGGCGGTCGGTGTCAGCCCGCTGGTTTGCAGGTGAATCCGACCCTTCAACTGGTAGGTCAGATCGGGGGGCCCGGTTTTAGCCGCTTCACTTCGGGCCATCCGAAAAAAGGAAGAGGCGATGTTGAACATCGACGAATACACCCGGACGGTGACGGTGTCGCTGCCAAGCGCCGGAATCGTGACCGGGGTCTTGGAAACACCCGTGGCCACCGATTTGCCGTTGAGTTCCAACTCGCACTGAATTCCTTTGAGCGCCAAGGGGATGTCGTTGCCGTTGATCACCCGCAGCCTCAGCTGCAGCACGGTTTCGAAAAGATCGACCTCTTCGACGGTCAACCCGGCCAAGAGGATGTCCGGCGCCTGGAGCGATTTTCCGAGCCCGGCACAACCGGTCGCGACCATCGTCAGAAAGGCGGCCCCCGCGCAGAGCCTCCGCATGCGGGTCCATTTTATATAGTTCACCTGTCGATTCGCTCCGGTCATTCAAGTTTCGTAAAAATTATCCGATAATAAAATTGCGTCCCATCGTCGGCCGACCGGGCGATTGTCGGCCGGCGTCCGTCTGGATTCCTAACGGGCGATCATAAAAAAACCGGTGCCTTGAGAATGCTTATACCGTTTAATAACAAAATTGCCAACCCGACCCTTGCACGCCGCCCGGAAAGCCAAACGGCGGCACCCGCCTTCGCGCAGGAGATCGCCGCCCGCCAGCGCGCCGAAAAGGCGCTTGCAGACAGCGAGGAAAAATACCGGGGCCTGTTCGAAACCGCGGCCGTCTCCTTTCTGGAAGTCGACTTGTCGGCCGTTAAACGGGGGCTTGACGATCTGGCCGATCAGGGCGTCGACGATCTCGACGCTCATCTGCGGGCTCACCCGCAACGGGTGCCGCAGCTTCTTAAACACCTCACCGTCAAGAAGTTCAACGCCGCCACGCTGCGGCTTTTCCAGGCCGAGACCGCCGAGCATCTGATCCGGTCGGCCAATAAGATCCTCGCCGCTCAAGCGCCGGAGGTTTTCAGGGAGGCCCTGGTCGCCATTTACGAAACCCGACCCGACTTCGAAGCCGAAACCGTCAGCCGGACTCTGGCGGGCGAAACGGTCAATATCCTGATAAATTTTAAAATTCCGGCGGACCGCGAAAAATTTGAAACGGTCACCGTCAGCCTGATGGATATCAGTGAACGAAAACGGCTTGAATCCCAGTTTTTCAATGCCCAGAAAATGGAGGCCATCGGAACGCTTGCCGGCGGAATCGCGCACGACTTCAATAATTTACTGATGGCGATCGAAGGCCTTGCGTTTTTGATGCTGCAGGATACCGGCGCCGATCACCCCCATTACGCCACCTTGACCAAGATCGAGAAGCAGGTCAGAAACGGCGCCAAGCTGACCGCCCAGCTGCTGGGCTATGCCCGCCGCGAGCGGTCGGAAACTGCATTGATCGACCTGAACCAGGTCGTGCGCGAAACCGCCGAGGCCTTCGGACGGACCCGCAGGCAGATTGCCATCAGCCTCGATCTGGCTGCCGCCCTGCGGCCCATCGAGGCCAACCCCGGCCAGCTCGAGCAGGTGCTGCTCAATTTGTGCATCAACGCCGCCGACGCCATGCCCGGCGGCGGCCGCCTGAGCTTTAAGGCGATCAACACCACCCGGTCGGGGGGTGGAGGCCGCGACGCCGCTTCCAAGCCCGGTGAATACGTACAGCTCGACGTGCAGGATACGGGGACCGGGATGGACGAGGCCACCCGCAACCGAATATTCGAGCCCTTTTTCACGACCAAGGAAATGGGACGCGGGACCGGCCTGGGCCTGGCCTCTGTATTTGGCATCGTCAAGAGCCTGGGGGGATTCATCGAGGTCGAATCGGAAATCGGGCGCGGCACCACTTTTCGGATTTATTTTCCGGCCTCGGGCCGGGTTGTGCCGGCCGAACCTCAACCTGCGGGTCAACGGCCCGCCATGGACTCCAGCCGGACCGTTTTGCTGATCGACGATGAGGAAGTGGTTCTGGATGTCGGCATCCGCATGCTGCAACATTTCGGCTACGAGGTTTTGTCGGCCGCCAACGGCCGTGAAGCCATCGATATTTACACCGTTCACAAGGACAGGATCGATCTCGTCCTGCTCGACATGGTGATGCCGGACATGGGCGGGCGGGCTGTGTACGATCGGCTCAAGCAGTGCAATCCGAAGGTCAAGGTCCTGCTGTCGAGCGGGTACAGCCTTTCCGGCGAAGCCGACGAAATCATGCGCAGCGGCTGTAACGGCTTCATCCAGAAACCCTTCAATATCAAAGAGTTGACGGCTCAAATCGATCAGATCCTCCAGACGCGCTAATCCGTTCGGCCCCTTCTTCGATCTCACATTGTCAGATCGCGTGACACTTTTCCCAAAATTTTCTTGACCTCCTGCCGCCGCACCTGCGAGTTACGGTGTGAACGTGCCGAATTGCGGGCGACCGGTGGCCGACTGTGCGGCCGGGGCGAAAAACCTTCGCCCCGGCGATGACCTTGGACCCCGGCCCGCTGTCAATGCGGCAAGGAAGGCGCACGCGCCAGGGGCAAGTTTTCAGCCGCCGTTCACAATCGCTCATCCAGGTGGAGGTGCCCACCACGAGTTTCAAGTTTCAACTATCCAATCACGGTTGTCGGCGGCGTAGATGTGCGTTATTCTTCCACAGCTGCGGCGTGACGCTTGGATCGGGACACTGTCCATTTTACCCTGCGGAGGAAATGATATAAATGAGCACGCGATCAAACCGCTTTCAGGTTTCGGCTGCGGTCATGATGATGGTGTTGTTTTCCGGCACGATGAGTCCGGCCGCTGCCCAGGGGCTGACGGTGGAGCAGGCCGTCGTCTGCAAGAACGTCGTCAACCGAGCCCCGGTCGGCGTCGGCCACCGGTTTCCGGCGAGCGTCGACAGGCTTTACTGCTTTACCAAAATCCTCGGGGCCGGGCAGCCGAGCCGGATAACGCATGTCTGGTATTTTGACGGCTCCGAAAGAGACCGCATCGGTCTCGCGGTGGGCGGGAGCCCCTGGCGCACCTACAGCTCGAAGCGGGTGCGGACCGTCGACGTCGGCAGCTGGCATGTCGACGTGCTCGATGCCGGCGGCAACATTCTTTACAGGGTGACGTTCGAGGTGGTGAATTAATTTCCGGCCATAAATGGCCCTTTTCCGCAATTTCGGCGTCAATCGGCGGCATCGCTTGTGCGTCATACAGGAAGTATGCCTCCGCGCAATTCCACCGATTTCCTTGAACTTGCGAAAAATTGCTCTTTTCTGGATCGGAAACTTGTCCGTGCCCCTGATGAAACCATAGATGGGCACGAATCAGCGAAGGATTTTCTCGTGTACTTGGCCAGGAAATACATCCGGGGCAGACTGCACTACTCCATTCGGGAATCCTACCGGGACGACGACTGCCTGCGCAGCCGGGAATTGTTCGACCTGGGGATCGACCCGACCCGCTTCATCAGATATCCCGGCGGTAATGCCTATTACATCGACGAGGCCATCGAAGATCGCCTGGCCGCCTGCGGTTCGCCCCCCACCGGCGATCAACTGGATGACATCTTCTGGGTTTTTCTCGATCCCGAGATCAGAATCAAGCTGGAGCCCTTTCGGCGCAGGGAAATGCGCGGACGGAAGGCGCGGCGTCCCGCGGCCGATGCGCTTCCCGACAATCGTCACATCTTCGACCGGCGCCGGCTCGTTTTTCTGAAAACCGGTCAAAAGAACCTGAGCCACATCGAGTCCGTGCCCGAAAAGATGTTCGGGGTGCTGGCGTACAAATCGCGCGACGAACTCGAGCAGCAGTTTATCGACATGGAGCGGCGCCTGCGGGAGCGCGAACTCAAAACCTATGTGTATGCCGCCTTCAACCTGCAGGATTTTTTTACCGAATCTTTCGCGAAAGCCGTGCCCGACTTTCTGGACCAGGCCCAGGTCGACGACCACTTCGTCGAAGAAATCTGCAGACTCAACGCCGACCGGCAATTCTGGGCCGGGGTCGACCCGTTCAGCGGATTGAACGACTATCTGATCCGCTATGCGATCATGTTCTTCGATTTCGATTATGAACCCCGCAGCTTCATGGACGACTATCTCCGCGGCTTCGTCAACGGCCGGCGCGCCTATCGGTCGCCCGTACCGCAACCGGCGGTGTCGATGGCGGCGGCGTGCCGCATCTTCGGCGAGAGCAAGGACGTTCTGCTGAAAATGAGTCGCAGGGAACTGGCGCGGCTTTACCGGCGCCGCGCCCGGGACCTGCACCCGGACCAGGGCGGCCAGGCCCCGCAATTCATCAAACTGACCGAAGCCTACAAGAGTTTGCAACGCCATAGGAATTAGGCACCGGCCAAAGGTAAAAAAAAGTCAGCCCTATTCCAGACCGTCCGATTGATTTTCAGACAGGTCGGCCGGTGCGGGTCATGGGCGCCGGCAAGAAGCCGCGACGCCGACATGTCGGCATTTTTCTTCGTCTTCTCACACTTCTTTCCGACAGGAGGTCGTCATGACCGATACCACATGGGACCCGGGCCGTCTGCTGGAACTCTCCGGTTCTTACTGGAAGACCTGCGCCCTGCACGCGGCGGTTAAACTCGATGTTTTTTCCATCCTCGATCCGGATCGCCTCGGCGTCAAAGATCTGGCCGAAACATGCGGCTGCGACAGCGGGGCGCTGTCACGGCTGTTAAACGCCCTGACCGCCATGGGGCTCCTCACAAAGGAAGGGGAGACCTACGCCGCCACGCCCTCGGCCCACGACTTTCTCTCCCGCCACAGCGATCGCTATATCGGCCATATCATCATGCACCATCATTACCTGATGCCGTCTTGGGCCGAGCTGGATCAAGCCGTCAAGACCGGCCGGCCGGTGCGCGAAAGGGCGTCCCACGGTGACGAGCAGCAGCGTGCCAGTTTTCTCATGGGCATGTTCAACATGGCCATGGCCACCGCGCCCAAGGTGGTGCCCCTCGTCGATCTGGGCGGACGCCGCCACCTGCTCGACCTGGGCGGCGGCCCCGGCACCTATGCGGTTCATTTCTGCCGGGCCAATCCGGAACTCAAGGCCACGGTGTTCGACCTTCCGACCACCCGTCCGTTTGCCGAAAAGACCATCGCGCGCTTCAACCTGTCCGATCGGATCAAGTTTTCCGGCGGCAACTATCACGAAGACGACCTCGGCCGCGGCTACGACGTGGCCTGGCTGTCACATATCCTGCACGGGGAGGGCCCCGCGGAATGTCAACGGCTCGTCGACAAGGCGGTTGCGTCCCTGGCGGCCGGCGGAATGATCATCGTGCACGAATTCATCCTCGACGACGACATGGCCGGTCCGCTGTTTCCGGCCCTGTTTTCCCTCAACATGCTGGTCGGAACCCCTACCGGTCAGTCCTACAGCGAATCCCAGATCAAAAAGATGCTGTCGCAGGCCGGCGCCGAAAACATTCAGCGGATCTCCTTCGACAGCCCCAACGATTCGGGACTCGTTATCGGCACCACCCGACGGTGACGAAATTTGACATTCCGGCGACTCTTATTTAGGGTGTGCGCATCGGCGATTTTCAACCAACACCTGGGTTGACACTATGATCATCGGACTGGATGTCGGCGGCACCCACGCCGACGTCGTGCTGGTGGGGGATTCGGGGCTGGCGCGCGAAATCAAGGTCGCCACCGATCCGACAGACTTGTTCAAGACCGTTCTGGCGGGTCTCGACGCCATCACGGC
Organism: uncultured delta proteobacterium; assembly: GCA_963728055.1. GTDB lineage: Bacteria > Desulfobacterota > Desulfobacteria > Desulfobacterales > SG8-13 > JARFQH01. Next base: position 50,117 of record CAVSIM010000001.1, on the reverse strand, counting down.
CGGCATCGATCCGCATCAGATTCGCCGGATCGTTCTGAGCACCACCCTCACGACCAACGCCATCGCTCAAGGAAAACTTCCGCCGGTCGGCATGATCGTTTCGAGCGGTCCGGGGCTCGACCCTGAATTCTACCGCACCGGTCAGAACTATTATGCGGTTTCCGGATCGATCGACCACCGCGGCCGTGAAGTCGCCCCGGTCGACGAGGCGGAAATCCGACAGGTGGCCGAAAAACTAAGGGGCTCCGGCAGTCGCACCATCGGCATCGTCGGCAAATTTTCGGTCCGCAACCCCCAGCATGAAGTGCGGATATACACCCTTTTGAAAGACCATTTCGACCGGGTGTTCATGGGCCACCAGGTCTCCGGCAACCTGAACTTTTCACGGCGGGTGGCGACCACCTACCTCAACGCCGCCGTCTATCCGATTCACCGGTCTTTTTTCGATGCCGTCACCAAATCTCTGGCCCAAAAAGACCTCAAGGTTCCCCTCTACATTCTCAAGGCCGACGGCGGCACCATGAACCTGGAGGCCTCGATGGAATTTCCGGGCCAAACCATTCTCTCCGGTCCGGCCGCCAGCGTCATGGGGGCCGTGGCGTTTGCCCCCGGCGACGCGGATGCGATGGTGCTCGATATCGGCGGGACCACGACCGACATGGCCATCATCCGCAATCGCGTTCCGCTGCTGCACCCCATCGGCGTGCGGGTCGGCGGGTATCGTACCCTGATCCGCTCTTTGGAGACGAGATCGATCGGGATAGCGGGCGACAGTGTGGTGAGAGTCAGAAACGGCGAGCTGGTCATCGGTCCCGACAGAGAGGGGCCGGCCATGGCCTTCGGCGGATCGCTGCCGACCCCCACCGACGCCCTGGTCGTTTTGGGTGAAATGGACGGGGGCGACCGGGAAGCCGCGACCCGCGGGATGGCCCTCGTGGGTCGGGACCTCGATGTGCCGATCGCAGAAACCGCCCGGCGGGTATTCGACCAGGCCTGCCACGGGATTTTGTCGGAAGCGCGCGAACTGGTCGATCGCATCAACAGCCGGCCGGTCTATACCGTGCACGACCTTCAACAGGGCGACAAGGTCAACCCAAAGGTCCTGCTGGTTCTCGGCGGACCGGCACCCTATTTCGCCCGGCGCCTGGAAGCCCTTTCCGATCACCGGGTTCGTCTGGTGCCCCGCTGGCAGGTGGCCAACGCCGTCGGCGCGGCCCTGGCGCGCACGACCTGTGAAGTCATGGTCTTTGCCGACACCCAGCGCGGTATCGTCATGGCGCCCGAAGAAAACTTCAGCGCAAAGGCCGACCACAACTTTTCGAGGGCCGATGCGATCGACAAAGCCTGTCACCTGCTCAAAATAAAGGCGCGACAAATCGGCGCCGACGATGAAGACCTGGAAATGGAAGTTTTGGAAGAGCTGCAGTTCAACATGGTGCGCGGGTTTCTCACCACCGGCCGGAACCTGAGGGTAAAAGTTCAGGTCAAGCCGGGGCTGATCCGCCATCACGGGCGGTTTTTCGACGGCAGCCCTCCATAGGATAGGCCCTTTTTGTTGGATCCAACGCATGGAATGTTGGAATTACGGGAAAATGGAACACCGATGGTCCCAAAATTCCCCCATTCCATTGGTCCATTTATTCCAGTTTGAGCGCAGCGAACCAAGTTCGGCCTTTTCCGGCGTCGAGGCCCCTAAAAAAAACCGAGCTATCCCAAAACCATGGAGAGGCAATCGCCGACCGTATCGTGCAGACCCTGAAAGCCAAACATAAAACCGGGCTGGTATTTTTTCCGGCCTTCGACTGGGCCATCAGCCCGACGCACCCCGAACGGGAAGAGCGGCTGCTCTACACCCAGGACCAGGTGCTGGAAGAGGGGCTGTTCGATATCGACGGCATCCTGGAATTCAAGCCGGACCTGGCGACCGTCCAGGACATTCAGCGGGTGCACTTTTGCGTGCCGGACGTGTGGCACGTCACCACCGAATCGCATTTCATCAGTGCCGGGGGTGCCAAGACGGTCGGCGCGGCCGTGCTGGACAAAACCGTCGACCGGGGCTTTGCCCTGGTCCGGCCGCCCGGGCATCATGCCATGCGGGTGGTTCACGGGGCCAGGGGGTTTTGCAATATCAACATCGAAGCCGTCATGATCGAATATCTGCGCCGGGCCTTCAAGGTCGACCGGGTGGCCATCGTGGACACCGACTGCCACCACGGTGACGGCACCCAGGACATTTACTGGCACGACCCCGATACGCTTTTTATCTCTCTCCACCAGGACGGCCGCACGCTCTACCCCGGCTCGGGGTTCCCCAACGAGCAGGGCGGCCCGAATGCGCTCGGCACGACCGTCAACATCCCGCTGCCGCCATGCACCGCGGCCGAGGGAATCCTCTACACCGTCAAAAATGTGGTCCTGCCGATCCTGGCCGACTTCAAGCCGCAGCTCATCGTCAACTCGGCCGGTCAGGACAATCACTATTCGGACCCCATCACCAACATGAATTTCTGCGCCCAGGGCTATGCCGCCCTAACCAGCCTGCTGCAGCCCGACATCGCGGTGCTCGAGGGCGGGTATGCCATCGAGGGCGCGCTGCCGTACGTCAATGTCGGCATCATCCTGGCGATGGCCGGCATCGATTACGCCAAGGTCAGAGAGCCGGACTACGATCCGCAGCGGATCCGCCAGGCACCGGAGGTGACCCGTCACGTGGCCTCGGTCTGCGAGGTGGTGCGGGACCAGTGGAGCAAACGCGAGCAGCGGCGGTTGTGGGTCCTGAACGAGAAAACGTTCGATTACCGCAACCGTCACATCTTTTACGACACGGACATGATTCAGGAGTCCCAAAAGGAAACCGTGCGCGTTTGTGCCGACTGTGCCGGCGCCCTGCGCATCGATTCCACCTCCAGCCGCGGCCGGCACATCCTGGCGGTTCACGTCCCCCGCAAGGCCTGTTCCCTTTGCCGCGAAACGGCTGCCCAATGGTACGCGTCGGTCAGAAAAAACGAATTCGACCACGTTTTTTTACAGGACCGGACGCGGGACGTCTACGAGGAAAGCAAATAAGGAGATCGTGAAATGAAAAAGCTCGGCGCGATGACACTGGCTCTCTTTTTTTTAACGGTGCCGGCACTGGCGGCCGATTCGGGGGAAGCGCTTTTTAAATCCCAGGGGTGTACCGCCTGCCATCGACCCGAAAACTCCTCCAAGGTGAACCCCTCGCTCATGGAGATCGCCGGGTTGTATCGGGGCAAGCAGGACCAGCTGCGGCAGTATCTGAATGGAGAAGCCGAGGCGATCGTCAAGCCCGGCCAGGCGGGAATGATGAAGCGTTACATCGAAAAAACCAAGCAGCTCTCCGATGCGGAGCGTCAGTCGCTGGCGGACTATATCATGATATATGCTAAATAGCCGCGTTCACACCGCCACCCGCAAGGGTCCGGCACCGAGTGGGCGCATATCCCGAGCAAATCGATAAAAATCTCTTCTCATCTCGACCGAGCCTGATCTGCCGGATCTGCGGCAAGACCAAGGCCCGATCGCAGATGGTGCCGGCGGCGCTGGTCAGAAACGCCGTCGTGGAACCAATCCGCTTGGCATCACCCACCTGGTCTCCGGAGGGGTGTATCTGCGCCACGGACCTGAGATGCCGGGCAAAAGGATACCTGGTGACCTTGCAGAATAAGGCGCATGCGTTGAGCAGCGATCTCGGCCGGTGACCGTCTGATTCAAAAGGAGTTCGGGGAGGTGAGGATCGGGCCTGCACTCCTCTGTTGTTCCGACACGCCCTGAACATGCGGGCGTTCGGCGCGGGTTCGGCGACCGGCTCAGGCGGTGCGGTCCAGCCGGTAAAGGACCCAGATCAACACCAGGCTTCCGCACAGCAGCCACACCGGCCCGAACAGCCAGAGCGCCGAGGGAACGGCCAGGTAAAAGCCGCGCATGCCCATGGTGTAGTGCAGCGCCCCGTGGTTGAGGACCTCGGTGACGGACTCCGGCGTGACGTTCGGGTCGTTGATGTCCGTGATTTCGATCATGAAGCCGGCGTGATTGTAATAGCGGATGGCCAGGGTGAAGTTGAAGAAAGCGAAAAAGAACAGCACCACCAGCAGCATGAGCTTGAACATCCACAAGGTCTCGCTGCGGGCGCCGGCCAGGTTGAGGGCATGGGAGATCGAGTTGTAGAACTCCGGCCGGAAGGCACCCCCCATCAAGCCCAGGGCGATCAGAATGGCGGTGGAGGCCAGAAAGTTGGCTGCCATGACCTGGTTTCGCAGGGTCTGGATCGCCACGATGTCCCCTTGCACCTTCATCACGCTCTGCACCCATTTGCGGCGCACGTGGTTGGTGATGCCGACAGCGGTGGCCAGTGGGTCGTGGCCGACCTTGTAGATCAGGTGCACGTGGTAAACCAGCAGGATCAGAAACGCTGCCGTACTCAGGAGCAGTTCGAAGAAGGCCGAGGATGACAAAAAAGGCAGAAGCTCGAATGTGTCTTTCATCTGAATCCCGCATATTCTCCGGTGTCGACCAACGGCCCGCCCGGACGATAAGGACAGGGGCCGTGTCACCCGCCGGGCCGCCGCCCTCCGGCTTCGCCGGAATCTTTAGCTTAAGGGACAGCGGCAAATTTCGCACAAATCCCAAGGGTATGCAATAACAGGTTTGTCAGGTCGAATTTTTGTCATACCGACCGCCGCATTTTCCAGCGGAGGCATGCGATTGACTTTTTCATCTATTTGGCGGAAGATTGTTATCGGCTGAAATCAGAGGTGAAGCCGGGGGAGAAAAATCGGGCTGCATGCGGGAACAATCGCACCTACAGGCTTCGAAAAAATGATTTTGGCTGCCGGTATCGGTCGTTGGCGTATGCTAAACCGATAGGTTCCGGGTTCCGGGTTCAAAGATTATATGATGCTGATTTCCGGGGCTTGATCCATCATTACTTATCGCAGCGGGGCACGACAATGCTCGATATCTATAAACAGACGGCAACCGGTCCTCATCCGGTGGAGAATATCGAAAAAGGCTGCTGGGTCAACCTGGTCGCGCCGGACGCCACTGAATTGGAAGCGGTCAGGCGGATTATCGACGCGCCGCCGGAATTTTTCACCGACCCCCTGGATGTCGATGAGCGGGCGCGGGTCGAGATCGACGGCGATTACACCCTGATCATCGTCCGGATCCCGGGCATTAACGATGGCCGCAACGACGTTCCTTTCGCCACCCTGCCGCTCGGCATCATCATTCATCAGGACCTGTTCGTCACCGTGTGCGCCCGAAGCTCGGAAATCATTCCGGATCTCATCAACGGCAAGGCCAGAAAAATAATGACGGGCGGCACCGGGCGCCTGGTCCTTAACATTCTGCTCGCATCGGCGCTGGCGTTCATCAAGGCCCTGAAAAAAATAAACGTCAGAACCAACCTGCTCGAAAAAGAACTGCAGAAATCGATGCGGAACCAGGATGTCATAAAGCTGCTGGATCACGAAAAAAGCCTGGTGTACTTCACCACCTCCCTGCGGTCGAACGAGCTGATGCTCGAACGGTTGAGAGGGGCCAAAATCTTCAGGGAAAACGAAGAGAACCTGGAACTCTACGACGACGTCGTGATCGAGACCCGGCAGGCGATCGCCGTGGCCAACATCTACAGCAACATCCTTTCCGGCATGATGGATGCCTTCGCCTCGATTATCTCCAACAACCTCAACGTGGTGATGAAGTTTTTGACGTCCATCACCATCATCCTGATGCTGCCCACCCTGGTGGTCAGCATTTACGGGATGAATCTTCCCCTGCCGTTTCAGCAGTCCCCGCATGCCTTTTTGATCGTGCTCGGCTTTTCGCTGGTCATGGCCGTCGCCGGGGCGCTGGTCTTCGTCAAGCGTAAGCTTTTTTGACTCCTCGCACTCCTCACTATTTGACATATAGGCTTCAAGATTAAAATTTTGGCAAGGCCAGAGTAGGCTGTATAGTCATACGCCGACGACCGATAACAAAGCCAAGATTTTTATCTTGAAGCCTATACATAGTGCCCATCCGCGGTTTATACAGCACTAATCAGTTTGCGAACCAGGAATGAGCAATTTTCTGCAAGTTCGAGGAAATCAAGGTATTGCGCGGAGGCGTCCTCGCGTACGCCGCACAAGTGATTCCGCCGATTGACGCCGAAATTGCTGAAAAGGGCCGTTTATGGACGGAAACTAAATCCAGCCCCACTGCAACCCCCACTGCCACAGGACAAAGGCCGCCATGCCGCCCAGGATGGTGACCAGCAGGTTCCCGCTGAGCCGGCCGATGGCGGCTGTCAGCACGGCGCCGACCAGGTAGGGGTTGGAGAGGGAAAACTGCAGCGTGTGCCCATCGGGCAGCAGGGCCGCCGGCACGATGATGGCGGTCAAAACCGTCGGCGGCACGAACCCCAATGCCCGCGTCATGCCTTTGGAAAAGGTGAAGCGGCCCGACAGAGGCAGCAGGCCGTAGCGGATGAGAAAGGTGACCAGGGCCATGCCCGCCACCAGGAAAAATGTGTCCATTTACGGCTTTTCCTCTTTTCCTGCGCCGGACCGCGATGATGCCAGGGCATCGACGAGAATGCCGGCGAGAATGCCGCTGACGGCGGCAATCATGAGGCCGAGTTTGTGGGGCAGCCCGTTAAAGAGCACGGCGGCTGCGCCCGAAACCAGCACGGCGACATAGGTGGATCGATTTACCAAAAAGGGGATGACCATGCCGATAAAAGCGGCCACCATGGCGAAATCGAGCCCCCAGCGTCCGATATCCGCCAGCAGGCGTCCGGCCGCCAGGCCGACGAGCGTGCACAGGTTCCAGTTTGCGTACATAAAAATCATCGAACCCAGCTGATACCAATGCTTGTAAGGAGCGGCATCGGACCGGCCGTAGCGGCCGACGGCAACGGCAAAGGTTTCATCGGTCAGCCCGAATGCCAGCACGGCCTGCCAACCGGGCGACAGGCGTTTGAGATGCGGCAGCAAGGCCGCCGTGTAGAGCAGGTGCCGGAAATTGACCACGAAGGTGGTCAGGACGATCAGGGGCCAGGCCGTGCCGGCCCCCACAAGGCCCAACGCGATAAATTGGGACGCGCCGGCAAACACGAAAAGCGACATTCCCAGGGCACCGGCGGCCGGCAATCCGGCGCCACCGGCGAGAGTGCCGAAGATGATGCCGAAGGGCACGGCGCCGATCACCAGCGGCAGCGTATCGCGGGCGCCGTTTAAAAATTCGGTGCGTTTCAGGTTCTTGCTCAAGTCGTCACTCCCGATAGCAGGGCGCTTAACGACCGCAATGGCGCGGACCCGGTCGAGGTGTGGCTGCCGGCCGGCGAGAATACGGTGGGGATTTATTTGAGAGAAGACGGGACCCGGTTGGACAGTATCGAACTGGAGCCGATCCCTTAAGCGCCGGTCGCCGCCACAGGCGCACCGGGGGGGCGGTCATGCGGCCACGCACAATCACTTGCCGATGATCGCCCCGGGCGGGAACGGGCTGCACCTCGATTTTCAGCGAATCCTTACCAGCCCTTGACACCCATGATCTTCTTCATTTTTTCCTCGATTTGCTTCTCGACGACGATCATCTTGCGTGCATGGGCCTTCTTGATCTTCTCCGTCAGTTCGGACATATCGGCCGGCTTTTCCAGAAAATCGACCGCGCCGAGCTTCATCGCTTCGATGCCTTTCTCCAGGCTGGCATGACCGGTCAGCAGAATGACCTGGGTTTCCGGTTTTTCCTTTTTGAGGAGTTTGAGGGCTTCCAGCCCGTCCATCTCGGGCATCATCAAATCCACGATAATGGCATCGTAGGAGTGTTTTTCAGCCAGCCGGATCGCTTCGGCGGCCGATGACGCGGTCGAGACTTCCATCCCCCGGGCGCTCATGCGCTCGGCCATCACTTCCAGAAAATCCTTTTCGTCATCGACGAGCAGTACTTTTTCAGCCATCTTCGGCCTCCTTTCCTGTTGTGTGGTTATAGGGACTTCGAGACAAGGATTTTGGCTGTGGCATCGGTCGGCGGCTTATGACGATACAGCCTTCTCCCTCCGCCCTTGCCAAAATCATTATCTTGAAGCCAATCGTGTCCGGAGTGCGGCCCTTGCGCTTTCAAAACGGCCCTCAGCCATCGGCAAAAATCACCGTGAGCATCTTGGCTTCGGTGTTTTTGATCAAGCGGGCCCCGATGGCGTCCGCCGGGCCGGGTTCCGGGTCCGGGATGGCGGCGGCCGGCAGCGGACCGAAGTGAACGCAGGTACCGGCAGCGGTTTTTTCGGGCCGCAGATCGATCGAACTGCCGCGGCCGGCGGCGGTCATCGCGACCTCGAGGCACCCAAAGAGCGCGTTCAGCAAACCAAAGGGCGAGGTTTCCACTTCCACCGGGGTTGCGGCCGGCTGCACCACCAGCGTGGTCCCGCTCATCGCGGCCTGCCGGACGGACAGGTCGGCCAGCAGCCGCAGGCACTCGTTCAAATCCACTTTCCTGACGGCGTCGTCGACGCTGTGCGCAAAACGGTTCATGCTTTTCAGCAAACCGTCGGCACGCTTGACCTGGTCCATGATTCTCAGCGCCAGGGCATCGACTCTTTCAGGATCCAGCGGCTTGCCGCGCGCCGCCATGGCGGCCAGGTCGGTCAGCAATCCGGCATTTTCGTTTATCGTGGCCAGGGCGTTTTTGACGTCATGGGTGACCGCGGCGGTGACCTTCCCGAAAAAGCGGAGTCCCGGAACATCGTCTGGTATCGGTGTCGTGTTCATCCCTCACCTCGCGAGGTATCGAGCAGGGCCTGCATCTTGTCGAGCAGAAGGTCGATGTCGACGGGTTTCACCAGGTAGACCGCTTTGCTGCCGGAAGCCGTGGCCGATGCGAAGTCTTTTTCCGAGCCGTAGCCGGTCAAAAAGATAAATTTCATGTCGGGACATTTCGTCCGCAGTTTATCCCGTAGTTCCAGACCGCCAAGCTTGGGCATCTTCATGTCCAGAATGGCCAGATCGAAGCACCCCGTCTCGACCCGCTGCAACGCGGCGTTGCCGGTCGTGAACCATTCGGCTTCGATGTCGCGCAACACCAGCCGTTCGCCGAGCGCCGATACCAATTCTTCCTCATCGTCTACGAGTAACACGCGCATGCGTCTGCCCCTTCCTTGGTTTGCGGAGGTTTCACCGGCAAGGTGACGGTAAAACACGTCCCCTGGCCTATTTCGCTGTCGACGTGGATGTGGCCGCCGATTTCACGGGCCAGGTTGTAGGTGATGGAGAGGCCCAGTCCGGTGCCCCCCTGCCCGGTTTTGGTCGAGAAAAAAGGCTCGAATATCCGCTGCAGGTCTTCGCGGGGGATGCCGCAGCCGTCGTCGCGGAACTTGATTTCGACCGCCTCCGGGCCCGTGCGGTTGATTGCGATCGACAAGTGGCCGCCCTCGCACATTGCCGCAAAGGCATTGTTGATAATGTTCAGGAAAATCTGTTCGAGTTTGCCGCGATCGGATTCGACGATCGGAATATCGGGCGGCACCTCCACCCGGATTTCGAGGCTGCGGTATTCGGCCTCCTTGCTCAGGAAGCTCAATACTTCATCGATGGTTTCCCCCAGGTTGACCGGTTCGATGGTGGCCTCCAGGTTGCGGGCAAACGTCAACAGGCGCTTGGTGATCTTGCCGGCCCGTTTGACCGAATTGAGGGTCGAGTCGACCAGGCCGCGCAGTTTGGCATCGTCGGCGTATTGCTTCTTGATGGTAAAAATGTCCTTGATCAGGCCCGCCTTTTCGTTGATGATGGCCAGCGGGTTGTTGATCTCGTGGGCGACGCTGGCGGCCATGCGGCCGATGGAGGCCATCTTGTTCGAATATTCCATCTGGTGCAGGGCCATCAATCGTCTTTCGTCGGCGACATACACCTTGTTCACCATGAAGGTGACGGTGCCGATGATGACCGCCAGGATGAACGACACGCTGACCAGCAGGAAGATGATAAGCTCCAAACGCGTTTTGTGCCACTGCTTCATGAGTTCGTTTTTCTTCTTGACGATCATCAGGATAAACGGCGTGTCTTCGATGAACCGGTACCCGATGAACACGGCCTCTCCGGCCGGGTTCTTGCCTTCGAACACCTCGGTGGTCGCCGAGAATTCGGGAACCGACAGGGGAATTTTTTCGAGCACCTGCCCGTGGTAGTGGGAGTTGGTCTGCAGGATCCCCTGGTGGTTGATGATGAAGGCGTCTCCGAGACCGCCCAGTTCAAGATTCGACAACAGGTCCTCGAACGGCTCGATGGCGATCGAGGAGCGCAGGACATCGAAAGAGCCGTCCGGCAGGCTTTGCTTGACGGCGATGACCAGGTGCGGGACATTGCGGTAGCCCAAAAAGACATCACTGGTGTAGACCCCCCGGTCGATGACCTGTTCGAACCAGGGTTGACCGCTGTAATCCTTGTCCTTGAGGCCGTAGGGTCCGACGTAGGCCCGCTGCTGGCCGGTGGCGTCGATCAATCCCAGATCCACGAAGCCGCCCCCGAAGCTGCGCTTCAGGTTCTCCAGGATAGCCGCCAGCCGCGCCGGACGGCTGAGGACTTCCGCGCCGTTGTCGTGGACGATGAAATCGAGTGCCGAGCGGCGTTCGGTGAGAAAGAAAGAGATCGCCCGGCGGGTGTTGGAGACCGTGCGCGAGGTCCTCAGCAGCCATTCGGAGACCATGGCGTGCTCGGTGAAGTTGTAGTCGACCAGCGTGATGAAAATAAGCGGCACCAGGGCCACCACACCGGTCAGCAGGATCGAGAGCCGCCAGATGCGCCGGTAGTTGAAAAGGTACTCGGACGCCCCGGGGGCGGCTATGCGCCGGTGTTTGTCCCAGAAAGAGGGCTTCAGGTTTGCAAGTCCGAACATGGGGACTCCTGTCTTTCATACCGCGCGGTTGGGCGGGACGTCAACTGCCCGCCGGGGCCGGTTTCATCTCTTCGCGCATGCGGCGGATTTTTTCATGGGCGGCCTTGATGGTCGCGCTCAGCTCCTCGATGTCGACCGGCTTCTGCAGGTAGGCGAACGCTCCCAGGTCCATGCACACGTTGCGGTCGGCTTCCGACCCGTGGCCGGTCAGTATGATGACCTCGATCGCCGGCTGGGTTTTTTTCACGCGACGCAGGACCTCGATGCCGTCGATGCCGGGCATCTTGAGGTCCAGGATCATGACATCCGGCTCCTCCTCGCGCGCCACCTCCAGGGCCGATTCGCCGTCGTAGGCCACCGCCGAGCCCAGATCGCGCATCATCAGTCGCTCGGAGAGCGTCTGGACGAATTCCCGCTCGTCGTCCACAAGCAGGATCTTGGACGGAATTTCGAAATCCTGGCGGCGGTAGATGTCGGCCTGGTAGTACCCCGGCCCGACCTTGGTCTCGACTGCCGTGACCCCCGCCACGCGGCCGGCGATCGCCTTGAGGTCCTCTTCGAGCCGGCTGAGCATCAAAACGTGTTTGTTGATGGTCAGGGTGACGGCACCGGAGCGGGCCTTGACCCCGACGGTGTGGCCTTCCTTGATCAGGGCGGTTTCAACCCGGGCGGCGAGCGCGAAATCGTCGACGGCGCTCCGGGACCGGCCGCTGGCCTTCACGACGGGCTTGGCAAGGTTTTCCCCGATCGTTTCGGCAATTTTGGCCGGCGGCAGCTTGTCGGTCGGCACGACGATATCGTAGAGGGACGCCGCCCACGGGTCCTTGGTGTCGAAAAGCAGCTGGGTCCATGCCGCCCGGTCCTCGTCTTCGCGGCGAATGATTTTCAGCGCTTCCAGTTCGGACATCTTGTGCTCGCTGACGGCCGCGGCCACCCGCGCCTTCATGTCGGCGATCAGGCACACCCGCAGCACGTGGCTGATCTCGCGCGGGACGAGCTGGCCCGCAAAGCCGGTGATCACCAGGTCGTCAGCAGCGAGGCGCTCGGCCAGGGCCACTCTCAGGTGTGCCAGCGACCGCTCGCGTTCATGGGTGAATTTGTTGAAGACCGAGGTCTTGGCCGAAAACGCCCGTTCGACCCTGTTGGCCGGCATTTGAGAAATGCGGACGGCGTCGGCAACGATGTCCTTGTCGGAGATCTTGGCATAGCCGGTGCGGGAGAGGACTTCCCGGACCACCTGGTTTTCGTTGCAAAAGCTGCCACTGAAGATTGTGATGGATGGCATGTTCAACCCCTCCTTTTTTAAGCTTCGGCCAGCCGGCAAACGGTCAGCAGAGGGCAGGCCTCCTCCCGGCCGTGCAGGTGAGCGGATTCATGGACGGTGGTGATGGCCTTTTCCATTGTCGGAAACAGATGATCCTCCCCGAGCTTGGCCGGGAAATGCGTGCGGCTGAACACTTTCATCACCGCCTCGTTGACGCCGCTCAACGAGATGTCGACCCCGGCGCTTCTGACCCGATCCACCAGCAGCGACAAGGTTTCTTCACCGGAGGCATCGATGTCGTTGATCCCATTGGCGACGATGATGATGTTGTTCAGGTTTTTCTTGAGGCGCATGATCTCGGTGATTTTATCCTCCAGATAGCTGGCGTTGGCGAAAAAGAGGGGACCGTCGAAGCGCACCAGCGCCACGTACTCGCATTCCTGCAGGCCGTGGGTCGTCACGCAGCGCAAGGCCTCGTCCTCGGACCTGGCCAGGGAGACCACGCCGGGGCGCATGCTCTTGTACAAAAAAACCACCAGGGACAGCGCCACCCCGATCATGATCCCCTTGTCCAGGTGGGGAGCGAAGGCCAAGGTGCTGACGAAGGAAATAATTGAAATAGCGCCGTCGTACCATTTGGCTTCCCAGGCGTGGATGAAACCCGACACGTTGACAAGGCCGATGACGGCCATCATGATGACCGCCGCCAGCACGGCCTGCGGCAGATGATAGAGCAGCGGCGTGAAAAATAACAGCACGATCACGACCGCCAGGCTGGTGAAGACGCTTGACAGGCCGGTAACGGCACCGGCCTGCAGGTTGACCGCCGAGCGCGAGAAGGACCCGGAGGTCGGATAGCTCTTGCCGATCGAGCCGCAGATATTGGCCAGGCCCTGACCGATGAGTTCCTGGTTGGGATCCAGGCGCTGCCCGGTCTTGCCGGCCATGGCCTTGGCGATGGAGATCGCTTCCATGAACCCCAGCAGCGAGATGATGGCCGCAAAGGGCAACAGGTGCAGCATGATCCCCAGGTTGATGGGCGGCACGCTCAGGGCCGGCAGGCCGCGCGGGATTTTACCGACCACCGCGCCCCCGCCCGCCAGTGTGAGATGCTGCGGGTCGAGGGGTTCGTTGCCGACCTTGATGCGCCAGGTGCGACCGTCGGTTTCCATGCCGGCCGGGACCTCGCCCCTCGGGTAGAATTTCAACGACCCGCCGGCTTGAGGGACGCCGGCGAGCAGAAGATACCGGATCTGCTGCCGGTTGAGGTGGGCCTCTTCCTTTACGTGCGCGATGTTGAAGTTCACGACGTTGACATCGTGTTCGGCATCCAGAACGCCGAGCTGGTTGTGGTTTTGCCGGGCGATGGTGAGCGCCTCGCCCAGGCGGGTGCGCTCTTCGGAGAGCGACGGCAGCGAGGCGGCCGCCGCGTTGAAATTGTCGATCAGGCTGCGGGCCGCGGGCGATTCGATGGCCTCGACGGGCACGGTCCGGTCGTGTTGAAACCCGGTGGCCCAGGAGATGAGCGTGGTGATGACGACGGCCACCAGCACGTTGGGAATGCGGGGAGAGAGCCACTTCAGGCCGTACATGACCGCGAAGGCGAAGACCCCCATCAGCAGGCTCGGCCAGTGGGTGTAGTGGATCGCCGCCCGGATGACCTGCACGATGGTCTCGTAGTGGTGCGGCGCCGTATCGACGTAAACGCCGAACATTTTGGACAGTTGGGAAGAGGCGATGATCAGGGCCGCGGCATTCGTGAACCCATTGACGACCGGGTGGGACAGAAAATTGACGACCAGGCCCAGCCGAAGCACGCCCAGGGCCAGCTGGAAAATGCCGACCATCAGGGCCAGCAGGATGGCATAGGCAATGTAGCCCGGGCTGCCGGCGGTGGCCAGGGGGGCCAGGGAAGCGGCTGTCATCAATGAGACCACCGCCACCGGCCCGGTGGCCAGCTGGCGGCTCGAGCCGAACAGGGCCGCCATCATCGGCGGCAGGAAAGAGGCGTACAGGCCATAGTAGGCCGGCAGTCCTGCCAGCTGGGCGTAGGCCATCGATTGCGGAATCAGAACCAGGGCCACGGTCAGGCCCGAGAGCGCGTCAAACCGCAGGGACTTTGCATCATAGCTTCTGAACCAGTGTAAGAAAGGAAATACCTTTGCCAGCATCGCCGCTCCTCCGCTGAAGGTTGATACAAGGCCTCAAGGAAAATATTTTGGCTGCTGGTATCGGGTGTCGGCGTGGTCCGAATACCGCCGCCTCCCTCTGGCCTCGCCAAAATATTTTCCTTGAAGCCTTGTGATGATAGGGATCTTCTTTCGATTTTAAGCTTTCAGGCTGCGCATTTGGCTGTGTCATCGGTCGTCGGCGTATTCCTCCACTACAGCATCCTTCCTCCGACCTTGCCGTGATCATTGTCTTAGTGCCCATCGTTCATGAGAATTCGGTCGATCGATGTGATGAGATCATCATACAGGGCCCCGGCATCGTAGAGGTTGTAGGTGTTGAACCGCACCAGGCCGTCGACCATCGTAAAGATGATCAGCGCGGTTCTGCGGGCCGGCAGCGTCGCGATCGAGCCGTCTTCTTGTCCGGTCAGGATGGCTTTTTCGAATATGTCGACGAAACAGTTGTAGATCGATTCCAGATAGTCCCGCCCGACCGGATTGACCCGGGCCAGTTCGTAGGCGTCGTGGCGATGAAGGAGCAGAAACCGGTCCTCCATTTTTCCGGACAGGTAGAGATAGAAGCCGACCACCTCCTTCATCATTTCAAGGCCGGAATTGAAGTGTCTCTGGGCCAGGTACCCCTCGAATTCGTTTAAGATGTCGCTTTTGAACTCTTCCAGAATAGCAAGAAAAAGGGCCTCCTTGGTATCGTAATGGTAAAAGATGGTGCCCTGGGCCACACCGGTTATTCTGGCCAGCTCGGCCATGGAGGTTTCCTTGTAGCCCTTCAGGGCCAGCAGTTTGGTCGCCACCTGCAGGATTTGTTTTTTTTTGGTCATGCCCGGCCGGTTCCAGTTAAATTAACTGACTG
The DNA here is from genome assembly GCA_963728055.1 of uncultured delta proteobacterium. Taxonomy (GTDB): domain Bacteria; phylum Desulfobacterota; class Desulfobacteria; order Desulfobacterales; family SG8-13; genus JARFQH01. The sequence continues at coordinate 34,924 of CAVSIM010000001.1, read as the reverse complement.
ATCAGTCAGTTTAGAACGGAAATATCTTCCTCCTGCAGATCTGTCAAGAAAAAACTCACAGCCCGAAAAAAAATTCCGCAAAATTGGAGTCAGTGAAAAAAACCGTGCATACGGCCGGCGTTTACCGGCGCGAGCGGGTCAGACAGGCAGAGCTGTAGGGAGCCAGGCCGGTGCGGATCCGCTGCCGGATAAGCCAGGAAGGCGACGGATCGAGATCCCCGCTCTGGATGACGGGATAGAGGTCCGGAAAGAACTGACTGAGGAGCTGGGATGGAATGGGCCGCCTTAAATTATCCACCAGTTGTTTGACGGATTCGGCCACTTCGGGAAGGTTCCAGTAGTAGCGGATGCGGTCGCGGTAACTGTAGTGCCTCAGGTATCTGACATCGGTCGCCGAGCCGTGATAGTGGGAGCACCAGTGCTCGGGGCGTTCGAGCATGACGGATTCCAGAACGTCCCGCAGACCGGAGAGCCGGACGCCGCGCTTTCCGGCCAGCCATTCGATTTCAACGCCGGACAGGGCGTAGAGCGCCTCGCGGTATTTATTGGTCAGGCACGGGCCTGCTTTAAGGACAATAAAGTGATCGCGGACCATCTGCGCCAATGCTTCAGGGACCTGGTAATCGGTGGCGTGAATCTCATAGGTCATGATGCCGGGCAGCGCGGCATGTGCCTCGGACAGCGCGGCGGCTTTTTCGGGCCGGTAGCCGGCGATCCGGGTGTCGCCGAACTCAACGCCGGGCTGAACCACGACCGCCATGACCCGTTCCCAGGCCCGATCGAGACCGGCCGCCCGGAAACACGTTTCGGTTGCGGCGAGGATGCGGGTCACTTCACCGGCAGTGGTGACCTTTACCCGGGCGGGGTCCTCCAGAGCGCCACCGGGAGGTGGAACCTCGGCGCCGATGACATACAGCGGCCGGGGCCGGTTTTCCGGCTGCCGGTCGGCGGCCGCCTCGGCCGCCCGGCACAGCACGGCCGCCCTTTCGGCCGTGGTGTCGATCGGCAGGTGGGGTTGGGGATCGTCCGCGCAGGCGCGGCCGGTATCGAGATGGATCTTGCGAAATCCCGCCGCGACACAGGCATCAACCAAGTCTACGGAATGGGCCATGGCCCGTGCGGCGGGCAAATTTTTCCAAGGGTGGGGTCCCAGGTGATCGCCGCCGATCACCACTCTCTCGATGGGAAAGGCTGCGGCCGTGGCCAGGGATCTGACGAAAGTGACAAATTCGGCCGGCCGCATGCCGGTGTAGCCGCCGAACTGGTTGACCTGGTTGGCGGTGGCTTCCACCAAAAGCACGTCCTCGTCGGCCGCCGCCTGTTCGATGGCGGCCTCCAGCACCCGGCGGTGAGCCGAACACACGGCGGTGAGGCCCCCGGTCTTGCCGCTCAAATGATCCTGCCGCAGGTTTGTCAAACGGTGCATCACAACGAAATCCCCGCAGATTACCGTCTCTTTTACAATCCTTTTTCCCGGTGCGCGGATTGCCTTCAGCCGTCAACATAAGCAAGGTTGGTTTAAAATGGAAGAGGAGCCGGAGGGTCGGTTTGCGGGTCGGCCGGTTTAGCCCGTTAAGCCGGTTTAGCCCCGCAGCAGCGGGATTGAGCCGGTCAGGGCGATATCCGCGGCGAAGGCGCCCCCCAAAGTTCCGAAATACGGGTCAGAAATTACCGGTTGCAGGTTCCCGGCGTTCTTTCGGCCCTGCCGTCAGCCCTCTGCCCTCTGTCGTCTGCCCTCTGTCGTCTGCCCTCTGTCGTCTGCCCTCTGTCGTCTGCCCTCTGTCGTCTGCCTTCAGCCGTCAGCCTTTCGCCTTCAGCCTTTAACCCTTAGCCATCTGCCGTTCGCCTTGGTCTCATAAATTTTATTATTGCAAAAAATCATCTGACCTTATACGGAAGGTGGGCGTTAACTGGTCAGAATCATTTCATTTGGGCAACCGTCATGCAACCAGTATCCGCCATCGGGCTGTCGCCTTGGGAGCCGGGGGTCTTCAGCCTGTTCGTCTATTTTCTCCTGGTATCGGCGCTGATCGGCGTGCTGCTGTTTCTCTCGGCCTGGCTGGGCGAGAAAAGGCCCGGCGTTGAAAAGGCGCGGGCGTACGAGAGCGGCATCATCCCGACCGGTTCGGCCCGGCTGCGGTATCCGGTGCCCTTTTTCCTGGTGGCGATCTTTTTTCTGATATTCGACGTGGAAGGCGCCTACATCTTCGCCTGGGCCGTGGCCTGGGAAGATTTGGGCTGGACGGGCTGGCTGCAGATTTCGTTTTTCATTCTCGTGCTCTTGCTGGGCTTGGTCTACATCTGGCGCAAAGGGGGGCTGGCGTGGGGTCCGGAAGTCAGGGACAGATGAACAAAGGCCTGGTGGGCACCGTCGACTATCTGGTCAACTGGTCGCGGCAGTTCAGCCTGTGGCCCATGTTTTTCGGCCTTTCCTGCTGTTTCGTCGAGGAAGCGGCGGTCTTTACCGCGCGCTACGACCTGGCGCGCTTCGGTGCCGAGGTTTTGCGGCCTTCCCCGCGCCAGGCGGACCTGTTGATCACCTCCGGCACGATTTTCAAGAAGATCGCCCCGGTCGTGCTGCGGCTCTACGAGCAGATGGCCGAGCCGAAATGGGTCATTTCGATGGGGTCCTGTTCCAATTGCGGCGGCATGTACGACGCCTACAGCGTGGTGCAGGGCATCGACCAGATCCTGCCGGTGGACGTCTATATCCCCGGCTGCCCGCCGCGCCCGGAGGCGATCGAAATGGGGCTGGTGATGCTGCAGCAGAAAATCATGGCCGAAGAACGGCCGACGCGCGCCATTTTGAACCTGCCGGGGGGCAGCCAGGGCAGCAGCCGGCCGATCCTGGTCGACGGGCAGAGCAAATCGCGCGATCCCCGCGGGCCCGGCATGGACGGGACGGCGATTCGCGGCACATCGGTGGTTCCGCCGGAATTTCGCGGCAGCCGCGCCGATCTGATGTGGACCCCGCCGCCGCGGCGCATCGAGATAGGTGCGGTCGAAAGGACTCTATCCGATCAGTTGCGCGAAAAGTTCGGGGAGGCGGTCGTCGAGGCGCCGCACACCGCCGACATGCTCACGGTCAACGTGGCCCCCGACCGGGTCAAGGAGGTCCTGAATCACCTGAAAGCCGCGGCGTCGCCCCGCTTCCGGCGGCTGGAGGACGTGACCGCGATCGACGAATCCGCCCGCCGCGAAGGCCCGGGCCGATCGGGCTACAGCCTGGTCTATCACCTGCTGGCCTTCGATCCCCCGAGCCGGGTGCGCCTGAAGGTCGATCTGGACGGCGCCAACCCCGCCGCCGCCTCCGTGACCGACATCTGGCCGTCGGCCGCATGGTACGAGCGCGAAGTCTTCGACATGTTCGGGATTGAATTCGACGGCCATCCGAACCTGCGGCGGCTGCTCCTGCCCCATGATTGGAAGGGGCATCCCCTGCGAAAAAGCTATTCCGGCCGGGCGACGGACATGCCCGCCTACACCCTCGCGGACGCGCGCGCGCATCAGCCGCCGGACGGCGGGGACTTCATCGAAGAAAAGGACGGCATCCAGCGGCTGATCCTCAATATCGGTCCCCATCACGTCAGCACCCACGGGCTGCTGCGCTACATCGTGGCCCTGGACGGCGAGGAGATCACCGATCTTGACATGGAGATCGGCTACCATCACCGCGCGGTGGAGAAAATCGGCGAACGCCAGACGTGGAACCAGTTCATCCCCTACACCGATCGCGTCGACTACCTGGCCGGCGCCGCCAACAACCTGCCCTATGTCATGGCGGTGGAGCGCCTGGCGGACATCCGGGTTCCCAAGCGCGCCCAGTACATCCGCGTCATGCTGAGCGAGCTGTTCCGGCTGAGCAACCACCTGGTCTGGTTTGCCACCTATGCCCACGATGTCGGCGCCATGACGCCCAACTTTTACACGTTCCGCGAACGGGAAATGATCCTCGACATCGTGGAACTGATCACCGGCGGCCGGCTGCACCCATCCTGGTTCCGTCTGGGCGGCGTGGCGGCCGATCTGCCCGACGGCTGGAAGGAGGCGGTCGATGCCTTCGTGCGGATTTTTCCCGACCGCCTAAAGGAATACGAGACGCTGATCCGCAAGAACCCCATTTTCAAAGCCCGCACCGTGGGCATCGGCCGGCTGTCGCTGGACCAGGCGATCGACTGGGGGGTCAGCGGCCCCAACCTGAGGGCCTGCGGCCTTAAGTGGGACCTGCGCAAGAAATTTCCCTATTCCGGTTACGATGAGTTCGATTTCGAAATCCCCACCGCGACCGAGGGCGACTGCTACGCCCGGTACCTGGTGCGGGTCGAGGAGATGCGGCAGAGCGTGAAGATCATCGCCCAGGCGGCCGGGCGGATGCCGCCAGGCCGCCATGTCACCGACGACTACCGCTACGTGATACCCAAGCGGACGGAAATGCTCACCGACATCGAAACCCTCATCCACCATTTCGTCAACGTCACCCGCGGGCCGAAGATTCCGCACGGCGAGGCCTACGCCGCCTGCGAAATACCGCGCGGAGAGCAGGGCTATTACGTGGTCAGCGACGGACTCGGCTACCCCTACCGCCTGCGCATCCGGTCGCCCGGGTTCGCCAACGTGCAGGCCATGCCGCTGATGGCCGTGGGGGAGACGATTGCGGATTTGATTGCGATTATCGGGTCGGTGGATTACATACTCCCAGACATCGACCGCTAGGTTTTAACGCGCTTGATTCGCCCATTTGCGGCGTTATCGGGAGCTTGCGGTACAAGCGCGTACAGCTGCGCTCCCGATGCCTTGCAACTGGGCGAATCAAGCGCGTTAAACGCGGCTTGGGGGGAGGAAATGACCATTGCGGCGTTACAGCTGCGCTCCCGATGCCTTGCAACTGGGCGAATCAAGCGCGTTAAACGCGGCTTGGGATGGGAGGAATTGACCATTCGGCGTTATCGGGAGCTTGCGGTACAAGCGCGTACAGCTGCGCCCCGATGCCTTGCAACTGGGCGAATCAAGCGCGTTAAACGCGGTGGCAATTGACCAAATGCGGCGTTTATCGAGCTTGCGGTACAAGCGCGTACAGCTGCGTCCGATGCCTTGCAACTGGGCGAATCAAGCGCGTTTAACCTTTAGCCTTTAACCTTTAACCTTTAGCCTTTAGCCTTTAGCCTTTAGCCTTTAACCTTTAACCTTTAACCTTTAGCCTACCTTTCACCTTTAACCTTTCACCTTTCTGGAACCGAATCGTTTATGCTGCCTGACAAGATTTCAGAAGAACTGCGGGAGCAGGTTGCGGCGGCCGAGCATCCGCGGGAACTGGCGGTGGACGTGATGTTCGCGCTGCAGGCGCAGTACGGGTATCTGAGCGATGCGGCGCTGGAAGAGGCAGCGGCGCTGCTGGGGATGACGACCCTCGAGGTGGAGGAACTGGCCACCTTCTATACCTTCATCTACCGCGAGCCGGTGGGCAAGTACGTCATCCACGTCTGCGACAGCGTGATCTGCTGGATGGACGGCTTCGAGTCGATCCGCGACTACCTGTGCCGCAAACTGGCGGTGAACCTGGGCGGCACGACGGCCGACGGGCTCTTTACCCTGTTGCCGGTGTGCTGCATCGGCTACTGCGACCGGTCTCCGGCCATGCTGATCAACCGCAAAGTTTACGGCCCCCTGACGCCGGAGGCGATCGACGCGATCCTGGAAAAATTGAGAACTGACTGATGTGATGGCGAAAAACTACCCCCAGGTCTTATTTCAGAACCGCAAGCCGGACCGGAGTGCCACGTTTGACGAGTACCGCCTGAGCGGCGGTTATTCGGCGCTGACGCAGGTGCTCGAGCAGGGATCGCACGCGGCGGTCAAACAGCGGATCCTCGACGCGGTGCTGCTGGGGCGCGGCGGGGCGGCCTTTCCGGCCGGCAAGAAGCTGGAGACCATTGCCGATGACGCGCCGTTTCCGCGCTACATCGTCTGCAACGCCGATGAAATGGAACCCGGGACCTTCAAGGACCGGGTGCTGATCCACGCCGACCCGCACCAGTTGATCGAGGGGATGATCATCACCGGCTACGGGATTCTGGCCGGCAGGGGCATCATTTTCATCCGGCCCGAATACGAAAGCGCGGCCAGGATTCTGGAAAGGGAGATCGAGGTGGCCCGGGCAGCCGGGTACCTGGGAAAAAACATCCTCGGCAGCGACTACTCCCTGGACATCGTCGTTCACCGCAGCGGCGGGCGCTACATTTGCGGCGAGGTGACGGCGCAGTTGAACGCCTTGATGGGCCGGCGCCCGAACCCCAAGCAACCGCCGCCGTACCCCACCGAAAAAGGACTCTGGGACCGGCCGACGCTGGTCAACAACGTCGAGACCCTCGCCTGCGTGCCGCATGTCATCCGCCATGGTGCCGAGTGGTTCAAGGGCCTGGCCTTGACGGCCGGCGCGGCCGGGACCAAGGTCTTCTGCGTCAGCGGCCACGTCAACCGGCCGGGATGCTACGAACTGCCGCTGGGCGTGCGGTTGAGCGAGATCATCGAAGACCATGCCGGCGGCATGCGCCATGGGGCCGAGTTCAAGGCCTGCCTGCCGGGCGGGGCCTCGACCCGCTTCATGCCGCGGCAGTTCTACGGCATCGAAATGGATTTCGGGACGCTGAAAAAAGAAAATCACCGGCTGGGAACCGGGGCCATTATGATTTTCGATCGGTCCACCTGCATGGTGGCCGTGACCTTGAACCTGATCGATTTCTTTGCGCGCGAGTCCTGCGGCTGGTGCACCCCCTGCCGGGAGGGACTGCCGTATGTCCGCGACCTACTGGCCCGCATCGAATCCGGGGCCGGCGAAGAGGCCTTCATTCCCATGCTGGAGGAGATGAGCCGCCACCTGTGGAATGCGTACTGCGCTTTCGCGCCCGGGGCCGCGGCACCCCTGGAGAGCCTTTTGACGTATTTCGGCGACGAGGTGCAGGCGCACATTGCACGGGGCAGGTGTCCGTTTAAATGAAGCGAGTTCTCAGCGTGCCCGGCGTCTCCGCGGTGAACATGACGATCGAAACGACCCCTTTTTAAAGGTGGTAGTTAACGCAATGCCCAAGCTCATCATCGACAATCGGGAAGTCGAGGTGCCCGCCGGGACCAAGGTGATCGAAGCCGCGGAAAGGCTGGGCATCATGATCCCGCGGTTCTGCTATCACCCGGCCCTGGGCTCGGTAGGGGCCTGCCGCGTCTGTGCCGTGTCGTTTCTGGAAGGCCCGGTCAAGGGCGTGCAGATGAGCTGCATGGTCGCCGCCCGCGACGGCATGGTGGTCTCGACGACCGCCGCCGAGGCCGTCGATTTTCGCCGCCAGGTGATCGAATGGCTGATGCTGCACCATCCCCACGATTGTCCGGTCTGTGATGAGGGCGGCCACTGCCTGCTGCAGGACATGACCATCTCGGGCGGCCACGGCCGGCGGCGCTTTCCGGGCCGCAAGCGCACCCACACCGACCAGGACCTCGGCCCGCTCGTCCAGCACGAGATGAACCGCTGCATCCAGTGCTACCGCTGCTCGCGCTTCTACCAGGAGTACGGCGGCTATCGCGACCTGGGTGTCCTGCGGCTGGGTCACCGCGTCTATTTCGGTCGCCAATGCGACGGCACACTGGAAAGCCCGTTTGCCGGCAATCTCATCGACGTGTGCCCGACCGGCGTGTTCACCGACAAGCCGTCGCGATTCAAGGGACGGCGCTGGGATTACGTGCGCACGCCCGCCATCTGCCTGAACTGCTCCCTGGGCTGTCACACGGTCGTCAGCGCCCGCTACCGGGAGGTTGTCCGCCAGGAGGCCCGCTTCAGCGCCGCCGTCAACGGCGATTTCATCTGTGATCGCGGCCGGTACGGTTTTTTTTACACCAGCCGGCCCGAACGCCCGCGCCAGGCGGCGCTGGAAGGCCGGGCGGCCGCTCTTGAAACGGCTCTCGCCGCGGCTGTCGAAAGGATAGAGGCCGTCGTGCGGCAGTCCGGGCCCGCCGCCGTCGCCTGCGCCGGCTCGCCGCGCAGCAGCCTTGACACCCTGGCGACGATCGATCACGTCACTCGGCAACGCGGCTGGCACCCGCCGGCGTATTGGATGGACCGCGCCCTGGCCGGCCGGGTGCAGAGCGCCGCTTCCCGCCTCACGGCCGAAACGGCCGTTTCCCTGCGGCAGGTCGAAGACGCCGATGCCATCCTGGTCGTGGGCGCCGATCCGGTCAACGAGGCGCCGATGCTGGCCCTGGCCATGCGCCAGGCCTGGCGGCGGGGCGCCCGGGTAATCGTCATCGACCCGCGGCCGATCGGTCTGCCCTTTGCGTTCGACCACCTGCCGGCCGCCCCGCACGAGATGGCCTTGGGCCTGGGGACGCTGATCCAACGGGCGATCGGCCGCGGCGCAGCCGAAACGCTGGGCGCCAGGGCGCTGTCATTTTACGATGCGATCCCGCAGGCAGCCCTTCCGGTTCAAGACCGGCTCGATGCCCTGGCCGACGTGTTGAAAGGCAGCCGCCGGCCGGTCGTGGTCTGCGGGACCGGGACGGTTTCCGACGAGGTTCCGGCGCTGGCGGCCGATGTCACGCGGCTTCTCGGGGTCGGAAGCCGGCCGGCCGGCCTTTTTTACGTGCTGCCGGGGGCCAATGCCTTCGGGGCGGCGCTTCTATCCACCGGACAGGCGGCGTTCGAGGATGTTTTGGCGGCGATCGAAGACAAAACCGTTCGGGTCCTGGTGCTGGTCGAGTGTGATCCCCTGCGATATTTCGCGGATCGGCCGCGGCTCGAAAAGGCGCTGGAAGCCCTTGACCTGCTGGTGGTCATGGACTATCTCGGCAGCGAGACGACCGGGCGGGCCGACATCTTTTTACCGACCGCCACCGTCTTTGAAACCGGCGGCTTGTTCGTCAACCAGGAGGGGCGCCTGCAATCGATGCCGCCGTCCTTCCGCGGCGGCCTCCCGATCCGGCAGGCCGGCGACGGCGGCCACCCGCCGCGGGTTTACGGCACCGGAATGCCGGGCGCGGACCCCGCCCCGGCCGGCCGCCTGCTGGCGGCCTTGGCGGGCGAAGTGCGGCCGGGAGCAACCGGCAGCGAGCAAGGATGGCGGTTGCCGGCCGCAGCGCTTAAGATCGGCAACTTCTTGCCTGCGACCGGCGAGGTCGCCGAAGAGGGGGTGCGGCTGCTTGGCGACTCCCCGTGCGAAGACGAGTTCGCGTTTGACTGGCCTGCGGCGGCGGGTGAGAATGGCGGCGAGGACGGCCCTCTGCCGCTCCTCATGGTCGACTGGACTTTCGGCACCGAGGAACTTTCGAGCCATTCGGCGTGCCTTGTCGCCCGCGCGCCCGAACCCGTCCTGTTCATGCACGCTCGAGACGCCGCCCGCGCGGGATTGGCCGACAACGATGCCGTCGTCCTGACGACGCCGGCCGGGTCGGTCGCCGTCGGCCTGCGGGTGGTCGACTCCATGCGCGCCGGGGTCCTGGTCCTGCCGCGGCACCATCGGCTCGCATGGCAGCAGCTGGGCCGCGGGCCGGTGCGGGTCGAGCGCCGCCGGGCACAGGAGGACGGGGCCGTTTGAACGGCAGGTGCGCGACGGCCGTAAAGTTGATATGTCGCCCGACCGGGTCAAGAGATCATTTGCGTCTGTGCGCCTGACGAGGGGAACGGGACAAAGTTTTTACCTGATTCGAAGCGAATGAAAAGGGATTTTGCGGAAAACCGCCGCGGCCTGCTGCCGCGGTGCTTGCGGGACTAGACAACATCACCATGTCGATCTGGATCGTCGGAATCATCGTTCTTCTCGTCAAGCTGGCCGTGGTGCTGGGGCTGCTGCTTCTGCTGGCGTCCTATCTCGTGTGGCTGGAGCGCAAGTTCCTGGCCCGGCTGCAGATCCGGTACGGTCCCAACCGGGCCGGCAAGTACGGCCTGCTTCAGCCCATCGCCGATGCCGTCAAGCTGATCGCCAAGGAGGACACGGTTCCGGCCGCGGCCGATCGGGTCATTTTCCTGCTGGCCCCGGCGGTGGTGGCCGGCACGGCCCTGCTCATGTTCGGCGTCGTTCCCTTTGGCAGCGACCTGACGTTCCGGGGCCAGAAGATACCCTTGGTGATCTCGGATCTGAATGTCGGTTTGCTGTTCGTCTTCGCCTTGTCGTCCCTGGGGGTGTACGGCGTGGCGCTGGGCGGCTGGGCGTCGAATTCCAAATTCAGCCTTCTGGGGGGCATCCGCGGGGCGGCCCAGATGATCAGCTACGAACTCTCGCTCGGGCTGGCGCTGGTTCCGGTGGTCATGCACGCCCGCTCGCTCAGTCTGGTCGATATCGTCAATGCCCAGGCGCATTATCCGTTCATTCTGATTCAACCGCTCTCTTTCGCCATTTTTTTCATTGCGGCCATGGCCGAAAGCAAGCGCATTCCCTTCGACCTGCCCGAGGCCGAAAACGAGCTGGGGGCCGGCTACCACATGGAGTACAGCGGCATGCGCTTCGGGCTCTTTTTCCTGGGCGAGTATGTGCATATGCAGGTCTTGGGGGCGCTGGTGGCGGTTTTTTATCTGGGGGGCTGGCACGGGCCTTTTCTGCCGCCCTGGATATGGCTGCTGGTCAAAATAATCCTGATCTCGCTGGTGATGATCTGGACCCGGGGCACGCTGCCCCGGCTGCGCTACGATCAGTTGATGACCATCGGCTGGAAGGTCTTGATTCCGCTGGCCCTGCTCAATATTCTGGTGACGGGAGCGGTTTTGTTGGTGGGGTCGTAAATTGAATGACGGGTGACGTCGAGGGAGGCGCCTCCACCCGAATGAACGTTGCCTGCGGCGGAAGAACCCGTCGCCATAAGGCCGTAGGGGCACGGCGTGCCGTGCCCAGTCAATCGTGGTTGTAATACGGCATCGACATCGGGTTCGGTCAAAGATTACCGGCAGGGGCGAAAGATTTTTCGCCCCTACGAAGCAGCCGTAGGGGCACGGCGTGCCGTGCCCAGTCAATCGTGGTTGTAATACGGCATCGACATCGGGTTCGGTCAAAGATACCGGCAGGGGCGAAAGATTTTCCCTACGAAGCAGCCGTAGGGCACGGCGCGCCGTGCCTAGTCAACGTGGTCGTAATACGGCATCGATATCGGGTTCGGTCAAAGATACCGGCAGGGGCGAAAGATTTTTCGCCCCTACGAGACAATCAGGTACCGGTCGCAACCGCCCTTCCTGGCTCCGTCGCGTCGGTCTCGGGAATCGTGGTCGCTCGGAGACTTTGAGGCTATTCTATAATCTCGACACTGTTTTAACCGACTCAACCGACCAACTGACTCAACCGACTCAACAGACCCAAATGACCCAACAGACCCAACAGACTCAACCGACTCAACCATTTTCATGCCCCGTAAAGGCCCAACGAATCACAGGCGTTTAGTAAGAATGGAGATCGTATGACAAGAGACTCTCGGTATGCATAGCGTGTGGGAAGCCATAGCGGCGCTGGCGGCCGGCTTTGCGCTGACCTTCAAACACTTGTTTCGTAAGCCGATCACCGAACAGTACCCGGAGTTCAAGCGGTCGCTGCCGGCCCGCAGCCGGGCGCGCATCGTCCTGACCCGCGACCCCGACGGCAACGAGCGCTGCGTGGCCTGCTACCTGTGCTCGGCGGCCTGCCCGGTCAGCTGCATTTCGATGCAGTCGGCCGAGAGGCCGGACGGGCGGCGCTATGCGGCCTGGTTCCGGATCAACTTCGCGCGCTGCATCTACTGCGGTTTGTGCGAAGAGGCCTGTCCGACCGCGGCCATTCAACTGACGCCGGATTTCGAGAACTGCCGGCGCGACATTCTGACCCTGGTCTACGAAAAGGAAGACCTCCTGGTGGATCATTGCGGCAAAGACCCTTACTACAACTTCTACGCGTATGCGGGGGTGGCGACCGGCTCGGGCGGCAAGGGATCCCACCTAAAGGAAGACCGTCCGGTGGATGTCAAAAGCAACCTGCCGTGACCGGCAGGAAACGATGGGATGTCATTTTCCGGGAGTAAGAAGCCAGAGGCCCCATGACACTGTACACGATTCTTTTTTATCTTTTGGCGGCCGTCATCGTCGCCGCGACGGTGATGGCGATCACCCGCCCGAACCTCGTGCACGCGGTGATTTACCTGGTGGTCTCCTTTTTCGGCAGTGCGCTGCTGTTTTACCTCTTCGGTGCGCCGCTGCTGGCGGCCCTCGAGGTGATCATTTACGCCGGGGCCATCATGGTGCTGTTTCTTTTCATCATCATGATGCTCAGGGTCGAGAACCCGCTCGAAAAACTGTTTCCGCTGCGCCAGTGGGCGCCGGCCGCCGTCATGGCCGTCGTTTACCTGGCCGTCGGCGTGGTCGTGGTCATAACCGACGGCGACGCCCGCGCCCCCTTGACCGCGGCGGTGGCCACGCCGCGGGCTCTCGGACGCTTTGTTTTCGAACACCACTGGCTGGCGATCGAAATCGTTTCCCTGCTGCTGCTGATTGCCCTCGTCGGGGCCCTCTACCTGGGCAAGCTGACAGGAAAAAGCGCCGCGCCGCCAAGCGAGGAAAACCCATGATCGTCTCCTTCGGGCACGTTCTGCTTCTGGCGGGACTGCTCTTTTTGCTCGGCATCGTGTGTGCGGTGGCGCGTCGCAACCTGGTCATGATCCTGCTGGGGGTAGAGATCATGTTGAACGCCGCCACCATCGCCTTCGTGGGCGCCGCCTTGCGCTGGCACGACCTGGAAGGCCAGGCGTTCGTGCTGTTCATCTTTGCGGTCGCAGCCGCCGAAGTGTCGGTCGGACTGGCGCTGATCATCAGCGTATACCGGCGAACCGGCTCCGTGGACCCAAGTACCGTCAACGTGCTGAGATGATATCGACATGATCGACTCCGGACCCGTGGTTTCCACCCTGGCGCTGGCGGCCCTGGCCACCTGGCCGCCGGCGGTCGCCTTCGCGGTGATCATCATTTTTTTGCGGCCGTACCCGCGCCGGGCCGCCGCCGTTTCGATCGCGGCCGTATCGGTTGCGCTGGCGAGCGCCGTGTGGCTGCTGGCCAGGAACTGGCATGCGGCCGCCCCGCTGCGCTACGGCATGCGCTGGGTGGGCTCCGGTGACCTCACGATCCCCTTCGGATTCCTGCTCGATCCGGTCAGCCTGCTCATGCTGGGCGTTGTGGCCGTCATCTGTTTTCTCGTCCAGGTGTATTCGCTCGGCTACATGGCCGGGGACCCGGGCTTCGGGCGCTACTATGCGTTCATGTCCCTGTTCGCCTGGGCCATGACCTCCCTCACCATTTCCCTGACCCTCATCCAGCTCTACATCTTCTGGGAGCTGGTCGGGTTGGCCTCCTATCTTCTGATCGGGTTCTGGTACGAAAAGTTCAGCGCCAGCGAAGCCGGCAAGAAGGCGTTCATCATGACCCGCCTGGGCGATGTGGCTTTTTTCCTGGGCCTTTTGCTGGTGCTGATTCACTTCGGCAACCTGGACATCGTGGAACTGAACGGCCCGGCGCCGGCCGAGCGCATGTCGCCGTTTCTTATCACCGTTTCCTCACTGCTGATTTTCGGCGGCATCGTCGGCAAGAGTGCCCAGTTCCCCTTGCTGACCTGGCTGCCGGACGCCATGGAAGGCCCGACGCCGGTCAGCGCCCTGCTTCATTCGGCCACCATGGTGGCCGCGGGCGTCTACCTCTTCGCGCGCCTGTTCCCGCTCTTCAGCCATTCGGCGACCGCAATGGCCGTGTTTCTGGCGATCGGCACCATCAGCATGATCGCGGCCTCCACCATGGCCATGGTCAGCCGCGACATCAAACGGGTCTGGGCCTATTCCACCATCAGCCAGCTGGGCTACATGATCATGGGCCTGGCGGCGGGTGGCTTTTTTGCCGGGGTTTTTCATCTGACCACCCATGCCGGTTTCAAGGCCCTGCTGTTTCTGTGCTCGGGGGTCTTCATCCACCATCTCGGCACCAACGACATGGTCGAGATCGGCCGCCGGGGCGGCCGCAGCCTGAAGCTTCCGATGGTCTGCATGGTGATCGGGGCCGCGGCCCTGGTCGGCCTGCCCCCCCTCTCCGGGTTTTTCAGCAAGGAGCTGATCATCGGGGTTTTGGCCGATCAGGCCAATCCCCTCTGGGTCGCGGCCGCGCTGACGGGCGTATTTCTGACCGCGTACTACACGTTTCGCCTGATCTTCATCATCCTGTTTCCAGGCGTCCCGACCGCCCCCGAGGGCCCCCACGGGCATGGGGCCGGCGACCGCCGCACCGCGGATCGCCTGATGGGCTGGCCGCTGATTGTTTTATCGGCCGCCACGCTCCTGCTGGGATTCTGGGCGGCGCCGTTGGAGCATTTTCTGGCCCGCGGCCCGGGGGCGATCGAGGCGGCGGCCCATCACGGCTGGGTGCTCTTTGCTTCCCTGGGGCTGGCGGCGGCCGCGGTGGCCCTGGCCTGGTACGAATTCGGCCGGCGCGGGGCCGCGCGGGTCGGGTTTGTGGAAAGAATCGCCTGGCTCAATGACTTTTTTGCCGAACGCTGGTACCTCGATCGCTTTTACCGGTTCGTGCTCGACCGGTTGGTCTACCGCGGAATCGCCGCCCTGTGCGCGCGCAACGATCAGAAGGTCATCGACGGCGGTATCGACGGGCTCGGCCGCGGCACGGTCGGCGCAGGACGCCGGCTGGCGTTCCTGCATACCGGAATGATCCAGTACCGGCTGCTGATCATTTTCGCGGTCATGGTGCTGCTGGCCGTCTACTTCGTTTTTTGAACCGGTCGATCGGTCGCGACCAGAACTGGTGACAAAACAAGCCGGCGGAGACAAAGCGCCGGGGGCTAACGGACTCTTTCGACACACGGGACCTGTTTGACATGCCGACAGCATACGCCGACTTTCCCTACCTGAGCGCCATTCTCCTGTGCTGCGTCATCGGGCTGCTGGTGATCCTGTTCATCCCGCCGGGTCGCCCGACGGCCATCAAACTGGTCAGCGCGGTCTGTGCCGGCATCACCCTGGTTCTTTCCACCTATCTTTTCTTTGCTTACGACCAAAGCCTCGGCGGCTTGCAGTTTGCGGAAAAACTGGCCTGGGAGCCGTCGCTCGGCATCACGTACTTCAATGCGGCCGACGGCTTCAATCTGCCGATGCTGCTGCTGACCGGCATCGTCTTTTTCACGGCCGTATTGACCATGTGGGAGCTGGACTACCGGGTCAAGGAGTTCTTTGCCCTGACCTTCCTGCTGGTGGCCGGCGTCTTCGGCCTCTTCATGAGCTTCGACCTGTTCTTCATCTTCATCTGGTACGACGTTTCCCTTTTCCCGATGTACTTGCTGATTGCCGTCTGGGGCAGCACCCGCAAGGAATACGGGGCCATGAAGCTGACCCTGTACCTGCTGGCCGGCAGCGCCCTGATCCTGCCGGGGATGATCTATCTCTTCGTCCAGTCGGGCCTGAACACCTTCAACGTGATCACACTGATGCGCGAGGGGCTGTTTACTCCCTACCAGCAGAAATTCGCTTTTCTGCTCTTTTACATCGGCTTCGGCATTCTGGCCGGCGTGTGGCCGTTTCACACCTGGTCGCCGGTGGGGCACGTGGCCGCACCGACCGGGGTCAGCATGATCCACGCCGGCGTGCTGATGAAAATAGGGGCGTTCGGCATCCTTAGAATCGGCATGTTCCTGTGCCCGCTCGGCTGGCAGTACTGGGCCCAGCTCATGGCCCTTCTGGCCGCGATCGGCATCGTCTACGGCGCCCTGGTGGGCTTGAAGCAGACCGACCTCAAGTTCGTGATCGGCTATTCGAGCGTGTCGCACATGGGCATCGTCGGCCTGGGCCTGGCGACCGTGACCGTGGACGGCCTGAACGGCGCCGTCTTTCAGATGTTTGCGCACGGCATCATGACGGCCCTCCTGTTTTCCTCCGTCGGCTACATCTACGACCGCACGCACACCCGCATGATCGGGGAACTCGGCGGGCTGAGCCGCATCATGCCGGTCGCTTCGGGCTATTTCATCCTCGCGGCGTTGGCCGGCATCGGCGTGCCGTTTCTGGCCAGTTTCTGGGGCGAATTGCTGGTTTTTCTCTCCGCCTTCAGGACCTTCCCGGTGCGCGGCGCCCTGGCCGTCGGCGCTTTGGTGATCAGTGCGCTGTTCATGCTGCGCGTGATCCAGAAAGCCTTTTACGGGCCGCCCAACGAAAAGTTCGCCCGGCTGCCCGACATCAGCCCCGGTCTCGGGATACCGCGCCTGATACTGGCCGCGGTCATCGTGATCTTCGGCATCTACCCGGCGCTGATGTTCGACATGATCGACACGGCAACCATTCCTTTCATCAACGGGTTACCCTGATGCAACGGCTTCTTCTCGGTCCTGAAATTTTCTTTTTCTCAGCCGTAATCGTTTTTACGATACTGGCCATGCGGCCGGCGCGCGACCCGCGGGCCGTTTTTTTTACGGCCCTTTTCCTGGCGGCGGCCGGGATGGCGGTCTGCCTGGCCGCCGTGCGATCCGAAGGCCTGCTCTTCGGCGGGACCTACAGCGTCGATCTGTATTCTCAGGTGTTCAAGGTCATGCTGTCGATGGGGTTGTTCCTGGTCGTCTGCATCTGCCCCGATCTGGGCGGTGTCGACCGGAAGGCGCACCCCGAGTTCTACCTGCTGCTCTTTGCCTGCACCCTGGCCATGACGATGCTGGTCAGCGCGGTGCACCTGCTGACGATATACGTCGCGCTGGAACTCAGCAGTTATTCGCTGTATATCCTGGTGGCCCTGCAGCGCCGGCAGGAGTCCGGTCTCGAAGCCGGCCTGAAGTATTTTCTGATCGGCGTCTGCGCTTCGGCCGTCATGCTCTTCGGGCTGGCCATTCTATACGGGTCGGTCAAGGCGGTCTACCTGCGCGAACTGGCGCAGGTGCTGCCGGACGCGATCGATCGGCCCCTGGTCGTCATCGGCCTGGTCCTGAGCCTGGGAGGGTTTTTCTTCAAACTGGCGGTGTTTCCCTTTCACTTCTGGGCCCCGGATGTCTACCAGGCCGCGCCCAACCAGGTGGCGGCCTTCATCGCCTCGGCCTCCAAAGTGGCCGCCGTCGCGATTTTGATGCGGTTTGCCGCCATCAGCGGCAACAGCGCCTACCTGGCGCAGACGCTGGCGGCGCTGGCCATCGTGTCGATGACCGTCGGCAACCTGGCGGCCGTCGCCCAGAAAGACTTCAACCGGCTGATGGCCTACTCGAGCATCGCCCATGCCGGCTATGTGCTGATCGGGATCCTGAGCATGAACGCGGCCGGATACGCCGCCACCATCTTCTATGCGCTCTCCCTGCTGCTGATGAAGTTCACCTGCTTTCTGGTGCTGGTCAAGGTGGCCGGCGACGGCGGCAGCCTGCAGATCGACCAGCTGGCCGGCCTGCACCGGCGCTCGCCGCTGCTGGCCATGGCCCTGATGCTGGCGCTGTTCGGCCTGGCCGGCATCCCGCCCACCATCGGCTTCACCGGCAAGCTGCTGGTCTTCGTAGCCGCCATGCAGCAGGGCTATTTCACCCTGGTGCTGATCGCCATGATCAATGTGGTCATCTCGCTTTACTACTACATGCTGGTGATCAAGGCGGCCTATCTGCTCGAGCCCGCCCGCGAGCTGCCGGCCCTCTCGGTCTCGGCGCCGGTCAAGGTCCTGACCGGAGCGCTGGTGACGGCGATGGTGGTCATCGGCGTCTTCCCGACCCACCTGATCGAGCTGGCGCGGGCGGCGGCACGCTTCCTGGCGCTGACGCTGTGATCGCCTGCCGGGGCATGAGCTTATTTTCTGACAGGCGGCAGCCTGGTTTCATGGTCGCCTGCGGGCGCACGCAGGGGGCGAAAAATTTTTCGCCCCTGCACCTGACGAGGTCAGCAATGCTGAAAAAGGCGTTTCTGTTTTTTTGTATAACGTTGCCGATTCTCAACGGTTGCGGCGACATCGGGCCCGGCACGGTCGGCAAGAAGGCGGGCCGGGCCGTGCGGGTCGAGATCGCAGCGGTGCAGCCGACCTCCCATCCCGAAGTCTACGAGGCCATGGGGACGATCAGGAGCCGGACCACCAGCGTTCTTTCCAGTAAAATCATGGGCACGGTGCGCGCCATCCCGGTGGAGGAGGGCCAGCGGGTAAAGGCCGGGCAGCCGCTGGTGGTGCTCGACCAGCGCCAGGTGTCCGCCCGGCTGCAGGAGTCCGAAGCCGCGCTGTCCGAAGCCGGCAAGGCCGAGCAGGCCGCCGTCTCGGCCCGGGAATCGGCGCGGGCCGCCGCCGAATTGGCGCAAACGACCTACAACCGCTATGTGGCCATGCTCAAAGAAGAGGCGGTGACGCCGCAGGAGCTGGACGCCGTCGCCGCCCGCCACCGCCAGGCGCAGGCGGCGCTGAGCCAGGCCGAAGCCATGGCGGCCGCCGCCCGCAGCAAGGTGCAGCAAGCCCGTGCGGCGGTTGCGGCCGCCGGGCTCGCCCACAAGGATGCCGTCGTCACGGCTTCCTACGACGGCATCCTGGTCGATAAACTGGTGGAGGTCGGTGACCTGGCGGCGCCGGGAACGCCCCTGGTGAAGATCGAGGGTGACGGGGAATTTCGGGTCGACCTGGAACTGCCGGAAAACCACATCCTGTCGGTTGGCGTCGGCGACACCGTGGCCGTGCGGGTGCCGGGGCTGATCGACAAGCCGCTGGCGGGTACCGTGGCGACGATCGTTCCGGCGGCCGATACCAGGAGCCGTTCCTTCCTGGTCAAGGTCCGGCTGCCGGCGGCCGAAAACTTGAGATCCGGCCTGTTCGCCCGCGTCAGCGTCCCGGTCGGCACCGGCCGCCTGATCCTGGTGCCGGCCTCGGCGGTGGTGCGCGAAGGGCAGCTGACCGGGATCTATCTCGTCGACGACGACCAGATCGCCCGGTTCCATTTGATCCGCACCGGACGTAGTGTGGGCGACACCATGGAGGTGCTCTCCGGCCTGCAAGACGGCGCGCGGTATGTCGTGGCCCCCCCGCCCGGCTTCGGCGACGGCACCCGGGTGGAGGCGGCTGCATGAGCCGGAAGCTGGGTCCGGCCGGCTGGATCGCGCAGTTTTTTATCGATTCGAAGCTCACGCCCCTGGTCATCGGTGCCGCCCTGCTGCTGGGCGTTGCCGCGGTCATCGCCCTGCCGCGCGAAGAGGAGCCGCAAATCATCGTTCCGATGATCGACGTCTTCGTGCAGATGCCGGGCGCATCCGCCAAGGAGGTCGAACAACGCGTCACCAGCCCCATGGAAAAGTTGCTGTGGGAGATCCCGGGCGTGCAGTACGTCTACTCCACCTCCAGCCCGGGCATGGCCATGGTGGTGGTGCGCTTCTATGTGGGCGAGGACGAGGAAAGATCGATCGTGCGGCTCCAGTCGAAGCTGATGGCCAACATGGACCGCATTCCCTGCTGCGTGACCCCGCCCCTGATCAAGCCCCGTTACATCGATGATGTTCCCATCCTGGCCCTGACCTTCTGGAGCGACACCGCCGATCACTACACCTTGCGGCGGGTGGCGGCCGAAACCGAGAACCTGATCAAGCGCGAGAAGAACGTTTCGACGACCACGTTGATCGGCGGCTACCGGCGCCAGGTCCGGGTCGAACTGGACCCGGTGCGCCTGGCCGCCTTCGGCCTGTCCGACCGGCAGGTCGTCCAGCTCGTGCTTGCCGCCAACCAGGAAGCCGATGCCGGCAGTTTCCCCTCGCCGGCGAACGGCCAGGTGCTGGTCCACACCGGGCGGTTTTTAAGAAACGCCGCCGACCTCGGCCGGGTGGTGGTCAGCGTGCACGACGGCCGGCCGGTCTTCCTGCGGGATGTCGCCGCCATAACCGACGGCCCCGAGGAGCCCGATCAATACGTGTTCTTCGGTGCAGGACCGGCGGCGGCCGCAGGGGAGGCGCAGCGCGGGGAAACGATCGCACCCCTGCGCCCGGCGGTCACCCTGACCGTGGCCAAACGCAAAGGGACCAACGCGATCGACGTGGCCGAAAACGTGATCAAACGGATGGAGGAAGCCCGCGGCACGGTCATTCCCGCCGACATCCATGTCACGGTCACCCGCAACTACGGGGAGACGGCCAGGGAAAAATCGAACGAGCTGCTGTGGCACATGCTGATCGCGATCGTCTCGGTGACGCTGCTGATCTGGCTGACCCTCGGCCGGCGGGAATCCGGCGTGGTGGCCTTTGCCATCCCGGTGACCCTGGCCCTGACCCTGGCGGTTTTCTACCTCTACGGCTACACCCTGAACCGCATTACGCTTTTCGCCCTGATCTTCTCGATCGGAATCCTGGTGGACGATGCCATCGTGGTGGTGGAGAACATCGTGCGGCACTACCGGCTGCCCGAAAACCAGGGGCGCTCGCGGTTCGAGGTGACCATCGAAGCGGTGGACGAGGTCGGCAACCCCACCATCCTGGCGACCATGACGGTCATCGCCGCCATACTGCCCATGGCGTTCGTCGGCGGCCTGATGGGTCCCTACATGCGGCCGATTCCGGTCGGCGCCTCGGCCGCGATGGTGTTTTCGCTGGTGGTGGCGTTCATCGTCACGCCCTGGGCCTCGGTGCGCCTGATCCGGCACGAGGAACACGCGGTAGATAAAGACGGGGAGCACAGTGAGCCGGAGGATTGGGCCACCCGTTTCTACCGGCGCGTCATGGACCCCCTGATCCACCGCCCGCTCTGGCGCTGGTCCTTTCTGATCGGGGTCGTGGTGCTTCTGCTCCTGGCCTGCGCGATGGTGGCCGTGGGCCTGGTGCGGGTCAAGATGCTGCCCTTCGACAACAAGAGCGAGTTCCAGGTCATCATCGACATGCCCCAGAGCGCCACGCTGGAAGAGACCGCCGCCGCGGCGCGCGAGATGGGCCATTTTATCGCCACCGTCAACGAGGTCACGGACTACCAGGTTTATGCCGGCACCGCCGGGCCCTTCAACTTCAACGGCCTGGTGCGGCACTACTACCTGCGGCAAGGCCCCGCGGTGGCCGACATCCAGGTCAACCTGGCGCCCAAGGGCGAGCGCCGGCAGCAGAGCCACCAGATTGCCAAGCGGCTGCGGGCGCCGCTCAAGACGATCGCCGATCGCTACGGCGCCCGGGTCAAGGTGGTCGAAGTGCCGCCGGGCCCGCCGGTTCTCTCGACGCTCGTGGCCGAGGTCTACGGGCCCGATTACGAGCGTCAGCGCGAACTGGCGCTCGAGATCCGGCGGATTTTCGAGGAAACCGCCGGCGTCGTGGATGTGGACTGGTACATGGAGGGCGACCAGGTGCGCTACGATCTGGCGGTCGACCAGGAGAAGGCCGCCTTGAACGGGATCCAGGTGGCCCAGATCAACCAGGCGCTGACCTCCGCCCTGGCGGGCCAGGCCGTCGGGCTGATGCACATGCCGCAAGAAAGGGAAGACGTTCAGATCACTTTCCGGTCTCCGCTCGCGGCCCGGGCCGGCATCCAGCGCCTGGAGACCTTCAAGCTGCCCGGCGCCGATGGCCGCCTGGTCCCGCTCTCGAGCCTGGTGACGCCGCGCAAAACCACCATCGACCGCAGCATCTACCACAAGAACCTGCTGCCGGTGGTTTACGTGATCGGCGATGTGGCCGGCGTGAAGGAGAGCCCGGTCTACGCCATCCTGGAAATGTGGGACAAAATAGGCCGCATCGACTTGCCGGAAGGCTACCGCATCGCCCAATACAGCGCCGTCGTGCCGGAAAGCGATCGAAAGTTCGCCATGAAGTGGGACGGGGAGTGGCACATCACCTACGAGGTGTTCCGCGACCTGGGGATCGCCTTCGGGATCGTGCTGGTGCTGATCTTCGTGCTGGTCGTGGGCTGGTTCCGCTCGTACTCCACGCCCCTGGTCATCATGGTCGCCATTCCGTTTTCGCTGATCGGCATCCTGCCGGCGCACTGGGCGTTCGGGGCTTTTTTCACCGCCACCTCCATGATCGGCTTCATCGCCGGCGCCGGCATCGTCGTGCGCAATTCCATCATCCTGGTCGACTTCATCGAGCTGCGGCTGCGTCAGGGGATGCCGCTCGACCGGGCCGTGATCGATGCCGGGGCGGTGCGCTTCCGCCCCATGATGCTGACCGCCGCCGCGGTGGTGGTCGGGGCCTCGGTCATCCTCTTCGATCCCATTTTCCAGGGCCTGGCGATCTCGCTGATGGCCGGGGAAGTCGCCTCCCTGCTGTTTTCCCGGATGACGGTCCCGGTTCTTTACTTCCTCGACAAGCGCTGGGAGGCGGATCACATCCATCACCGGCTCCGTGAAGAAGCGGCTAAGTAGTGCCTGTTCGATGACGATACCCTTCCGGCAGACGGCCCGGCTATCGACGCTTCGGCTGAGGGCCTGCATCATCGAAAGCGTGCGGCGGTTTTTTGCTGAAAACGACTACCTCGAAGTGGAGACCCCGATCCGGATCCCCGCGCCGGCGCCGGAGGCGCACATCGACGCCCAGCCGTCCGGCGGCTGGTACCTTCGGACCTCGCCCGAGCTGTGCATGAAGCGGCTCCTGGCCGCCGGTTATTCCCGCATATTTCAGATCTGCAAATGCTTTCGACGCAATGAGAGGGGGCGCCGGCACCTGCCGGAACTGACGCTGCTGGAGTGGTACACGGCCGGTGCCGATTACACCGACATGATGACGCAGTGCGAGGAGTTGATCGGTGTCGTCGCCCGGCAGGCGGGTTCGGGGGATTTGTTGCACTACCAGGGGCGTCAGATCGACCTGACACCGCCGTGGCCGCGGATGACGGTGGCCGACGCCTTCGAGCGCTTTGCTTCGGTAGCGGTGGATGAGGCCTTGGCGGAGGATCGTTTCGACGAAGTGATGGGGCTCGATATCGAACCGCATCTGGGTATCGATACGCCGGTGTTTCTCTGTGACTACCCGGCCGCCTGCGGTGCACTGGCGCGGCTGAAACCGGAAGATCGCCGCCTGGCCGAACGCTTCGAGCTTTATATCGGCGGCCTGGAACTCTGCAATGCCTTTACCGAACTCACCGATCCGGCGGAGCAGCGGCTGCGGTTCGAGCAAGAGGGCAAGCTGCGGCGGTTGGCCGGCAAATCGGTTACCCCGATGCCGGAGAAATTCCTGAACGCTCTGAAGGACATGCCGGCAGCCGCCGGAAACGCCCTGGGTATCGATCGCCTGGTTATGCTGTTGGCCGATGCGGCCAAGATCGACGACGTGGTGGCTTTCATACCGGAAGAGCTTTGATGCTCTGGCATGCACCGACGAGCAAGTTACGGCGAAAAAATGAGTTCACCGCCCGCCCCGCTGCCGGCGAGAACTCGAATCGTTGAGTACGCAAAGGTTATGGTCACTTTTTATTAAGGATTGCAGAAGCCACTCGAGGTCGAGACGCCATCATGATTGAATTCAACGGCATTCAGCAAAAACGGCCGAAAAAAATCTCGTTCACAAGCACGTGCACGAGTACGTTTACGAGCATGGGAAAAAGACTTGCAGAGGCTGAATGATAATAGACCACATCTGCATTCTACGAAAAAACGATGCATCTTCGATGACCGTGAACGTGCTCGTGCTCGTGCTCGTGTAACGATTTCAATCCAATGAAAGTCGTGGCGTGACCTTTGTGTCAACCTTTATCTCGGCGGCAAACATGAGATCAGGACACTCTGCAGTTTTTGCGGCGTTGAGGAAAGGAAAAGAACGGATGAATCTCAACCACGAATATCTATAAGAATTATTGCCGCTCCAGCAGCTCTTTGTGGCGGAAGCATTCCACCAGGTGATCGTTGACGATGCCGCCTGCCTGGAGGAACGAGTAGCAGATGGTGGTGCCGACAAAGGAAAAGCCTTCGATTTTCATCGACTTGCCGACGGTATCGGAAAGTTCGGTGTGAGCGGGAATGTCGTTTATTTTCCTCCAGTCGTTGTGAATGACCCTGCCGTCGGTGAACGACCAGATAAAGGCGTCGAAAGAACCGTGCTTTTTCTGCAGGGCCAGAAACGCCTTGGCATTGTTGACCGCCGCGCGGATTTTCAGGCGGTTGCGAATGATCGCCGCGTTTTGGCAGGCTTTTTCCACCGCTTTTTCCGTCATCCGGGCGACGCGGGCCGGGTCGAAGCCGTGAAACACCTTCCGGAAAGCCTCGCGTTTGTGCAGGACCGTCCGCCACGACAGCCCGGCCTGGAAGGCATCCAGCACGACGTATTCGAACCACTGGCGATCTTCGTGGACCGGCACGCCCCACTCCCTGTCGTGGTAGCGGAGCATCAGCTCGTCGTCGCCCGGCCAGCCGCAGCGGGGCCTGTCATCAGAGTTCATCGGCAATCCGTGGTCTTGATCGTGGACGAAGCGGAGTAAGTGCAACACACTTGCGATTAGTGGATTTTTGGCGTTTGAATAAATCATTGAAGATCGCATCGATATCGCTTTTTAATTTATCCACGTATTCTTTCCGCCACTCCATTGTTTCCTTAACGATCGGGTCTGCCCACAGAACCTCATTCTTCCATTGACAGTGGGCTGAAAAAATCAAAGCCCATTGGAAAGTTCCGAGAGTGGTCATCCTGGCGCCATGCTATTCCAGGTTTTCTGCATCGGCAAGGTCCTGTGCGCGGCCGGTAGCCCTTTTATTTTTCTTCAAGTTTTCGATATCGATAAAATCAATACGAAGACCTTGAATTTTAACTTCAACTTTTGTTTTGTAGCAATCGTCAAAATTCAAATCTTTTAACGTCGTCAAAATATCGATACGATTGGGAGGATAACCTAGTTGTACTACCTGATTGCTCTCGAGAAAGTCGTCGGGTTTAAGCCCTAATGATCCAAAACCGAATTCCTTGAGAGCGTCTAAGATTTTATCAGCATTATCTGGTGACAGCTCTATCCATATGTCCATATCTCTTGTATAACGTGGATGCCCGTGAAATGCGACGGCATATCCGCCAACTACCAGATATTTTACCCTATTGTCGTTTAACAATTCTATAAATTCTTTGAAGTCCTTGCTCAGCATTATATCTCCAAAGATTGTATTCTTTGCGGAGTTGCTCTAATGCGTCCAGTCGCTCTTCATGTGATTTTGATTGCCAAAATAAAAAATCATTAGGTTGTTCATTTATTTTATATTTCTTTTTAACTCTGCTTATACTCATGATAGTCTCTTACTTTTATGGCCACGTAGATGTTACGTGATGTTTTCAATCCACGGAAAAAAACGAATATCTTCAATTCAATCAGCAGCGTTACCCTTCGGTTCAGCTGGGTACACTTGGCCTGAAAATTCGGTACGAAGCCCAGCGTTTCGGGTCGCAGTCAATTGCCTTCTATCCGAGGTACAAATAGATCTGCTTGCCACAGTATCCAAAGCACCTTCATATTACGTCGGTTGAGTCCGGAAATTATCTCTGGGACCAAAAGTATGCAAAGGGCCAATTTAGAGGCGACCGCCGCACGGAGTCATCTCGTCGAATAAATCATAGAGTACATACAACGGTTAGGCAAACGCCACGGCTGGGTGGCACAATTTTAAACGGGTTCGACTCAAGCCGGCTGTCAGCCACCGATTATGTCGTTCAAGCCATCGATTATGCTGACGAGTTCCTCTGGAGAAGCGCTTGCAATCTTTTTTCCAATTCTTTTTGTTGACAACGTACGAACCTGACTGATTTTGGCCCAGGATTTTTTGGGGAGTTTTGTATCCGATAATCCAAGAGACAAGGGAAATCCCGCCCGTTGCGGCTGGCTGGTAATGGCTATCGCGATGACCGTGCCCGACTTCTCGTTGAAAATGTTTTGGCTCAAAACAAGAACAGGACGATAACCGCCCTGTTCGCTACCAATAACTGGATTCAAATCCGCCCAGTAGATGTCACCCCTCAATATGCCGGCCATTCATCTATCTCCGTTGAAAATCCTTCCTCCGCCAGATTTTGTTCATATTCCGGATCGAGTTTGGCGCATTCTTGTGCCAAGCGGGTTCTTTCAAGGCGTTTGAGCTTGTCTGCGACAGCCGCTTGGATTGCCTTGCTGCGGTTGGGATACACTTTGGATTTCACTATTAGATCAAGCTGTTTTAGCAGGGTGTCGTCGATAGTGATGGCAATTTTTGAGGCAGTCATTTTAATCACCTCCGGTATGACAATATATCATACCATTGCTGGTTTCAAGAAAAATTTCATCTTTTTTTACCAACACCGCTCCAGAAGAAAAAAATTCGCCGATGATTAGAAAGCGGGAAGGTTGCGTAATGCCCTTAAACAGGATAATGAAAAAACGCCGAAAAAGCCGGTGTGGCAAATGGTCATACCGGCGCCCGGCAGCGGGCATCCATATCTCAAGTAAGGCGTGTCGAATATGGTGGATTGGATCTTTAAAAAGCTCAGCACCCTGCATCCGGCCAGCCTGCTGCTGCTGAGCTTTTTGGCGGCCGTTGCCGTGGGCACCGGCCTGCTGATGCTACCGCTCGCCACGGTTTCCGGCGCTATCCGGCCCATCGACGCCCTGTTTACGGCGACCTCGGCGGTCTGCGTCACCGGGCTGGTCGTCGTCGACACCGGCAGCTATTTTACGGTCTTCGGGCAAGTCGTCATCCTCGCCCTGATCCAGCTGGGCGGGCTGGGGATCATGACCATTTCGGTCACTTTATTTCAGCTGATCGGCAGGAAGGTCTTTTTCCAGCACCGGATGGCCATGCAGGAGGTCTTTTCGCACACGCCGCGCGCGGATATCTATTATCTGCTGCGGTCGATTTTCATCTTTACCGCTACGGCCGAACTTGCCGGTGCGGCGCTGTTGTTTTGTCATTGGTGGCGCTCCCACCCGGCGGGCGAAGCCCTCTACCTCGGCCTGTTTCATTCGGTCTCGGCTTTTTGCAATGCCGGGTTTGCGCTCTTTGCCAACAGCTTCATCGACGAGCGGGGTTCCGTCCTGCTGAACGTGACCATCTGCAGCCTGATCGTGCTGGGCGGCCTCGGGTTTCCGGTCGTGTACGAACTCATCCGCCGCACGAGCGACCGGCAGCGGCGTGCGCGCCGCTATTCGGTGCACACCAAGACGGTCCTGGTCACCACCGGTTTGCTGATCGGTCTGGGAGCGGTTATATTGCTCATTACCGAAAAAAACCTGCCGCAGAACGCCGGTTTCGGTGAGCGACTGATGATGGCTGTGTTCCAGTCCGTCACCTGCCGCACGGCGGGGTTCAACACGGTGGACATCGGCGCGCTGAACAGCGCCTCGCTGGCGTTCATGATGTTTTTGATGTATTTCGGGGCCTCGCCGGGGTCGTGCGGCGGCGGCATCAAGACCACCACGCTCGCGGTCCTGGCGGCATTTTCCTGGAGCCGGCTGAAAGACAGGGTGCGGGTCAACATGTTTCACAAGAGTATTCCGCAGGAGACGGTTTCCAAAAGCGTGTCGGTCGTCGTCTTATCCATCGCCATAATCCTGGCGGCCCTTTTCCTGATTCTATTCTCGGACCCGGCGCACGGCAGCGGCGCCCTGGGGCATCAACAGTACCTGAGCTTTCTGTTCGAAACCATATCGGCCTTCGGGACGGTGGGCCTTTCCATGGGGGCGACCGCCACCCTGAACGGGATCGGAAAATTCATCATCATCGTTGTGATGATCATCGGCCGGGTCGGGGTGCCGGCGTTCGCGTACATCATCGCCGGCCCTCCGCCCCGCAAGGGGTTGGAGTATGCCGAAGAGAACCTCATGATCGGGTAAGCGTTCACAGGGCACCGCATCTGCGGCGTTGTCGCGCGCTTGACGTACACCAGTACGCCGGCGCGCCCGACGCCTTGCATCTGCGGCACCCTGTGAACGCTTACGCAGCGCATCTGCGGGGTTTGTCGGGCGCTTGACATACCAAGTGCGCCGGCGCTCCGACGCCTTGCATCTGCGGCACCCTGTGAACGCTTACGCCAGGGCAGCGCATCTGCGGGGGTTGTCGGGCGCTTGACGTACACAAGTACGCCGGCGCGCCCGACGCCTTGCATCTGCGGCACTCTGTGAACGCTTACACCAGGGCACCGCATCTGCGGGGGTTGTCGGGCGCTTGACGTACACCAGTACGCCGGCGCGCCCGACGCCTTGCATCTGCGGCACCCTGTGAACGCTTACGCCAGGGCACCGCATCTGCGGGGTTTGTCGGGCGCTTGACGTACACAAGTACGCCGGCGCGCCCGACGCCTTGCATCTGCGGCACCCTGTGAACGCTTACACCAGGGCACCGCATCTGCGGGGTTGTCGGGCGCTTGACAGGTCACCAGTACGCCGGCGCGCCCGACGCCTTGCATCTGCGGCACCCTGTGAACGCTTACGCCAGGGCACCGCATCTGCGGGGTTTGTCGGGCGCTTGACGTACACCAGTACGCCGGCGCGCCCGACGCCTTGCATCTGCGGCACCCTGTGAACGCTTACACCAGGGCACCGCATCTGCGGGGGTTGTCGGGCGCTTGACGTACACCAGTACGCCGGCGCGCCCGACGCCTTGCATCTGCGGCACCCTGTGAACGCTTACACCAGGGCACCGCATCTGCGGGGGTTGTCGGGCGCTTGAAGGTCACGAGGGCGCCGGCGCGCGCGACGCCTTGCATCTGCGGCACCCTGTGAACGCTTACACCAGGGCACCGCATCTGCGGGGTTTGTCGGGCGCTTGACATACACAAGTGCGCCGGCGCATCCGACGCCTTGCATCTGCGGCACTCTGTGAACGCTTACACCAGGGCAGCGCATCTGCGGGGGTTGTCGGGCGCTTGAAGGTCACGAGGGCGCCGGCGCGCCCGGACGCCTTGCATCTGCGGCACCCTGTGAACGCTTACACCAAAGCACCGCATCTGCGGCGTTGTCGGGCGAAGGCCACGAGTACGCCGGCGCGTCCGACGCCTTGCATCTGCGGCACTCTGTGAACGCTTACACGACCTCATAATGGAGGCCAGCATGAAACGATTCGCCGTCATCGGAGCGGGCAGCTTCGGATTCTACGTTTCCAAGGCGCTCTTCGAAAGCAACCACGAGGTGGTCACCATCGATCGCAACCGCGACCGCATCCAGGCGGTGGAACCATACACCACCACCGCCATCGTCCTCGATGCCACCGACGCCGAAGCCCTGAGGGGCCTGGGGCTGAAGGAGATGGACGGCGTTGTCGTGAGTACCGGCGGCAGAATCAGCAACAGCATCCTGATCTGTTACCACCTGCACGAACTGGGCGTTAAAACCGTCATCGCCAAAGTCGAAGACGACATCCATGCCGAGATCTTGAAGAAACTCGGCGCCTCGGATACGATCCGGCCGGCCAAGGACACGGCGGCCCGGCTGGCGCGGCGGCTCACCCGGCCCAATATCCTGGAGTTTTTGCCGCTGGAGGAAGACTACAACCTGGTGCAGGTCGATCCGCCGAAGTCTTTCATCGGCAAAACCCTCAAGGAGATCGATCTGCGCAGCCGCTACGATGTCTACGTCATCGCCGTCAAGGAACTGGTGCCGGAGCGCTTCATCATCGTTCCGGCGGCGGATTTCATCGTCAAGGACAGCGACATCCTGATCATGATCGGAAAAACGAAAAGCCTGGAAAAGATCAAGGAATTGAAGTAGCCCGCCGCCGGCCGCAGCCGGCACGGCGGCAAGCACCCGTTGATGGAGCGGTGCCGGGGCCGCTTAGAGGAGTCGCTTTGAAAATACTGATATGTGGGGCCGGCCGGATCAGCGACGAGCTGCTGAAACGGTTCAGCGAAAACTGGGACACCACCCTGCTCGACAAACGTGAAGAGAAGCTGGGGCCATTCAGCAAGCGGTTTCCCAGCCTCAACCGGATTGTCGCCGGAGATGCCTCGAGTCCGGTCGTGCTCGAAGAGGCCGGACTTGAACAGCAGGACTACGTGCTCGCTCTCACCCCCGACGACCGGGTCAACCTGGCCATCGTGAAATTCGCGCGCGAAAAAGAAGTCAAAAACGTCCTGGCCCTGGTCCATGACCCGGACGTGCTGCCGCAGTTCCAGGACCTCGAGGCCTGGACCGTTCTGCTGACGGCGGTGGCGGCCCGTAAGATCTACCAGTACCTGAAGGACCCGCGGGTCAACGTGATCGACCTGGGGCAGGGCGAGGGGGAGCTGCTGGAACTGGCGATCGACGAAACCGGTTTGACCTCGAGCCGCGCCCTCCTGCAGGCCGGAAACCCCGACTGGCGGCTGGTGGGGCTTTTGCGCGAGAACCGCCTCATATTTCCCGATGACGCGACCACCTTCGAGACCGGCGATCGCCTGCTCATCCTCGGCCGGTCGGACCTGTTTAAAACCTTTTGCAGCATGGTCGAGTGCGATCAGCCCCACTTCCCCCTGACCTACGGCCAGAACCTGGTCATCGGGCTTCCGGCCGCGGACGCCGCCGACATGGCCGATCTCGTCAGGGAGGCCTTTTACCTGGCCCAGAACACCAAGATCAAGAAAATCAAGGTGCTGTGCCGCAAAGAGGCCTGCGGCCTGCGGGACCAGCTGGATCAGTGGGCCGAAAGCCTGGACATCCAGGTCCTGGAGAGCGAGGAGAATTTCGAGCGGATGCTGGCCGACCTGAAGGATGCGGGAACCGTTGTGATTCCGGCCCTCGAACCGTCCCTGCTCAAATCCCTGACCAAACCGGTGACCATCGACCTGGCCCACTCCCTGGCCTGCCCCTTGCTGGTATCAAAGGCCACCAAAGCCTACGAAAATATTCTCGTGCCCTTCAACGGGACCCAAGCCGCCGAACGGGCGCTGGCGGTGGCCGTCGATCTGGCGCAGCAGTTCGAGGCCCGCCTGGCGGTCGTGATCGTCGAAGAGCCGCAATACCTGCACGGCCAGGATGCGGACGCGACGCCCTGGCCGGAGCGCATGCTCAGGCGCGTGCGCGACCTGGCGCACATCCACAAGATCAAGATCGACGAGCACCTGCGACAGGGAAATCCGGTGCGTGAAATCCTGGCCATCGCCGATCGGTTCAATCTTATCGTCATCGGCAGCGAGAACCGGGAAAAAGAGCTGTTCGCGCCCAATGTGGGCGATGTCCTGGTACGCAAGGCCCCTTGCTCGGTGCTGATCGTCACGCGCTGAAGGCAGGCGCCCCCTTCAGCGCGCAATCTTTCGCCGCCGCGAACAGGGCTGACGGTTTCGTAGGGGCGAAACATCTTTCGCCCTTCCGGGACCTCAGACCCGACCCGATATTTTCGACCTGAACATTCTGGAGTGCGCCATGGTCATTCAACCCGCCTGGTCCCTGCTCATCGTGGCGCTGGGGGCGGCGTTTCTGCCCGGCATCAGCCGGATGGTCCGGCTGCCGGCGGTCGTTCTGGAAATTCTTTTCGGCGTGGTTCTGGGAAAGAGCGTTCTGCAGCTCCAGTTTTCAGGCAACTGGTTGTCGTTTCTGGCCCAGATCGGCTTCCTGTTGTTGATGTTTCAGGCCGGAATGGAAATCGACTTCGGCGCGCTGCGCAAACAGCGCCCCCGCCAACTGGTGCTGCAGCTCCTGGTTTTCGGCGGCACCGTTCTTCTGTCGATGGCGGCGGCGGCCCTCCTCGGCCAGGGTTTTTTCATCGCCCTGGTCCTTTCGACCACCTCCCTGGGGCTCGTCGTGCCGACGTTGAAGGAGGCATCCCTGAGCCGCACGCCCATCGGCCAGACCGCCCTGATCGCCGCCACCATGGCCGATTTTTTGACCTTGTTCGGCATCACGTTCTACGTCCTGTGGCACGAGAACGGCTTCGGCTGGCAGTTTCTGAAACCCCTGCCGCTTTTCTTCGGATTTGCCCTGCTGCTCAAAGCCGCGAGGCTGTGGTCCTGGTGGCACCCCGAAAAAGTATCGCGCCTGCTGGCGGCCGAGGATTCCCAGGAACTCGGCGTGCGCTTCTCGCTGGCCCTGCTGTTCCTGTTCGTGGCCTTTTCGGAACTGGTGCATCTCGAACCGGTTTTAGGGGCGTTTATGGGCGGGTCCATGCTGGCGATCGTCTTTCAGGAAAAAGCCCACCTCGAACTGAAGCTCTCGGGGATCGGTTCGGGATTTCTCATCCCGCTTTTTTTCATCAACGTCGGGATGCAGTTCGATGTGCTCAATATCCTGTCGGTCGATCAGATAATTTTCACCTTGAAGCTCCTGGCGCTGGCCGTGCTCGTGAAACTGCTGCCGGGCCTGCTGTTCACGTTCGGCGGAATGTCGTTTCAAAAATCCCTGAACCTGGGCATCCTGCTCGCCTCCCGGCTGAGCTTGATCATCGTGGCCGCCACCATCGGCCGCGAACAGGGATTCATCACGGAGAGCTTCAAGGACGCCATCGTTCTGTTAGCGGTGATCACCTGCCTCCTGGGCCCGAGCATCTTCAAGCTGCTGCACCGCCCCGAAGAGGAGAAAAAGGTGAAGGGCCCGCTGATAGAAAAGAAGAAATTGCCGGCGGGATGGATGCGGTAAAATACGCTGTCGAACAGATTCAAGCCATAAATCGAGTGCTATGCCGATGGCTGCGAATGATTTGAATGAATCGCATTTTGAGCGAGATGAACAAGAAATGAGGATCTTGACATTCCCCGTTTCTTGGCTGCCGCATCGATTTGCTTTAGAGTCATCTCCGGAACAGTAATATTGACTCTTACTGTCCGCGGTTTGGTATCCGGAATAGAAATAACCAGGTAGGCGGCAGCATCAGCGTAATCCGCATCAACCATGATATCTTCAAGTTTAGATGGAGCCGGCAGCTGCTCGCCGTCTTCGATCATACCCTTAATATGGAGGGCAAGCGCCTCTTGGGCCAAATCCTTGGCCTCATCGACGGTTTGCCCAGCGGTGATACAACCGGGAAAGTCAGGAAAAGATACGCCAAAATCAGTTTTGGCCTCTTTATGAACGATAGCTATATAATTTACCATGATATTACCTCACTGAAACTTAACCCTACAACGTTAGTTGCCGTTCTTTGACAATTTCTCTCAAGCGCCTTTTTCTGTGAGAAAGATAGGCGCGATGATTTCTCGTCTGGACCCCAAGGATATGGTGGATCAAGGTATCTATGGTTTGTCTTTTCATTGGTAAAAGCACCATGAGCAAGACTCTAAGCTGCGACAGCGTAATAGACGGTGCTTTTTTTTTCCAACCTGATCTTCAGGTGCCAGAGAAAAAAATGTGCCAGCATGCACGTTAGTATGTGGTGATGCCAGCCGGTAAACTTTCGCACCTCGTAATGATCCATGCCAAGGTCGGTTTTGGTCTCCTCGAAACATTGCTCAATCGCCCAGCGCAAACCACTGAGCCACACAAGGGTCTTCAGCCGTGTGCTCGATGATGCGTTGCTGATAAAGTAGCTGTACCGGGGATCATCTCCAAGCGTTCGTCGGATCAACAGCCACACGGTCTTCTGGGGAAGCCCGGCATCCGAGAGAATAACCCGCCTTCGGGTAAATTCGTAAACAATCGGCCCCTTGGTGCCTTCGGACACCGTGCGGCGGTACCAGAAATAGTCGTTGATATTATGAGCCAATTCTTCCACGGCCAGAGGCTTGCTCTCTGAATCGAACAGGATGGTTTTCGTTTTGATCTGCCCACCCCAACGATAGGTTTTTGGTATGGTCATCGGACGCTTGAGCCAGCACAGCGTGTTTTTGGGTACCTGGACGAGATAAGTTTTATCCGGCAAGGCTTCAACCGCCGAAATAAAATCAGGGCTTGTGCCGTACACCGAATCGGCCAGCACATATTTAAACGGCAGCACCTTTTCTGAGCTGATGGTGCCGAGCATCTGCACTGCCAATTCGGGCTTGGTTTGGAATACGGTGTCTGCGGGCAGCTTGCATTTTTGCCGACGGTCATAGTAATCGTCTTCGAACCAGTCTTCCGGGATGAACAGCCGCTTGTCTACCAGGGCGTATCCATTTCCAGAAACGTAGGCGGCGAAAACGCCGACCTGGCAATTATCGACTTTTCCGATGGTTCCGCAGTACTGTCTGGCAACACCGATTGAGTCTTGACCCTTTTTTACGAAGCCGCTTTCATCGAAGACCAACGCCCCATCAGGGCTGCCAAGATCTTCGTTCACAGAGCTACGATACTTATGTATCATATTTTCTTCGTCCCAGGGCGCATCGCTGACAAAACGCTGCAGGGCTCGGACATTGCCGTCTACGACCGCCAAGGCGATAGGTTCAATGGATTTGCGTTCTAAATCGCTGAACTGACCGGCCATGTACTTGAAAAAATGTTCTCTCGACTCGCTGCGTTGGAAACAATCGGCAAATTGTTCGTGGAACCCGCTTAGTTCATTCATGAATTCCTTGATATCGCCTTTAGCAAGGTCAAACTTGGGAACGGCGTAAAGGTATTCGTCACTGCGGATTGTCGGTAGCATGGTCGGCCTCCTTATTTTTAAGGGTTGTTGCGTAGTCTGCCAGACCATGCGGCTGATGTAAAGGTCAAATCATATTAAGTGTCGTTGTAGGGTTAAGTCCCGACCGGCGCTCGATGCTCTTTAATGTGCCAGTGGGTATATCCTTTTTGGGATGTGGTACGGTGATTCGCCCCTTTACTTGTGGATGCCGGAACTGGGTATGAGAACCTACTTTGGCGACTTCATACCAGCCATTTTGCTTGAGAATCTGAATGATTTTCCGGCTCTCCATGGTGTGTATTTATACACACCGAATAGGGTTTTGTCAATAAAGAGCTGTAGGGGACATACCTCGGATTTACATTTTGCAAAAACCGCATTATTTAATATCTGAATGGTATGCCTCGAAAGATCCGAATAGACGCCCCTGGAGCGCTTCACCACATCATTGGGATGTGAATTAATTGGAAAAGACAATGGATTCCAGGCTGGTGGCTTTTCATTTCCGGAGGAGGTCGGACAGGCTGGAAACGGCTTGGCGGACGGTGAGGGAAAATTTGGTCCCCATTTCTGACAGCACATCGAAATCGATTCTCGAAAATTCC